>DASRMB010000062.1:0-127273 GCA_035648135.1 Prolixibacteraceae bacterium
TCTATATGATAGTGAATATATAAAACTGGTGCAGAATAAGATAAACAGAAGGCCAAGAAAAAAACTGAAGTTTCAAACCCCTTCTAAGATATTTTTTGCAGCTTTAAATTGATTTGTCGCATTTGTGACTTGAATCTACGCCTCAAAAATGGTAGTGGTGAAAAGGCAATACTTTAAAATGAATTACGTATATTTCTAAAATTCTCAAAGCACTTAATTTAAGGTTGATTTACCAGTTTTTATTCCGTTAAAGAAATAATGATTAATTCTTTCCAACGAATTCGGAAGGTTCATTTAGGAGATTCTGTTTCAAAAGGTACTTTTCTTTTTATATTATTCGTCCTGTTGATTAGTGCGCTTTCGTTGAAGGGACAGGATCCCGAATTCTCGCAGTTTTATGCCAATCCACTTTATCTAAATCCTGCCTTTACCGGAACAAGTGCTTTGTCAAGGGGTTCCATAAATTATCGAAATCAGTGGCCTAATCAGGGGAATACATTTGTAACCAATTACCTGTCGTACGACAAATTTGTAAGTAGCATGCGCGGTGGAATCGGAATTCAAGTGATGTATGACGTTCAGTTAAATGGAATCATTAGCAATCTGAATACCTCTTTTTTGTACGCCCATCACTTTAAAGTAAATGATCGGCTATTTTTTTCATTGGCTCTTGAGGCTGGATTCATTTACAAACAATATAAAGTCAGTGGGTTAGTTTTTCCGGGGATGATCAATCAAAATAATGGTAAAATTTACGGAACCTACACCCTCCCGACTGAAAACGGCCATAAACTTATTCCGGATTTCTCCTTTGGAGTCGTTGGGCAAAAGGATGATGTATATTTTGGTTTGGCATTTAACCACCTCACTCATCCTGATCAGTCATTCATTAGAGGAGATGAGTTGGGAAGGCTTCCGCTTAAAATAACCTTTCATGCCGGCACTAAAGGACACGAGTTTCATCATGGTTTATTGTCGCGTGCATTTACCTTATCGCCCAACCTTGTTTATCAACAACAAGGATCGTTCAAACAAATAAACATCGGTATGTATATGAAGGAAGATTGGCTCACTTTTGGGTTATGGTTTCGTAATAATCTATCCATCAGGCCAAATTCGGTTGTTGCAATGTTCGGATACCAAAAGGAGAAATTTCAGTTTGGTTATAGTTTTGACTATACCCTCTCGAATCTCGCTGGTTACGGCTATGGCGCGCATGAAATATCATTGATTTTCTTTTTTGGACAGCAACACAAACAAGTGTTTAACAGGACAATACAGATACCGCAGTTGTAAACAAGCCAGTTAATATACCAAAGTAACCGTTCCTTTTTGCTGATGTTTAAATCCCAGGGAATCAGTAAAATAAAGAATCCATAAATAGGAACCTGCAGGTGCAAAAGAACCGTTCTTCATCTTTCCATCCCAACCTTTAATATCGTCTTTGACCTCAAAAACAATGTCATCCCATCGGCTCAGAACCATAAAATGATATCCCTGACTAATTATCACTTCAGCATTAATCAAAAATATGCGATCTATCGGGTCGGAAGCGTTGGGGGAAAAAGCATTTGGAGGGAATATCCGGTCAAAGGCAAATGTAACAGGATGAGAGATGGTATCGTTACAGTTATATTCGCTTTCAGCTTTTAGTAAAACCCGGTAATGACCAATTTTAGTATAATTATGGCTTGGGTTTTCGTCGGCAGAGGTAGTGCCATCGCCGAAATTCCATAAATAGTTAATTGCACCTGTGCTCGAATTTAAAAAATTTACTGTAGGCATATTTTTATTCACGATTGCATGATCCATACTAAAGGATGATACCGGTAACGGTGTGGCAAAGACCATATCCTTAATGAAAACGGTGTTGGTGCAGCTGTCACTATTTGTTGCTGTTAATTGAATTGTATATTTTCCTGGTTGTAGATACAGATGAGTAGGGTTGGTTCCTTCAGCTTTATCCCCATCACCAAAATTCCAATCATATTTCACAAACGGATTTGGGTTCACAACAGAAAAGTCAAACGACTCATTCTGACATTGAATTGTTGCATTAACTTCCGGAAGACTTAAATCGGGTTTGACAAGTATATTGCTTACTGTATGCTGATTTGAGCAACCATTTTGATCCACAATAAGTAGTGTAATTTCACGATTTGAATCAGCGACGCCAAGCGGTATATTTACCTGGGCGAACGAAGATCCGGTACCACTTGTAATTGTATCCTTGTCGAATATCCAGCAAAAGTTAGAAAAATCCGGATTTGCATCGCCGACGTAGGCCACGTCGAGACTGTAACCATAGCAGGTTGTCGGGTCAATTGTAAAATCAACTATCGGTTTTGGAATCACAGTCACTGGAAAACCATACGATCTGGAACAAGTTCCGCGTGTAACTGTAACCGTATACTTTGTAGTCGTTAATGGCCTGGCAACCGGATTGGCAATCGAAGGATCTGACAAGCCTGCAGCAGGGCTCCACAGATAAGTTGCCTGATTTGCATTATTATCAGGCTGATTTAAGGTAACGCTCTCACCTTCGCAAATTGCTGGGATTTCATCGGTATTGAAGGTTATTGTATTCACCTGCAAATCAAGGGTTGCAGAAAGCTCTACAACCGAATCGCCAGGCAACCCGCCAAATTCGATCAGGTAACCGGCAGGCACATAATCACCAGTATTTCCTCCATTCGCAAGATCGTTCCATTTATACGAGCGAGCAGGATCACCAGGGAAAAAAGTGATATGGGCATAATCTTCTTCGTGGGGAATGTTTGCAGTGGGGGAATCGTTTGGTTCCCCTGAATTCCAGTTCGTGTATTCTCCCGAAACAGTAACTCCATTCCAGAATAATTGACCCTTCGCGTTATCCTTAAGCCCTTCCGGGCCTGTTACCCAGCGCCAATTTTCTTCAGTTGCTTCATCTGATGCCCCAATCCACCCTACACCTTTAGTTTTTTGTCTGATAAAATCATTTTCTGCCTGACTGGTGACAGTAGCCAGATAACCCCTCAGGCCATAATACATCATTGAATTTGATTCGGCTTCATCCTTTGCTTCGGTCCAAAGAATTCCGGGTTTTGTAACGAAACGATAAAAATGTTGTGTTGCAGGCAGATAATCTGCATCAATGAGGGTGATTGATATTTTTCTGGTTCCTATTGTAGGACCTTTAGTAGGATTCGGATTATTATTCTTATAAACAATCGATTTGATGGCCTTTTCGTAATCGGCAGGAGAGGAATTTGCTGACCCAATAGGCTGAAGCGACATAGTACCTTGCGCAACATTCCATGTTCCGGAAATGGTACCGACTGCACCTGAATAAACCAATTCGTCTTCACCTGAAATAAAACCATTGGTGATTGATATTTTCATCCCGGGAATCGGATTCGATGCGTTAATTGTTAGATTTGGAGCGACAATAACCGAATCACTGCAATACTGTATCGGAAAGCTGTTATTTAATTTTATGGTAAATGTATCTGTTCCTTTCGCAAAACCAGCAAAAAGTAACATGATACAAGCTATTATAATAATGATTCTCAATTGGTTAATTTTTGAAATAAATGCATCAATCCATTCATGTTTAAAATAGGCTGGATCATCAAAAAAGGCACTTTAAATATTCATCATGGTACAATTGCAGGTCTCATGAAAATTTCACGAAAGTTAATGTATTTATTTTTGATTTTTTGCATCGGTAAATAATTATGTCTACTATCGTTTAGCAATTCACAACATTAATCATTAAATTATTAATATTCAATTACTTTTCAATTATTAGATTATCACTAATAATTGAAAATACTTCTTGATTAGATCAAATTTGTACCGAAAAATAAAAATCTGTATTTTAGCTTAAATTTCACTCAAAGGTTGGTCCCAATTTGGACTATGGTAGATTATAGTGGTCTATAAGTTGGCGAAATAAATGAGCGGTAGATTAGAAATAAAGAAAATTTGTGATTGTGCAAAAAATATTTTTTGCTAAAAAAACCATAACAAAACATTGTTCTCACGAGTGTAATTCAAAAGCTTACAAATCGATTAAACGAGGTGAGAAAATAAAGAATGTCACCGAACAAATTTTTATTCAGGAATACCAGAAACCACTAAAGCAATTTAAGGAGAGAGACTATTTCAAATATTACAGAAGTTGCTCTATTGTTAGGTTTAAGTAAGCAGTCTATTTACAACATGATCTACAGTGATAACTTGAAAGCATCCCAGTTATCAAGTCGATTAACCTTGATAAGTTTTAAAAATCTGGCTATGGTTAGCAGACTCGCAGGAACTGGAAGGTTCTGAGAACTAATTTCAATTATTAGATTAGAGCTATGAACAGACATTCGCCTGCAAAAATCAACAAATGATTCCGCCAATTGTTATGAATCAGACAATCACAATATCCGATTCCGATGATTTCTCAACTAAATAGAAAATTCTTTATTACTCCGTTAGCGCTGCTTTCAGGGCTCATTCTATTTATTTCAAACTCAGCGTTTACCAAGCTAAAAACATCATCTGATTCAAATCGTTCTGCTGATAAAAATAATGTTTGTTCCAATGAAATTAATCTGAACCATCTCTGTTTTTCAGGTCTTTGGTCAAATATTTCAGCATCTTCAGAATATCAGAAAAGTGATACAAATACTTCGGTTAAAACCCCAACTGATCTGAAGCTGCCTTCTCCGTATTTTCACAAAAGGTATATTGGCAATGGAGTCGATCACATGAATATAAACCTGGTAAATTTAAGCCTGACCGGATTAATGGTTGGAGATGAAATTGGAGTATTTGATGGTGAGTACTGTGTTGGCCTGGCTGTAGTGGAAGAAAAAAACATACAGGAGAGCAACATTAGCATCCCCTCTTCTGCAAACGACACAATCGATAGTGACCCTAGCGGATTCATTGAGGGACATAAAATCACGCTGAAAGTTTATCGGAACGGAACTGTTTTCCAGCTCCATTTTCAGACAGTTAACAACTCCAGTGACATATTCGAAAAAGGAGGTTCAATGTTTGCGCTGATTAATTTCGCCAGATCAATCAGACAAACCCTATATATTCGGGAAAATTAAAGAATCCACCCTCTAAGAAGGTGGATCCTTTAATCAGGAAAATATTTTTTTTGAAACCACCACATAAACCAGAATTCCGGCAACTACTCCAATACTGTTGGCAAGAATATCGTACAACGAAAATGAGCGACCTGCATGCATGTCCAGCTGAATCACCTCCATCAATATTCCCCACCCGATTGTAACGGGGATGATCAGAAATAAAAGGGAGTAATTTAATTCGGTTTTAAGCGCCCAGCAAAATAGAAGTGAGAAAACAAAATACATGGAAAAGTGTATCACTTTATCTGCACCATAAAACAATTTCACGTTAGGCAAATCCTGTGATGGCAATAACGATAAAGCCGCGATACATCCAACATACAGGATAACCAAAAATATACGGACAGGTTGACGAACAGCTAAAAGGAAATATATCATAAAAAAATCTATTATAGAACTTAAATCAACAATTAAAAACCTGATAAGTTGAAGAAATTTTGTTGCTCAAAGATCGGCACTTTTTACTAAAAAATCACTTCCGCACATTAAATCGGAATAAAAAATTAACCATAAGATTAAACTAAATGCCGCATTAATGAACGAAAGTCAATGACTTATTGAATATTAAACTGTCAATAAAAATGGTAATGCGTAAAAATAACAAATTATCATCAGGACAAACCACTACCCCAGCCTCACCGACAATAAGTTAATGATGATCATAAGAGGCAACACTTTCCTTTTTCACAACAATTCTGCTGATTTGGTCTTTTAAAGCGTAGGTTGATCAACAATAATTACTAAGTTAGCAACTTGCAAGACAGAAATAACATTTAAATCTAAGCATCTGTACGACTAACAATTAGAATTAAACAATTGGTACGACAAGTGACAAATAAACAGACTAAATATTTGTTCGATATTAAAACTAAATGTCGATAAACATGCAAATTGATTTATCCAAAATTCAAATCCGGGAAATCGGGACAAACGAAGTAGATCTTTTAACGACCTACAGGATGGCTTACCTGACCGAAATGCAGGGAGAACAAAGTGAAGAGTACCAACAGATCTTGAAAAATGGACTTACACCGTATTTCACCCAGGCTTTGGCGGAAGATCGTTTTTTCGCTTTTCTGGCTGAACTGAATGGTGAAATTTTAAGCTTCGGGGCCATGGTGCTAAAAAAGATTCCGGGCGATTTTAACCAATCTTCGTATCTTGAGGGCGATATCCTGAACATGTACACCGTACCTTTTGCCAGAAGAAAAGGCATTTCTGCCATTATCCTGCAGCAATTATTAAATGAAGCACTGCGACGTGGTGTCAGTAAGGTGTCTTTGCATACCTCGAAAGACGGTGAAAAAATATACCGCAAATTTGGATTCAGCGAACCGGTTTTCCCGGTGCTGGAATTGTGTTTGTAGAAAAATAACCTGGAGACGCACGGCCGTGGGTCTCTACGAAGAAACAAAATTTTAAATACTAAACCATGACCGAACCACAGTTACGTATTGGAATCATGTACCATCCGGAAATCATTTTCAGACTAAACAAAACGTATTTGTTAGCTCCTAACGGGGTACCATACGAAGGAATTCAAAAAGTAAATTACCGCAATGGAAGAATCTGGCTGAATGATGAACTGGTGGACGAAGAAACCCTGATTTTCGAACCCGTCCGATACCATGAAGCTTACTTTGATTTAAATGATGTAACCATTGGAATTCAATTCCATTGGGAACGAAAAGAAGATCAACGCTTCAAAGGTTCGCTGGAAATCATGATCGAAGACGAAAAACTGACGGCTATCAATATTTTACCTTTGGAAGATTACCTGGTCAGCGTTATTTCGTCAGAAATGAGTGCAACCAGCAACATGGAATTACTGAAAGCACACGCAATCACTTCGCGTTCATGGCTTCTGGCACAGACTGAAAAGAGCAAAGCTCTGAAACAAAAAGGAAAAGCCTACCAAAGCATTTCCGAAACCCCGGAAGAATACATCCGATGGTACGACCGCGAGGACCATCTCCATTTCGATGTTTGTGGTGACGATCATTGTCAGCGATACCAGGGAATTACCCGTCAATCGACACCTTTGGTGGAACAGGCTATTTCTGAAACACGTGGCATGTTACTGATGGATGGCGAAAATATTTGCGATGCCCGTTTTTCGAAAAGCTGTGGGGGAATTTCGGAAACATTCGAAAATGTCTGGGAACCCGAAGTTCATCCCTACCTGCAATCCATTGTCGATAATCCTGTACTTCCTGAAGGATTTAATGCCGATCTGACCAAGGAAACTGCGGCTGACCGATGGATCAGACAATCTCCGGAAGCATTCTGCAACACGCGCGACAAAGAGGTTCTTTCGCAGGTACTGAACGACTACGATCAGGAAACCAAAGATTTTTACCGCTGGGAACTCAGCTATCAACAATCGGATTTAGCCGAATTGATCGCAAGAAAGTCGGGAAGAGATTTTGGTGCAATCCTCGATCTAGTACCGGTTGAACGGGGCAAATCAGGCAGGTTGACGAAACTTAAAATTATAGGTACAAAGCTCACTCTGATCATCGGCAAAGAACTTGAAATTCGCAAAACATTGTCTGAGTCGCATTTATATAGTTCCGCTTTTGTTGTCGACAAACAAAACATCACCGACGGTATTCCGGACGAATTTATCCTGACCGGAGCCGGCTGGGGTCATGGCGTTGGACTGTGCCAGATAGGTGCTGCCATGATGGGCGCCAAAGGCTATTCATACGATAAAATTCTGTTGCATTATTTTCGCGGGGCAACCATTTCAAAAGAATATTAAAGGTGTATTTGTTGTTATTCGTTTCACGTCAATTGTTGTCATTAGCTTCACGTCGCAATGCAATCAATGACCATGAATGACGAATAAATAGTGATAAAACTAAACTCTTAATGAAAGACGATAAAAACAACACCCTTCCAAAACAACGCAACCCATGGGCTTGGGTGCCCACACTCTATTTTGCCGAAGGAATTCCTTACGTCGTAGCCATGACCATTTCAGTTATCCTATTCAAACGATTGGGTATCTCAAATGCTGATATTACCTTTTACACAGGCTGGTTGTATTTACCCTGGGTAATTAAACCATTATGGAGCCCGATTGTCGATCTTTTAAAAACAAAACGTTGGTGGATCGTTGTTATGCAACTCGTTATTGGTGCCGGACTGGGCGGTGTTGCGATGGCCATTCCATTGCCTGGATTCTTTAAAATCACATTGATCTTTATGTGGCTGTTGGCTTTCAGCTCGGCTACACACGACATTTCGGCTGATGGATTTTATATGCTAGGATTGGACGAACATCAGCAAACCTATTTCGTAGGCATCCGCAGCACGTTTTACCGCTTTGCCATGATCACCGGACAAGGACTGCTGATAATCCTGGCAGGATTCTTCGAAACAGCAACCGGTCTTCCTCCCATCAAAATCAATGTTAACGCACAACCAAATATTACCAGTCAGATTAGTCTTCCGGAGATTGACCAAACTGCACTTGCCCATTCAGACAAATCCTATTTTGCAAGTTTTCCAGATGAGGTTATAATATCAACACAAAACATACCGAAACTACAACTCGATTCAATTCAAAAAGTGGTAGCCAACCACAATATATCCCTTGGTTTTGTCAAAATGACAAATCCCGAAAATGTAAAAAAAGCATCTCTGTGGACTCGTTACATCTCTTTGCCTTTAAAAAAATATCTTCAGAAACATTTTCAGAATAAAGAAATCAGACAAGCTGATAATACTGCCGTTGGAAACATTGCGGTCGTTGCAATTAAATTGAATGGTAAACCAGAAGTGGACAAAGAGATGATTCTGAACATGAAGTGGCAATCGGGAGATAAAAGTTTACAATTGCTCGAAGGAGAACGGCTGGCTTTCACACAGAAAAACTGGGAACAACCTGCATATCTGCTTATTCAGGCCGATCAAAAACTGACCAGAGCAACCGGGACTTCATTCAAAGGAACTTCCGGGAATATACATCTGGCATGGAGCATTACTTTTTTGATATTGGCAGGTATGTTTGTGCTTTTCTCCTTTTACCATCGTTTTATGCTACCCTACCCTGCATCCGACAAAAAACGTGCAGACAGCAATGAGAATCTATTCAAGGAATTCTTTAAAACTTTCGCATCCTTTTTCAAGAGAAAAGAAATCTGGGTGATCCTTTCTTTTTTAATGTTTTACCGATTGGGCGAAGCTCAATTAATCAAGATGGCTTCTCCTTTTATGCTCGATCCAAGGCAATTAGGCGGATTGGGCCTTACCACCGGTGATGTTGGCCTGATATATGGAACATTTGGAATTCTGGCATTAACTGCAGGAGGGATTTTGGGAGGTTTGGCTGCATCCAAAAACGGATTCAGATATTGGCTCTGGTGGATGGTGCTGGCAATCAACATCCCACATCTGGCTTATGTGTATCTGGCTTATGCACAACCAACCAATTACCTTATAATCAGTTTGTGTGCGGCAATTGAACAGTTTAGCTACGGTTTTGGTTTTACAGCCTACATGCTTTATATGATTTACATTTCGGAAGGCGAACACAAGACAGCTCATTTTGCCATTGCTACCGGTTTTATGGCTCTGGGAATGATGCTACCTGGTATGTTCTCCGGATGGTTGCAGGAAATTATTGGCTATCAACATTTCTTTGTTTGGGTTATGTTGTGTATGATTCCCGCTATGATACCGGTATTATTTTTGAATGTAAAACCTGAATTCGGTATCAAGAAAAAAGAAGATTAAGATCTATTCAAAAATCGCAAAAATCATAAAAAAGAGAGAACCACTGTCCTCTCTTTTTTTATTCCATTTTTTCAATATATAAACTTATTCCAGCAATTCATAATCATGCATTTCCTTCATAAATGACACAAAGTCGTCTTTCTTTTCCGAATCCATCCAGGCCATGGCACTGCGCGGATGTTCGTTTAATGCACCGGTAATCAGGTATGGAACATGGTAGCCCCAGTCTATCTTCTTGTTCCATGGAAGCACCTGTTCCTGAATAGCTTTCAGCAAAGGTAACAAGCGGTATTTGGGGTTTTTCAGGAAGGCAATCAGTATTTCAATCGGACAGTTGCCTGCACCACGTCCCATACCCAGCAAAGTTGCATCAAGGTAGGTTGCGCCACCCATGAGTGCAGTTATGGTGTTCGACATGGCCAATTGCATATTGTTATGTGCATGAATACCAATTTCCTTATCTGGCAATGCTTCCTGATACTTTTTTAAAAGGTATTGTGTGGTTTCGCAATACATGCTACCGAAACTGTCGACCAAATAGATAATTGGGACACGCGACCTGGCCACATCCGAAAGTGCTTCTTCCAGATCGCGCTCGTTTACTTTTGAAACAGCCATCAGGTTAATCGTTGTTTCATACCCTTTGTCCATGCAATGATGCGCCAGTTCAACAGCTTTATCCATTTGATGGACATAGCAGGCAACCCGCATCATATCAATTGCACTATCTGCAGCCATCGGAATATCATCCAGATCGATGCGACCAATATCTGCCATGGCCGACAATTTCAGTTTGGTATTATTCTCGCCTACGATTCTTCGCAAATCCTTGTCTGCACAAAACTTCCAGGGTCCAACTTCGTTCCGGCTAAATGCTTTTTCACTGCTGATGTAGCCAATTTCCATATAGTCAACGCCAGCCTCAACACAAGCATCGTAAACGCCCTTAACAAATTCGTCGCTAAATTGCCATTTATTCATCAAACCGCCATCGCGTACGGTGCAATCAACTACTTTGATATCTTCTTTATACATGCTTTCGTATTTTAAATTAAGTTTAGCTATTTGGGGTTTCCTTGTTTCGGAATATTTCCAGTTCTTTATTGACATTCCAGTCTATCAGTGTTTCGTAAATTGATACGATCAACTCCGGATCCAGTCCCAATTCCATGGCCCATTCCTTCCGTTTTTGCAATACTTCCAACTGGCGTTCCCTGTCAATGATTCCGGCCTGATCAGTCTTAAATTTCACCACCGCTTTTACATATTTATGCCTTTTCGCCAAAGAGACCAGTATCAGATGATCAATTTCATCAATCGCAGCTCGAATCTCCCTGATATTTTGACAATCACTGACGTCCTTCATAATTATTAGTTTACCGCAAAAATAATGATCTAAAGTTAATTACCGAATTACTGTGTTGATTTATAACCAAAACGAATGATTATTGTCTCTTTTAAAATTAAAAACACAATAAAACACCACTTAGCGATTCGTTGTTTCGAATAAATAAGCCACTGCCTTACATGTTCATGCAAAGACTTTCCTGAAATTGTTAATTTTATATGATGCAATTAAATCTGGTTAAAAACAGTATTGCATTGAAGAAAATACACTAACTTGGCTATGTTAACTAATTCCATATAAACAAATACATAAGAACAAGTTACAAATAAAAAGTGCCATCTAAAAAAGTTCATCAAAGTGAATTTAATACAAAGTAGCACAATAAATATTTGACACTATTTGCAAACCTTAAATTTTAAAACGATGAAAAAAGTATTATTCTTAACCGGTGATTTTACCGAAGATTATGAAACGATGGTTCCATTTCAGATGCTTGAAATGGTTGGTTACGAAGTTCATGCTGTTTGTCCTGACAAAAAGAAGGGAGATACGATCAAAACAGCCATTCACGATTTTGAAGGTGACCAAACATACAGCGAAAAGCCAGGGCACAACTTTACCTTGAATTACACTTTTAATGATATTGAAGTTAGCGAGTATAGCGGCCTGGTAATTGCCGGAGGAAGAGCTCCTGAATATTTGAGACTGAATGCAAAAGTAATCGAGATTGCTCAGTATTTCTTTTCAAAAAACCTGCCTGTTGCTGCAATATGCCATGGCATTCAGATTTTAACGGCTGCGAATGTAGTAAAAGGAAGAAAATTAACCGCATATCCGGCCGTTGGCCCCGAAGTAACTTTAGCAGGAGGCGAATTTCAAAATATTCCCGTGGATGGAGCTTTTGTAGATGGCAACCTTGTCACTTCTCCGGCATGGCCAGCCCATCCAAGTTTTATACGGGAATTTTTAAAAATTATGGGGGCACGTATTGAGATTTAAAATTACGATTGTTAAGAACCTGTTTAAAAGTAGAATTAAAAGTATTTAAACACAGAGAAATAGTATTAATCCATAGCAAAAGCCAAGTTGAATTGAAGATTTCAAAAGTATTATTTTTCATTTATAGAGAGAATACACTGAAGACACTGAGCCTAAAATCGCAAAGCGATTTTTTCTTCTCTGTGATCTCCGTTTTTTCTCAAATAGTACTTTTTATTGATTTGCAATCTATAAAGCTGAACGACAAGTTCTTTAATCGAATTTAAAACTCTCTGTGTTAAATTTAAACAGTCACTAATACAGATGGGAAATAGGTGGAAAAATATGTTTGTCAAGAGCAAAGACCAGCATAGGTTACAGACTCAAAGAAAAAGCATCATCATTCGCCTATTTTTCATCGATTATCGCTTGCTTCCGGCCAAAATCAATGTATTGGAATCAGAACTAAATTAATTACAGTTGTTTCCTTCTGATAAGCCTGTCGTAGATTCAATTCCCAGATGCGACAAATCAATTTAAAGCCGTAAAAATCATTTTTATCTCCTGATTTCTCATTTTTCCGTTATCGCACAATCGTAAACACCCGTTTTTCGATTTAGAATAGCTTTTATAAGGAAACGGAATAAAAAGCGCTGCGGCTTTTTTCCATAGTCTTATAGAAACCTGAAGGGATAAGGGTATTTGAAATCGAAAAATCTTGGTTTAAGATTGGAGAAAGCACAACAAGTTTTTAACACGTATTTGAAACCACCTAAAACAAAAAGCCTCACAAATCAATGACTTGCAAGGCTTTAATGTTTTTTTAGAGTGACCCCAATGATACAAAACTCGAACCACTTGGTGGAGGATTTGAAACTTTTAAGTAATATAAATACTGCTTAATTAAAATACTTCTATCCTTTTTACATTAAAGATTACAGTTCCATCATCTTCGTTTCCGGATGATAGTCGGGGTTTTGTTTCACTCCGTTCAATATTACTGAATCGAATTTCCTGTCAGCGGCCAATTGCAATTTCACAACCGGTTGTCCCTGAAAATGAATGTTTCTTGTGTTTCCATTGTAGTCAACTACCGCAAAGAATTTGGATAATGAATGGATTAAGGTTTTTCCATCCCGGCGTAAATAACTGCCATGGGCCATGAACAACTGCTTCATATTTTTTGGATTGGTACGATCGGCTCCTTCTGGAAAAGTCATTGCGGTCAGATAAGCATCGGTATCCCAGCCATTCATCACGTTCAGGCTGTTACGGTGTTTGATATGCTGATCGGCCAGTAAATTCAGATAAACTTCTGTAACCTGACCGTTTTGAGTGATCCGCACTCCCAGAAAATCCTTGCCATCAAAGCGTTCTATTTTGGGTAAATCAGCTTTATTCTTTTCATTTTTCAGGATAATGGCTGTTACAAATTTCGTCCGGTCTGTATCCTGAAAATGGCTGATCGACCAATACGGCTGTTTGACATCCGGATTGTGATCTTCCAGTCCTATATTTTCTTCCAGTCTCATTTTCTCCGGAAAGTCATGTGGCAGGCCAGCATCCGGGAAAGTCTCCGGATAAAGCGGACGAACCAACACTTCTGCATCATCTTGTTTGATCGACAAATCCAGTCCTCGCCTCTTCGATTCACCGTTGTAATGCAGCAACCATTCGAAATGACCAGGCTCGTATGATTCCAGATCATCGATTACCAGAATAACGTCACCGATCCATAGGAAGTGGCGGTAATTGCGTGTGAACCATCGCGAAGTCGGGCCAGTGGCATCTGCAAATATATATTTCGTTGAACCGGCATCCAGCAAATCGTACAGGTGCCCCGGGTTTTTCACCCCGAAATACGGATCTTTCCGCTCCTGTGCTTTTCCATTCCAAAGTACCACATTGTGTGCTTCACTCTGGCAAAAATATTGGGTATATTCCGGCCTTCCGTAAGAAGAGTTTCCGGAGTCGATAATCAGGTTTTTACCCTTATGAAAAAGAATGAAAGAGCCCGCATCAGCATGTGAGTGATTCCAGGTAAAACCACATTTAATGCCCAACATGGTGGCATTGTCGGTCCATGAATCGCGTAAAGTAGCCCAACCCATGTCCGAAAACAGTTTCGATTCGGGCAGATCCGGCGTTTTCAAATCCTGAAGTTTTGGTAAATCAGGATGTAAAATCAGTCCAACCGGACTATCCATTTCCATTCCTTCCTTATCTGTTCCCTTTTCTGTTTTGCGCAGATACCAGGCATACCTATCTTTGTGAAATTCTAAATTCCATAGCAAAACAACACATGAATTGCCATTTCGTTTGATGCTGCTATCGCCAAAATTTACCGAAAGTGGGCCATTGTCCGAGTAATAAGTAGTCTGAATGAAAAAATCGGCCATCAATTCCATTTGCGGAATATCGGGTAATTTCACCTCCGGAAGTGAGTTTTGAAAAGCATATCGAAAAAGTAAATATTGCGAAAAACCAAAGCTGGCGTAATTGATACTTTCATAAAAACCACCTTCACGATCGAAACTCATCGGTTTGTTTTGCAGCACACTACCTGAATAATTCACCCATTCGGTGGCCACTTCCGAAATTTCTTCGGCCCATTTTCTGGCTTCCGGAATTTCATCTTTCACTGCCAGAGCCGCAAATCCGGCCATATCCACGCAAGCGCTCCACCAGTTGTGGCCCATCGTATCGAAGGTGTGAATATTCGTATCCGGATTCAACCAGTCTTCCATGGCAGGTTTGATGCCGACTTTTACAATCCCCTGGGCAATCTGTTTCCGCTCGGTGGGTGTGAGAAAATCGTATGCGCAATCGTAACCGATGGCTACATAAAAACTGGTATGCGCTGTTCCCAAACCACCTTTCCAGGGCGGAGTACGCTGGAGTAAATCCTGTCCTTCCCAACTTTCCTGACTGATTGTATGAAGCAGCGTTTGTTTAATACGTTCTGCAAAACGTTTATCACCTGTCATTCGGTAAGCCAGCCCCAATTCCTGAAGATCGGGAGCTCCGGAACGGTCACGTTTCAGCATGTCTTCGGCTTTCTTCAATTGATGATCCCAGGCTTGTTTTACTTCCGGATCATTTTTAATCTGTTCTTTCAGTCGGGTAATATTGGCATCGGTATGCAATAAATATTTCCGACTATTCGCTGATATTGAAATACTTACTATGCTAATTAAAAACAGTAGGATATACTTTTTCATATTTATATACTTTTTCATTTCTGAATGGTCTAATTATTTCGTAAGATAAAAACTTTGTGCCACAGGTTCAGCAGTTTTAACTTTGGGTTCAACTGATCGGCCGTATTGCCAGGCCACTACAGTAACTTTCACCGGGAATTTTGCCCGTGGTGGTATTTTGGTGAAGACCAGTTTCCCATCCACTATTTTGGCTGGTCCTTCCTGAACGTAAAAATACACCAGCATTCTGCTGTCGGAAGTCGCTTTTAAATCGATTGATTTTTTGCTGGATTTCACATCTTTCATGTGATCAAACTTTATTTGCTGATCCATTCCTTCCGTATTCCGGAAAGGAATCCGGATGTTAAATTGTTGCACCGTACTTTTGTAATTTTCATCACCAGAATGGCTTGCCATCAACCAGATGTCTCCGGTTCGTTTTTCGTTATTCAAACCCATCCGGTAAAAACGAACGGTAAAAGTAGTGTCGTTCAGTTTTTCAACCGGTCCGCAAATGCGGCTAACGCTGAGGTTTCCTTTTCCATGATCAGTAGATCGTTCAGCCCTCAATGTATCTGTAAATTCAGCTTTTACATGAAAAATCAACCCATCAGCTTCAGGTTCAAACTTTCCGACGATGCGGGCATGAAGTTTCGGATTGAATGTCAATAATTTTCCATTCTGAGAAAATCCGGGATACTGCTCTTTTTTGCCACGTACTTGAGCGTAATATTTTTCTGTAGCTTCCGCTGTTTCCTGATCGAAATACCAAAATGCATCTTTTCTGTCACCTTTGTATTGGGCAAAAGGTGCGGAAGGAAATTGTGGTTTCTGGTCTTGTTTCCAGCGTTCTTTTAACCAGCCATTTTCAGGATTTACCGGAATTAATTTTACTGGTTTATTCAGAGGACTTTCCTTTGGTAAGCGGTATTGAACCGCTTTTCGAATGAATAAATTCAGGTAATCAATCAACTCATCTGAAATATCAAAATGTCCGTGACCTGCATCGCACAAAAAAGAAATGGCGGCTTTAGGAAATTTTTGTTGAAAATTGAGCGCCGGTTGCACCCGGTCTTCCCACCATTCGTATTCGCCTTCCACCATCAGTCCGGGAACTCCATTGATATTCCGATCGCCCCAATCCGGATTTGGACGGCCGCTTCCAGTGAGATTGGTCAACGGTGCATCACCATGAATGGAAAGGATTGCAAAAGTTCGGTCGGGATTCCAGGCAGCAAAATTCCAGGGATAACTGGCACAGGCAGAATGCCCGATCGGAATGGCCGGAGCAAATTTCAGTTCACTGTAACCCGATTCCTCTGCCAGCGCATTCATGATACTTTCGAATTGCTCACCAACACTCTTATTGAAATCGAATACCATATTAAACCCAGGCGTAATCCAAACTTCAGCGATGCCTAATTCCGACATCTCTTCACGAAATTTCGGATGTTCAAAAATAAGTTCTTCAGTCATGTTGTGCTGACCAATCAATACTGCCCGAACCTGTTTGCAATTCTCCGGAATCCAAAGAAAAGCGCGGGGATGATCGTTCGTTTCAGGAGAAATTACACTGGTTACTGGCACTGACCATTGATAAACAGCAGCGTTTGTATGTTGAGCAGCCAAAGTGAAAAGCAGAAGTATTATCCAATGGGTCATAGTTGAAGTAATTCTCATTTTCAAAGTTTAATATTTATCCTATTTAAATTTTATTCCATCAGTGAATTCACCTATTCGAATATCTCCATCGCTTGAATTCAGAATATTCTCTCCATTGATTTTCAATCCCTCAATCCGGATATCCTTCACCATACGATCTTTGTCGTGTCCCTGAATGATAGAAGGATTGGCTGAATTTCCATCGTACTCAATGTCTTTCAGTAACACATTTTCAATACCCCGTCCGGGAGCCCCGCTGTACTTTTCATTATAAACCACCTGAAAATTGAATAACTGTCCTTCCTGAAAGTCTTCAACCCTGATGTTTTGGTAGCTGATGTTGCGAACCAGATTATTGTCGCTGCAAGTGATTGCCATGCAGCCCTGATAATTACGGTCATCTTCGTCGTGCTCCAAAATATCAATATTACTGAAGGTGATATTTTCGATGGTATCGCCACCCGCTTCGGCAAATCCATGCAAACCAATATTCGTTGGATGGGCAATGTCGGCCCATAAGGTCGAATTTTTGATCTGGTAATTGCGGGCGCTGCCATAAAAATCCCAGCGGTGACCGTAAATAGCGATGCAGTCGTCGGAATTGCGCATAAACACATTATCAATCAACACATCGGAACACGACATCAGATCGATGCCATCGCTCCAGCCTTTGCAGCTAAATGATTTGATGTTGCGTATATTGAGCCCATTGGATTGGCCGCCATAAATGGTATAATGACTGGGATTGATGAAAATCAGTCCGTCAACCGTTACATTTTGAGAATGACGGATTTCAACGCCTCGCTCTGGCTGAAAAATAATTCCATGCCCAATGATTCTCACATCGTGCGCATGATCCACCATCAACTTTGCTTTCAACACAGCTCCGCCATCAATGTACACCGTTTTTCCTGAAGGAATATGAAATACATCGCCCGGCTGATCGTTGGGTTGATGGATTCCGGGACCAAAATAAATCACATTCGGATCGTTCGGATCGGGTTTTTCTTTCAGGATTGAATTGGCAAAAACATGCAAATTATGAAGTTTATCTCCGTTTACTTCCAGCGAAATATTACGTGGCTGATCGAGCGAAAATGTGATCAGCTGTCCATTTATTTCAGGAGAAATCTGATATGACAAAGGCCGGACTTTTACATCGTTAATTGTACCATTATTCTTCCTGACAGATATTTCTATTTTCCCGGAGAAATCAAACGAAACCAAGGAGGCATTTTGTACATTATCCAGATCTACCTGTACGATATACTCAAATAAATCCAGCCATTCGCCACCGGGTTTGCGCACCTGCACTGTAAAATCGTCATTGTGTGCCGAATATTTAAGGGCACCGGGAGCATCGTAAGTAATCAGTTCCTGCGCCTGAAGTGTTGCCGAAAAAGTGATAAAAAGAATCCAAATTAAATGTTTCATAATTTTGTTGTTTGTTCCACTCAGTGGGTGATTTGGGGTCAACCGCTGAGTAAAGACTATTATTTCTCAATTCTAAACCAATCAAAATCAGCATAGCCACCTTTTCTCACATCTGGTTCCGAAGTGCAGAAAATTCCAACTTTGGAGCCAATCCACAATTCGTTTTTTGCCTGAAGAACTTCTCCAATTAGGTTGAAGTCCGTTCCGTTTTCGCTGTATGAAAATTGACAAACTGCATCAGGGGATGAAACATGAACCCTAAGATAAACTTCATTTCCCGAAAGTCGAACTGAAGCCACTGATTTTTCCTGAGCTCCCAGATTGGCATCTGTACAGAGTACCTGATTAAGTTTATAACCTGATTCATCTTTCGAAATGGCCAGATAACTGTAATCATTTCCATTCACGATTAATCCGGCCTGTTTGCCCTGCCATGAATCCCATTCAATCGTCAGTTTTACTTTGGTAGTTGCCGTGAAATCTGGTGCCGTAAATTTTTGCATCAGCAAATTCGGCACCTTCCAAAGTGGATCACCAACCGTATTTTTCGGGAAAGCAAACAAACGCAGAAAATCCTGTCCGCGTAACAACGCGTACCATTTAATGCTTTGATTGGCTGCCCACTGCCATTGCAAACCCAGCGTGTCGGCGTTAAACTCGTCGCTTTCCGGAGGCGTGCAAACCGGCCATTCTTTGCCAACGTTTGGTTTTTTGTGGGTCAAAACCGGTTGCCCGCAACCATCACCATCAGGATCTTCTCCCATTACAGGCCAAGCGTTTTTCCAAATCATAGGTTCCAGATAAAGGATTCGCCCGTATGCCCCTTTATCCTGAAAATGCAGAAACCACGATTCGCCGGTTTGTGTTTCCACCCAGGCGCCTTGATGCGGGCCGTTGATAGCCGTATTTCCCTGGGCAAGCACTATTTTTTCTTCGTACGGCCCATAAATATCTTTCGATCGTAATGCCAGCTGCCAGCCTTGTGTCACACCACCGGCAGGAGCGAAAATGTAATAGTAACTGTCTTTCTTGTATAGTTTAGGGCCTTCAATGGTGTGATTGCCGCCGTGACCATCGTAAACGTGTTTTCCTTCGCCAATCACTTTAGTTCCGTCGGGACTTAAAGGCCAAACCGTCAACATGCTGTTGATGCCTGATCGGCTGGCTGCCCAGGCCGTAACCATATATGCTTTGCCATCGTCGTCCCATATCGGACTCGGATCGATAATTCCCTTTCCGGGCATCACCAAAACCGGCTCGCTCCACTCGCTAAGCGCATCGAACGTTTTTACCATGTATACACCAAAATCCGGATCGCCCCAATAGATGTAAAATTCGTTGTTGTGGAAACGTATGCAGGGTGCCCAAACACCCTTCCCATGTTGCGGAATGCTGAAAACTTCATCAGGAATATTGCGTTTCAGTGCGTAATTCACAATTGTCCAATTAACCAGATCTTTTGAATGTAGAATGGGAAGTCCCGGCGAGCAGTTGAAACTGGAGGCGGTCATGTAAAAATCGTCTCTCACGCGGATTACATCCGGATCGGAATAATCAGCGTACAGAATGGGATTTTTATAGGTTCCGTTGCCGTTATCGGCCTGCCAAACGTTTGAAACATAGTTTTTTTGCTCCACTTTTTTTACTTTTCGCATCGTTGGAGTGCAAGCTGTAAGAAGTAGCAACAGCCCTACATTCAGTTTAAGCATTGAAAATATATTGGTCATATTTCTTTTTTTCAAATCTGAAATCACAAATAATCATTTGAAACAGTGAAAGTCAATTACTTAGTGCTTTTTTACTCCTCTTTCTCCGAAAAGGATGTTTCACCGGTTTTAATATTTAATTTCCAGGGCTTTGGCTCAGGTAACCACAATTTGCCATCACCGATTTCCAATGGCATCCAAAGGTAACGGGAATCCCATTGTGTTTTAGGGTTCCAGATATCTCCCATAAAAATTACCGTTGTTTTTTTTGTGCCCACCACCTTTATAAGCATCGTCGATTGAGAGCTATATGTATTGGTTTCCACAGGAGCAATGTCCTTGAATTCAGTCCATGGGCCCTCAAGAGTAGGAGCAGTTGAGTATTTATTGGGATTTGCATTCCACCCGGTTAAGGCAGAGCCTATTAAATAGTACAATCCGTTGTAATGCACAATTGCCCCACCTTCCATGTGGGCTTTCACTAGTGTCATTTCCTTTTCAACATCCATGTAATCTTTCGAAAGTCTGGCGATACGAAAGCCAAATGGACGGTCTTCAAAAACTAAATATGCAGAGCCGTCGTCGTCGATAAACTGGCCAATATCGCGACTCTCATGCCCAAGCGGACGAAATCTTTTTACATATTTAAACACTCCGTCAGGCTGGTCGCTGACAGCAATTCCTACTTGTGCCACCTTGTAACCCCTATCGTCCACATGAAAATACATGACATATTTTTTGGTTATGGCATTGTAGAAAACTTTGGGGCGTTCCAACACCCAGCCTTCCGTAAGAGAATCCGGAGGCAGCATTTTTATCACATTGCCTCTGAATTTCCAGTTCATAAGGTCTTTTGAGGAATAGCAACTAACATACCGATATTTCGGGTCTAATCCTTGTCCGCGTTGCTCGCCGTACCAATAATAAGTCTTTTTTATTTTAATGATACCACCTCCATGAGCCTGTATGTGGTTACCATTCCTATCGGGCCAGACTTCACCCGGATTGAAACTATCTAACGGGATAACTTTTCCTGAAGACTGGGCTTTAACTGAAGGGGCTAAAACCATGAACAACAGTATTAAATAGCTGATAGACTTCATTATTTATAAATTATCGGGTTAATAAATATTCCTTACCGGGCTCTGTTATCAGGTCATATTCGTATGTTACATAAAGCATAGGCATTTGAGGTGAAATGCTTTTTGAAATCAGTGGCTCTTTGATTGTTGCTGTCCGAAACAAAGGGTTTGGGTTTTTACCGGTAGCCGGTTTCAGACCTACGCACTTCAAGGGAATGTACGAACGTAACCGAAGGTTTCCACCGATAGAGGAATGAATTCTGACTTTAGCTATCTGTTTACCATCCCAGTTCATGTCAACCTCAAAACCACCACGGGCTTTTAACCCTTTCACCGAGCCAGCAGGCCATGCATCGGGCAGTGCCGGTAAAATCTGCACTGCTCCATCATGACTTTGGAGCAACATTTCGGCAACACCGGCTGTAAACCCAAAGTTACCATCAATTTGAAAAGGTGGGTGGGCATCAAACATATTAGGATAAGTGTGTGCTTCCTTAGAGCCGGGTTCTACCAATGTTAGCATGTTCGAAATAAGTTTATAGGCATGGTTACCATCAAGCAATCGGGCCCAAAGGTTTATCTTCCAACTCATTGACCAACCTGTAGCCTGGTCGCCTCTGAAAATCAGTGATTTCTTGGTTGCCTGAAATAATTCGGGACTCGAATAAGGCGAGATCTGACTACCGGGATATAAACCAAAAAGATGCGACACATGACGGTGTTCGGATGTTGGGTCGTCAACATCTTCGAGCCATTCCTGCAACTGGTTGTATTTACCAATCTGCATAGGTGGTAACCGATCGATAGTTTGTTTTAATTTTGTAGAATAAGCCTTGTCACCTTCCAGTACTTCGTTGGCATCAAGAGTATTCGAGAGAATTTCAAATGCAATCTGGTTATCCATGGTGGAACCCGCAACAACCGAAGAACCTTTTTCGCCGGGACCATGCTCCGGAGAGTTGGAAGGGCTGCTTACCAGCCATTTGTAGGTGGGATGCTCTACCAAAAAATCCAGAAAAAAATCGGCAGCGCCCTTTAGAACAGGGTAATACTCTTTTAAAAATTGCTTATCGCCGGTAAATAGATAATGTTGCCATAAATGTTCGCACAGCCAGGCTCCGCCGTTGGGCCATGCACAATAGTAGGCACCATCGGCCGGACCGGTAATTCGCCAAATATCTGTATTGTGGTGAGCCATCCAGCCTTTTGCTCCGTACATTACCCGGGCGGTTTCCTTTCCGGTTTCGGAGAGCTCTTTAATCAATTGAAATAAAGGCTGGTGCATCTCTGTTAAATTGGTTACTTCGGCCGGCCAGTAATTCATTTGCAAATTGATGTTGATGGTATATTTACCATCCCAGGGTGCCAGAAGCTGGTCGTTCCAAAGTCCTTGCAAATTAGCAGGCTGACCTCCCGGTTGTGAACTGGAAATTAGCAGGTAACGCCCGAATTGAAAAGCCAGTACAGCCAACTGAGGATCGTTACCGTTTTTAAATTCGCGGATTCGAAGATCTGTTTCGTTGTTTGCAGCTTCGGTAGTGCCCAAATCGAGTTTTACACGGTTAAAATAATTCTGATAAAAAGCGATGTGACTATCTTTTGCATCTTCGTATTTCTTTTTAATTGCCTGCGATAAATAGTCCCATGCCTTTTGCGACGCATTGCCACTCACATCATTATAATTTTTGAAATTAGTAGCAATAGAAATATAAATGGTAGCAGCATTAGCACCTGTAACCGAAATTAAGGAATCGCCAACAGAAACTTTTCCACCATCAGTCTTTACCATGGTCTGATTTTCAAACTGAGCCACTCCTTTTACCCCTTCATGATCAGAGCCAATACCGGTTACAACCAGTTTGTTGCCACTTTTCTTCACATTGTGTTTAAGTGGCGACTCATAGAATGCTTTAAAAGTTATTGCCCCAGGTTTACTGGCCGAAATGCGCATAATTACTACATTATCGGTAAATGAAGCAAATGTTTCGCGCGTAAAAATAACACCATCAAGCTGATAGGTCGTGGTAGCAATTGCATTTTCGAGGTTGAGTTCGCGCTCATAGTTGGTTGCATTTTCGTGTCCGGGAAAGCTCAGAAAAAGGCTGCCCATCGTTTGATAAGGCATACCATTACGCGGTGTTCGAAATTTTTTTTCAATCAAGTCTTGAGCTTGCTTATTTTTTCCGTCAAATATTAACTGACGCACCTCAGGCAAAACTTTTAGAGCTTCGGGATTATCATTACGATTAGGACCACCACCCCAAATGGTTTGTTCGTTCAACTGAAGGCGCTCTTTGTCAGTATTTCCAAAAACCATCACTCCCAAACGGCCATTCCCAAGAGGAAGTGCTTCGACCCAAACTTTTGCCGGTTGTTTGTACCACAGCTTTAATAACTCATTGGTATTTACTGGTTTATCTTGACAAACAGCTATAAATCCAACAAACAGCCCCATGATAATCAGGATTTGCTTTTTTTTATTGATCATTTCAATTGTTTTTATATTATAATTCTTTGATCAGCACTACCGACCAGGATTCGAGCGACTGTGAATAATGCAGTTCGCCTTTATCGCTGGAAGTTAGAATATCTTTTTTCAGTTCCTGTGCTTTTTGTTTAAGGATGGAAACCTGCTCGCGGGTTGGTGGTTCAGGGCTTCCCATTTGCTGCCAGGCTCCAATCGCGTTACCGTGCTGTTTGTCAAGCGTTTCAATGGATATGGCTGAATTGACTTTTAACTTGGTCAACTTCAGATCGAACGATTGTGCTGTGCCTTTATCCTGAGTGCTTTGCGCCAAACTACGTACGCCTGATTCAGGAGCTGTTTTTACTTCGGAAGGATAATTGTAAAGAATTGCTACCAACTTGCCGGTTTTCGAGTTTCGGGTAACCACCACTCCATCTTTGCGGTATATCAATTCGTCGCCCAGTTCGTTCAACATGCGGTAAGCATGATAGGTTGGTTTCACGATGCCCTGGTAGTTGATCATTCCAAAACCGCCGTGGAAAATGGTATTTCCGGCACCACCTTCTTCAAATACATCGGTAAATGTCCAGTACGAAAGCGAATTAGCGAGGCCAATGCAATCGGTATTTATTTTAATCACAAAAGTTGCGGCAGGAAGAAAATCATGAGCATTGTCGCGCGGCGATGGACTGGTACTCCATTCGGTGAGGTGAATTTCGGCTTTCGGATAAGCACTTTCTGCAATGGTTTCTTTCAGCCATTTCAAATCTTCGATGGTTGCATCCACCTTGCGGGTGCGGCCACCACCTTTTCCTGTTCCGGGATCAATTGCCCAATCGGTTGGGTACGGATGAGTTGAAACGAAGTCAACCGGTAATTTTTCTTTACTGCAGAAATTCAGGAAATCTTTGATCCAGACACCACGCCATTCGAGCGTATTGATGTCGGCAACGGTCAAAGTTTTGTGCTTGGTTTTATCTTCGGTTTCGCCATCGAAACGTTCGTCAGGAACAAAATTACTGGTAGCCGGACCGCCTACACGCAAAGCTGTATCGATGGCTTTTATCGCGTTGACCGAAACGCGGTACAATTCGAAATACTGCGATTTGGTTCCGTCCCAGAAACCACGCAAGTCGGGTTCGTTCCATACTTCAAAATACCAAGACTTCACCTCTTCCAGTCCATATCGCTGAATGCAATGTTTGGTAAAAGCAGAAACCAAATCTGCCCACTTGTCAAATTTTTCAGGATTGGGAGTCACATATCCTTTCCACCAGAATTGGGTGCGCGATTCTTTGGCAGCCAGTTCTCCCGGGAAAAAACTCAGTTCGACAAACGGGCGAACACCGATGGCAAGCATCCGGTCGAACAAATCGTCGATGTACTGCCAGTTGTAAACCGCCACACCGTTCACTTCTTTATATACGAACATATCGTCATGGAAAAGCCCATGGAAACGACAATATTCAAAACCGCAATTGTCTTTTACCAGTTGTAGATGTTCGAGCCAAGTAGCGCGTAAGCCTTCGTTGGCACGACCTGCGCCGACACATTTGCTCCAGAAATGTTCGAATTTCTCGCCTTTGGCTGTAGCGTCAACAGTTATTTTTTTTTGGGCGTTCGCCGCATTCAGGAAAAAGAGTCCCAATGCCAGAATCGTTATCTTTTTTGTCAGTTGGTTGAATGGATTCATTTTGAATATTTTTTAATTAATTGATTTTCTGTCAATAAACTGCATCACTAATTTAGTAAAAGCTTCCGGGTTTTCGAGGTTGCTCACATGCCCCGCATCGGGAACGATTACCTGTTTGGCCGTCGGTACACATTCCAGCAATTTGTTCGGACGGTTTTTATCCACTTCGCCAGTCAAGACCATCACTGGAACCGTTATTTCCTGATTTTTAAGTATTTCTACCACGGAAGTTCCAAGCACCAAACGCGGCTCAACATGTAACGTTTGCCACTGATCCCATTTGTAAATCATGTCCCAAACTGGACGGCGGATTTCCTGCAAGTGAGAGCCTCCTTTGCTCATCAAACCAGCCAGCCATTCCCATTTTTGGTTCATTGTTCCATGTGCTTTTGTAGCAGCAATTTCTGCCCGGCGTTTGGCGATTCCTTCTTCCGTCCAGGGCTGATCGGGTCCGGGAACCGGAAAAACGTCGCCACTCGCAGCAGTTGCCGTAAGTATTCGGTTAGGATGCAAAGCCAACATGTCGGCCACGATAAAACCGCCCATCGACAAGCCAACCAGATGCGCTTTCTCCACATCCAGTATGTCCATCAGGTTCAGCAAATCTTCAGCATGTAGAAATTCGTGCCCTTCAACCGGCATCGACGAACGGCCATAGCCACGGCAATCGTAGCGAATGGTTCGGTATTTTTTCGCAAATTCCAAAAATTGTGGGTCCCATTCAGAATGATCAAACGAGTGTCCGTGAATAAAAATGACAGGTTCACCGTGTCCGGCTTCTTCGTAATAGATTTTTGCATCGCCAATATTAAAAAAACCAGTTTTAACTGAATCGGGTAAGGCTGCCTGTTTGTAAACATCGCGAACCATTATCGGTAGAACCGGACTGCTAAAAAAGGAAGAAAATCCATCCCTTCCGGCATTTTCGCCAGTTATATGCGTAATGAAAAAACCATAAGTATTAGTGGTTTTGTCGATCCATGGATAAGCCCCGGCCCAACTCGGACTGCTGATCAGTACTGCTTCTCCGGCAGAATTCAGTTCTTCACGCCACTCTCCCAGCCCATAAATTCCGTGGTGCATTTCAGCACGAACGCGCTCTACAAATTCGTGAGGCGCAACTTTTGCTTTGCCAATCTGATCAGCCTGCATTTCTTTAATAGTAACCTCCGACAAAACTTGTTTGCCGTTGAATTTACCATTATTGAAAATCATATTCAGGAAAGCGGCGTAATCGTGCAAAACTGTTCGGGCGCCTCCGCCCAGCATCGGGCTGTGGCCTCCACCCCGATTTACAGGAGTAAAATGTGTATTTTTCATACCTAGCGGTTGGGCAATTTTTTCCTGGAAAAGGGTTTCCCAGTCTTTACCAGTGGCCAATTCAGCCATTCGCCCTGCCACCTGCATGGCCAAACCTCCATAATTAAATTCTGCTCCGGGAATTGTATCAGCCGGAAGTCCAACGATATTACTAACTGATTCTTCTAACGTTTGATAATCATCATGATGAGCTCCTTGAGGCTGATAATCAGGAAAACCTGAAGTATGTGAAAGCAACTGCCGCAAGGTTGCTTTCCCTTTCATATTGGTAAATTCTGGGAGCCACTTATTTACAGGGTCGTCCCACGAGAGTTTGCCTTCATCAACCACAGCAGCAATTGTAGCAGCAGCCAGCCATTTTCCGGATGAAGCAATGTAAACGACTGTATCGGCTGTATAATTTCCGTAGCAGGTATCCAGAATTAGCTGATTGTCTTTGGCAATAATCAATCCTGCACCCGAATAATATCCGCTGTCGATCCACCCCTGAACTTTTTTGTTGATTTCAGAGAAATCGTAGTTCAACTGATTTGTTTTCTTTTCAGCAAGTTTACAGGAACTAAGTATCAGTGTTAAAGCACCTAACAAAACTATATTGTTTAATATTCTCATCTCCTGTTTATTTTCGTTGGATACTCACCACACTAGCCGACCATATTGGTAATGTGAAAGTTATCTTGTTTTTTTCGTTTGAAACGTCAGAATACACCGGTTTAATTAAGTCTGGTTGGTCCATAGAGTTTTTAATCGAAAGAGAATTGGCAGAAATAACCTCGAATGTGACTGTGGAAACCGGAAAGATTTCATCAATTGTCAACTTCACTGTTATTGGCTGATCGGTTGGATTCACCGTTTTCAAATACACCATTTTACCATCATCCGATTTAGTTGCCACCACATTTAATGAGTCTATATTCCCATTAATTTCCAGTCTATTTGGTGCAAAGTGTTCGCGCCAAAGTTTTGTTACCACATAATTGGGTGCCGGAAACCAACTTTTATAATCGAAATTGATGAAGGAATTGTTCCATCCTGAAGCGTCGGTGCGTCTCAGAAAGAGCGCCCCAGCAGCTATTTCAATAGCCGGTTCTTTTTCAAAGATATTCAATATACCTGCAGCATACAATCCGGTTCTCATATCTAATTCCGATGCGTTCCATTCCGAAACGTAAATTTTGATATTCGAATTCGGCGACTTCTCTATCAAGCGGGCTACATTGGCATATTTTTTTGCAGAATTCAGCGGACCACTGGTATAGTTATTCGGGCTTTCGTAGTGATGTAAACTAAGATAATCGAAGTATTTACCTGAACTAAACAGCAATACCGAATCAAGATAAACTTTCCTTTCAGTGAAATCTCCACAAGCAATAATCTTTATGGATGAGTCGATTTCTTTGAGTGCAGGAACAAATTCGCGAAGAAGTTGGCCATATTTCTCTACACCCATTTTCCACATTTCGTTGTCGATCTCCCAATATTTCACATTATAAGGTTTTGGATGTCCGTTTTGTGCCCGAAGCTTACCCCATTTACCAGAGGCAGGTTCGTTGCAATAAGCCAGCCATTCCTGAGCCTCTCGAATTAAGCGTGGACGTTCGGAATCCGACTGATCATAGCCGATTGGAATCACAATTACAGGTTCAGATTTCATTTTTCTGCACAAATCGATGAATTCGTCCGTTCCAAAAGCATTCTGTTCATAATCATCCCAACTAGCTTTGGGCATTCGAATGCGGTTTACCTGCGGACCAATTCCCCATTTCCAGTTATATCCAGAAGCAAAAGAACCACCAGGCCATCGCAGTACAGTGGGCGAAATACCGGCTGCAGCCTCATATAAATCAGGACGATAACCACCATTTTTTCTGGTAGAATCTGCCATCATGCTTACCTGATCGACATATACAATCCCACCGGAAACTACCAAAGCAAAGACAGCCTGACCAGTTGATTCTGAAGGACGCAGTTCAAACATATATTCTTTCCAATCTTTGCCGGGTATTCCTAATCGCTGTTCTGCAATTTTGTGTTGGTTTTTATTGAAATTAACAGTCAATAAAGCTTTTCCATCACCTTTGGCCCAAACAGATCCGCGGTAAATTTCGTTTCGATGTAGATTCATTGATCCCTGACAAACTCCTGTTTCTTCGGTTCCTGCAGTAATTTTTTGTGAATAGTATCGGTTTTTGGCGTCATCTTTTGCAAGTTGAAAAGTACCTGGACCAAAAGATTTCCAATCTGGTGCCACAGACGGTGGTAATAGCTTTTCAGGAATACCACTAAACAGTATTGACCCATTTAATGATTTAATTTGTATGTTGCGGAATCGTCCGCCAGTGCGGGAAAGCAAAAGGGTCAAACTCCCTTTCCCTATTTCACTGTTCATTTCTTTGAAATCAAAAATTAGCTTATTATCCCAAAATAACTGTGCCGCAGAACCTTCGCAGTGTATGCGTACTTTATGCCAATTTTTTGGATTGAGAGATTTTACCGGAACATCTTTGTTTGTCTGCACTACAATCCAACCTAGTTTAGAATCATTTTTTTTTACATTCTTTTCCATTTTGAAAACAGTGTCAGCTTTGGCATCGAAATGAAAAGCGAAAGCTCCTTCCGATTCTTTATTCCCTCGCAAAACAAAACGAATATCGCTCTGACCGCCACTCCATGGTGCAGGAACACCTACAAAGTACGGATCCCATTTCACCTCCAATGTTGCATCATAATCCGTCCATTCAGGATTACCAACAGCCAGTTCTGCTGTTCTGGTCCCAGGTGATATCAGCTCATTTTCATCGATATACCAACCATTAAAAGCAATTGGCTCGAAGGAGCGGGTTGCAATCATTTCGCCCCACAAACCTCCGTTAATAGAGTGATAAATATGCTCCAGAAGTTGACCATATATTTTTGAATCAATCTTACCAATTACTTTATCAGTATTTATTGTAAGTGAAACGTTTTTAGTAGTTTGACTATAACCCAAAAATGATGCACTAATCAAACAAACAAGTATTAATTTACGGGGATGCATTATCTTTTATTTAGTTGTTTGAATACTTTGTTCTGTTCGTATTATTTTGCCATCCTTTTCTTCAGAAATGGTCACTACAACTTTTCCATCCTTGTCATCAAAATTTTTGATAGTAATTTGTTGTTTTCTACCATCAATTAAATCAACCTCAAGTTCATTTGCTGAAATTGCTGTAACATTTTTAACCATGCTTTTACTTTCATAAGGTTCGAGCACCAAAAGATAACGAACATCTTTACCTGAAGTGCGGTAACTCACGGTTTTTCGTACCTGATCTTCGTCGCCTACCGGATAATCGCCGCCAATGTTGGCTTTAAAACTTTTGGCATCCAAACCCGTTAAATCCAAACTAATTACAGCGTATTCCTTTGTGTTTTCGGGTTCGGTGACCAGAACATCGGAATATTCTGTTCCGGCTATTTTTACCGGACCACCCTCGTAATCTTTGCCAGATATTTGTGCCGGAATAACATTGACCACAACCGGTTTAAGCTGCGAGAACGCTATTTCTTTTCCTTTTGAAGTTACAAGTTTGGCATTGGCCCAAAACAAGGTGTTTTTCACGCCCTGTCCACGGTTGGTTTTTACACGCAACTGAAGCATTTTTATTCCTTCCACATTCACGTCAACCAATTTATTTCCTAATATCCAGGTGACAAGACTATCTGCAATTAGCTGTTTGCCATCGCCCACAACCTCAAAAACCAGCTTTTTGGAAATCTTTCGTCCTTCGGCATAATTACCAATACGCACCACTGCTTTTTGTGGCCAGACGTGGTAAACATCAATGTTTAAATCGCCGGGTTCCTGGTATCCGTTGAAACCTCCGGTATCCCATCCGATTTCGGAACTGGCAATCATCCGTGAAGGAATTTTAGCGCCCTGATTAGCCGCAAAATTGTCAACACTTGTAATAAACTGGCCAGTGCTTAAAGGACTTGCATCAAAACTAGCATCATGACCAATGAATTTAAGATCATCACCGGCCCTGGCTCCACGGAGATGCAACAAATTGTCGAAAGTATGTTCTCTTTCAGCTTTTAAATAGTCGGCCAGCACGACATAATCATCAGTAACCACCATCAACCTGCGCTGCAAAACCGGTTCAGTGTAATCAGTCACTTCGGCAACCTTCGGATGATTTTCAGGAATGGTAACATAAGGGGCATCTCCGGCCTTTACTTTTTCGATTTGCTCGTAACCACCCAAATATGGAGGATTGCTCCAGCGGGCATTGGTTTCAACGGCCACGGTCTGCATCATTTTTCCGCTGAAAAAGAGTATTGGATTTGTTTCTTTCGGTTCCTGCATTTTACCGTCAACCACGACCATATTACTGACCATCGAGGTTTGAACCCACCATTTGTACATGTAAGAGCCGTAACCAAACCACGAGGTTTCAGGGTTCCAGAAACTGCGTCCGTAACGCATCAGTGACAAAAGGCTTGCCCGGTCGAAATGGCCATGATAACCGCCGTGTGTGCCATATTTTATTGCCGCCTGAATCTGGTCTTTTTGTTCGCGCCCCTCGGTTTGCGAGCGAAGCACGGCAATACCGGCATTGTCGGAATGGCCCGAAACGGCGTACAATTTCGGTGTATTCTCCGGAAGTTCAGGCACTCCGTATATTAAATCGCGTTGTTTGCTTTGTTTTAATACCGAAGCATAATCAGGGTCACGAAACGCATAATAGGCCATTTCAAATTGTCCTCCGGCCACAAATTGTTCGTGACCATCGCCCATTCCAAACATCACTCCACGGTAATCGGGATAGATTAAAATGCCATCCCAAAGTTTCTTTATCGTGACCGAATTGTCTTTCATCGGTCCGAATTTTCCGAATGACATTCCCTGAAAATTTTCATATTCGAATGGCCGCAAACCTACATTTTGGGTCAATGAAGCCGGAAATTTCAGGTTGAGCAAATCGATTCCAAAAGGACGGGCAGCCAGCGCGGTTTGCGTGAAACAAGCCGCCGCCCCAAGATTGTAACTCAGCGACACTTCGTACCACCAGCCATCGTCCATGGTTCCGTAACGGAACTGGTCAATGAGGCCGGTTGGTCCATACAATAATTTATTGAAGAGGTCCAGATCATGAATCATCAAAGCACATTCGGCTGCCGGAGCCAGGTTGAAAACCGACCAGTTGGAAATGCCGCCATCGCCCATCATATCGATGATTTCACCGCAGAACAAGCGAAATGTGTGTTCGATCTGCTTACAGTCAGCCTGACTGAGTACTCCTGAATCCTTGATTAAATCGTAGCTGGTTACACAACCTTCGAACATGCCGCCTTCCTGTGGCAATCCCTGAAGTGTAGCGTGCAGAGTAAGCGGATAACCGTTTTTATAATCCGACAAGCGGAGCAAATACAAGGCTACTTTTTCGGCATATTTCTTCTCGCCGGTCAGTTTGTACGCCACGGCAGTTTTCCAGAGTTGTTGTTCGGTATAAGCCCTGAAAATTCCATTGGTTCCCATGTCTGATGGTTTTCCACCCGACGGAACTTCGTCAACCTGAAATTTTTCTGCAGTAGTGATGAATTCGGCTTTGGCATTTTTAGCCCATTCGTAATTTTCAACTTTTGCTTTCACTTCGTCCCATCCGGCTTGCTGATGCACCAAAAACGGAGATTTCAGGTGTTTCAAAGTGACCAGCTCAATCGTAGCCGGATTGCTTTCAGAAGAACCTGAAGTGGCTGTAATTATTTGATTTTCATGGGCTCCTTCAGGAATATTTTCAGGAACGGTAACTTCCACCCAGGCATTTTTGCTTTCTCCGGGTTGCAGGAACATCATTTCAGGAGAAACTGTGGCTTTCATGGCTTCCCAACCATTGCGCTTTATGTTCAGGCTGACAGATTGTGCTTTTTCGGAACAGTTGGTGACCGATATTTCATAAAGTGCTTTTCCGGTTTCATCTTCTGGTTTCGAGCAGATATCGCTTTTGAGCAAGAGCGCATTTGCGGCAACCAGCCTGATATTCCGAAGCAGAACTTGTCCTTTCGAGCCATCTTCATACGCACCTCTCATCTGTAAATGCTTAATGAATTTCAGAAAATAAACCTGTCCACGGTTATAATCAAAAGATGTGAACGGAACCGTGATGGTTTGCCAGCTTTTCCCCTGCACCGGAATTTTCACTGAAGAAGAATCGAGCAAATTGTGCCTGTCCTTAATTTCAACTAAGTAAACAGTCCATTCGCCCATGAAATTCACATCACGGTCTAACTGAATATCGAAGCGTATTCCATACCATTTTCGGGCATCAATGGTGCCGTCGTTTTCCTGCTGCAGGCCTTTTAAATACCGACCTTTCGCGCCATCCGGCTGACAAAATCCAATCACTCCCGGAACTTTCAATCTTGCTCCTTCAGCACTGATTTTTGCCCCAGTCCAACCTTTTAGATTAAAATCCCCGAGTGGCTTCCATGCGGGATGGGCGGTCTGTTTTTCCTGCGAAAAAAGCAAGAAATTGAACAACATGATCACCGAAATGATCGTCATTTTTTTTATGTTATTGGTTGGGTTCATGGGTTAGTTGTTTATTATGCAGATCAAATCAAAAAAAATTCTTTATTTCTTATAAAAACCATCTATTTTTTTCAATCGCAACAAAGCTTCAAGATAATAATAATCGGCATAAATAATTGATGCATCAATCTCGGTATCATTGGGTTTATGCCCGGTTGAGTGCATCAGGAATGCCTGATTTTTATCACTACTCAGATATTCCGGAGTAGAGAGTTTCTTTAATATAGCCATAGCTGCATTTTTATATTTTGCTTTGGAAGCCTCATCTTTTACAAATCCTGAAAGTTCCAGCATCCCGGAAGCTGCAACTGCAGCAGCTGAAGCATCTTTCGGCGCATTCGGAATGGCAGGATCATCGAAATCCCAATATGGGATACCGTCTTCAGGCAAACGATTGATAAACATATCAGCCAGTTTTTGTGCCGTTTCCAGGAATTCAGGTTTGTTGGTTTCGCGATAACACATGGTGTAGCCATATATTGCCCAAGCTTGTCCTCGGGCCCAGGTTGAACTGTCGGAATATCCCTGATGAGTGACGCCTTTGATGAAATGCCCGTCAACAGTATCGAAAACAGCCACATGGAACGTGGTATAATCCGGACGAATCAATGTGTGCATGCAGGTTTCTGCGTGTTTCACAGCAATATCGTAGAGGTTTTGACTGCCTCCGTTTCTTGATGCCCAGAAAAGCAATTCAAGGTTAATCAAATTGTCAATAATGGTATTGTGTGGCCAGTTCATTTTTTCGCGCATGGCGGGCCATGAAAGGATTGTTCCAACTTTCGGATTAAAAAGAGTTGCCAATGAATCGGCAGCGATGACTAATATTTCTCTGTACGAAGTATCCTGTGTCAACCGATAACCATTTCCAAAACTACAATTGAGCATAAAGCCTAAATCGTGGCTTTCAACAGGTACTGAAATCACATTCTGCAGTGGTTGAGTGAACTTTTTAGCATTAACTAAAATTGAGGAATCACCTGAAGCTTCGTAAGCATACCACAAAATTCCCGGCCAAAAACCGCAAGTCCAGTCGAAGACATCTACCTTGTTCCAGTTGGTTTGTCCGGGATAAATATTGCGCGGAAAGCTGTCGGCGTCGGCCAGATTATTCATCGTATCCACAGTTTTTACAACGCAGTAATCCAACATTTTTTTTGTGTCGGGTGCCTGCACCGATTTCTTCTCCGTCGAACACGAAACAGCAATAATCATCATTAGGATGATTATTGCCGGTAAGTTTAAAATCTTCATGATCCTTGTTTTTCTATATTAATTTTCAATTTTTTCCTAAAGGATTCCACCTCAACCGGTGGAATCCAAACAAAACCTATTTTCTAACCAAACTATATTCTTTCAATTTCTTTGATGGAGTCTTGCCCCAGTCCACCCGGAAAATATTTGATGCTTTGATCGGTATTTTTGCGCGGACGGTATTTATTCCACCGGTTCCAGCCAGATGGCTAAACCGCCGGATGGTAAAAGTTCAGGTTGCAAAACCGATTTACTTGTAATTGTTTTTGTTTCAATTTTAACCTGTGTGCTTGTCTGTATTTTCGGATCGTCGGAATAAATGTGTGCCTTGAATTTTTTCCCTTCAGGAAGAAAACTGAACGAGATCGGAAGCTTTCTTCCTTCAGTATTGGTAATGGCGCCAACAAACCATTGTTTTCCGTTGCGACGGGCAATCGTTGCATATTTTCCTATTTCTCCGGAAAGCACTTTTGTTTCGTCCCAAACAGTTGGCAGATTTTTGAAGAATTCGGTTTCAGGAATACCCGAAAGCATTTCCGGTTTATCGTACCAGTATATCGTTTGCAATGGACTGAAATAAATTACCCCGAGAGCCAACTGATGGGCATGGGTGGTTTTTAGTCGTTTATCCATGTAACAAATCGTGTAATCGCCTGCTCCGGAAATGTAGCGGGTGAAAGGCAAAATCGTATTGTGGGTAGCTGTTGGAAATTCTTCGTTTCCGCGAATTCCTTCAACAGTCATAATATTCGGCCAGGTGCGCTGTTCTCCGGTGGTGCGGAATTCATCATGAATATTCACCATCAGTTTGTTATCTGCCGCTAATTGAATGGCTTCGTGCAACCAGTTTGTCCAGCGCTGAGAACCCACTTCAACGAATCCGAATTTGACTCCGGAAATGCCCCATTTTTTATAAATTGGAAAAATTTCGCGCATTTGTTTGAGCAATGCCTGTTGGTTCACATAAAGCCACACTCCCACTCCACGTTCTTTTCCATAGGCAATCCATTTCTGAAGATCGAGGTCTATGGCAACTTTCGAAGCATCAGAATTAAAGTCGAAGGCCGGACCATACCATTTCCAATCGTACAGAATATATTGCAAGCCATTTGCAGCAGCAAAGTCGATACATGCTTTAGTATTTTCGTTGGTTTGGGCAATTTCGCGTATTATTTTGCCCGGTTTAATCCAATCGGTATTTGAAATGACGCAAGGTTTGTTCAGGTTTAATAAAATATCATTGTGTTCCAGTAATTGCCCTGGAGTTTCGGCAGCCATAATTACGCGCCATGGAGTATCAAAAGGCGTAATGGCATCAACCGGTTGCCAGAGCGAAGTGACCAATGTTCCAGGTTGTTCAGGTTTAACTTTGAACTTGGTGCGGACATAATCGACCATTTGTGCTTCTGCTATAACTACAAATAAACCGTTGGCAAGTTCGCAGGTGAGCGGACGTTCGGATTCATCAATCCAGTTTTCCAAAGGAAGTAGTTCGAATGAAGCTTGTGCCCAGCGATGGTACCAGGCTTTGGTTCCGGCAGGCATCACAAATTCGCTGTTTTCGTGCATGATCCGATAATACAATCCTTTTGGATTCAACGGGAAATGGTAACGAAAAGCAATTCCTTCGTTGTATGCACGAATGTCGATTTGAAGCTGATAGCCTTTTTTATTGCGTTTCTCAAACAGAAAAGATGATTGGTTGTAAATCTCTTTTACGGTATTTCGTTCGCCAAGAGCATTATGCCAACTGGTGTTTACTGAAGTATCTTTTTGAGAAACAAAATCCATATCGCTAACAAAGTGGCAATCCGCATCGGGTTTGATGGCCATAGCCAGTTCGGATATATGGTTATCGAGCACGATGTCGAGTTTTGACTTTTCGACAACAGTTTTGCCTTTATAGTTGACACTGTAAAACAATTGCAAATGTTCATTCGTTTTCAGGGTAGAAAACGAAACGGAGTAATTTCCGTCGGGTGATTTTATCTCATAATTGAGCATCGGGGTCGAATTCTCTTTTGCATTACCCTGAAACAAAATCATTAAAAAGGCAATCATTAAAAAGGCGGTGGAGATAAATCGGTTCATTGGTTGATAAATTTGAGAAGAGAAAAAGCAGCCGACAGCGACATTTTTGGATTGACTGTCGGCTGCTTAGTACTATATTATTCATTTATAATCAGAACAAAAGCTACCAGCTTGGATTCTGTTTTAATTTGGGATTCAATTCGATCTGACCCTGAGGAATTGGCTGCAAATAATTTTTTAGGGCAAAAAGGCGATTGGCGGCCAATTCTCCAATTATTGCTCCGGCCTTCGTAGGTGCAATACCTGCATAGGTAGACACAACTATGTCATTTTGAGTCCTGTTGGAGGCTCCATAAGCACCATCAACCAGAATTGGATTGTTAGTGTTTGGATTTTGAGCAGTAGAGTATTCTGTTGGAATACCATCAATTGCAAGATATACTCCACATGTAGGTTTACCTTTCAATTCGGCCTCAGCAATACCCCAGCGGCATAGGTCAGAAATGCGATGGCCTTCTGCCTGCAGTTCAAGTGCACGTTCACGACGGATTTCACCCAAAAGTGTTAATGCCGGATAAGGTGCAATTAAATCATGGGTTAAAGATGCTACGCCAGCACGAGCACGAATTTTATTGATCGATAAATCCAGATCAGCATCAGAGATATCACCATTACCCAATTCACAAGTTGCCTCGGCATAAATCAGGTAAATTTCGGCCAAACGGATTTGCATATAATCGGCTGATTCCTCATAATTACTCCGGGCATTGTTTTCTGTGCGATACTTTCGGCTATAATATCCAACTCCTCCAGTTAAATTCGGGATGTACTGATAAGATGCCGAAGCAAGTGTTGTAATATCAGTTCCGTATTTAGCTCCGGTATTGTACAACCCATATCCCCAATACCAAGCCATGGGTTTCCAAACAAGAGCTGTCAAACGGTAGTCACGATTATCAAATTCTGAAGTCATGGTACCGTAACCCTTAAATAACGGTGAGTACTGAACAGGAAGCCCATCTGTACAAAGGTACATATCCATCATCTTGCGGCTTACATTTGCAACTTGGGAGTGGGATATATTGATATTGCCTCTTCTGAAAGTAAAATCGTAAACACAACGATAAATAGCCTCGTTATTTGATGCCTTATTCAAACCATTAGGATTTGATGTGGCATCTTCGAGATTGAAAAGATAAAAATAACTTGTGTGTGCATACATCGCTTTATTTGCCACTGCAGTAGATGTAACAGCATCCACTCCATTCCAAAGCGAAAATTGATTGCCATCAATAATCTCTTTTGACAAGGATTTTGCCATAGTCAGATACTCGGTGTATTTAGTGGCGCTGTATCCTGCCGTTCCTGCACCTGTTGACGATCCATCTCCATCGGTGGTGTTTTTCACATATTTTTCCCAAGTACCTTCATACAGGCAAATACGAGCTTTAAAAGCCTTTGCCGCTTCGAGCGTTACCTGACCATTATTTGCAGTCGATACTTTAGTAATGCCAGCCTTATTAAGTAGAAGTACAGCACTGTCAAGATCGTTGATTATCTGGGCCATCACCTGATAGCGGGAAGCCCTCGGGCCCCAAACAACATCAGAAGTTGTTTGAGTTACCGAATTCGCAATTGGTACGCCACCAAATCGTTTCAGTAAGAAAAAGTGATGCCATGCGCGGAAGAAATAAGCCTGACCAGTTGGACCTGCAATTTCATCTTTATTCGCATAGACTTTTACTTTTGACAAGAAAACATTGACCTGACGAAGCCACGTATATGTCTTGTTCCAAAACTCATCTGAAGCTACAACTGTATTTGTTCCACTACCAGCACCATCTTGTACAGAACTAATATCTGAACCATAATCAAAACTAATAGGGAATGGATTATCACCCCATGCAATGACGCAATTATGGAGATAATTTGCACCAGACTGAAATTGGCTCAGGTTCTGGTAATAAATTGCTTCACTCAGAACATCCTTGGGTTGTTGGTCAAGAAAAGCTTTTTCGCAACTGGTCAGTACACTGCCCAATGCTATAATACCTAATATTAAATATTTAATTTTCATTTTCTTAGAGTTTCAAATTAATAAATTAGAAAGTCAAATCAATACCAAAAGATATAGTTCGCGCATAAACATCGACGTTACCCTGCCCGGTAGCTGCTTTGCTTTCCGGATCGAATCCATCCTTTACATTATCGAATTCAAAGAGGTTATCACCTGATACCCATAAACGGACATTGCCAATACCGGCCTTGGAAACAAGCAACTCCGGTATGGTATAACCCAGCACCAATGATTTACATCTCATATAGGAGACATTCGTTACATTAATGTCATTAATGTTAGCATAGTTCCAACCGTTACGGCCACCGTTACGGCTCATCACCGGATATTTCGCGTTTGTATTCACAGCAGTCCAGGTATTTCCAAGGAAAATTCCGTTTTGGTTGGTCCAACCCCAACGGAAAGGGGCTGACATCATATCAGAACGGACAATGTACTGCTGGCCTATACCTTGGAAGAAAGCATTGAAATCAAATCCTTTATATGAAGCACCCAGATTGATACCAAAATTATAGTGTGGATTGGCATCGCCATAATAATCTAAGTCAGCTGTGGTAATCGCACCGTCGGCAGCAGTATAATTACCGTTAGCATCTTTTGGGCCCCTCAAATCAAGTTTTTTCACACTACCGGGGGTCAGACGGTCAACTACACCAGTTGCACCACTATAACCCTTACTTGGAATAATAGAACCGGAACCACTAACTTTTGAATAGTAATCGAGCACTTCCGCTTCGTTTTGAAGATACCCATCTGTTCGGTAAACATAGATGGAATTAATCGGTTTGCCTTCAATGATACTGTTTATACCTGATCCAAAAGATACTTTACCGGGGTATTTGGTGACTTCTGTTCGGGCATCAGCCAAAGAAACTCCAACATTATATTTGAAATCCTCGCCAATCTTATCCTTCCAATTTAAAGAAAGTTCAAAACCTTTTGCTACAAAGTTTCCATCGTTTGATCTTGGGGCACCAGCTCCAAGTACAGAAGGATATGTGACATCAATTAACATGCCTTTGTTCTGACGGATAAAATAATCGAATGATCCTCGCAAGCGGTTTTTCAAAACGGTAAAATCAGCTCCAAAGTTGGTAGATGCTACTCGTTCCCAGGTACGGTTTCGACTTGTCATCCCTGAAATATTTGCAGTGGAAATCTGTCCGGGAGTTGTTCCAAATACAGTAGTCCCAAGAGACATATTTGAAAGGTAGTCATAATTGCCTATACCTGAAAGAGAACCCATTTCACCATAAGAACCGCGGATTTTCAAATTATTGAAAACATTGAGATCCTTAATAAATTTAAGTTCTGAAATACGCACACCCGCTGATGCACCAACGAAATCAGCCCAGCGGTTTTCGGGAGCCAATTTAGATGAACCATCCCGTCTGAAAGTTGCTTCCAACAAATAGGTTTCCTTGAAATTGTAGTTTAAACGACCGATATATGAAACAAGTCCCCAGGTATTTGCACCTCCCGAGTTATCATCATAAGTTGCATCTCCTGTATTGATGGCATCCAATTTATCATCAATCATATAGGCGCGTTTGGCATATAAATCATTGAATGCATCTTTTTCAGAAGTCATACCTGCCAATAAAGCAAGATTGTGGTTTTGAATTGTTTTTTTATAATTGGCAAATGCGCCATAGGTGGTGTACAAGCTATTCGCATAAGTATTTTCTACATTTCGATTACTCAAAGCCGTTTGAAAGAAAATATTATTCGGTTTCCCAAGTTCACCGTTCCAGTCGTACATGGTTTCAGTAGTTCTTCGTACGACTTTCCAACCTTTACGTTCCTTCATATTGGCATTGGCACTGAAAGTCAAACCCTGCAACGGTTTAATAAATCCCATATCCAGTGTTAATTTACTTCCTAAACGGAAGATGCTCTCTGTATTATTGGTGCGACCACCTTCAATTAATTTGGAAAGAAGGTTGTTCGTCCCAAATGCATCATAGAATTGTCCTTTATCATTGTATAGTGGGAAAACAAACATATCCTGAATACCATTACCAATACCATCAGTTGGTGTACTTACAATACGCTTATCGTATGATACGTTAACTTCCGCTTTCGCCCATTTACTCATTACATAGTCAACATTAGTACGGAAGGTATATTTTTCGGTACCATCAAGTGCTACTTTAACCAATGAACGGTCCTTTGCAAAACCCAAAGAAGTTATCACTTTCACTTTATCATTACCACCCGAAACAGAGAAATTATGGTTTTGTCCCCAGGAATTCCCATAAACCGCATCAAACTGATTGGCTGTAGGATCTAAACGAAGTTTACCGTCGGCTCTCCAAAATGCTTTATTTTGAGCCAGCTGAGCATAATCATCACCTGAAAACAACCACCAGTTGTTGGCACTTCCTGATGCTACTTCATCATTTGTATTCGCTTCAATATTCATCTGGGCCCATTCCTGACCTGAAGCAACAGGGAAACGATTTCCAATGTAATTAAGATGAGTACTTCCAGAATAGGTAACTTTTACTTTTCCATCCTTACCTCGTTTGGTTGTAACCAGTATAACACCACCGGCAGCGCGTGTACCATAAATAGAAGCTGCGGCATCTTTCAAAACAGAAATTGATTCAACATCTTTCGGATTGATTTGAGAGAGTTCCCATGAATAAGCCTCAATACCGTCGATTACAATCATCGGACTAATAGCATTAACGGAGATACCTCCACGTAATGTGATTGTTGTACCTTCATTCCCGGGACGTGAAGATGTACGTGTAATGGTCAACCCTGGAATTTCACCCTGCAATGCCGATGCTATATTGGTCGTGGCTTTTCCCTTTAAAACATCATCGCCATTTACCTGAGCAACGGCGCCGGAAAGGGTCACTCTTTTTTGCGTACCATAACCAACCACAATAACGTCTTCCAAACCAATTGCTTCTTCAGCCATGGTTACGTTAATGGTAGTTAGGCTACCAACTGCTACTTCGGTGACTTTCATTCCGACAAACGAAAATACCAGTAATTTACCTGTTGCAGGTACTCCTATAGTATAGGTACCATCATTATTGGTAATTGTTCCGGTGGTTGTACCTTTTACTGACACCGAAACCCCTGGAAGGGATGATCCGTTGTTGTCAGTAACAGTACCTTTAACAGTTTTGACTTGCTGGGCAAATACCTGTCCCAAGGTTAGCAAAGTAATTAAAACTAACATCCCTGCTTTTGGAAACAACTTTTTAAGTTTTTGACTGTTCCCTCCGGATGATTCATTCTGATTTTTTTTCATAAATTTTAATTGTAAATGTTAAACATTAGATTCTATAATTTTAAGCTTGTTCTTTTTTTTGAATCGGACCAGACTTTCGGTCGTTTCTATTTTTTACATTTTTTTAACAGAAGTCCTATTTACTGGGCTCAATGTAAACTTAAGGTTAAAATAGTGTGTCCTCATAGTAACCAACCACAGAAAAAGTCCCAATTTATAAATTGGGACTCTCCTGCACATTATTACAAACATCTCATATTTAGATACATACAAGCTTAATTCACGAAAGTTTTAAAAGTGTGGGTTCCATTTTTTTTCTGGCACCTCAAAACCCGATTTTTGAACGGAAGAATTTATAAAGACTGCAACGGAAGATGATATTTTAACAATAATTAAGAAGTTAGGATTTTGCTTTAGGATTTTTTAAGATCTTTCAAATAATCTGCCGGAGTTTTACCAGTCTCATTTTTAAATATCCGATAGAAGGATGTTTTCGAGTTAAAGCCACATTGTTGGGCAATCGCTATTAAAGTGAATTTTTCAAACTCTTTATTTTCCATTCTTTTCTTCACTTCTTCGACCCGGTATTTGTTTATAAAATCAGGAAAGCTTTGATTTAAGTTCTGATTCAGCACTTGTGAAATTTCATTTACCGGATAATTAATCTCCGCGGCCAGATCGGCTAGTTTCAGATCAGCATTCAGATAAGGTTTCTTTTCTTCCATGTATCGTTTCAAATCATTGATAATGGATGAACTCTGAACTTCAGGAATTTTTGTCCCCCGGTATTTTTCAAATTTCTGAGGTATCTCAATAAATCTTTTCCCGGCTTTCTGGAGCTTTTCAATGTATTTAAGCATGATATAAGTACCAGCTAATGCGAGGAGTAAAAGCAAGCCCAGAAAATAAGGCGAACTGAGTAATGAATGATGAACAACTATCTTTATTTCAGCATTATTTGGAGAATTCTCTTCTGGTTCGCTGGCGTTTCTGACTTTGAAAACATAATTTCCAGGCTTCAGCTTTTCATAGAAAACGGTCGTATTATTTCCGTTATCTTTCCACTCCTTATCAAATCCTTCCAATTTGTACTGATAGTCATTGTCTGCAGGATTGATATAATTCAGGGCAACAAATCGGAATCCGATGCTGCTTGATCGTTCATTCAATTCAACTTTATCAGTAAATTGGATAGACTTAACGAGCACCGATTCCGGGCCAGGCTGAACTTCTTTCCCGGAAATATAAAAGTCGGTTAGTCTGATTTTTGAGTTCAAAACTGTTTCGGAAGCTTCTGAAGGATTAAAATAAACCAGACCCTTTTCGTTTCCGAAATAAAGCGTTCCGTCAGCAGCCAGATAAGAGGCCGCCGGGGTAAAAACGAGTCCCGGAAGTCCGTCAGACAAGGAGTATTTTGTGAATTTATGTGATTGGGTGGTAAACCGGCTAAATCCTTTCAAGGTACTGATCCAGTATTCTCCAGTACTTCGTTCGATGATGGAACAGATCGAATTATCGGGTAATCCATCCGTATCATGGTAAATAGTGCATTGGGTTAATCCTGAATCAATCATGGTTAATCCGCCGCGTTCGGCACAAACCCAAATATTACCGGCCTGATCTTCGTAGATATAATTCGTTTTGAAGTTATTATTCGCGGTTGCCGGTAAATCGATACTTTGGAGTAAATCTCCTTCAGGCCTATAAACCGATGGACCAGACATGGAGCCAACCCATAAACGACCTTTGGAGTCGAAAGTGAGTGAAAAAATCTCATCACTTTTTAAACCATTGTTTTGTTTGTTAAAATTAATGATGCTCTTGCTGGCAGGTGAATATCTGTAAATGCCGTTAAAAGATGAAATCCAAAGGTTGCCTTGCTTATCGGAAGCAAATGCATAAATATTTCCGAGAGTGAAGATTCCTAAATCGAGGAAGGGTTTAATTTTTTGTTCTGTCACCGAAAACAAACTTACTCCTCCACCATAAGTTCCGATAAGAATATCGCCTTTGAAAGGAAATACCGAAAGAATGATATTTGAGCGCAGACCATTTTTGTTATTCGGTGTGGCCTGAAAAAATTTGGCTTCGCCGTTTTTTTTGATTTGAATAAAGCCATTTCTGGTTCCGAAATATTGCGAGCCATCAGGCGCAAAATAGAATGATCGAATGCTTTTATTTGCTTCAGGATAATCAGTTGTAACCGAATGTATTTTGAAATTCCCGGCTGCACTTTTCGTGAAATTAACACCTCCGGAATAGGTGCCAATCCAGTATCTATCATTCTCGTCGAGGAAAAATGAATATATCGAATTCGAGCTGATGGAGGCAATATCGTTTTCCTTATTGACAATGCTCTCAACATTTCGTGTCCGGATGTTGATCACTTTTAATCCACCCCCATCGGTACCGGCAAAAAGCAGTTCTTTATTGTCGCTGCTTAGTGTTAAGATGATTTTGTTATCGGTATTTATTCCGGATGAGAATGTTTTTGAAGAAAGATCGAACTCCACAATACCACTATTGGCTGTTCCCAGATAAAGTTTATTGCCAATGTTACAAATAGAAGTAAACAAATTGGAAGCATTTTCCGGAGCCAGATGAAACCTGAAGACTTCACTTTTTTGATCACTGGCTGAATATCTGATAAGGCCGGAGTGGGTCGATAACCAACAATTTCCATGATTGTCAGGAAATATTCCGGTAATGTTGCTGGTTTTATGGTCAGGAAGATTGTTAAAGAGAAGATGTTCTGCCTGACTGGTTCTGGTATTAACCAAATACAACCCGTTTGTTGTGCCTACAAAAAGGTTACTGTCGGCCACCATAGCAAAAGCCTGAACCGTAACATTTGTGTTTTCGATATTGATTCGACTGAACCTGTCTTTTATGTTGTCGTGGCAAAATAAGCCAGTTGCAGTGCCAACCCAAAGTTGTTTCCGGTAATCTTCGGCAATGGCATATACATTCTCGACTGTTTCCGGAAATCTTGATGAATAGGATCTGATTTCGACTCCGTCATAACGATCAAGCCCTTCCAAAGTACCAAACCAAATAAATCCGTATGAATCTTTGTAAATGGTTTGGACCAAATTATTGGACAATCCGTCTTCGACAGAAAGTCTGGAATATGATAGATCTCTTCCCAGGCATAGTAGTTGAAGGGAGCACAATATAAAGATTAGTATCAGTTCCCGAAATCGGTTCATGTAGCTAAAAGATTAGAAGCAGCTAAAAGTAGTCATTTTGAGGATAATTCAAATACCAATCCACACTTCCGGACTGAGATTAATCAGTTACATTATCACAACTCATCTAATTATCTAGCCTTTGAAAAGAAGTAAATATTAAACATGGTCAAGTACATCTCAAAAAATGATATTGAATTTCACTGACTTCCGTGGCATTGCTCCCGAGACGTTTCCAGATTATTCACCTCACAAAATTACGATGAATCGGAAGAAGATAAACTATATGAACATCTGCCGGAAGCTCCTGAAAATTATTTCATCAGGCAAGAACAGTATTTCACAGTACAGGGATTCAAATTCACTCCGAATGAAATCATATTTTCTGATCTGGACGGAGTCAATGAACTTGTATATAATTCTAATAATTAAACAATAATAAATAAAAATCAATAATCATGACAATAAATTATCGAAATATTTACATTTTCCTTGTCTTGACTGATAGGCAGTTGAATTAATACAGCCAGTATAAAAGACCAATACCCTGATTCCATTCTGGAGAAGACTGTCAATCAAATCATTCATGTTGGGATAACGATCCGGATCCGGGACGAAATCGTTATAAATATTCATCCATGGACTATTAATGATAATAGCATCAATATGAATATTGTACTTAATATATCCATTTACAAGTGCTTCAACAGCAATGCTTGTGTTTTTTTCGTCTTCCCAAACCCAATGTCCGAATGCCTAATATGAACAATTGGAGGACTTTGACTAAAAACATTCTAAAAAATCAAAACAAGCAAGATTTAGACAAACCTTTTCATCGTTATTTCGCTCTAAAATCGAAGTACAACTTCATTCTAAGAATATCAGCTTTCATTGAATAAAGCATATTCTTATTTCCTTGTGGTCCCAATTCAAGTGCGGGTTGGGTTTTTGTACCGATAGGTGAAATTCCATGTAAAAATGAAATATCGCCTGTCGGGAATGCCGGAAAAACATTTTCCCTGGACAATACCTTGGGTCGCTGGGGACTAAACATCCGCAGGAAGATGTCGTAACTACCGGACACAACCGTAAAAGGAAGTTCTTTATTTTCAATGGTCACCCAATAAAAGTCGGAGTGATAACCTTTAAACTCCGGATAATCCCAACTTTCGCCGGTAACGGTGTTGTTGTAATCTTTGTGATACAGACCAAATGGTACACCCTTTAAGCGGTTTTTCCATACACGGTATGGTCCTCTTCCTAACCATTTCATTCCGGTTACTTTTTCTTCAGGATAACTAAAATTAATACCCGCAAAATCCATTTCGCCATAAAAAGAATAGCCATAATCGAGTTGTAGCCAACCGCTTGGATAAAGAGTCCAAATCATCTCGCGTGTATTCCCTTTAGCTTCAATTTCAACCACATGTTTTGTTCCCTGAGCATAATGTTTGATACCAGTACATTCGAATTTACCGAAAGCCAATTGGGGTCCGTTGTTGAATGAAATAGAACCGCTTTTATTTTCAGCATGAATAAGGTATCCGGTCTTTTTATCAAATTTCACTGTTACTCCTGAAGCTTCCATTAAAATCTGATTGTCATTTTCAGTAACCGAAACTGAACCTGCTGAAGTGGTATCAACAATGCTTAAAGCCATTTGTGCAGGCGATTTCACCGGCCATGTCCATTTATTCATTTCACGACCATCGGGATAAAAAGCTTCAATAGTCAAAGCATCATGATTACGCCAATCAGAAGGAAGCGGTAATTGAATTGAACCTAAAGTTGCCGGAGCAATATCGGGAGAAATCGGTTCGCCGGGAAAGGCTGTATTTTCGTCTAGTGAAGAATCGGAAGGCTTGGCATAATCGACCAATTTCCATTTAATCTGACACTGGTTTAGATTGGTATATTGGAATTGATTACGAACTTCGATTTTCCCATTAAAAGCCAGGCTAATGTATGGCAAGTCGATGTAAACCGGTGACCAGATTTCTTTTACAGTATAAAAGCTTGCTTCCTTTTCACGAAATGGCCCCACAATTCCGTCAGGTGCACTCTCGCCTGAAACGTCTACTATCCCGCCTTTATCAGGTCGAACCACGCCTTCATCGGCAAATACCCAGATAAAACCTCCTGCTGATAAAGGTTTGGTCAGCATTAACTTCCAAAAATCATCAAGCGCGGCACCTGCGCCACCGTCATAAAGACCATGTAGCATCTCGGTAGGGAAAAAAATATCACGTCCCTGAAAGGCGATGTTTAATCCATAATTATAAGGTTTGTAATGACTTGTACCAATTCCTTTAAAATTGTCCCAGGGATGAATAACCGGCCGGTTCTGCGGATCATATTTTGCAAAGTCGTCGTCTAAATCAAAATTCCATCCTCCTTCATTCCCATTATCCCATATAATTATTGATGGGTGATTAACATCCCGGATCACCATTTCTTTTACAAGTGGCTTTCCGGCTTGAGTATCATAGCTTTTTTGCCAACCGGTCAGTTCATCCAGAACAAACATTCCTAATGAATCGCAAACATCCAGAAAATGTACATCAGGCGGATAATGCGACATTCTTACCGCATTCATGTTCATTTCTTTCATGAGATTCACATCCAGGATGCTTAGCTCCTTGCTCATTGTCTTTCCTGAAGTTGGCCAGGATGAATGCCGGTTTACCCCGCGGAAAATCACTTTTTGCCCGTTTACATAGATGCCATCATTCTGACGGACTTCAACGGTGCGGAAACCAAATTTTTCAGTTGTTTGATGTACTGACTTTCCATCTTTTTTCAAGTTGAAGGTGACGCTGTAAAGATTGGGCCATTCAGGATTCCATGTTTTTGGATGATCAACCTTAGCTGTTACTACTACTTTATCTGAACTTAAATCTTTTAATTCGGTAACATGGTTAAGAATAACTTCTCCCGATGTGTTTTTAATCGTGGTTTCTATAGATAAATTTTTGGACATGCCACTAAGGTACAGATCGGTGTAAAAACTTCCATCGGCCTTTGCATTGATCGCTATCCGTTCAATGTGTTGTCTGGGGAAAGCTTCGAGATAAACTGGACGGAAGATGCCACCAAAAACCCAAAAATCGACCGCTCGTTCAGCCCCATTAATGCTTTTATTTGAAGATAGTTTGGATACGGTTACCTCAAGAAGGTTCTCTTTCCCGTATTTGAGAAGTTTGCTTATATCGTATTTAAATTGATAAAATGATCCCTGATGGATAGGACCAGCCAGACTTCCGTTGATTTTTACCTCAGTATCAGTCATTGATCCATCAAAAACGATAAAGATTTTTTTGTCTTTCCAAGTAGAAGGAACTATAAATGGATGTCGGTACATGCCTTTTTCGTTGGGCAGGAACTCCTCTTTATTGCCATAACTTAAAGTTCCGTAACCTTGCATATCCCAGCATGATGGCACTGGAATTGTTGACCACACATTGCTATTTCTACCTCCGGTACAAAAAAAATCCCATGTTTCAGTATGGTCTTTGTCTGTTCCAGATAAAAGTAGTGTTTCTGTTTTTTGTGCGGATGATATCAGGTTTAAAAAACTCAGTACAACAAAAATAATTGTTCTCATGACATACGGGTTAAGTTGGTTTAAGTATCAGAAAAGGAGGGCGCCGGAATAGCAACTATTCGAACACCCTCCTGTTTAAAAATTACTTTTCACTTTAAAATAACGAGTCTTTAGTACCCCGGATTATTGCTTATTATCGTTTTATTCTGATCCAATTCATCCTGTGGAATTGGGAATAAAATATGATTAGTTGGATATTTTGCCAGACCGGAAGTTGGGTTCCGAAAACGATTACTTGGATCAGTTATATAATCAGAGTAAAAATGGAGTTTAACCTTTGATCCGTTTCCAAAAACTTCTTTTACAGCATCCCATCGGAGAAGGTCAAATATACGCTGTCCTTCCATTCCAAATTCTACACGGCGTTCATGTCTGACAATGTCTCTCAGAGTACCATCTGTTTTTGTTTTTGCAGGCATATTTACAGAAGCTCTTGCCCTAACTTTATTAACCCATGTCAAAGCCTCATCTTTTCCTTGTTCGGCTAAAGCTTCTGCAAGAATTAAATACAAATCAGCCATTCTCATAGCAGGAATATCAATACCTCCATTTCTCACATTTGTTAATCCGCCCACATTTTCAGTTAGTTTTTTAACATTCATCCCTGTGGGAGACCATTGATAATCGTACCTGACCGTATCTCCTGTTACATAAGTTTTTGAATATGTAACTAACTGGCCTGTACTGTCATATTTCTTATGCGTATAAGTAAACGGATTTGCGCTGTTATAAATTCCAAAAACATCATCTGGCGCCAATATGGTATATCCGCGTCTTGGATCGCCTTGTTCAAATGCATCATATAAATCACGATCGGGTAAAGCGTAACCCCAGCCTTCTCCCCCCTGGATATGATTGAGTGCACCTGGAATATCCCGAATACCTCTTTCTACAGACATGGTAGTACTGTATAATTCATTGTTACGAGCAAATGAGAAATAAAACAAGAGTTCGGCATTTCCTTCATTAGTTACACTAAAAATAGAATTATAGTCGTCAATAAGCTTATATCCATTGGCTTCGGCAATGGTAACTGCACTTCTGGCAGCAGTTTCTGCTTTTGCAAAATCCTTTTTATAAAGATATGCTTTTGCAAGAAACGCAGCGGCGGTTGCCTTGGTAGGTGTGCCTTTAAAAGAGTTATCATTATCTAAAAGTTTCTCTTTTGCAAATTCAAAGTCACTGATAATTTGTTCGTAAATTGATTCAACAGAAGCTCGGGGTTGAGAAAATTCATCAAAAGATGAAAGTGGATGATCGATAAGAGGTACTTCACCGTAAAATGTTGTCAGTACTAAATAATCATAAGCTCTCATAAACCTTGCTTCCGCAATATACGGATCGAGTTTATCCTGTGATATTCCTTTTTCAAGTAATGTGGGAATTCGCTCAATTGCATAGTTCGCAGCATTAACACTTTGATAGATGTAGATCCACCAGTCTCTCATAACTTCATGGTTGGGTTGAAAATCCCAATTTCGCATTTGAATCCGATATCCTCCGTTGAGACGTACATCACTGTCGTCGGTTAAGGCATCACATAATATGATAAATTCTTTAAAATGCATGTACTGTAAATTAGTTCTTGTCCATGGATTATAACAAGCTATTACAATTTTTTTTGCCGAAGCTTCATCGGTTAAAAAGTTTTCAGGACTAGGCTTATCTTGAGGATATTTATCCAGGAAATCACCTGCACACGAGGGAAGAAGGATTGTTAACAGAACAAATCCGAAAATATATTTATTTATTAGTGTTTTCATATATACCAGTTATTTAAATATTTGACTTAAAATGTCGCTTTTAATCCAATAGTCCAGGTTCTTGGAACTGGAATTGAGGTCATGTTATTACTCCCTTCATTATTCGTATTCTTAATAGTCTGATTACTATCCAAGCCAGGATCGAAGTTGACATCCATTCCCGTTCCATAAAAAGTGGTAAATGTGTATAGGTTTTGAACGCTGCCAAAAATGCTTAACTTATACAGTCCTGCCTTTTTAATTAGTTCAGTTGGAAGATCATAATTTAAGTTTACATTTCTTATGCATAAATATGAAGCCTCTCTTAACCAAAAATCAGAAAGACTACCATTCTGACCTTTATCATCTATTGATACCCTTGGATATAAACCGTTGGGATTCTTAGTCTGACTGAACCGATCAAGAATATAATCTGCTTCAACGTTAGGTTCACCAGCAAACATATCAGTAGCTCTACCACCCCGCATATCTCTGTCAACGCCCGATACGCCTTGAATTTGTACTTGCAAAGTCAGGTCTTTATAACTAACCGAACCAAAAGCTCCATAAGTAAGATCAGGATAAACACTGCCGACTAGTGTTCTGTCTGCTGCATCAACCTTACCGTCAGGTTTTCCGGTTAATTTGCCATTTGCATCATATCCGTCAATATCCATAAACCAAATATCGCCTATTTGCTTACCTGCATATTGAGGATTATTATTTAAATCAGCTTCTGTGCGAATAATTCCATTTGTTTTGTATCCAAAAGCAGTAAATAAAGGATAGCCAATTTCTATTCCGTTGGTTCTCAAATCCCTTCCTCCTAAGTCGATCGCTTCATTTTTAACATGGGTAAGATTGACACTTACATCATAATTCCAATCTCCAACTTTTTTTCGATATCCCAATTCTAAATCAAAACCAGTGTTACGAATGTGACCGGCATTAATGAATGGACTACCTGCAAGTCCGGTAGAGTATGGAAGAGGCTGTTTAAATAAAAGATCCTTAGTATCTTCAATATAAAAATCTCCAACCAAATAAAATTTACTATCAAACAAATAGGCATCAATACCCAGATTTTTTTTGGTGGTGCTTTCCCATGTAAGGTCTGTATTTACAGCATTGGCCAAGGTATAACCAACAACAGGTTGTTCATTCAATATTGAATTCCACTGTGATAATGTACTCGTGGTTCCATAAGTGTCAATACTGAGAATATTTCCAATTGTACCATAACTTGCTCTAAATTTTAATTCGTTAAGCCAATTTAGATTACTCATAAAGTTCTCTTTTGTAATCCTCCAGGCAGCCGAAACTGATGGGAATGTTCCAAATTTATTTCCAGAAGCCAGGCGTGAAGTACCATCACGTCTTACTACTCCGGAGAGGTAATATTTATCTTTATAAGAATAGCTCAAGCGACCAAAAATGGATGCGAAAGACCACTCAGAGAATGAATTGCCATTTACTGAGGTTAATGGATCTCCTGCATCTAAATACCTGATCTCATTATTAGGTGTTCCACCTCTTTTTCCCATTAAATTTTCATAAGTCTGATCTTCTAAAGAATATCCCAACAAGAAACTAATGGTATGATTTTCATAAAAGGTTCTATTATAGTCCAATAAAAAATCGCCAATCCAATGAGTGGTTTGCATATTCTCTTTTTGTATTGTGTTTACATTGCTGCCTTCCATTCCGTAATGAGGATCCATGGCTCCAATAAATGTAGCTCTATTTCTATCAGTCCATTCCAAACTTCCCCTAGTCGTAAACTTTAATCCTTTAAGAATATCTAAGGTTAGATAAATATTGCCACTAAGGCCCTTTGCTTTGTTATCAAGCGACGAATTACTTAGCATCCACAGAGGACTTGGACTTCTACCTTCAAGGTTTGAATTTCTTATTATTCCGAAATCTCCATTTTCTTCGTATTTACGATTTAATGGAGTATATCTGAATGCAGCCGTATAAATATTTCGTCCATCAATTTCAGTATGTCTGCTTTGAGTTGAAGAAAATATATTAAGCGAATTTCCAAAAGTGATTACTTTATTGATTCTGTGATCGGTATTGATTCTAAAATTGAATCTTTTATAATACTGACCTTCAATGATACCTTTATTATCCAGGTAACCTGCAGAAACAAGATAATTCGATTTATCTCCGGCACTTTCAACCGACAAATCATAACTTGATAAAAATCCTGTCTGCATAACTGCTTTAGGCCAGCATACATCTACCCCTTTGTAGGCCTCCAAATCGGCAGCTGTCCATTTAACAGACTGACCGGAATTAGTATAAGCTTCAGTAATTAATTCGAGCCATTGATCAGCGTTAACGTAGTCCACTTTTAGATTGCTTTCCTGCTGAACACTTTGTCTTGAACTAAAACTGATTGTAGGTATTTTAGATTTAGTCCCACGTTTAGTTGTAACTAATATAACTCCGTTTGCAGCTCTTGATCCATAAATTGCAACAGCAGAAGCATCCTTTAGGACAGTAAGTGTTTCGATATCCTGAGTATTAATATTATCAATGCTCTCAGATATTGTACCATCGACTACATATATTGGCGAATTAGTACCATTAATTGATTGGGTTCCATGAATCTTCACACTATTACCGGCACCTGGTTGTCCGGAAGTTGGCGTAACAGACAAACCAGATATTCTACCCTGTAAAGCCTGCAAAGGATTGGTTGTAGTTATTCTTTCAAATTGATCAGAATTGAGCTGAGTGACAGAACCCGTCAAATCCCCACGTTTCACCGTTCCATAACCAATGGCAACTACCTCTTCAATTCCAATGGCATCATCATCTAAAGTTACATTAATTGTCGTTTTTCCATCTACTGTGATTTCCTGTGATTTCATTCCCACAAACGAAAACCTCAAAATGGCATTTGCCGGAACGTTAGCCAATGAATAGCTTCCGTTAGAATCGGTAACAGTTCCGGTTGTGGCACCTTTTACCACAATTGAAACTCCGGGAATCGAACCGCCGGATGTGTCGGTTACTTTACCCGAAATGGATTTTTGTTGCTGAGAAGTTGATGCTGTATTTTGTTGCAATACTGATTGTTCCTTCGTGATTACGATCTGACGATCTTGTATCGTATAGGTCAAATCAGTTCCTTTTAGAATCAAATCCAAAGTCTCGTCAATTTTTTTGTTACTTGCTTGAACATCAAATTTCTTATCTGTACGAATCTGTTCATAATTAAAAATAAAATAATAGTCAGACTGATCCTCAATCGCATTTAGAATATCAAGCAACTGAGCATTTTTCATGTTAATATTCAATACTGTTTTTTGGGAATAACTTTTAGTCGCCCATCCTTGTGCAACAAGGACTAACAGTAAACCAAGTGTCAATCTCATAATTCGAAATGTTTTAAATAAGGTATGGTCATACCAAACCCTATAAATTTGTTTTTTTTTCATAAATTTGAAATGTTTGAGGGTTAAATAAAAATGTTAACTCTTTTTTCTTATCAGGGAGGCGCTGCAATCGCTTCCCTGATTTTTTTCATTCGATAGTATTACATAATTAGCTTTTAGAAATTATTATTTGAGGGCTTGCAAACGTACCGTCAGTATTGACCTGTCGTTTTGTAAACCGGTATTTAAAAGTTGCTGTGAATTGAAGAAGTTTAAGCGCTTCCTCAATGCTTTCATTCATAAAAGTTGCCTTGAAGTGTAGTTGAAGTAATTCTTCATTTTCAATTACAATCTTTACACCGTACCATCTTTCCATCCGGCTTACAACTTCCTTCAGACTGGCATTTTCAAAAATGAGTTTTCCATTAATCCATTTCGAATAATTGGTAGCATTAATTAAGGAATAATCTATATCCAATGATTTTTTATTGTACATCAGCACGTATCCAGTCTGCATTGTTTTTATTACAGATTGTTGATTATCTGAGACCTCCACTTTCCCTTCTTTTAACATAATACTGATTTCAGGATCATCATCGTAAGCCAAAACATTGAATTCGGTTCCTGTGGCTCTTACACTGAGGTCATTTACAGAAACTAAAAAGGGATGTTCCTTATCGCTCTTTACTTTGAAAAATGCTTCACCTTTTAATTCAACGTTTCTTTTTTTGTTGAATACAGCCGGGTAACGAATCTGAGAGTTTCCGTTGAGCCAAACCGTTGAACCATCAGGTAAATTTAAAGAAGTGCGCGACCCCATAGGTGAAGTAACTTCAACAAAAACGTTCTTTTGCAACAAGTATTCGTTAAACTGGAAATACAGAATACCGAGAGCCAGAATCAAAGGGAAAACAAGGATGGCTGCAATTTTTGAAAAATGATGATAAAATCTCCTGACTTTACTTACTTGTGATTTCAACAATAAATCAACATTGAGTTGGTTGAGTATTTCTGACAGATCTTTATCTTTTAGCAATTTTTCTCCCTGAAATTCGTCCCAATGCATCAACATCAGGCTTTCCAGTTCCGAGTCGTGCATTTCGAGCATTCTCTTCAATTCGCAGGAATCGTTTTTCGAGTACCTGTTGTTAAAGTATCGTTTTAGTAAATTCAGTTTATTATTCATTTTAACGGGCTTTGTAAGTAATATCCTAAAAATAGAAATCACCCTTAGTCCGCACTAATTATTTTTTCTGAAATAATAAAGCAAATAGCAGGAGATCGTCGAATTTTTCGGATTTCAATCTTTCTTTCATGAACTTCAGAGCTGCAGTCAAGTGGGCTTCTACTGTCTTTAACGACAGGTTTAACATTTCAGAAATTTCAACACTTGTATATCCATCCAGTTTCCGAAGTTCAAGTATTTGTTTTTGCCGGGGAGGCAATTTTACGATTAACAAATTAATGTGTTCAAGTAGAAAATGGTAGTTCAGCAAGTTTGAAGTGTGATCGTCAAAATTAACCAATTCATCTGCTAAATCATTTTTAAACTCCTCATCTTTTACTTTTTTGATTAATCTTTTTTGGATAAAACTGAAAGCTATTTTAAATAAATATGCATGAAATGATAATTCAGGATTCAGAAAACTTCTACGTTCCCAAAGTTTGAGAAATGTTTCCTGCACAATTTCTTCAGCGTCTTTATCCGATTTAAGATAACCGAGTGAAAAGTAGTACAAACGTTGATTGTATTCTTTAAAGATATGGTTAAATGCGTTCCTATTCCCATCTTTAAGTGATGTCACCCAATCTCGAATTATGTAGCTAGAATCGTTGTCCATTCAGAGAATAAAAATTAAGACACCAAATGTAGAAAATATTTATGCAAAAACTGGGGAACTGACAAAACCGCCGATTGGAGAGGCACAATCGAAATAGACGGCTCACGTTGGTTGGATATAAATCTCAAATGGCAATAAATAATCCTATCGATTTATTTAATCTGAAAATTTTCAATTTGCTGTTTTAATATTGACTTACAATTTGAGTAAATATTTTTTCAATAACCGTATTTTGACTTATTTCGTTAACGATATCTGCCTTTCATCTGTTAACGTATTTGATTATCAATATAAACGAAAGGAGAGAGCCATTCACTTGGAGTCAATATCTTCTTTGCCCTTTCCTTTTTATTTTTTTTATCTGCTTTTTCGTCCTAAAGTTATTTTTACCTAAGTTGAGCAATTTGACATAAACAAAAATAAAAGATAGATTGCGTATTAATTTGATAATGAGTGCATTAAAAGTGTCAGGACAAATAATTAACCCATCACCTTTTAGGTGCACAAGACTATCTTTTATGACTGATAAGATAACAAAAATCGGACTGACAAACGACAAAATTTCCGGTTGTGGGGGGCTTGCTCTCATTCTTCGTTACATTGAAAATACCGGACTTTATGCTCTTATTCCCAGTGTCGTTCTGACAAAAATAAAGGTTCATTCCAAAGGATTGCAGTTGCAACAATTTCTAAAGCAAATATTTGCATTTTTCTTTGATGGGACAGACATGTCGATGACAGGATTCGATGCAAAGAAAAGCGATCATGGATATGCTGCAGTTCTGGAGAACAAAGTGTCGGAAATGGCTACATCGCATCAGGTGAAGCGGTTTTTCGCTAAACTTTTCCTTGTTCCGACCAAGCTGTACCGCCAGATTCTGCATAAACTCTTTGTCTGGCGGCTTCAGAAGGAGAAGCCCACAATCATAATTCCAGGTAGCGATACGATGGTTATGGACAATGATTCTTCGAAGAAACGGGAAGGTTGCGAGCCCACCTACAAGAAAACAAAGGGGTTTCAGCCACTGCATATCTGCTGGGGACCCTATCTTATTGATGTTGTATTCCGGAAAGGGAGTGCCCATTCAAATCACGGAACCGATTACATTGATTGTGTTACCGATATCGTAAATTTAATCCGCTCAGAATACTCACCCGATGTACCCATTATCCTATGTGCATACAGTGGTTTTTCCGATCAGAAAGCTTTTGAAGTTTTTGAGGACCACCTAAAAATCCATTATGCCGTTACGGGCAAAATTCACGGTGAAATCAAAGAATTTATCCAGCATGTGCCTCAAGACAATTTCGGCCAGTTTGCGAAAAATAAGGCCATATGGAAATACACCGAGTTTGGGAATAAACTCAAATCATGGACACGCTTCAGGCGTTGCATCTTTACCAAACTCCACCTGGATCAGAATGGCCAATATTTGTTGGATATAGGCAAGCCCGATTCGGTAATTTATTTCAATATAGGCTTATGCCCCGAAGCCGATGAAAAATTACGGGCAGCTGGCGGTCACGGGTATTTTGAAACAGAAAACATCATTGCCATTTCGCACCAGAGGGGTGCCGATGAATTGATTCACCGGAGCATCAAAGAATTGGCAACCAAAGAACAATTGCCATTCAAGTCATTTGCGATGAACCGTGCATATTACTATTTGCTTGTTATTTCTCACTTTATGTTTGAAACTTATAAGCGGGATATTACCCCGGATATTATTCCCGTAACGTCTTATCCGAACACATTCCGAAGAAGGCATATTGATTTTGCAGTCAAAATAACATCAAAAGCAAGAAATATTATCCTGAATGTTACCAAAACAGTTATGATACCATAAATATTGAACAGATATGGGAAAGATGTCAAACACCAATGGAAATAGGGTTTTCATGACGGAAATCACAGGTTCTATAATTTCTCCCCGAAGATTTGAAGGAGAAGGTATGTTCAAAAACCACATTAAGAAACATAACGTGATAAATATAAACATATAAACGCTCTGAAAATCGATTCGAAACAGAAAGTCCAACAAAAAGCAAAACAAATCTTCAAAAAAAATGATCAAGCGAACCTACAAGGAAACCCGAAATTTTGAATCGCTCAATTTAGGTAAAAGTGATCGGACAGAGTTCAGATTACACTCCCAACCTTAGTTGTCCCAAAATTTTTCTTCCTCTGGCCGGAGTAAATATCCCATCGATGCTTTTGCAGAACTCTGGTTTTTATCTCCACTTCGGTTCGACAGGCAACCTTTCTCCATCCGCAGAGGTATGCTCTTCCAGTGAATTCTCTTTCGATTGGATGACCATATATACCATCGATTCATCCGATGAATTACAAATACCGCGTTCCCCTTGTGGTGCAACCCGTATAACACTACCCTCTTTAATCGGGAAACAATCTTCGTCGACCTGATAAAATCCAGAACCTTTGATAATGATGTAAGTTTCTTCGTTTTTCCGGTGAATATGAAAATAAGGCTGCTCGGTATGAGGAAGTAAGGTATTAAACGAAATCTCTGTCCCGCTTGCTTTGGTGGCATCCTTTAAAAATACTTTACCTTCTATTTTGTTTTTATTCTTTGGATGAATCAGGCTGTAATCCATCAAGGCATCTAAACTTCCCATATTTACGGCGGTATAGTTGGCGTTCTCTTCCAGTTTTTCAAGTTGTTTCATAATCGAATGTTTGTTGATGTTTTAACAATTGAGTTAATATCACGTTTTCATCTTACACATTCTCCAAACGATTGAGCCGATGAAAAGTTGACGGTTGCGAATTACTTTTCGGTTATTCACCAGAAAGGGGAAGCGGGCTATAACCTTTGAAATTACTACAGAAGCGGCTATTAATTTTTATACCTTGGCAGGGCCGGGCATTGACGTTTAATTGCAATTATCAATTGATGTAAAGAAAAAAAAATATTATATTTGATTATGATATGATATAGCTTTTGTTATACAAAATGAATTGTTATTCCTTGAAATAACTTAACAATTTGAATTATGGATATAGATTTCAGACATTTAATTAAAACCTTATTGCCTGGGCTTTTTTCTGCTATAAGTGTATTCTTAATTTTTGATCTTTTGATAGTAAAACTAATTAATCCAAAATCTCATGAGTTATTAATCGCTTTCGTAGAGAAAAACAGCACCTTGGTGGCTAGCTTATTGATACCCATTTCGTTATTTATTGGAATAGTATTAAACACAGTATGTTTTGTTTACTTAATTCCATTCATTATTGAAAGTCATAAGAAAAAGAATTGCAAGTTTTCTGAATTTTCTAAATTTAAAAATTCAATTGAAGAGCACTTAAAAGATTATTTATATAACCATCTTTTTACGAAGAATTCAAAAATTGAAATTGACGACTTTAAGAAGCACGTTGAAGTAAATGCATTTTTATTACATCGAATGAATATAGATAATCTTCAATACATTAAAACCAGTTATTGGTATTATTTGGAGTTTCAATTAAATTCAATAATCTCAATAATCTTTGGTGTACTGGCAATTAGCATAAATCTATTTATGAGAGAGATTAAAAGTTTAGAATTTGCTGAAAAGATCATAATACTATTTTGCATGGTAATTGTCAGTTCTTTAGTTTGTTATATATTACACAAGGCTATACTAAGAAATTTAGAGAGAGATCAGAAAAAGGAGTTGAGTTATTTTATAGGTGTCTTTTGTCTTTTTAGAGATAAGGAATCTTCAATTTAAGATTTTAATGATTGAAATCCTTTTGCATTTAATACAAATCTGTTAACTAAAACATTGTCTTTAACTCCATTAATAGTGACTCCAGAGTTAATATCAACCGCCCAAGGTCGAACTTTAATTATTGCATCTATAACATTTTCAGGATTTAATCCTCCAGCTAAAATAACAGGTTTTTTTAAAATATCTACAATGCGTTTAGAAATATTCCAATTATGGACAATGCCAGTGCCCCCAACTCGATCATTAATAAGATCAATTGAGTCTAATAAAATAGCATCAGCATAATCTTGTAATTCAAGCACCCGACTCACAGCACTTTCATCACAAATACTTACTTTACAAATTAGCTTTTGAAAGGGTAGCCTACTTTTTAATAATTTTAAAACTTCAACGCTTAAATCGCTGTGCAATTGGATTGCATTAGGATTTATGATTTCCGCAAAGTGAATTATTTCATTGACTTCTTCAGAATGAGTAACTAATACCGTATCAATAAAAGGCATCGTCCTTCTACATAATTCTGAAGCTAAATTAACGGAGATAAATCCGATTGCATTATGCCGTTTACCAACAAGAAAACCGACAGCATCAGTACCACTATTTTCTGCAATTTTCAAATCATCAAAAGATGCTATACCACATATTTTTGTTCGAATCATTGTTTTAATAAGTTTCAAATTTGTTTAATCATAAAAGTACAACTAAAATTTAAGAGAATAAACAACAAAGAATAGCCATGTCGGGATTACTTATGCGACGATAAAAAATACCGATGCAAAATGTATCTATATAACCCCATACTGGTGGAATAGAAACAGCTCTTTCTCAAAATCAGACAGAATGTACTGCCGAATAGATTGGTCTCCAAATAATTCATCAATCGGATTGCTCTTTCCGGATTGTTTCGGGATGGAATGATTTTAATTTGGACAAGGGCTAAGTTAGATCATAATTTCAAACAAATAGTACTGTAACGAAGTTTTTCATCTCTGTTTCCGGGTTCAGAAATTTTAACAGACCCTATGTTAGAACGGAACATCCAATAAAGTAGATTTTCTTTTATGTTTAGATCTGGATAACCGGCTAAATGAGGATGCAGGATTATTTACCCAGGCGTTCGACAGGACAGGATCGGGATAATTCGGTTGGAGAACCAGAATTCGGGGTAAAGACGCACGGCCGTGCGTCTTTACAACAACCAGGGGTTATGCAATCAGGAAGAAAATGCATCACGGTGCGACAGTCTCTACGGGTGACGGCAAGTAATTAAATACGTCTCAAACGAAAAAAAAGTCATAAAAAAAAGGATGACCTCTGCCATCCTTTTCTACCTAACCTAACCTATTTCTATGAAAAAAAAACTAAACTCTTATTACTTTTTTGCTCTGTACAAATATAGTCCTCAGTTCCGTTAACTCATCAAAATCAAAGTTAAAGAAGATTAATTCTCTCAATTGGAATTAACCATGCCAAACCGAAACAGGGAGAAAGTCAGTGCATAAAAAGAGCACCTAAAACCGTTCGGTTTTAAGTGCTCTTCTATGTATTTACAATAATGATGTACCCTGGTTGGGATTCGAACCCAAGACCTACGGCTTAGAAGGCCGTTGCTCTATCCAGCTGAGCTACCAAGGCATCCTTTTAAGCGGTTGCAAAGATATAAAAATTAGCGAACCTTCGAATATGATTTTTGAAAAAACAAAAAGAAACCGGCAATCAGATCAAATGAAGCTCCGGTTACCGGGTTTCTGGTGTTTCTTAGATCAGCTCAATCTTATTTTTTTTGCAGATTTCCTTCATTTCATCGGGCCAAATGCTTGACTGGATTTCACCAATATGCGCTTTCCGCAGAAAATACATACACAAACGCGATTGTCCGATACCTCCACCTATTGAAAGTGGAAATTCTCCATTCAGTAAACGTTTATGCCAGTACAACTCTTTACGGTCTTCGGCGCCACTGATAGCCAGCTGTTTCAGAAGAACATCCTGATCAACACGAATTCCCATCGATGACAATTCAAGCGAAGTTTCCATGACCGGGTTCCATACCAGAATATCACCGTTTAATCCTTTACGGTTGCCAATTGACGGCGTTGTCCAGTCGTCATAATCAGGTGCACGTCCATCATGTTTTTCTCCACCGGGAAGCACTCCTCCAATGCCAATAATAAATACTGCACCATATTTTTTAGCCACTTCGTGTTCGCGTTCTTTGATTGTAAGCGTCGGATACTGTTCTTCGAGTTCTTCCGTGTGAATAAAAGTAATTTCTTCAGGAAGAATTGGCTTAACCTGAGGAAAATTTTCGGAAACAATAAACTCGGTACGTAAAAAGGTGGAATATATTTTCCGGACAATCTTTTTCAAAAAGTCAAGATTTCGTTCTTCTTTTGAGATGACCCTTTCCCAGTCCCACTGATCGACATAAAGTGAATGAATATTGGTCAGTTCTTCGTCAGGGCGGATGGCATTCATATCCGTATAAAGCCCGTAACCCTGATCAATTTTCAGATCAGCAAGGGTCATTCTTTTCCATTTGGCAAGCGACTGAACCACTTCAGCAACATGGTCGTCTAATTCTTTCACAGGGAATGACACCGGACGTTCTATTCCATTCAGATCGTCGTTAATTCCGGTACCTTTCATTACAAAAAGCGGAGCCGTAACGCGACGCAAACGTAACTCTGATGCCAGATCCTGCTGGAAGCTGTCTTTGACAAGCTGAATCGCCTTTTCAGTCTGATTAACATCAAGCAAAGGCGCATAATTTCGGGGAATGACTAGTTTCATTACTTCTTCTTTTTATTTTAGTTATTACATCAACTTTGTCAAATCATTTATTTTTTTCATCACAAAAATAACAACTGAATAATCATTTCGAAGCTTATTTGATCTTTTTCATTCGGATTAATTGTTTTTTTGCGATTTTTTATAATCATTCAACAGATTTCAGGGCTAAATCCTAAAATGAACCAAATTATTTTCAGGCAAAACCTGTACTAAAAAATCAGGTAAGCAGTCTGGCGAATATATAAAACTGATCCAAATAGAATTTCTACTTTTACGTAAAATTCGAATTGAAAAACCTTCCGCAAAATACACTTCAGTTATTCCTGATTAAAACAGCCAAATGGTTTAACCTGGTGATGCCGATTGTTGTTCTGTTTTATCAGGAGAACGGACTGAGCATGTCGCAGATTTTCATGCTTAAATCGATTTATTCCATTGCCATGGTGGTTACCGAATTGCCTTCAGGTTATCTGGCCGATGTTTGGGGTTGTCGCCGTACACTTCTTCTGGGAGCGATACTCGGAACGATTGGCATCCTGATTTATAGCGTTTCATCCGATTTCTCCAGTTTTATAGTTGCTGAAATTATTTTAGGCATTGGATTTAGCTTTGTATCCGGAGCCGACTCTGCAATGCTTTATGACTCGCTGAAGGCCGAAAACCGCGAAGATGAGTACATCAAATACGAAGGGCGGCTTACTTCAGGAGGAAACTTCGCCGAAGCGCTTGCAGGCGTTGCAGGAGGATTGCTGGCAACCATCAGTTTAAGGACTCCCTATTTTTTCCAGATTTTTGTAGCTGCATCTGCAATTCCTGCAGCATGGTTCCTGAAAGAGCCCCAACATGTTCTGGAAAGAACTCATTTGAAAATGAAGGAAATTCTGTCGGTCGTCAAACTCACTTATCAGCAACCTGAGATGAGAAGTGCCATTCTGATTTCGTCGTTTACAGGCGCTGCAACTTTAACCTACGCCTGGTTTGTTCAGCCCTATTTTCAGAAAGCCGGAGTGCCTGTTTCTGTCTTCGGAATTCTATGGACGATGCTCAATCTTACGGCCGGGGTTTTCTCAATGTATTCTTACCGCATTGAGCGAAGGCTGGGAAAGAAAAGAACCTTGCTGCTGATTGTGATCCTGATTTCGCTCGGATTTATCCTGACTTCATTGGAAATAAGCCTGGCAGGGATAGCCATCCTTTTTGGTTTTTATATGGTTCGCGGAATTGCTACACCGGTGCTGAAAGATTACATCAATCAATATACCGACTCCAAAGTCAGGGCAACCATCCTGTCGGTCCGGAATTTCGAAATACGCATTATTTTCGCTGCAGTTGGCCCGGCTCTGGGTTATCTTACCGATGCGTTCAGCCTTCGAACTGCACTGTTTGTAGCCGGAATCACTTATTTCGTTGCAGCCATGCTGAGCATCTTGCCGATCCTGAAGAAATGAGCGGGAACGACTAAAAAGGGTTCGTTACTGGCATTGCGGCTTTTTCGTAGAGACGCACGGCCGTGCGTCTTTACAAACCAGATTCCTAAAAAATGGCATTCCGATACCAAACAGTATGGAGCAAAAAAAAAAAAAATGTCAAGTGAAAAAAAAATTATCACTTGACATTTTTTATTTATCGCTTGACATTTTTAGTGAGATGTCTGGTGATTTTCAAATGGAGATTATTTAAACAGCTTTTTCAGTTCGTCTCCAATTTTCTTGACCGTACCTTTTATTTCTTCTGCGGAAGCTTTTTTCACCTCGTTTTCAATCTGTGCACGGGCTTTGCTTAAGTCGAGCGAAACATCAGGTTTGGATAAGGCACCTGTTAGAATCACCGAAACATCAACCATCTTAATGTTCTGCGAACCCGGTAAAATATTAAGTCCTTTGTTAATATCTGAACCTAAAGCCTCACGATCCACCAGAAAATCCATCGTCAGGTTGATTTCGCGGGCAGCTGACAGACTTCCATAAACGGTTGTTTGCTGATCGGCTATGGAGGTTTTGAACGGGTTTAATTTCAATTCACCATTTTCGAACTGAAATTTGGCGGTAAAATCATTAATTTTTACATTTTTGAGCTTTTCCTTTTTAATGATTCCGCGAATCTGATCGAAAATCGGAGAATCCGTAATCATCAGATTGAGCGTATTAAAGATTCCCGTTCCGTTCAGACTGGTTGGTACCACATTCAAGCCTTGGTCCATCGATCCTGAAAGTCCAAACTGAGTTGAGAATTTCCCCGTACTTTTAGCCGCAATTGGCAGGTACCGGTTGAACGTACTGATCGATTGACAAGCAGTCGGTAAATCCATATTTTCCATGTTCAACTTAAAATCGAAAAGCGGTTTGTTTTCTTTATTCCCGGTATACGAACCATTTAAAGCCATCTTACCCTGCAGCATTTCCATCGTCAGATTCGTCAGCTCCATGCGTTGATCTTTAACCTTGACAAGCCCCTTGATGTTGTTAATGGGCATTTTATCGTAAACAGCCCGTTGTATGGCCGCCTGAATATTTAAATCAAGTTTTTCGGGAATCTGAAAGGCAACAACCGAATCGGCAGGAGCAACCGGAGCAGTTTTGGCTTCAGCTTGCTGTTCGACAGATTTCGGTGCTTCTTTCTGAATATTCGATAATTCAGAAAAATTCAGGAAAGAAGATTTCAGGTTAAAATTGCCTTTTAATACTTCATTTTTGAAAATATACGCCAGGTAATTACTCACATCGCCACGAAGCGAAAAATCACTCTGTCCAATTTTCCCGTCAAACTGATCGACAGTGATCTGTTTGGTGTTGGCTTTTATCTGTCCCTTACTGATTTCGACCGGCATGGTCAACTGGTTACTTTCGATCCGGAAATTCTGAATGCTTGCTTCTCCATTCGATTTAAACTTCTCATATTCCTGTTTTTCGATTGATGACATTCTTCCGGCCAGTTGCATCTGCGCCTTCATAATTCCGGTAATATCGAGGCTGTCAATTGGAATGGCCTGTTTCAGCGAAGCAAAATCGATTGTTCCTGAAAAGGAAGCATCCATATTCGGATCAGTCATTAATTCACTCAACGACAAGCGCAAATCAATGGGGTTATTTTTAATGGATGCGTGTGCTTTTTCAACATCAACTTTCAACAGATTAAGGTCGCCTTCAGGTTTGGTAATCAGTGCCGAAACCTGAATATCCTGAACACTTTCCGGAAGATCCTGATATTTAAAACTGGCATCGTTTACAGCCAGCAATACATCAATCGCCGGATAAATTTCGTTGCAAAACAGCCCTCTTACCGAACCTTTAAATTCAGCAGAACCTTTGATGTCAGCCTTTTCGAGATACTTTTGATAAGCGGCAGGCACCAAAGCCAGGATTGTTGCAAAATCACTTTTTTCACTGTGAAAGGCCAGATCAAAAAACATACTGTCAGAAGGCATAGCGAACGAACCTTCGAGTTGAAGCGGAAGATTATTAACCCACAACTTTCCCCCTTCGAAGGCAAAGTTCATTTTTTCATAATCCACTTTCAATAAAGTTTCTGCCTTCAGTCTGGTTTTCGAAATATACTGAACCGAATCATATTCAAGAATAAACTCGGCAGCTTCAGCTTTCATATCAAAAGTTGTAAGGGTACCAGCCACCTCGCCGGAAGAACTCAGATTCGTATTTTTGACCTGAACTTTCATAGGCATAGTCTGGTCATCGTACAGAAGATTCAGGTTATTGACCTGAATATCGTTCAGTTTAATTTTAAAGGCATCTTCAGGTACTGCTGCCTCATTAAGTTCGGGTGTTGCAGTTGAGTCGGATACTTTGACAATATCCCAATTAACTGCACCCAGTTTAGTAACGATCAACTGAATTTTCGGATTCTCGATGGTCAGGCTATTCAATTCCAAATCTTTACTTCGGATCATATCCATCAACGAAATATTAGTCGATATCGAACTTGCTGCCAGAATGGTATCATTCGAAAACTCATTAATTCCGATGATGCTCAGGTTCTGCAACTCCATCTCAACCTTTGGAAAATGCGAAAAGACAGACAATTTAAAATCAGAAAAATCAATTTTCGCGTTGACCTGATTGTTCAGGGTGGTTTTCACTTTAACAAGCAATTTGTCTTTATACACAAACGGCAAAACGGCCAGTATCCCAATGATTAGAAATACAATTCCGGCGATGATTAATATTTTTCGTTTCATTTGATTGTAGAATTTTCAGTTATAAAAGTACGCAACATATTTAACGAAGTATGAGTGGTTCGTATTATATTCCGCTCGCGGTTGTGTCGAAAAACATATTTTTTGCTTTTCACTCCTGATGGCCCGGCAACTGCTATCCAAACCGTTCCAACCGGTTTATCTTCTGTTCCGCCATCGGGTCCGGCAATTCCGGTTGTGGCAATCGAATAATCAGCATTTAATACTTTTTGCGCGCCCAAAGCCATGGCTTCAGCAACCTGCGGACTAACTGCTCCATAAGTTTCAATCAATTCCATGGGAACATCAAGCAATCTGTTTTTGATTTCGTTGGAATAGGCAACAACCCCACCTTTAAAATAGGCCGAACTTCCTGAATTGGAAGTCAAAAAATGGGCAATATTTCCGCCAGTGCAACTTTCGGCGATCGCCAGGGTTTTTGAAGATTGAACCAACATCCGGCCAATGACAATCCCCATATTTTCATCATCGAATCCAAAAATACTTTCAGGAATTATCATCATTAACTTTCTGACTTGCTGCTCAATTTCAGCTTCGAGTGCTGACTGATCGGTTCCGTAACCACTCAGACGAAGGCGAACCATCATCGGGCTGGGAAGATAAGCCAACTTGATGAAATCAGGCAAAGCACTCTCCCACTGCTCTATTTTTTCGGCCAGCATCGATTCAGGCAAACCACTGGTCAGAATGGTTTTATGAACAATCGACTGCGTATTTCCAAGCTTTTCCAGCCGTGGAAAAACTTCTTCAGTCATGATGGCTTCCATTTCGAAAGGCACACCAGGCATGGAAACAAAAATGGTATTGTTGCGCTCAAACCACATTCCGGAAGCTGTTCCTGCGGAATTGTGCAACACCGTGCAACTGGCTGGCAATAAAGCCTGATCGCTGTTCATTTGATTGACAATTACACTTCGCGAAGATAAAAGTGACCGAACATGTTCAAAAACTTCCGGATGATAAACCAGCTCTGTCTGAAAATAGTCACACAAAACTTTTTTGGTAATATCGTCCTTTGTTGGCCCTAAGCCCCCCGTAATCAACACCAGATCAGCATTTCCTTCGGCTTCAGCAATTGCTTTCAGGATATGCTCATGACTGTCGTGAACCGAAGTCACCTGATACACTTCAATACCATGCAAATTAAGTTGCTGACCCATCCATGCGGAATTGGTATCAACAATCTGCCCGATTAAAATTTCATCACCTATTGTAATTAGTTCTGCTTTCATAAAAAAAGTTCCAAATTTCAAGTTTCAAATTCCAAGTGTCAGATTGTATGACTTTTTTTTCAATATTGGAAATTGGGTATTCGATATTTAATATTGTTTCATTATTTGATTTTTAATGCCTTAAGCCTTTGCAAAAGTGTTGGATGTGAATAATGGAAAAACACAACTGCCGGATGTGGCCTAAGGTTACTCAGATTTTTGACCGATAACTTCTTCAATGCGGATACCAGTTCGTTGGCATCGAAGTATTTTGCAGCAAATTCATCGGCCTGATATTCATTCTTTCTCGAGAAAATATTCATGGCTAATCCTGAAATCAATGAAATGGGCGAATATAGTATTCCAAAAGCGATAAGTCCGATATGGAAACTTGGTGTTTCAACGCCCAATGCAGCCGAAAGTTCGGGACTACCAACAAACAGCGAAAAAATAAACAACATCAGTCCGGTCTGTAAAATACCCAGCAACAAACTCCAAATCACATGGTTCTTTTTATAATGACCAATCTCGTGCGCCAAAACAGCAACCAGTTCATTGCTTGTCAAATCGTTGATCAGCGTATCGTACAAAACAATTCGCTTTTTAGCTCCCAATCCTGTAAAATAGGCATTTGCTTTGGTCGACCGCTTTGAACCGTCGATCACATAAATATTATCGAGTTTAAAACCCACTTTGGCCGAGAACTTTTCGATGGCCGATTTAAGCTCACCTTCAGGAAGCGGAGTTTGTTTATTAAATAGCGGAACAATCAGATTGGAATAAAAAAGCACCATAAATATGGAGAAAACACTGATTACAAGCCAGGCATAAATCCAGAAACTCGTGGTTGTAAGCTGATAGATGTAAATAATCAGGGATAAAAGACCGCCCCCAATGATTGCTCCAAGCAGCCATCCTTTCAATTTATCAAGAACAAAAACTTTAGGTGTTGTTTTGTTAAAGCCGAATTTTTCTTCGATCACAAAGGTGTCGTAAACCGAAAAAGGAGTTGTCAGCAGGTCGGATGCCAATAAAAGAATGCCGAAAAACACCAGTGCAATCAGGATCGGATGACCTGTTACTGAAACGGCCAAACTGTTCACCCAGGCAAATCCGGTAAACAGAAACATCAGAAACATCAAGGCAAAACTGAACGATGAACTGATAAGTGAAAACCGAAAGTTTACCTTCTCGTAAGTTTGTTGCTGCCGGTATTTTTCTTCATCGTAAATATCTTTAACTTCCTCCGGAAGCTGATCGCTCCATCGGGTTGAATTCAGATATTCCAAAACACGCTCAAAAATAAAATCGGCCAGTAACAAGCCTAGAATGATGAAAAACAAAATCTGTGACATGTATGATAATTTGTTCCAAAGGTAGTAAAAAGCATTCCTGATTATTCCGGAACAGAATCAGAAACCGGTAATCGGCTATAAAATCAGATGGATTGATAATCTTCCGGTCTGTTGATATTCATAAACAATCGGGGCGATCTGCTAACCAAACCATTACAATCTACGAATCGTGTATTAAGCTTCGATAAAAGATTCATCAATTTATAATCACCGCTTTTTATCATTTCTTCAATGACAGGCAATGCCCGTTTGTGGTACAAACCAACCAAAGGTTCTATTCCTGAAGTATGTTCCGAAATAATGCAGTCGAATTCACCGGTATTCGAAATCAGGTATTGGATTAATTCTTCATTGACGAAAGGAACATCGACACCAACAAGTAGATTCCAGTCGCTGGATGAATGATGCAAACAAGTATAGATCCCGGCTATTGAGCCGAAACCCAGGAATAAATCAGGAATCATTTTGACCTTAAAATCAGCATAGGCTGCATTTTATCCGCTGATTGCAACGTTCCCGCAAAAAGGTTCAATCAAGTTGATCATGCGTTTCAGCAAAGGTTCATTGTCAAACATCAAAAATGCTTGATCGTTTCCCATCTGGCGGCTTTTTCCTCCGGATACTATAAATCCGGAAATAAATGATTTATTTTCCATGATTCGAGTTCTAAATCGATCTATCCAAAGAACTAAACTACACAAAGTTCAGGTAAAAAAAAGTTTGATTGATTTAAAAACAGGCAAAATACATGTTGTATAACCTTGGTTACTTTACAACGAAGAACCGTCTTAATAGCACTAACTGAATTGCATGTCGCACATTCAAAAATCGGTAATTACTGCGATCCTATTCGTCTAATTTTCGCTTTTACGTTAGTTTTGGTGACTCTCTATTACTAGTTAAATGGGTTGAGCTTCTTAAAGAAGGAACATCTCAATTTGGGAATCCAGACCAGGAAGCTACTGAAAAAACCGGGAAACACATTTTTGCAATGGGTTTCCCGGTTTCCTATTTTATTAAGTTACCTACTTTCTAAATTCTTATCGTAATCATTGATTTCTTTGGCAATGCATTCAAAATGGTTTTTGCTTCATTCTCAGGAATGCTAATAAGAATTTCAGGAGTATAACTTGGCTTTTTGAATCTGAGAATCTGTTTGAACGAATTCAATATATTTTTCATATCGCGTCTGGATTCAAACCCTTGTCCCAATTTATATTTTGACTGGGAATCAGAAATGGAGTCGATGCCCTGAATATTCAATTCAATATCGCGATCTAATCTCATCGTCCAGAAAACATTCTCTTTAGGTATAGAATCTTCTTTTGCAGCAGCTACAACAGCTGCCTGAGCTGCAAGAGTATCTTTGGGCGCCTGTATCACTTTAAAGTGATTTTTATCGATTGACGACTCGATCCGGGTAATTGACAATGGTGTCCCGAACATGCTAAAGTAAACATTGGCATCCATTTGTTTGAAAAAGCCAGACGTTGAATAATCGCGTATTTTTGACCTCATCACCACAACCCCTTTTAATTCAAGCTGTATAATCTTTTCACTCAGGTCGATGGAAAGTCCTATTGAATCATCACCAGCCATTTTTAAACGTGATTCCATCCAGGCCTTGTCTTTCATCAGGCTTATCAATCCAGGATTAACAGCTTCTGTTTTCTCAACTTTTGCCCGAACCTCATTCATTTGAGAACGAACAGCACTAATGCTCAAATAAGTATATACAGACAAAAACGCTATTAAAAAGACGACAAAAACAACTACAATTTTTTTTAAACCATTATGCTCTTTAACAAAAAGAGAATCAAAACTATCTACAGATTTATCTTTCATCCTTAATAAATATAAACTTTTGAACCGACTTCCATTGTCTTATAAACAGCTTCCAAATCATCGTCAAGCATGCGGATACAACCGTGGGTAACACTTTGGCCGATGAAACGTTTGTAGATCGTTCCATGAATCATGTACCCATCACCCAGAACAAGCTTATAGGCTCCCAGTGTCCCCGATTCGTAACGCGAAGCATCTCCGGCAGGAGGAATTGGTATTCCTTCTTCAATAAACGCCCAGTCGGGTTTTGCCCAAACAGGATTTGGCTGTTTCCTTTGTACTGTCATGACCCCAAAAGGGGTCTGAAAAACATAGGCCTTTTTCCTTCCTTCCACAACCAGCTTTTCATTTTTCCCTGTTGAACAAATGCCTTCTCTTAGCAATTTCTTCCCTTTATAAAGGTAAAAATGATTTTCTGTCGTATTCACAACAAAATAAGCACCGGTAGGTGTACATCTTTCCAGCTTTGACTGAAGCTTACCAATCTCTTTCTCAAACGTTGCCTTTTCTTCTTCACTGGCGCCAGCTTCAGCTTTTGATACGGATACAGAAGGTAAAAAAATTGTAGACTCCTGAAGTGCCGGAATTATATAAATGACCATTGCTGCAAAGAACAATATTCCAACAACCAGTATAGCCAGATAAATTAATAAATTGCGAACCATAGTTTTAATCGTTTTATTCACCTGAGATTCGATACAATATTTAATGGGATCAAATCTTGAAATTTAATTGTATGAACTCTTTTTAAAGATAAAAGTTCCAGAAATCTTAAAAATCCAATCCTTTAGTAACAACTGATAGCGGTTCAATTGAACCAACAATGGTTACCCGCGTACCTGAACCAACCAACCGACATAAATCGTCAATATCACGATCGCGTAAACCGATGCATCCACTGGTCCAGTTAAACCCTTTTCCTCCATTTCCATGAATTTCGATCAGGCTACCGATCCCTGCATTGCGCGAAATTAATCCTTTCTTCTTATTTAAAGCGAATCTGCGTCGGTCTTCATCATTCGGATAATCCAATAGTAAAGCTTTGTGGTAAATCGTATTACCACGTACCTTTTCGCTGGTAACGTGATAATTTCCTTCGGGAGTAGCCTTATCTCCGGTACGTTCCTTATGAGCCATCCAGTTTGGACCAAATTCAGCTTCATAACTTCGGATAGCTTTTCCGGATTGATAAACGTACAGAATATGTGCAACCTTATCAACCAGAATCACTTTATTTCCACCGTGTGAAGCAGAAATGGCATTATTTGCCAAATTATTCCAGTTAGAATAATCATTAAAATAATCACGAAGCATTTTGCTGGCTGCATGGTTTGCATGGTTGATGTAAATCTCAGCTTTCTTAAACAGAATCTCAGCGTCTTTGAGTTTTCCACTTTCATGAGCAATTTTTGATTCGCTTAAAAGCATTTTTGATTTATTATGCGCATCAAAAACTGATTTCGACAAAGGAAGGTCTTTAAACAGCCTGCGATATAATTCTATTTTTTTTTCCAGACTAACAAAGGCTGCCTCTGCATTCTGGCTTAAATTAGCAGCCTTTTTAATTGATGCCTCTTCGGCTTCTTCTGCTTTCTCTTTTGAACTTTTGGCAAAATTAATAACTCTGGTGTAATCACGAAAGAGAATGAATTCTGAATTTTCTCTTGACCAGTTTACCATTGCTGAATCATACATCTGCACCGATTCTTTGTACAATTTTTCAGCATACAGGTCAGCACCTGCATCTTTTGCCACGGTCAAAGCTTCACGTGCAAGTCGCAAATCATCAGTTGGTAACACTTTTTGTGAAACAATAAATACACTAATCGTTCCTGCGACAAAAAAAACAGATAATAAAGCAATTATTATCCATGTAATTTTCTTCTTCCTACCTCTTACCATTGAATATCTATTAAAAAAAATACCCGGAGGGAAAGCCCCGGGTATTGTAAACGATAAACTCCTGAGAGTTATTATTATCTTCCACCTTTTTTTGCAATAGCTTCTTCCAATTCAGCTTTAATGGCTGTAGCTTTTTCCTGAGCAGCTTTGATTTTGTCGTTAGAACCAATCAAGTCACCATTAGCTAAAAGAGCTTCAACTTCAGTTACAGTTGTTTCAGTTACAGCGATATCGCTTTTAATAGCTTCCAATGCAGCTGCACCTTCTTTACCTCTAGGAGCTTTAGCAATTAAAGCTGTGTTTTCTTCGTTCAAAGTTTTCACTTCAGCGATCATAGCTTCAACTTCAGCCTGCAACTCAACTTTACGAGTTTCTGATTTTGCTTTAGTATCAACAGCCATCTGACTAATAACAGCTAACTGATCTTTAGCTTTTGTGTAGTTAGGGAACCATTTTGCTTTGGCAACTTCAACTTTTTCATTAGCCGATTTCATTGAATCAACCAAAGCCTGATAAGCTTCCGGAACATACAAATCTGCTCCAGCATCTTTAACTTCCTGAATAGAAGCAGTTGCTGCATCAATTTCGGTTTGAGGAACTTTAGCACAACTACTAAATAATACTGCGACACCCATTGCTGCAATAGCAATAATTAATTTACTTTTCATACTCAATTTTTAATTTTGGTTTTCTCTAAAATTATTAACTTTACAATATAACAAATAACATATATAAATTTCTATTTTTACATCGAATCCCAAAGAGACTTTCAGCCAAATTTATCATTGTGACGAATGTTTCCTGAGAAGTAACACATCTTTAAATTATTTTTTCATTTTTTTTATAGATTTCTCATTTTATCACTTATAAATGACGTTAAAAACTAAATATCAGCAAAAAACGGATGAAGAAATAGTTCACCTGATTATAAATTCGGGCAATCATGAATTATTTGAATTACTTTATTTGCGTTATTTCAAGAAAGTAAGAGACAAATGCTTCAGCTTTTTAAAAGACAGCAAACTATCTGAAGAATTTGCCAATGACATACTAACCAAAGCCTACGAAAAAATACCCGGATTTAAAGGTAACTCTTCCTTTTCCTCCTGGCTTTACTCTATAACGTACAATTATTGCATAGATTACTTAAGAGTAAAAAAGAAACTTCACTATCCGGATTGGAATAGCAGCAATGAGATTCCTGAAATTATTGATGAGACAGAAGCAGACCTGGAAGAAGCAAGCTATGAAAACCTGCTTATTATTCTGGAATCCGTCCATCCTGAAGAAAAAGTACTTCTATTGATGAAATATCAGGACAACCTCCCAATCAAACACATAGCCAAAACGCTAAGAATAAGCGAAGACGCTGTTAAGATGAGGCTAAAAAGAGCCAGAACCCGGGTCCTCTATATGTACAATCAAAAATTCAATCCAAACAATTAATTATTTTTAGAAAAGCGTTACTATTCATCGATTTTACCGTCTATAGAAAGAAGGTTTAGAAACTTTCTTAATGTATTCGAATAACGGTGACCAAGAAACCATCCTAAAACTATAATAAAGATAAAGGCTCATGAAAAACATTTTAAGCAAAATATTTAAATTCTCGAGTGTTTCTTTACCTGCTAAAGTAAAAGATTCATTTTCTGAGAAATTCGGAAAATCGAGAAATATTGAATGGCTTCATACAGATGATTTTTACGAAGCCATATTTTATCTTGAAGAAATTGAACACATCGCACATTTCGACGCCTCAGGGAAATTACTTACTTTGAAAAGAAACCTTCCAATTCATTCCACTCCGGAACATATTAAGGGGAAAGCTGCCTTACACGGCGAATTAATGAATGTAATTGAAATCAAAGAAGAAGAAATTGTTGGATATGAACTCATCGTTCGTGATGAAGCACTCATCAGATTCTCTTTACTTTTAAATGAAAAAGGCGGATTAATACAAAAGAGTAAACTTTAAATCCGTTCAGTCTTTTGATGAATCTTAGAATTCAATATTAGCATATATACGTAACAATCTTCTTTTCAAACATTTATCAATAATTCACCCGAATTAATCCAACACGATTTATTTTCTTATGTTTCAGGATGCAAAAAAAAATAGAAATCGCCGTAAAAACGCGGCTTGTCTATTGCACAACTGGAAAATTAAGTGCTATATTTGCAACCGTTAAAAATGAAATACGGTGGTCGTAGCTCAGTCGGTTAGAGCACTGGATTGTGGTTCCAGGGGTCGTGGGTTCAAATCCCATCTTCCACCCATTTAGAAACCCAGTTAATTGAAATTCAATTAATTGGGTTTCTTATTTTCCCTACAAAATCGACTCCGCACCAATTCCAACAATTAATAAATTTCTTCTTGCTTTGATTTTTAGCATTCCGGGAAGGATAATAAATATCAGAACGTTCCCCAAATATGACTTCTGAATAACAGTTTCTACACCTTCGTCAATTAAACACAACAACAACGGTAGGGTAAATTGCTTTTAAAACGGATTAAGGATGAAATGAAAGGAATATTCCTTAACTTTTGGAGATAAAAATCGGAATTCACAACACAGGAATTCAATTCCGAAAAAGATTTAACCATTGACAGACCAGGAATTTAAAAAATTGTTCGATGAACATTTTGACGCGATCAGGAATTACATCTATTATCGGTCAGGTGATGCAGATCTGGCAACAGATATTGTTCAGGATGTTTTTTTGCGACTATGGGAAAAACAGCTGATTTATCAGAAAAAAGAAAACAAAGGCTTGCTTTACAAAATGGCTAACGATGAATTTATTAGCCGGTACAGAAGAAAACAGTTGGAAATAAAATACACCAAATCACTGGCTTTTAGCCTGAATGGTGTTTCTCCCGAGGAAGAATTACAATACAAGGAGTTGCAGCAGATGTATGAAAAGGCTTTGTCCAACCTGTCAGAAAAACAGCGCGTTGTATTTTTGATGAGCCGAATGGATGGACTCAAATACCATGAAATAGCTGAACGACTTGGAATTAGTATTAAGGCTGTTGAAAAGAGGATGAAAAACACGCTGGCGTTTTTTAAATTTAATTTACTTACAAAATGAAAAATAAAACCACATATAATGAGCAGCAGACCGACCCATGGAGTGATTTCGAAAAAGTGAAAAAACATCTCGAAATTCCTTATGCAAAAACCAAAGCCGAAGTTTGGGCCGAAATGGAAAGTAAATTAGTTGCTCTGCCAATAGCCCAAAAAACGAATCTGTTTGCACGAACATACTTCCGGTTAGCAGTGGCAGCGTTGCTTGTTTTGATGTTGGGAATAGCCGGACTTATTCGTTTTTATACCGTCACCGTCGAAACGCTTCCAGGTCAACATCAGTTGGTCGATTTGCCCGATGGCTCAATGATTCATCTGAATGCCGGTTCATTCCTGAAATATCACCCCTACTCCTGGCGATTTTCAAGAACCCTTTCGTTTCAGGGAGAAGGATTTTTCGAAGTCGCGAAGGGCACCCCGTTTATGGTGTTGTCTGAAAATGGAAAAACCAGGGTGGTGGGCACCAGTTTCACCATTTATTCACGTGACGAATTTTACCGCGTGGCATGCCTTACCGGAAAAGTATCCGTGACAGATGATAAAAATCGGCATGAGGTATTGTTGGAGCCGAACCAAAAAGCCGAACTGAATCGAAACGGAGAGTTTGACATACAGCAAAACATTAACCTAACAACGGCAACAGCCTGGATTGACAATAAGTTTGTTTTTACATCCGCTCCTTTCACTGAAGTATTGAATGAAATTGAAAGACAGTATGATGTAACCATTTTATGGAAAAAAGAAATGGATCTCAGTTATAAATATACCGGAAATTTCAATCGTGATCAAAGCATCGAACAGGTTTTGGGTTTTGTGTGCAGGCCTTTCGGAATTCAATTTGAAAAAATAAAGGCAAACGAATTTCTACTTAAAAAGACAGGTAATTGAACTTAAAAAAGGTTTTCCTTCTTTTCTGCATGGTTATTTCATTTTTTGCCGGCCGGAGCCAGGAAGTTGAAATAGTTTGTCAGCAGCAGGCATTGAACAGCTTGCTGGTTGACCTGAGAGAGAAATATCAAATTCAACTATCGTTTGACGATAATTACCTGGCTCAATTTAAAATATCAGCGGCAAAAAAATTCACATCTCCTCAAAGAGCTTTCGATTTCATTCTGAAAGATCTTCCGATTGCGTATGAAAAAGTTGGCGGAGTTTTTTTATTTTATCAGAAATTGCCTGAACCAGTAGTAAAAAACTACCTGCTGAACGGTCATTTTTCCGACAGAAAAAGCCTTGAATCACTACCATATACGCATCTGGTAATTAATAAAACAAATTTGGTGACCGACCAGGAAGGAAACTTCGCCTTTGTCAGTCACAAAGACAGTTTGTTTCATGTTCAGGCCTCTTATTTAGGGTATTTCCTGCTTGACACCCTTGTAAAACCCGCAACTTTCAGGCAATTTACACTGACGTCAACCAACTACAAAATTGAGGAAATCGAAGTGAAAGGACTTCGGGTTGTAAAGTCGCTACAGGTAGGCAACAACCCCGGTGTATTGCGCTTAAACCATTTGATTGCTAAATACCTTCCGGGCAACTCAGACAATTCAGTTTTCAACCTGTTACGCTTACAACCCGGTATTCTCGCGGCAGGTGAACAATCGAATGATCTGGTAATCTGGGGAAGTTATGAAGGACAGACTCAGATTTTATTTGATGGCTTCACCTTATTTGGCATGAAGAACTTCAACGACAACATCAGTGCAGTAAATCCGTTCATGGCAAAAGACATTCAGGTCTTGAAAGGAGCCTACGATGCGAAACACGGCGGTCGTGTAGGCGGAATAGTAAACATTACCGGAGCTGATGGTGATGTTCATACCGCAAGGTTGAATTCGAGCATTAACAACATGACATTGAATGGTATGCTGAGCATTCCCATAGCCGGTCAGTCGGCACTGACGGTTGCTTTTCGGCAAACATATTATGAATTGTACGATACCAAACAACTTTCATTCCGAAGCGGACGTTCCGGGAAAGGCTCAGGAACATCAGAACGCCTGATTTATCCGGATTATAATTTTCACGATTTTAACCTCAAATATTCAGGAAAAAGCAAAACCGGCGATTCATACAGTATCAGTTCGCTGTATGGAGAAGACCGTTTCTCATACACACTGGACACTGAAAATGAACGTTCACGGATTGGGTACGAAGATCACGAGCATAATAAACAGTTGGGCGGATCAGCTTTTTACCAAAAAATATGGGAAAACGGTAGTCGCACTAAACTTTCTGCAGCGTATTCAACCTTAAACAAAGAGTTGCGCAATCTAAGAAAAGTTGGATTCAGACCGGCGGATACAGGAACCGGAAGCGATGGCAGTGGAGGAAGTGGCTCTGGTCATAGCGGCTCTGGTGGTGAAACTGGAGGACAAGGCGATTTCGACACCGTAATCAATCAGGATATGCAGAGTGTAAATCGGATTACCGAAGCTAATTTCTCAGTCTCTCATCATTGGATATTAGCAGAAAAACACCAATTTGAGTTTGGCACATCTGCTATATTTAACCGGATTAATTTTCAGGAAGATTCATTCCAGGTTCGGTTAGCCGATCAGAAGTTTGAAGGTTCACGCCTGAACGGGTATCTTCAGGAATCTTATTCTGTCACCCCCTGGATGGAACTTAATCTGGGTGTCCGTGCCAATTATTCACTCAATCTGGAACGATTTTACATTCAGCCCCGGATCTCTTCGGGAATCAGGCTGGGCGGTGGATTTAAAATAAATGCTGCCTGGGGTTTGCACAACCAGTTTATTTCGCGTAGTTCGCTGATCGACGAAGAAGGCAACTATCACTTCTTATGGACAGTCTGCGATAATCAGGCGATTCCGGTTATAGAGTCGCGACACCTCATTCTGGGATTCACTTATACTAAAAATGAGTTCACTTTCAGCCTTGAAGGATTTGATAAAAAAACAAGTGGATTAACACGCTATGTCGACAATTTCAGCACGACAAACCTGTACAAAGGGGACAGCAAGTCTCAGGGACTCGATTTCTTCATTAAACAGGAATACCGGGGACATTCGGCATGGATAAGTTATACCCTGAGCCAAACCAGTGAAAAGTTTGACTACTTTACCGTTCCGGAATACAGTCGCGCCCTGCACGATCAACGACACGAATTAAAAACTGCCGTATTGCTTAATTTCAATCCGTTTCATTTTTCAGCAAATTATGTTTTTGGTTCCGGATTCCCTGATCCACGACAGTCTGCTGATGGAAATACGGAGCAAAATTACAACCGTCTGGATGTTTCTGCAACATATACTTTAGCTGCAAAAAAGGTGACCCTAGAAGGGGGCATTTCAATTTTAAATGTGTTGAACAACGACAATCTGAAATACGCCAATTTTATCCGTGTTCCTGAAGATCAGGAAACATGGCTTGATTTGCAAGCCAAAGCAATTCCATTAACACCAACTGTTTTTCTTCATTTTTCATTTTAACACTTAAGGATTTACTGCAATCAGTTTTCCATAGACAATCTATTTTTCAGAAAAAAAAATAAAATTCAGGGAGGGTAAAGAGCAAGCTATTCGGTATACATATGTCTAAAAATTAATAAATAACAAAAAAAGGAGTTATTATGAAAACATTTTTTAAAACAATCGCATCAGTAGCCCTTTTACTTGCTTTCTCAACAACAGGTATATGGGCACAAGACCAAACTAAACTGAAAACCAAGGATCAAACCAAGGATCACGTAAATGATGGCACTTGTCAGAATGTTGTTACTACTGACCTGACTACGGTAAAAACAACTGTACCGGATGAAAATCTTGTCATCACAGCAATAGGTGATAAGGATCAAACTATGGATCGGGATATGGATAAAACTAAGGATCAATTACAGGATCCGCTAAAGGACGGTTCTTGCAAGGACCTTGTCAGCACTGACGAAACGACTTTAAAAAAAGCTACACTGAAGCAGAACCTTGTAAGCAAAGGATTGGGGGATCTGGATCGTACTCGCGCTCGCGACGGATCTTGCCTGACTGCTACTGCTGACTTAACAGAGACCCAACAGGCTATTGTCAATCAGTTTCGTAACAACGGCAAAAATTTCCGCGATGCTTTCCGCGAAACGTTTACAGTTGAACAACTGGCCATTCTGGAAAAGGCCACATTAACCCGTACAGAAAAACAAGATGCACTTCAGGCTTCATTTTCTCTGGAACAACAGGAAATGCTGGAATCACAACAAGCTCTGCGGAATGAGCAGAGGGAGCAGTTCAAGGCAAATATTTCAGAAGGACAAATGAAACAAATCAGAAAACGACTGCACCAAAGTGAAAATCCAAGTGGAACCGGAGATCAGGTCAGGAACCGGGTGAGACAGCAAGGACAGAACCAGACTCAGGATCAAGCTGAAGATCCTGCACAAGAACAAGTTCAAAATCAGGTAAAGCAACAAACCAAACATGGTGGAAATGGCGGGGGTGGAAATTAATCTTTTGAATTTTAAAAGTTAGCAGGCACGGTGATTTTGCCTGCTAATTTTTGACTTACTGTCTCCTGACATAATTAAGTACCGATTACAATTCATTTGACTAAAACAGTTGTCCGTTTATCGACCTGTATATACTTGTCATCATTCCATTGCCATTTATCGTTTCACTGCAACTTAATGACATTTGTATAACTATTAAACGACCTCAGGTTAAATCACTTATATTCATACAAATTAAATATATTCAAGTGAAAAAACTATTTTTTATTTTCGTACTGATCATCATTTCCAGTTCTGTTTTGACCGCACAAAAAACGGAGATCGTTGAAAAACTTCGGGAAGATCGAATAGATTCGCTGTTGAATCTGGTCATATTCAATGAAGATGACTTGAGTTATTTATTTAACCTGAAGAAAAATTACCAGTTCCTTTATGCACGAACCAGTTACAATACAAAAACCTTCTTTGCAGGCCGTGAAATAGGAAAGAACCAATACAACCTGTCAGCTCAGCTTTTTTATCTGCATTCGTCAGGTATCCATGCCGGAATTTCAGGTGCCTGGTACAGCCAACTCGATCCGGGATACCGCACAACCGTACTTTCTTTGGGTTACAGCAAAGGTTTGAAAAAACTGAAATTTTTCAGGTATCGCTTATCCTACGACTATTTTCTGTTCAATGATGATGACCCCAATTACAAACCACTTTATACCAGCAGCCTCAATACCGGAATCACCCTGAAAACTAAAAATACAGGTACACGAGCTAATCTGTCTGTTTTGCTGGGTCAGGAAACCGGAACTCAATTCACCTGGGATTTCTACAGCTATATCAACCTGATTAAATTAGGAAATTACGACAAAATCAGGCTAGAACCGGAAGTATCGCTTTATTTTGGTTCAGAAACGGTGGAACATCAATTGAACGAAGTGTTGATTGATCCGCTGACAAACATAGAATATGACAGTTATTACAAGGATGAATTTGGCTTATTAAATATCCAGCTTGAAATACCAATCAGTATTAATTTCAAAAGCTTCGACCTGGAAGCTGCCTGGATTTACAATTTCCCCCAAACGATGAATAAAAATATCACATATCCGGATAATTCCTTCTTCCGGGTTTCTCTGGGTTACATCTTCAAATTATAAAAAAAGTAAGCTTCCAGCGTGCAAAATCGTTGCTGCTGTAGCCTGAAAGTATAGAACTCCGGAATCCGGAACAGACCGATCCGGGGAGAAATTTGAATTCATCGGGAAAAGAAAAAGACCGCCCCAATTTCAGTTGGAGACGGTCTCGTTTATTTTTAGTTCAGCAAAAACCTACCGGTTATTCCTGCGAATCCTCCGGATCAATAATCACTCCCACCCTTTTCTCTGAAAACCAGGCAGCTATTATAAGTGCAAAAATTACCACAATTGCCACATACAATGCATTTGGAATTGGAGGTGGATCACCTTGTGCATAAGAATGCATTCCTGACAGGTAATAATTCACGCCAAAGAATGTCATCAAAACCGAACTTAAACCAACAAGAGCAAGACTACTCAAAGCAAATATGCTTTTCAGTCCCGGAACTTTACGAAGGTGCAGGATTATGGCATAAACCAGAATAGTTACCAATGCCCAGGTTTCTTTCGGATCCCAGCCCCAATATCTGCCCCACGATTCGTTCGCCCATACACCACCGATAAACGAACCAATGGTGACCATAAAAAGTCCAATCATCAGTGCCATTTCGATAATGTATGAAACTTCCAGAATAGTGAAATTGATATTTTTTTCATTCTTTTTATTTCTCAGGATCATCAGTACCAAATTGAGCATACCGAGCAAAGCTCCCATGGCAAGAAATCCGTAACTGGCCGTGATGATTGCCACATGAACAACCAGCCAGTATGATTTCAGAACCGGAACCAGATTGGTAATTTCCGGGTTCATCCAGCTCATTCCGGCTACAAAAAGGATGATGGATGTTAACAGCGTAGTTACCGCTAAAGAGATTGGAGATTTTCTCATGAAAATGAATCCGGAAAGGCTGGTCGCCCAACCCACATAAATCATGGTTTCGTATCCGTTACTCCACGGAGCATGGCCGGAAATGTACCATCTGATGATTAATCCTCCTGTATACAACAGAAATGCAAGAAAAACAAGCGCAGTTCCGACATTAATGAATTTACCAAAACGGGCCGCCGGTTTAAATATGAGCATGAAATGAAATACAAGCAAAACAAAACCAAGCAAGGCATATATTTTAGCCAGTTTTCCGAAAATATTCCAGTCGTTATAAAGAATTTCAAGTCCTATTTTGGTCTGGGAAGGAATAATTTCAGCACCATAGGTTGTTTGGAATTTTTTAATGTATCCCAGATATTCGTCAGGTTTTGACCAATTTCCGGAGCGTACGGAATTATTATATTCGTCATAATACAAATTCAGAATACTGCCTGCAAAATCCGCCTCTTCTTTCTTCATTGTCTTCGGAAGAGCCGAATGTGTCACCCAGGTTTTGCGTTCATCGTTGGGTATCGGGAAAATTTTCAGAAAATCACCGTTAAAAATCTGATAACAAATATTGACACGTTCGTCAACATTCATAATTTCCTTGTCCAGCTTATTCCGGAGTGTTTGCTTTTTATTGTACGATTGCTGAACCAAAGCATTCAGACGATAATTTCCTGCCTGATCGAAAATCTGGTCAAATGAAATAAACCCACCGGAAATCCCCAGAATTTTCTTGAGTTCAGGATTGGCAACCTTGACAATCGGTATGCTTTTCCACTTCTGCGGATTGGCACTCATGTCAAGAAAAAACTCAACCGCCGACAGACCTTCCCAACGATCTTTTCTGGATATTTTGCGCAGTAAATCAGATGCCAGCGTACTCATCGGTTCAATACGCCCCTGATGATCCTGAACCAATAATTTACCAAAAGCATCAATGTGTTTTCCTTTTGATGCGGAATTGACCGCACCAAAAGCGGAATTGCTTGTCCAGCTCATTCCGGTAAGAATAATACCAACAACCAGAATTTTAAGTGCTTGTCGTTTTTGCTGAAGTTTAGAACTTAACCGAATCAGTGCCTGGAAACGACTGTGTTTACTGAAAACTGTAAATACCATACCCAATGCCATTAAAAAATAACCCAGATAAGAAATTAAGGTACCCCAGTAATCCTGGTTTACCGAAAGCACCGTTCCTTTTTCGTCCTGGTCAAAAGATGACTGAAAGAACCGATATCCGTTGTATTTCAATACATTATTCATGAAAATACGGAACGGACGTTCAATGGATAAGGTCGGATCCTTTAACGTGATTTCGCTGGCGTATGATGAAGGACTGTTTGAACCGGGATATCTTTCGAGTTGAAAATCGCGGAGAAAAATACTGAAAGGCAATTCACGGACAACCGCTCCGTATGAAAGACTAACATTTATTCCATTAATCGTGCAGGTAGCCGGACTGAAAATAACACCATCTCTTCCAAAAACATTCACACGACGTATTTCGTTTCCTGAAGTAATTTTTGCAGTAAAAGCATCCATTCCTTCCTGACCGGCTTCCATGGGTCTCTGAACCAAGGCAGGCGTTGCTTTCGGTAAATAGTTTTTAAGGACAAAACCCGATTTACCAATCACATAAAACTTATTCTCAAGCACCGGATAAGCGACAAGAGGAATCAATTTCTCACCCGTTTGTCCGATCATGGATGAAACCAACACCGTGTCAGCACATACCATATTCAGACCTTCATCCGTTCTGCTAAAAACGATAGTTGCAGAGCTTTCACCCGTTTCGAAACCAAAACTGGCTGAACCCATTTCCTTTTTTTCGTTCTGCATGAGAAGGAATTCAGTCCGTTGCATTTCCCCATCGCTGTAAATCATTGAAATTACAGGCAATCCGCTCTCATCAGGCACAAGCGTTTCTGAGGCATTGGGAACAAACAGTTCATTTTCGACCTGAATATCCTTTCCTCCGACCGTAATTGATTTCTTATATGAGTTGGACGAATTTGGCGTAAATCGTACTTTAGTCTGCTCAGAAACTTCTTCGCCATTCGATGAAACCTTCAGGCTAATAAAAGACGTTTCGGAAACCACCTGATTCGTTGACTCTCCTTCGCGTATGTGCATGCTTCCTTCGAACCCAAAATATCGTGTTACTCCAGCTCCAAGAATCATGCATACAAAAGCCATATGAAACAACATGATGGCCCATTTTTTTCGCGAAAAGAGTTTATATTGAAACATACTGCCAATCAGATTGACGGCTCCAATCAAGAGCAAAATCTCGAACCACCTGGATTGATAGATAAGAACCTGAGCTGTATCTGTACCATAGTCATTTTCGATAAATGTGGCGTAGGCTATTGATATGGCAAACATCATCAACAGCATAACAGAGAAGAACATGGAGAATAGAAAAGTAACTATTTTTTTCATGATTAATATTCTAAAAGGAATTTATAATCGCGAAGCACAATGACTTCAGGAATTGGAACAGGAAAGTATATCATAAAAAAAACTCCTTTGTTTTTGAAGCAAAACAAAGGAATTTTTTAAATTTCATCTGAATCCGGATTTATTTTTTTGTTGGGTCAGGGTGTGCTATTTTAGCTGAATATTCTTTGAAATTGAATCCTTTGTAATTAGGACTTTCTTCATTATGACATTTCTTACATACTTTTTCAGTAGGCATAATCATCCCTTTCGACATGGCCAAAGTCATATCTTTCATGATTGTGGCTGATTTGTAAAGACTACCTGCTCCATGGCAAGATTCGCATGAAACACCTTCTTCAACAGTAATTGAAGCGATTAAGCTTTGGTCAGCACCAGCAGCAGTTGAGTGACATTTTAAACATTTAGGATTTTTAGCTTCGTCACCTTTTAAAGCATCCATTGCTTTTGCATGAGGACTGGCTAACCATTTGTTGTACTGTTCTCCCTTGTCAGCCTTATTGTGGCACATTTTACATTTCGCAGCCCCGATATATTTTGCATCCTGGGCGCTTACAACGGAACTGATAATTATAAACAATCCGAGTAAAAAAGTTAATTTTTTAAAATTCATAGTCATCATTATTTAAAGATTAATAAATTTTTATCTGATTATCAACGACTTATTTAAAGTCACATCATTCTATCAACAATCACATTTCAGACTTAAAAATGCACTAATTTTTTCTTTTCACAAAAATAATACCATCTTATTTTAATTGACTGATATCAATCAATTAATAGAGCTGTGAATGGCACGAAGAACAAAGTTCAGTTTTCCAGGCTTCGTCAATATCCACCGGATGTTTGAATTCAAGCGGCTCAAAGGATGTTGAATATTCCATATTCCCAGGTGTTCCCTGAGCCAGAATAGTATGGCACAAATTACAATCTTTTGTAATCACTTTCCCTTGTTCAGATGTATGCCGATCGTTGTGGCATCTGAAACAACCATCCGACTCCATATGTCCGATATTGTTAGGATATGCTTTCCAGCTTGCTTTCATGAAAGGGAAAATATTGTTGGAATATCCATTTTGTATTTCAACAATTGCGGCTTCAATGTCCGATTTCTTTTCGGTTACCAAATCCGGATAACTTGATTGGTAAAAATCGGTTACCTGTTTTCTGATCTCCATAAATGCAGTATCTTTTGTCGGATAATCTTTAAACAATGCCTGCATGGAGATTTGTTTGATCCCCGGCAATGTCTTGGAAATTTTTCCTTCGCTCAATGAGTTGTCAACAAAATTTTGTGGAGTTCTATAGTTATGTGCCGGTCTGTTGTGACAATCCAGACAATCCATCACCCGGGTTTCAAGCGAATCAAGTTTTGCCTGACTTAACGTGTTTTCATTATCCTGAAAAATTTCGCTAACCCCGGTTTTTAAGTTGGTGTATTTAACCCAGGGAATTACCTGACGATTATCTGAAGTCGTTTTGTACTCAATCCTGACGTCAGGGCTGATATGCTGATGAATTCCTTTTTCAAAACCATTTGCAGTCATTTTCGAACTGGTTTTCATCTGCAAATTAATTACATGTTCGGTATTTTCATCATCAGCAAGAAATGTTTCTTTAATTTTCAATTTCCGATCGTAGAATTTTTCGGGCCAGTGACACTGCTCGCAGGTTTCTCTGGCTGGACGTAAATTGGCAATCGGAGTTGGAATTGGAGTAGGGAATTTTTTTGCCAAAACAGAATAAACCTGATACAAACCCGATAATTTACTTTTCACATACCAGGTAGCTCCCGAACCAACATGGCATTCGACACATGCAACGCGCTCATGCGATGAACCCTGATAAGTGGTATATTCAGGTTCCATGACCTGATGACAAAGTTTTCCGCAAAATTCAACGGATTCTGTGATATGAAAAGCTTCATAACTTCCAATAGATGAAATGACGACCAGAAAAATGGTTCCGAACAGAAAAATCATGGAAGCATTCCGCGTGGCAATATTATTAAAATTCAGGACTGGCCAATTTTGTGTTTCTCCGGCTTCTTCCGCTTTCCTGGCCCGTTTTCGATTCAGGCGCATCCCGATCGGAATCAGCAATAGTCCGCCAACCATAAAGGTTGGAAGTACCATATAGATAAATAATCCAATATACGAACCTCCGAAATTAAAAAACGCATTCAAAATGATGAGCGAAAGAATTGCTGCCAGGTTAAAAATGGCTAACACTGCCCCAATAATTGAAACCCAGTTTTTAATCGATGAAGGAAGTTTCATGTGTAAGTTTTTAAGACAAATATAGTTTGTATATATTGTGCAAGTTTGTTAAAAGCAAGGAATAATTCAATACATATTGACAAGTGTCATACGCATCAGATACTGCTCTTATTTTCAAAACATTACAATAGAAAAAAGTGATTAAAACCAGGAATTACCTCCTCTTTTCCATCGATCTGACATTTACGAAAAGCCTGCGAAAGCGAATGTCGAACTTAAACATGATCAATCCTTCTAAAAATCAGTAGCTAATTCAAAACTAAACCTGCATTATCATCGGATTTTCGAATATTCAAATTCAGTTTGAACAAGCTTGCCGAAGTACAGTTATTCCGTTGAATTGTACTTCGACAAGTTGCATCTAAAAAGTGTCTTATCGGTTTGGCAACAGTATTCTAACATTAATGAGAAAGCAGAGAATAGATAATAAAGATGACTTGAATAAGTCCGGTAAACAGGAAAATATATCCAAAGATTTTGACCAGTCTCATTTGTTTTTTTGTGAATTCTTTCTTCACGACAACACTTTCCAACATTCCTGATTTTTCCAATTCCTCGTATTCCCTTGGTCGGTCAGCTTTATATTCTTCAAGTTCAACATGACCGGTGAAAATAACGGTATCCATTGGAAATGACTCAGGACGAAGGTGCGTATTGAAAAAATGGATTGTGAAAATGAATCCAACTGCCAATAAAGCTTCGTCGCTATGAATAATCTGAGCGACATTGATTAACCAACCAGGGAAAATACGTGTAAAAAACACGGGGAACCAAAGCACCAATCCGGTTGATCCAATCACAACAACTCCCCAAAAAACGGCCATATAATCGAATTTCTCCCAATAAGTCCAGCGTCCATAGGTAGGTCGCGGTCCTCTCCCAACAAACCATTTAACCGATGCCCAAAAATCGCGCAAATCCTGACGATTAAACATTAATGAGTTACTTCCGAAAATAAAACCATTTAGATTTTGCTTTTTACTCATTTTTAGCTTTACCAATGAAAAAACATGATAAGCAAAATAGCCAAAAGTAATTACCGCAGCAAAACGGTGAATAATACCTGCAACATGAGCTCCACCAATCAAATTAGCATAGAATTTAGCCCAATCCATATAGGCAAATTTCAGTAACATTCCGGTAAAGGCCAACGACAGAAAGCTCACTATTACAAAAAGATGGGTAATCCGTTGGTTTTTAGTAAAACGTCGGATATAAACTTTATCACCTGTTTCTTTTTCATGTTTCTTCTTTTTCCTCATGGCATCGATAGATCGTGGCAACCACAAAAGAGTATGAATTCCAAAAAAGATAAATACACTTACCAACAAACTGGTCATTGCCCAGAAAGTATAATAAAGCCAGGGAAATTTACTTTTATTGGAATGCGTGGCATGTGTTAAATAACCGGTAAATTTTTGGTTGGCATCCGCGTGACATTTCTGACAGGTTGCCACAATGTTTTGCGGAGCTATCGATGATTTTGGATTATGTCTGTTCAGGATATTGTGTGCACCATGGCAATCTGAACATCTGGCAGCCTGCATATATCCAAGTTGATATACCTTTCCATGATACGTCTCCAGGTATGATTCTGCCAGATCAGAATGGCATTTGCCACACTGAATGGTAATTTCAGACATAAATTTATCCTGATGAACTTCCGACATATTATGCGCTGTATGGCAGGTTTCACAGGTCGGATATTTTAAATTACCATTATCTTCGCGGTAAGCATGATCACTGGCTATATACTCATTGTAAATACCTTTATGACAACTTCCACAGGTGGCAGCGATATTTTTGGGACTAACAGAAGATTTCGGATCTGATGCTTTTAACACAAAATGCGAAGTATGACAGTCCGTACAAACCGCTGCCGAAAGCAGTCCTTTTTCAACCAGGCTTCTGCCGTGAACACTTGTTGAATAATCATTGAACGCATCGATTTCGTGCAGGTTCGTACCTTCAACAGCTTTTCCACCTTTGCGGTGGCATTCTCCACAAAGTTTAGGAATTGAAGACCTGTAAGTCGGTGAACTTTCATCCGTTTTCGGCTTGACCAGGTGCGTCCCATGACAATCCGTACAGTATGGTGCATTTTCCTTCTTATTGAAATAGGCCTGTCCGTGTCCGCTTGAAAAATAGATATCTGATTCTTCTGCGTGGCAGGCTGAACAGTCAACCTTTCCGACTGTTTCGCAGGGACGGACTGCATGAACGGTCACGTCAGAATGACATTTGACACACGTGATATTTTTGTGTGACGAAACAGCCAGATCACCAACACTAACTTTTAAGGAAATAACCTTATCGTTAACTATTTTATGAGTCTCTTCTTTATCGTGACACTTCAAACAGGTTTTGTCTGAAATATTCGAAATTATATTTTGCATTTCAACCTTGTGGGGAGGATGACATGACGTACACGCTGGAATTGCTCCGGGTTTCTTTTCCCACAGCTCTTTATTGATGACCTTAACGTGCACATCTTCAATCCTTGCATGACATTTCATGCAGGTAGAGGCTATGTTCTTTGGCGAAATACTTGAACTGGCATTGGTGTGAGGCAAAATAAGATGGTTTCCATGACAATCGTTACATGTCGCAGAAACGACAAGTCCTTTCTTATATAAACCCTGTCCATGAATTCCCTGACTGTAATTTTCAAGAATATTATGTTCCGAAATATTATAATTTCGGGCAACCGGAGCTCCCTCTTTATGGCACGATCCACATAAAACAGGAATATTCATTTTATAGGTCCGCGATTTCGGGTCGGCCGATTTTAAAATTTCGTGAGTCCCATGGCATTCCTTACAACTGGGAGCGTATTTCTCGTTCGCCAAAAAAGCCCTGCCATGAACACCTCTCAGATACTGATCTTTGGCGTCCTTGTGACAGGTACCACAATCAACCGGGTTTAAGGTTTCAGAATGAGGAAAATCTTCAACTGCCGCATCGGTATGGCACGATGCACAAGTAACACTTTTATGAACTGAATGATCCAATGCATTGGCCGGAACATACCTGGAGATTTTTTTGCCTGGTTTTTCCGAAGTTAAAGAAGGATCATCATGACACATTAAACAATCATCATTCGATTGAGCCGACAAATGTAAAATCCCAAAAAACATCATCATAACGAGCATAATGACCATTTTCGGAATCAATACATTTAACTTCATCCGCTTAATCCTGAAATCAATTTTATTCAATCCTGAAATTGAATGTTTAATGAACCTGAAAAACCTGTCAGGTAAAAAAGACTTAGAATATCCTACCATATTTTCTCTATTTGAATAAGTCTATTGAATCTGCCAACAAATCATTACGAAATAACCATCAAGTCAAACAAAAATCGCCTCTACTAAAACTACAATTGAGACCCTTTTTTAATGTGTCTGATGCCAGCCTGTAATCATGCTTTTAAAATTATCAAGAGGAGATTTTCCAATTGAAGCAATATAAAGATGAACCAATAAAAAGATGGAAATGAAAAACCCCATCGCCGAATGAAATACAGCAGTTACAAATACTCCACTGAAAGTATAAACCTTATCGATTATAATTTCAGGAAATAATAATGCAATCCCTGTAATTATGACCACCGGAACAACCAAATACATAACTATAATATAGGAATATTTCTGCAGTGGATTAAATTTCCTTTTTTCTGAAAGTGGATAAGGTGCTGTCATACCATGAAACATTCCCCAGGCATAATAGTAGGCCTGTTTGATTGGTCGCTTTAAAAAACCTTTAGGTTTGACAATGTAAAATTTCCCGTTCGGGGTAAATAAATTACCGAAGAAAAAAACAAAATAGCTGAGGGCAACCAGAATACCAGCCATATTGTGAAGGTTAACAATCATATTAAACCCAAGTACCTGCGATGATTCAACGCTTGATTGCATTGAAATACCAGTGATGATTAAGGTAAGTATCCCTAAAGCATTAAATCCGTGCCAGATTCTCAACCAGACCGGATAAAAATACAGCTTTTCAGTTGTTGTCATTTTATTTCTTTTTTATAATTCTGAAAACACTATGTATTAAAATACCTGCCAGAGTAAGAAGGAAAATTATAATACTGACTAATTTAAGAAATGGGCTTTGATGTGAACCAATTACATATGATTCGTTGGCCAAAACCGTATTTAAATCGCCATTCTCAGCGCGTTTTTGTAAATTCTGATATTTGTATAACGAAGCTTTTAATCTGGAGTTGGCAGAGTGGCATTCAACACATTTTCTCAAAGCCTTGTCCTTACTCAATATATTATGTGAAACCATCAGGCTGTCAACAACTTCAGTATGACACTCGATACATCTGACGTGGCTGAAATGGAGTTCCTGATTAGGCAACCAGTCGTGAATCTTAACCAATTTAGGATTTTCATGCCCGGAAACCAATTTATATCTTTTCATATCATTATGGCATGAAAGACACATTTTATTACTGTAATCAACAATTTCAAGCACATTGCTGCTTGTTCGGGCCGTGGCAACATAGGTATGTTGACTATGGCATTTGGAGCAGGTAAAATTTTCGCCGTATACTTTATAATGAACACTCTTTTTAAATTCACTTTCAATTTTCTCGAACTGATAGGAGGCAAAAGATTCATCTCCCCCATGACAATCCAGACAAGAACTTAAAGGTTCAAGTTTTAAATTGGCTTGGTGTGGATAGGTTCCGTATTCATAGGAATGACAATCAGTACAATCGAACTGTTTATGTACTCCATGAGTCATAGCCACAGTATCGAGAATAAAGTAAGGATTCATCAACCTTTTTTCTTCCTTATTTTTCACACTGTTAAAGAAAGAATAGGTTTGATTTGAATGGCACTTTAAACAAGGGTGATTCTCAGCATCCTGATATGTTTGAGCTTTTAAATTCAAGGTTGTGCCACCCAGAATCATTAAAGACAGCAGTATCAAACGATAGTTCATTTCTTAGGATTTAAATATAAATGGTGCATTCCTAAATGCTTTTTTGTCTAGTTTGAAAATTAAAATTCGGAAGATTAATATGATTATACTCCATTCCGGGGCAATAGAAAAAAAATGGTAATATTCCGTTTTTCAGGATATTACCATTTTATATTCAGAATCCATTATAATCAGTATTCTTCAAAATCAGAATCCCCATAATCTTGTGATTGTAAAACCAAGAGCCAAACCTTTATTTTGCCAGTCATTCTGGTTCCACATGATATTATCCTGAGGCAGGATCGAATTGCTTGAACCCATATAAATCTGGAAAGCATGTGAACCTGTTGAAACTTCGTAACCAATAGCCAAATTAGCTTTTGGAGGGTTGGTCCATTCCGTTTGTTCTGATATATCTTTAATCTTTAAAGGTTGATCGTAATTGAAAATAATAGACCCCTGCGTAGATACTTTTATACGTCCATTAACATGAACACCAACTTTATCGTGGTCAAATTTTACACCAACTGAATTAAAGTGAGTAAAACTAACAGCAGCCTGAAGAGAGAACTCCTTACAAAATTTCCGACCGATAATTAATTGAGAAAAATAGCTCAGGCGATCAGAAAACTGGAACTCGTTATATAAGCCTGTATGATAAGCGACTCTAACCATACCTGTTTCAAATGCGCTGATGTCTCTTCCATCAATTCCAACATTACCATACAATGCCACTGAAACAGGAATCGTATTTTTGCGTGTTTGCTGCAAAACGCTCCATTTGGCATTCAAATCAGTCATCATATTTCTTTTAGTAATTCCTGCACCAACCTGAAGGTTCTTTACTGGTACATAGTTTAAACCAATCCGAATGTTTGACGATCCATAAATACCCCATAAATTAGAACTTCCGTTCTCAATGGTTCCAAACTTATGCTGAATGACCATTTCCAAAGTTTTAGCATCTGGAATAACCACTGTTTGCGCATCAATCAGACAACCACTTTCAAAAGTACCGTTTACAGGATAATCTTTTTCTTTAACAGCAGTTGCTTCAGTCGATTCCTGTTGGGCAAAAGAAGTTATTGAAATAAGGGCAAAAAGTATTATTATTAGAATATTTTTTTTCATTTCTGCGAGTATTAAATGTTTGCACTAATTGTTATTAGCTCCTTCTGTTATCCATGCAAGAATTAATGCGGCTTGAGTAGCAGATACTTTTGCATTATTATGATTACCTGAAGATGCATTAACATAAATTGTGCTACTTGCAGGACTAGACGTATTGACATAACTAGGTACTAATTGCGAATAAGCAACGTCTGCAGTCATACGAGGTGATTGAGATGAATGACAAGTGTTACATTTTTCTGTCAAAATCGGAACAATTTGTGTAGAAAAACTAATTGGTTCACCCCCATTATCAATTACAGGAACTTCTTCCGGCATTATAAAGTCGTATTTACATCCAGTAATGAACAATGAAAATAAAATCAAAATCAAGAATATGCTATGTTTTTTCATATTATTCGTTTTTTATGATTAATACAAGAAAGACTTCTCTTCCTGAAAAAAGAAGTCTTTCTTACATCATTTATTTGACTTTATTAATTTAGAGCTTCAATTGTATTCTGCAATAAAGCATGAATATATTTTGGATTGTGAACTCCTTCACTGCGGTCTTCTTCAATTAATGTATAATTATAAAATGCCCTGGCCTGAACAACTGGTAAAACAGCAGGAGAAGCAGAAGAAGCTGAAGAGACAGCAGTTATTACTCCATGTGCATCCAATTTAGTTTTCAACTGAGCCAACAATTCTACAATTTCAGCCTGTTTTCCATGATAATCGAAATCAGTCGCAGAAGTATGACATGTTTTACATGCGTCTATACTCGGTGTAAATGCATGGCTTCCTTCATTCATATGACAAGTTGTACAACCAGCCACAGCATGTGTAGTTGAAGTATTTCCACTTACATAATTTTCACTACCACTAAATTCAAATCCACCCGTTCCGACTAATAAATTGCCTTGTGGTCCATGATGAGGACCATAATGAGAACTGGTAACAGCAAAATTTCCATCAACATCTGGTTCTGGATATGCTGTTCTGGATTGGTGACAATTCACACACAGATTTGCTTCAGAACCCAAATCAATGACTTTGCCTGGATCAATAATCACATCAACAGCAGCTTTTGTTCTTAACGCATAATCAATACCATCATTGGCGACATCAAAGGTTATATGCATACCGTCGTGACAAGCTTCACAAGTAATATGTGATGGGTCTGAAATCCCAACAGCAGTTTTATTTGATACAGAATTAATAAACCCTTCGGCAGAATGACATGGTGCACAGTCAGCACTTGACGCCCGAGCAAATGCGGTACCAGTAGCATGAACTGAACCAGCCCAATCGGTTCTGACAGCATCCATTTTGGTATCACTATGACAATCCAGGCAAAATGCTGTTCCTGCAGTACCATTTGTACCATTAGTTCCATCGGTTCCATTCGTACCATCGGTACCTTCTGGTCCCAAAGGACCTTCTTTTACACATGAAGTCGACAAACAAATTATTGCGAAGGCAATAAAAAGTAAATGAAATAAGTTTCTAAGTTTCATAAGATAAGTATGTTAAGATTACTATTATAAAATTTACGTTGCACGAAACACAAACGTTATTATACTTGGCTAAAATAGAAACCTTAACTGATTATTTTCAGCCCTGTCAATTGATGTTTAAAAGCCATCTAACTGATTAAAGACAACCAACCTATTGACAAATATCAATCGGTTGGTTCAAAAAAATTTACCCTTTTCTGCTGATTAACTGAAGTGCCTCTTCATCAAGCACATGAATATTAGTTCCATCAACAGTAATGATTCCAGAAGATTTGAATTCTTTCAGAATACGGATGAAACTTTCCATGGTCATCCCTGTCATATCTGCCAACTCCTGTCGTGAAAGACGAGTGTCAAACGGATTGCAAAAAAAAATTTCATTCTTTAAATAGAGTAACAAATCGGCTACTCTTCCGGGCATATATTTTTGAGTAATCCCAACCAGATTATTCAGCATCTGAACATTTTGCTGATTATTCAGTTTTAAAAGTTTAAAGGCAAACTGACTGTTTCTGGATACCAGTTCAAATATTTTATCTGAATCAATAAAACAGCAATCAACTTCAGTTACTGCCTGAACGGTAAAATGCCTGATGTCTTCAATAAAGATACCACCACCAGTCAATATTGAATGTGTGGCAACCAGTCGCAATATTAATCGTTTAACGCCATCACCTTCAGCAATAATCTTGGCCAATCCACGCTTAATACAAACGACGTGACTTGCAGATGTATTTTGTTTTAAAATGGTCTCCCCTGCATTAAAATGAACATGCCTCTTCTCTTTAACGAGTAACTCCAACTCGTCAGAAGAAAGGCAATCGAAGATACTATCTTCTCCATCATCAAAACAGCGAGCACAACAACGTTCTTTACATTTTAAGCATGCTTCCTCAATTCTTCGCGGCTCCATAGTATGTGATTTTATCAAAAAATTAACGGCAATACTGCGTTTTATATCCCAATGCGAACTAAATTTCAAGTGGCATAAGATACTTAATCTATTTAAGTATCCAAATGACTACATATATAGTAAGAAATACTTTAAAACTTGAGCTATCCTTTCGATCGAAAAAAATTTCCGGTGAATTCAATACACTAAATTAAACCTTTACTCCGGAATAATCAGGAATATCAATTGTTTAATATCTATTTTTTATCCGAACATTAAAGAAACTCAAAATTTAAATTCCGTGATGTACCGATAAAGCCAATATGATTTTCAGATTAAATCTAATGATTCAATATTTCATTTTGCCCTTCAGAAATTAAAGTTGCTGATTCATTGAAAAAACAAATTCAATTTGAACGTTGGAGCCATCTTGAGAAGTGAAAAATAAACGTCTGCAAGAAAAGAGATTTATTAATTGAATACTAATTTACTTCACCCTATTTCTAGGTAGACTTTGTCAGTCATCTATTCTACTCAAACCCAAAGTAACAAAATCAAAAAATGTGAGCATTCACTGATTTTTTGCGCTAAGATAGATTATTCATTTAAAATTCTTGAAAGAACCTTTAAGTTGACTACATTTGACACTATGTACATTTCACAATAACACTATTCGTTTGGATTCAAAAGTATCTGAAATAGTTTTAATCAGGGATTTTAAAAAGGGAAATGCAAAGGCATTTGAAAATCTTTTTGAAATCTATCATAAAAGACTCTATGCTTTTACATATAGCCTCACTAAGTCAAAAGAGGATTCAGAAGAAATAGTGCAAAATGCATTTATTAAGGTATGGGAGAACAAAGCATATTACAAAGAAGAATATCCATTTGAAGCATACCTTTTTAAAATAGCAAAGAATACCTTTTTAAATCATAACCGGAAGCAAGTCAACCGGCGTATTTTTGAAGATCATTTTAAACTTTTTGCTGAACTGACGGACAATAGTGCTGACAGACAACTTCTATTTAAAGAAACCCAGCTGATTGTTGATGCACTTATCAACTCAATGCCTCCAAAACGGAAAGAAGTATTCGTTTTACAAAAAATTGAAGGATTTACCAGAAAGGAGATTAGTGAAAAATTAAATATTTCGAACGCGACAATTGACAGTCACTTGCAGAAAGCCAGCAAACAATTACTTGAGGGGTTGAAAAAATTTAGTTTAATTTCTATACTACTTCCATTTTGGTAACAGGCTAGTTTTTATCGCATTGAGAATCATTCTGCTATTTTCTGTTTTTTTTCTCCCAACTGACTCATAGTTTTTCAACAATCAAGTGTATTGCTTATTGAAAACAAGCATATGAAAAAGAACGAAGACCACATTCATTTTTTACAGGATTTATTAAATAATCAGGATTTAAACTCTTCTGATTTAAAAACACTGTTCAAAATCTATAACAGCGAAAAAGGAAACGCTGAGATCAAGGATCTTTTGGAAGAAAAATGGTCAGATTTTCAGAACATTGATTCGGCAAAAGTTGATTCCCGCAAAATACTCTCCGGGATCAAGGATTCCATTCAGCAAAAGCAACAATTATCTGATTCCAGATTAAAGACGCTGTATCAGTGGACAAGTGCCGCTGCCGCTGTTGTGCTTGTTACACTATTCGTTTCAACCGCATTTTTCTTTGATGTACGACTGAAGAATAAGGATCAGGTGGTGTTACATGAGATCACTGCTCCCAATGGGGAAATCAAAAAGTTTGATTTACCGGATGGAACAAAAATATGGCTAAATCCAGGTTCATCTTTAATCTATTCTGAAAATATGACTAAAGAGAAAATCCGTGATGTAAGACTTTTGGGGCAGGCTTTTTTCGAAGTTGCCAAAGACAGCAAACATCCTTTTATATTACAATTGGGAGATATTGGACTAAGAGTAGTTGGAACCAGTTTTAATGCATCAAATTTCAAAGACGATTCCCGAATTGAAATTGCGCTGAAAAGCGGACAAGTGAAACTGTTTGAAGGGTCTTATCAGGAAACCACTGATTTCACTCAACTAAAGCCAGGTCAATTAGCCAAATATGATAAAGGTAAAAATGGATTTAAAATATCAGCTGTTGATATTCTGAAATATACATCATGGATAGATGGAGTACTTATATTTCAGGATGATCTCATGTCAGATGTTTTCAAACGTCTGGGAAGATGGTATAATGTAAAAATTATTGTCAAAGATCCTCTAATAAACAACTATTTATATACCGCCACAATTAAAAACGAAAGTATTGAACAGATTTTAAAACTGCTCGAGTACACATCACGCGTCAAATATGAAATCATAAAAAACACTGACGATCAGACCTATGAATCAACAATTCTAATCAAAAATAAAAACACTAACTAAAATAACAAAGAGATATGCCAATGAGATAGATTGATGAAAAGTGGATGTTTTCACATCGCCTTCTAACCAGGAGCCAAAATTAGCTATAGAAAAAGGCTTCAAGAATTGTAACCAATAAATTCAAATCTTTAAAAAATTATGAAAAAAAGTTATTTGACGACGGTTCCCATATTAAATAAGGTATGGGAAATCAAACTATTGAGAATAATGAAGTTGTCAATAGTGATCTGCCTGTTGTGGACCTCCCAGGTTTTTGCCGGGAGCACCTACACTCAAAATACCCGTTTATCATTAAATCTCTCGAATACGACCATTCGTACGGTTCTTCAGAACATTGAAGAACAAACTGAGTTTTTCTTCATGTACAATGGCAAATTCGTTGATGTAGATCGGGTTGTTAGCATTAAAGCAAAAGACGAATTAGTTACGGATGTTTTGAATAAATTATTTCAAGGTGCCGGGATTACTTATAAAATTGATGACCGCCAAATCGCTTTATCAGAAGCTGCATCAAAATCTGAATTACAACAACCACGGACCATAAAAGGTAAAGTAACCGGTTCAGCCGGAGATCCGATTCCGGGTGCAACAGTTGTGATCAAAGGAACCTCAAACGGAACAGTTACGGATATGGACGGTAACTTTAACCTGGATAACATTTCCGATACCGACAAGCTTGTATTTTCATTTGTAGGTCTAAAAACAGCAGAAGTTGAAGTTGCAGGTCAAAGTGTTTTAAATATTGTTTTGGAAGATGAGGCTTTTGGCCTCGATGAAGTGATCGCAATTGGGTATGGTGTTCAGAAAAAGAAACTAAGTACCGGCGCAACTATTCAGGTTGGTGCAGAAGATTTACAGAAAATGAGTTCTGTAAATGTACTGGGAGCTTTGCAGAGTCAATCTCCCGGAGTTCAAATCACACAAAGTTCAGGACAGCCTGGTGAAGGATTCAAGGTAACTATCCGTGGTTTAGGTACTACCGGTTCATCATCTCCACTGTATGTAATTGATGGTGTTGCTGGTGGAGATATCAATTCATTAAATACTTCGGATATCGAATCAATTGATGTGCTGAAGGATGCAGCTTCTGCTGCAATTTATGGTTCGCGTGCCGCAAACGGTGTAGTCCTGGTAACAACAAAAAAAGGTAAAGCCGGAAAACTTCAGCTTACATATGACGGTTACTATGGCGTACAGTTCTCAGCAAAAATGCCTGCTTTACTGAATGGCAAAGAATACATGTCGATGATGGATGAAACTCGTTTCAATGAAGCAAATCCTACTTTTGACTGGGCGAATCTACTTCCTTCTGACCTATATAATTCAGTTATGGATGGTTCATGGCAAGGAACCAACTGGATGAAGGAAGCTTATAATGAAGCTGCTCCAACTCAAAATCATGCGATAAATTTGGCTGGTGGAACAGAACAATCTAAATTTTCATTGGGCTTTTCGTATACTTCACAGGAAGGTATTCTGGGAAAACCTGTGCAGTCTCAATACGATCGTTATACAGCACGGATCAACTCCGACCATGTACTGTTAAAAGTAAAAGACTTTGATGTCATTAAGATTGGTCAGACACTGAATTACAATTACAACGCCAAGTCAGGTATTGCTATCGGAAATATCTACGGCAACTCCATCCATAACCTACTAATTGGGAATCCGTTGCTACCGGCATATGATACTGATGGCAACTTCTATGATTATGACGACAAAGTGGCGAATGGCTGGAACTTTGATGGAAATACCGGTAACCCGCTTGCTGCAACCGCTCTATCTAGCTGGGGATTGAATCTCTCAAAGAATTACGCGCTTCAGACAAGTGCTTATATGGAAATACAACCTATCAAAAATTTGGTTTTCAGATCTCAGTTTGGATATAAGATGACTGCATCAGCTTACCGTTCGTATGATGGAATACGTCACTTGTCAAACAATACAAATGTAACACTTGACAATGTTGTTCAGAATGCAAGTTCAGGACATAATACGACACTAGACAATACCCTGGCCTATAAATTCATGATTGCCGACAAGCATCAGTTTGATGTTTTGATTGGTCAGTCTGTTGAAAAATGGGGAATGGGTTCAAACGTCAATGCAAGTGGAAATAATTCTATATTCGCAGGTTTATTTGACAATGCATGGGTTGACAATACAAAACCAACAGTGCTTTCACAGCGTGAAGCTGGTGGTTCTCCATGGGGATCAGGTGCATTAGCTTCTTTCTTCGGAAGAACAAACTACAACTACAAAGAAACCTATATGGCCTCCTTCACTATGCGTGCGGATGGTTCTTCAAACTTCGCACCAGGAAACCGTTGGGGATATTTTCCTTCAATGTCCGCAGGTTGGGTAATGACTAATGAATCTTTTATGGAATCGACCAGTAACTGGATGGATTTCATGAAACTTCGTGCCAGCTGGGGTCAGAATGGTAATGCTACTATTGATAATTTCCAGTATCTTTCAACTATTGCATTTGATACCAGCAATGGTTATTATTTCGCAGCAGACAAGTTAACACAAACAGTTGGTGGATATGCTGATATTTTGGCTAATCCCGATGTAAAATGGGAAACTTCGGAACAGTTGGATCTAGGTTTTGATGCCCGTTTCCTGAACGCCCGTTTAGGCTTAACTTTCGACTGGTATACGAAAACCACCAAAAACTGGCTTGTAACTGCTCCTATTCCTGCTGTATGGGGATTAAATGCTCCTTCAGTAAACGGAGGTGATATTGAAAACAAAGGGTTTGAAATTTCTTTAAACTGGAATGACAAAGCAGGTGAATTTCAATATGGAGCATCAGTGAATTTAGCACACAATGTGAATAAAGTGACTCGTATTGCCAATGCTGAAGGTATTATTCATGGAAGAGGGAATGTGCTCAGTCAGGGTACAACAGAAATGTACCGTGCACAGGAAGGATTTCCAATCGGATATTTCTATGGGTACAAAACTGCTGGTGTATTCCAGAACTGGGATCAGGTGAACAATACAACAGCCAAATATGCAGGCACGCAACCGGGAGACCTGATCTTCGTGGATACAGATAATAGCGGTACAATTACGGAAGATGACCGCACCATGATTGGAAATCCGAATCCTGACTTTACTCTGGGCATGAATCTGAACTTTGCTTACAAAGGATTTGATCTAAACATTTCGGGAACAGGCGCATTTGGACAACAGATTGCTAAATCTTATCGTTCGTTTGCTGATTCCCCATTACAAAACTATACTACTGAAATTTTCGGTCGCTGGACAGGAGAAGGTACCTCTAATAAATTGCCACGTTTGACTTCTGGCAGCCACACCAATTGGCAGAATATTTCGGACATCTATATTGAAGATGGCGATTATGTGAAAATTCAAAATGTAACAGTGGGTTACGACTTTAAGAAGCTTTTCAGAAATATGCCACTTGGGCAGGCCCGTCTGTATTTTACAGCCCAGAACCTGTACACATTTACAAACTATTCGGGAATGGATCCTGAAGTTGGTTACGGTTACAATGGCGGAACCGGACAAGATGATTCAAGCTGGTCTTCCGGTATTGACTTAGGTTTCTATCCAAGTCCAAGAACGTATATGGTAGGTGTTAATCTTAAATTTTAAATGAGAGTCTAATTATGAAAAAGATAATCTATTTAGCAGCGACTGCTCTGTTATTAATGAGCTGCGAGAGCTACCTCGATACAGAGAGCTACACAAAGAAGAATACCGGGAATTACCCAAAGACGGCAGATGATGCCATACAGATGGTTACCGGCGTATATGCCACCTTAAATAAACCAGTAGCAAATTGTGCCAATACTTATTTCTATGTGGCAGAATTAGCTTCAGACGATCGTTTTGGTGGTGGTGGTGAAAATGATAAAGACATGCAGGTACTCGACCATCTGCTTTACACAAACAGTGACCGTTTCAAATCGTTCTGGTCTGATCGTTATTCAGGAATTAGCCGTGCCAACATGGCTATTTCGAATCTGGGAAAGGTGGAGGATGAGGAACTGAGAAATCAGTTAATGGGTGAAACGCTTTTCCTTCGTTCCTACTTCTACAATGAATTGGTAGAGATGTTTGGTAATATACCATTGATTACCGGAATACCGGCGACAGTTGATGAAGCAAAGGTTTATCCTGCTCAGGCATCTGCTGAAGAAGTATATGGGTTTATTGCTTCTGGTTTAAAAGAAGCAATAAGTATTATGCCTGATAAAAAATGGAATGAAACCGTTTCAGGAAACGGGCATGTAACAAAATGGGCTGCAGAGGCCCTGCTGGCCCGCGTCTTTCTATTCTATACCGGTTTTTACCAAACGGATGCTCTTCCTTTAATGGATGCGGAAGGTGCTATCTCCGGTACTATTTTAAAGGCTGAAGTCATAAGTGCATTGGAGGATTGTATCGCCAACAGCGGATATGATTTAGTCTCAGATTATCGTAGTTTATGGCCTTATACCAACACCCTTTCAAAAAAGGATTACCCATTTGCCCAGGATGCTCCTGCATGGGTGAAAGATGGTACAAATCCGGAACAGGTATTTAGTATCAAATTTTCACATTTGGCAAGTTGGGCAACAACTATTGGTTATTCAAACCAGTATATGCTTCACTTTGCAATACGTAGCCATGGTGGTGCCGATCAGTATAAAAATCTTTTCCCCTTCGGACAAGGTTGGGGTGCAGGTCCGGTAAGCCCTAAACTTTGGGATGAGTGGAAAACAGCCGAACCCAATGACCCTCGCCGCGAAGCCTCGATCCTTGATGGTTCACAAACAGAGAACTATATCTATGGCGCTGATAAACAAATGGAAGAATCTGGTTTTTGGGAGAAGAAAGTGGTTGCCACGAAAGGTGCAAAATCATACAATTTAGATGAATCAATGAATGAACTGTTCAATAGTTTTACCTCTTCAACGGAATATTACGGTGATGGTGAAGCAGATGACTTCCAGTTGTCACATGAAGTGGATTTAAATATCATCCGTTTTGCTGATGTACTTTTGATGCACTCTGAACTTACAGGAACTGCGGAAAGTATGAATAAAGTTCGTGCACGCGCAGGACTACCTGCTGTTACCTATTCGGAAACCGCTCTTCGCAACGAACGCAGATGGGAACTTGCTTTCGAAGGAACACGCTGGAGTGACATCCGTCGCTGGGGTATTGCCAAAGAAGCTCTTTCAGCACAACTAGGCTCTGATATTTACAATCGTGGTGTGGCTACGACCATGAAAGATCAGGGTGCGGGTTATTCCGCCCGTTATGATGCGACAAAGGGATTCATGCAAATTCCTCAATCTGAAATAGATCTTTCAAATGGTGTTTTGACTCAGAATGCCGGTTGGGATCAATCTGCTTTATATGTCAGCTGGAATGAATAACTAAGACATTTAATTAAAACTCTCAATTTGAAAAACATGAAAAAAACATTAATATATTCAATATTGGCAGTCACTCTGATGATGACGGCCTGTGATCCTGCTGAGGATAGAGATGTGTTATCCGGAGCTATTACAGCCGAAAATTTGCAAATCTCAGCGACTCCGGTAGTAGTAGATGGTAAAAATTCGAACCGCATTGAACTGAACAGTGACGGTGTTGCTTGTCTGAGCTCCTGGAATTATGGAAATGGGATAACAACAAGTACAAATACAATCGTTGAGCTGGTTCTGCCAGGAACCAATGACATTATTTTTACTGGTTTAAATCACGATGGTACAAGCATTACAAAAACCTTAACAGTAGAGGTTGAAACATTGATTGATGTTCCAGCTGAATGGGGAATCCTATGTGGTACCGGAGAAAAAAGCTGGGTTTGGGATGATACGCAAGCAGATGCAGTCTGGGGTAATGGTGGTTATCTTGCCAGCGTTTCACCAAGCTGGTGGAAAGTGAAATTATCAGAGATAGATGATCAGGCACCTGGAGAAGGTGACGGCGCTGAAATGGTATTCTCAGTAAAAGGCTCTTCGTTGACAAAGATTAAGTCTGACGGCACTTCTGAAAAAGGTTCTTTCGCTTTCGATATGACAGCAAAGAAAATATTAGTCGATGGCACTGTTTGGGCTAAAGGTAAGCTAACGACGAAGAATGTGGCTGTTCTTTGTGGAATACAGCCAAATGCATCAGGCGCTCCGGTATACGAGTATGATATCCTTACGCTTAGCGATACGAAGATGGTACTCAGCTTTCCTGAACCAGGTGATGGTGGAGCGGCTTGGTTCTGGGTGTTTAAAGCAAAATAATCAGAAAATTTTAAAGTCAATAAATTACAAAGAGGGCGGGCATATAGTCCGTCCTCTTATTTAATGAAGGATCATATTTTTAGTTTACTTTGTCTCAGTTGTAATATTTGTTCAAATAAATTAGTTTTCAATTATGCTCCGATATATCGTTTTCCTGTTTTTACTTACAGCTTGCCAGAATGACCTTAAGTATACGATTACAGGTCAATTACAGGATTCAACATTTAATGGTGAGTGGATTTATTTGGTTCCACTCGAAAATACTTCAAAGGAAAGTGTGGACTCTGTAATGATTGCGAATGAAACATTTCAGTTTGAAGGATCTGCCGAATCACCTGAAATCTACATAATACGAACAAAACCTATATTGAGATTAACTCTTCAGGAATTACTTGTTGTAAAAGAGCATGGCGAATTGATCGTGAAAATTGGCAAAAACAGTTCGGTTAATGGCACAGCACTCAACGACTCACTTCAGCAATGGAAAGAAAAAAAAATGCAGGCTGATTATCTTAATGAAGAACTGAGGCAGAAGTATAAAATAGCCGACATCGCAGAACAAGCTGTGATAAAACAGAAGTCGGACTCACTCAATGCACGGATTATTGATTTTCACTTTAACTTCGTCCGGAATAATAAAGACAATATTGTAGGACAGTTTGTACAGAAAATAATGGCTGGTTCATTCTCTCCGGAACAAAAAACGAAATTGAATATAAAATGATGATTAATCGCAAAGCCTGAATGGCAGCCTACAAAAAAAATATTATTTGGATAGTACCATTTGGGCTTGTCAGTATAAGCTTCCTCTTTTTCCAGTTCTTCTATCCTTATCATTTGTTTCTCAAAGAGCAAATTCAGCTATTCCTATATACTTCAGATTATTTTCTATCCTATTTTAACAAGCCTGCCTGGCTGGCCTGCTATTCAGGAGATTTCCTTACTCAGTTTTTCTATCTGCGTGGAGGTGGAGCTATTGTACTTTCCATCCTGTTTGTAATTGAATGGACGCTTGGTCTTATTGTGATAAGGAAGATCACTTCCAGCATCAAAGAATCAATTTGGGCATTGATTCCCGTCATTGCCGATTGGATACTTTATTGCGATACCTTAAACAGCATATCGGTTTCAGTTGGCTTTATTTTAGTCCTGATGCTGTTCCTGATTTACGCTACGATTTCTAACCGATGGCTTTCCACTACGACAGGTGTGATAATGGCTTTCACCGGGTATTGGCTCGCAGGTATTTCGTTCCTGATTTTTCCTTTTCTGATTGTTGCAATAGATTTGAAAAAAGGACGCCTCAGTTTGCTTAAATGGATGGTTATTGGAGGACTTGTATTTTCAATTCCGCTGGCAATGAGGCATTTTTACCTACTCACAATTGTTCAGACATATATTTTTCCTGCATTTGGCACTCAAAGCCTACTCTTACCTGGCTCATTCATCGTTGCAATCACCATTCCTTTTTTCCTGAAAAAATTTGAAGTCAACAATTCACTAATGACCAGGATCGTTCTTCCTTCAATTCTCATCATATTGCTGATTGCCGGCATAATGGGCAGGGCCAATTTTAGGTTCGAAAAAATCCTGTCGCTGGACAGTGAAACCTATTTCGGCCATCCAGACCGGGTTATTGAACTTTCGCAAAAGTATAATTTGAAAGACCGGCGTGCTACCTATTTCACCAACATGGCATTGGCTAAGAAAGGAATTCTGGCAGATTCTCTTCTAAACTACTACCAACCTGCCTCTTATGGATTGATAATACCTGTGACCCCTGATGAAAACTGGCAATCTATTTTCATGAGCAGCGAGGTGTTTTTTCTGATTGGCGACATGAACCTTGCACAGCATTCGGCCATGCTCGGGAATACATTTTCCCCCTATCAAAGAAGTTCAAGAATGATCAGTCGTTTAGCTGAAATCAATCTGATCAACGGCGATTCAGCTGCTGCCGGTAAATACCTCAGAATACTTTCCAAGACTCTTTTCCATAAGAAATGGGCCGAAAAACTTCAGGCAATGAACAATTCGGCTGTTTCAGATAGCTGGCTAACCGAAAAACGCTCTCAAATTCCGGGTGAGGACTTACTGCGGAAGTCCAATAATTACCAGGTATCTCTCAATTTTATTGTCGAACAAAACCCTGGAAACCTGATTGCACTTGATTACCTGCTTTGCTTTCATTTGCTCAATAAGGATTTGAAATCATTCAAAAAAGCATACGACCAATATGGCCGCAAGATAAAAAGAGATGTTCCTTTGGTTTACAGCGAAGCCTTGTTGATTCAATTACTAACTTTGCATGCAACTCATGAGGAGGTTTTAAGTTATGCTATTTATCCTCAAAAAGTTAAAGACTTTTCAACCTACACTCAACTATATGAACAAACAAAGGGCGATATGAATGTTTTGAAAGAACGCTTTGGCAAATCTTACTGGTTCTATTATCATTTTGCCACAATTCAACAGAAATGAAAATATTCATTATTGCAATCGTTGCAGGCTTAATTTTGATGTCGTGTAGTAAACCGGAAAATGTGACACGAAGTCATTCACTTCCGCCTATCTATCCCAACTATATTGACGTAGCCATTCCGGCAAATGTGGCTCCGCTTAACTTCCTGATGCGCGATTCAACCGATAAAATAGTTGTAACCATATCAGGAAGCAACGACTCAATAATTGTAAAAGGCGATCAGAAGATTCGAATTCCTATGAAACATTGGAAGGCGCTACTTTCTGCTGAACAAGGAAAACGTTTGTGTGTTCGGGTAATTGCCCGTTTAAAGGGGAATTGGGTGCAGTATGACCCGTTTTACTGGTATGTGAAAAGTGATCGTATTGACCCCTATCTGAGCTACAGGTTGATTGAACCAGGTTATGAAGTATGGAATAAACTGCAGATTGTAGAGCGTAATATAGAGTCGTTTGATGAGAGGGTGATTGCCGATAACAACTTAACCAAGGGAGCATGCATGAACTGTCACATTTATGGAAACCAAAACGCTTCACTCTCCATGTTTCATCTGCGGGGAAAGAATGGTGGTACCATTTTGAACCGAAATGGAAAACTTCGGAAAATCAATACGAAGGGCAAAGGGATGATTTCGAACGCTGTTTACGGCAACTTTCACCCGAGTGGGCGATATGCTGTTTTCTCAACAAATATTATCATTCCTGAACTACACGCCTATCGAAGCGAACGACTCGAAGTGTACGATACTGCATCTGATTTGGTTGTTTTGGATTTCGATAAGAACGAAACAACGACACAGCCATTTATTTCTGATTCGACGGCTCTGGAAACATTTCCGGTATTTTCAGCAGATGGAAAATGGATTTATTATTGTGTGGCGCCAATTGTACCATTGCCCGATAGCATCAAGTCGTTAAAATACAGTATTTGTCGTGTAAGTTTCGACGCTGACAAAGGTGCTATTGGAACAAAGGTTGATACCCTTTGGAATGCGAAAAAGATGGGTAGTTCTGTTTGTCATCTGAAGACATCGCCCGATGGCAAATACATTCTATATACCGTTGCCGATTATGGTACTTTTCCCATCTGGCACCAGGAAGCAGATTTGCAAATGATGAATTTAAAAACCGGGAAAATTGATAGTCTGAAGGAAGTTAACGGACCGAATTCCGATTCCTATCATAGCTGGTCGTCAAATAGTCGTTGGTTTGTTTTTGCCAGCAAACGCGATGATGGAATCTATGGCAAACCTTATTTTTGTTACATTGATTCTACCGGAAAAGCATCCAAACCATTTGTTTTGCCGCAAATCGATCCTTCTATTTATGATAATTCACTTAAATCGTTTAATATTCCTGAATTATCAAAGGGCCAAACACCCTATAATGCAAGTGATATTGAACAGGTTTATAAGAATCAAATGGAGGAACAGATAAAATGAATAACCCTTTTCGAATGAAGATATTTTCGATTGATAAGTTACTTTCACTGGTATTCGGATTCGCAGTATTCCTGTTTTTTGCCATTTTATATCCCTTTCATCTGAATTATCAGGAACAGTATCAACTGTTTTTATTTACTCCGGAATACTTTTTACAATTCATGGCAAAACCAGGTGGGTTTAGCGACTACCTTGGACATTTTTTTACTCAGTTTTTCTTTTATTCCTGGGTAGGTGCAATTATTATTGCTACGATTCTGATAATCCTGCAAAGAGCGGTTTGGTATATTTCGCGCCAGCTAGGTGCCAAGCCGATGTTTGCACCACTCACTTTTATTCCTTCCTTGTTATACTGGGGATTACTTTGCGATGAAAATTATTTGTTTGGAGGAGTGGTAGTCATGCTCCTTGTCGCGGCTTTTGTTTATGCCTATACCCTATTCAATTCTATCTTACTGCGAATTTCTTATTTATTGGTATCAATACCAATTTTATACTGGCTCTCCGGAGGTGCATTTTTGCTACTGCCACTATTTGCCGTTTCATGGGAGTTGATTCGAAGAGAACTAAAAAATACTCATTGGATAATATTGGGCTTTGGAAGCATTTTACTTTCTCTGGCAGTGCCTATACTCAGTAAGTCATATCTCCTCCAGTATCCGATGAGTCAGGTTTGGATTGGAGCCAATTATTTCCGGTTTCCCGTCACTATTCCATTTTCTGTTGGAGTAGTTGGCATTCTTATTATAATTATTCCATTTGTGCTTCATTTTCTTTCTGCCCGGACTAATACAAACAAAACAACATTGATTATTATCATTCAGTTGTTCGTGTTGCTGGTTGGCGGGTACATGTTTATCAGCCGTTCAGCAGATTTGGGAAAGGAAGAAATTATGGCTTACGATTTTAATGTCAGGATGCGAAAATGGGACCGGGTGATTGAGCTTGCCGACAAAAAATCACCTTCCAGTCCACTTTCTGTAACCTGCCTTAATCTGGCGCTCGCGAAAGAAGGCTTGCTTGCTGAGCGAATGTTTAATTATTACCAAAACGGAGTGGGCGGTTTGATTCCTGATTTTGTTCGCGATTATACCATTCCGATGGTGGTTGGTGAAGTTTATTATCATTTGGGTTTTATAAATACGGCACAGCGTTATGCCTTTGAGGCCATGGAAGCTTTGCCCGATTATCAAAAAAGTGTGCGTTCAGTGAAACGTTTGGCTGAAACCAATCTGATTAACGGGAAATATGCAGTTGCCGGGAAATATTTGCACCTGCTTCAGGAAACTTTCTATTACCGGAAATGGGCAACAAAAACGCTGAATCTCATGAAAGACGAAAAATTAATTGATCAGCATCCTGAATTTGGATGGTTGCGTCAATGCCGCACCAATAAAGACTTTCTTTTCAGCGAAAGGGAAAAAGACATGATGCTCGGAATTTTATTCACACAAAACAATCAAAATCAAATGGCTTATGAATATTTGATGGCTTATACTTTACTATCAAAAGATCTGAAGCATTTTTATCAATATTTCCCATTGGGTAAATCACTAAATTATCAGGCCATCCCTAAAAGTTATCAGGAAACATTGACCCTTATCTGGGGGATGACCAATAACGACCCGACACAGGATAATCCCTATCCGGTAAGTGCGGAGACGAAGAAGCGTTTTCAGGCTTTCCGTAAAATATCCAGCCAGTCGAATCCGGAGCCCAGCTTGCGTGCCAAGTTCTCTGATTCCTACTGGTACTATCTTAATTTCAGAAATAATTAAAGAAAATGAACAGAAGCAACATACTGAATATCTTATTTCTTCTTCTAACACTTTCGGCCTGCAATGAAAAAGTCGTGCCCAAAGAAGTAATGAAAGAGACTCCAACTATTTTTCCTGATTATGTAGGGGTGACAATTCCTGCTACGATTGCTCCGTTGAATTTCAAGGGTAATGAAGAATATTCTGCGATTGATGCTGTCATTGAGGGACGAAACGGGGAAGCGATCCACATTCAGGATGAAAAATACATTTCCATACCATTAAGTAAATGGGCACAAATTCTCACCAATTCCAAAGGTGATAGCCTTCGGATAACAGTTTCCATTAAACAGGATGGCAACTGGAAACAATATGCTCCATTTTCAGTGTATGTGAGTGAAACACCTGTTGATTACGGGCTTGTTTACCGATTGATTGCCCCCGGCTACGAGGTATTTAGCAAGATGGGAATTTACCAGCGAAACCTTTCCAATTTCGACCAAACTCCGATTTACGAAAACACCCTGATTCCAGGTAGTTGTGTTAATTGTCATTCTTTTCGTCAGTCCGATCCAAAGGATATGAGTCTTCATATTCGGGGAAAACAAGGCGGTACGATTATCATGACTGAAGGAAAGATAAGTATACTGGATACCAAAACTGAAAAAACGATGTCAAATTTTGTTTATCCCTTCTGGCATCCGGGAGGTAAATATATTGCCTATTCTGTCAATAAAATAAATCAGGTTTTTCATGCCACCAAAGATAAAAGGGTTGAAGTGGCCGATGCTGCTTCGGATGTCGTTGTTTATGACATTGAAAATAACCTGGCGATTAGCAGCAGTCTACTGATGCAGGACAGTATTTTTGAAACATTTCCTTCATTTTCAGCTGACGGACGTTCACTTTATTTTTGCAGCGCAGCAGCCAAAAAGATGCCGGATGAATTTAAAGAGGTAAAATATAATCTTTGCCGCATCGCGTTTAATCCGGAAGATGGAACTTTTGGAGATCGGATCGATACCATTTTCAATGCAACAGCGCTGAATAAAAGTGTCACTTTCCCCCGCCCTTCTCCTGACGGACGATTCATCATGTTTACCTTAATCGATTACGGGAACTTCTCCATCTGGCACAAGGAAGCCGATCTTTATTTATTGGATGTAAAAACGGGTATCAGTCGTCCGATTTCAGAAGTTAACAGCGATGATACGGAGAGTTACCATTCCTGGTCGTCGAATTCGCGCTGGTTCGTATTTAGCAGCCGCCGGATCGACGGTCTCTACACCCGACCTTTCATGGCACACCTGAACGAAAACGGAACCGCCACCAAACCATTTTTGCTTCCGCAACAAGACCCGGAATTCTACATGAATCTGATGGAATCATTTAACATTCCGGAATTTATTACAGGTAAAGTTGAGATCGATCCAAACGAAATTGAAAAATTAGTTCTGGAAAATAAAAACACACAGGTGGAAAACCTGAAAATGCAATAAGTAATTTGTTAACTTTTGAAAAAGACAGGTTTGAAAAATAAATTTGAGATAGAAACGGAAGCAATAACAGATAGCACAACAGGTATGTTTAGTCCTTATTATCACATTTTCACTCCCACATGCGGAGGTAATTTCGAGAAACAATGGCAGAGTTGTTTCGACAGTTTTCAGCTTTTTTTAAGCCAGAATTCTAATCAAAAAGCATTTGTTTGTCGTGTGTTTGTTGCTGCTGAAAAAGAGCAGGAATTTCAACAACGTGCGAAACAAATCAAACACACTTTCTCCGGAATCGAAATTCCGCTTGGCGTATTGTCCGAATCTCCGGAAAAACCTGATCTGGTCATGATTGAAGCCGGTTTTGCCGATTCTGCAAACATACAGGTGAAATACGGACAGGTTGAATCGGTTAAATTTTGTACACTTTTAAATTCCGGCTATACCGAATATTGGTTTGCAGGTATCGAAGGTAATGCTGCCGGAAGCAACATTGCTGACTCGGCAAAAAATGCTTTCAGACAATTGTTGAATACTTTCCTGCAATTGGGAATTGGGTTTAACCAAATCGTCAGACAATGGAACTATGTGGAACAAATCTTCGGATTTGAACAAATTGAACTTCAGCAACGACAAAATTACCAGCTCTTTAATGAAGTCCGTGGAACCTATTATTCCAGGTACCGAACCCTGCCTACCTTTCCGGCGGCAACCGGAATCGGTGTCGCCTATAATGGTGTGACCATTGATTGCATAGCGGTTTCAGGTGATGAAAACCTAAAAATCATCCCAATCAGCAACCCGATCCAACTCAACTCCTATAAATACGGTCAAACGGTACTAAAGGGCGAACCACTGAAACACAAAGCCGGCAATCAGGCTCCACAGTTTGAACGTGCCAAATTGATGACCGACGGTCATAATTCACGGGTGTTTATCTCCGGCACAGCCTCCATCGTTGGACAGGAAACCATCGGACTAAATGATGTTGAAAAACAAACCCACGTCACCATTGATAATATAGAGCTGCTAACAAGCGAAACAAATCTAAAATCACATTACCCGGAACTTACCGTCATTCCTGACAAATATGCCTATGTGCGTATCTATGTAAAAAATGGAGACGACATTCCAGCAGTAAAAATAATTTGCCGGAATCATTTTGGGAAAGTGCCGATGATATTTGTAAAAGCTGACATTTGCCGGGCTGATTTACTGGTTGAAATAGAAGCAGAAAAAATCTCGTAATTGTAAAAAAAACAAAATTTCATATCATTTCATTTGAATGAATTTGCAATTCTCATTCAGCACGACCTGAGATAAAAGTATCATTTCATCACCAAATTATTAAACAAGAAAAGGAGGCCCATATGAACCTCCTTTTATGTTTTTACTGAATACTGCGACTGATTACTATTTGCACTATTCCCATTCGATAGTTGCCGGTGGTTTGGAGCTAATATCGTAAACCACACGGTTGATTCCCGGAACTTTATTGATGATTTCGTTCGACATTTTAGCCAGAAATTCGTAAGGCAAATGAACCCAATCGGCTGTCATTCCATCGGTGGATGCCACAGCACGTAAAGCAACTACATTTTCATAAGTCCGTTCGTCACCCATAACACCAACTGACTGTACCGGAAGCAACATCACGCCGGCCTGCCAAACTTTATCGTACAAGCCCCATTCCTTTAATCCGTTGACAAAAACAGCATCGGCTTCCTGTAGAATACGTACCTTTTCCGGAGTCACATCGCTCAAAATCCGGATTCCCAATCCCGGACCCGGAAACGGATGACGCCCCAGCAGTTCGGGTTTAATACCCAGCGCCTTGCCCACCCTGCGAACCTCATCTTTAAACAACAACTTCAGTGGTTCAACCACTTTCAGCTTCATATGATCAGGTAATCCGCCCACGTTGTGATGCGACTTGATCGTTGCCGAAGGTCCGTTTACCGAAACCGATTCGATCACATCGGGATAAATTGTTCCCTGTGCAAGCCATTTTACATCCTGTATTTTGTGCGCCTCAACATCAAACACTTCAATAAAGTCGCGGCCAATTGCTTTACGTTTTAATTCCGGATCGGTAATTCCAGCCAGATCGTCCCAGAACTTCTGACGGGCATCTACACCGATCACATTCAATCCCATGTGTTGATAGGAATCGAGTACCTGAGGAAATTCATCCTTGCGCAACAATCCATTATCCACAAAAATACAGGTTAGATTTTTGCCAATGGCCCGGTGCAAAAGAACTGCGGCAACTGAAGAATCGACACCTCCAGACAAACCAAGGACCACTTTATCGTCGCCAAGTTGGGCCTGAAGTTCTTTTATGGTTGTTTCGATAAACGAATCAGGTGTCCAATCCTGCTTACAGCCGCAAATATCCACCACAAAGTTTTGCAGAAGCTGAGATCCTTCGGTGGTGTGATAAACTTCAGGATGAAACTGAATACCATAAGTTTGCTCATCATCAATCTGAAAGGCTGCTTTATTGACATCAGCAGTACTGGCTATTATTTTATAATTTTCAGGAAGTTGTTCGATGGTATCGCCATGCGACATCCAAACCTGTGAATGTTCGCTTATCTGCTTAAACAGTGGATTTGATGAATCAACAAATCCAAGCTTGGCCCGACCGTATTCGCGTGAGTCGGAGGGCTGAACTTCGCCCCCAAAAAAGTGAGCCAGATATTGAGCACCGTAACAAACACCAAGTAAAGGCATTTTCCCTTTAATCAGCGACAAATCGGGTCTAGGGGCATTCGCGTCACGGACAGAAAAAGGACTTCCGGATAAAATGATACCCTTAACGGTTTCGTCTATCGCCGGATAATGGTTATAGGGATAGATTTCGCAATATACATTTAACTCTCTCACACGACGACCAATCAATTGTGTGTATTGTGAACCAAAATCGAGGATAAGAATTTTTTCCTGCATCAGACTTTTTTTTAAGTTGGCGCAAAGATAGACAAAAAACAATCCGGAGAAACCGCTCTCCTTTCAGAAGAAAAAGAAGTAAGATAATGGTAAACTTGAAGGCCGAAGTGGGTGACGGTTAACCTTCGTTATTTTAATATAGTATTGCTTTTCAGGATAAGCTCAAAGCTGTTTTACAATTTTTCGGGTAAGAATCAGTTTATTCTCTTTCATGATCCGTAGCAAATACATTCCTGAATTCAGACTATTTTGGTCTGAAAAGTCAAGGATGATTTTCCCATTTTGAAATTGAATCGATTTTATATCAACTAGTTTCCCAGTAATATTTCTCAATTCGGCAGACCCTGATCCATTGATTCCCGAAGAAAGCTGAACCGTAATCCGATCGGTAAACGGATTTGGAAAAATTGAAACTGAATGGATTGCCAGTTGATCCTCATTACCTGTATAGTCGTATGGCCATTGCTGATCCAAAAAAGCCAACCGATTGGTTATCCAATTCTTCATCCAGGTAATTTCAGAAACGTAGCTGTTTCCTACGTAATAATTCGGCCAGACGTATTGCCCTAAAATCGGCCATCGCTGATAATTGCGAACCTGCGCTTCGGAAATCTCACTGGTTAAACTATCAATTACAATTGCAATTCGCTGATCTGAAAGTTCATGCTTACGAATCCAACTCCACCTTTTCTTTAATTTTGTGACATACGATGGATCGCGCAATAATTTATTCCACCAAAATGGGTTCTGCCAATAATCATCTCCTAAATTTGCCTGATATTGAAATCCGGAAGTCAGCCAAGCATTGTAATAATTTGCATTACCATAAGTCAGGTTAAAGTCCCAGATGGGTCCACAATTGATTCGGTCATTTTTATCTTTGTACAAGAAGGAACTCAGGCGGTAACCATCTACATTTTTGGCCAGTTCATTGATAATCATAAAATCGATAAATGAAGAATCATTCAGATAATCGTGATAATTTCCGGTTCCGGTAAATTTTTCCTGAGAAAGAAGCTGCTCCATATTCCTGACATAAGTCTGAATATACGATTTCTGAGCGCTGCTGATTTCATCTGCCTTAGGATATTCGTACTGGTAATAAGTTCGGTTAATAACATTCGTATACGAAGAATACCAGCCATCACCACCAGTACCGGTAGTTTTATCAATTTTAAGAATATAACCACCCGTCAGGTCTTCCCCTGAATTTTCAGTTGAAGTTAATTTGGCAATATCGACCCGGTTATTATTACGCTTGATCTTTTCCATCAAAACATAAACCCCTTCATAACTGCCATTCAGAAAAAGTTCGACATAACGGCATCGAGGCGACCAATGCCCCAACGAAGCATCCAGCGTATATGTCAATACATTGCGGATCATCGATTTATCGGTATAGGGAGCATACAAAATCCAGTCATTTTCTTCGGGCAGTCCAAGCAGCGAAGCATCAATATTGACTAAAGCATTTGACTTAAGATTAAAACCATAGCTTTTTTTCGGGAAAGACTGGGAAGAAGATCCCCGCCATTCAATACCTATTTTGCCATTGAAATTATTTTTCGGATCACTCAATGTATTTCGCTTTCCGGAGCCATTCCAGATAATTCCCATATCAGCAATGATTTTAGGATCATCGGCAATATTTTGGCCATTGGTCGTGATTACAACCAGGGGTAGGTTGGATGAAGAAAATGTTTGAGTAAAACCCTTCAGTGGAACAAACAGAAACAACAGCGAATAAAAAGAAAACTTCAGGTTGAGGCACATTCGGTTGAGGTCAGGGTTAGCTTGAAAAAAAACAAAGCTTTCTGAATACAGAAAGCTTTGCCTGAATAATATTACAATTCGCGAATCCAGATGTTCCGGTAGCTAACAGGATTACCATGATCCTGAAGAATAATTGGTCCGGCACCATGAGGTTTTACAAAGTATTCCGGAATTCCGATGTACTCGGTCGGTCCACGCAAAGAAACATGATTTTGAACCAGAACACCATTGTGCAATAAAGTTACAGTTGGCGGTGTAAAGTAGATTCCCTGATCGTTAAAACGAGGTGCAGTATAAATAATATCATACACCTGCCATACACCTGGCTCTTTACAGGCATTTACAAGCGGAGGATATTGTTTGTAAAGACTACCGGCCTGGCCATTGCGATAGGTCCTGTTATTGAAGTTGTCCAAAACCTGAACTTCATAAAGTCCCTGAAGGAAGATACCACTATTTCCCCGGCCCTGACTTTCGCCAACCACTTCGGAAGGAGACCGCCATTCAATATGCAACTGGAAATCGTTAAACGAACGTTTCGTCTGGATGATTCCTGCACCTTTAACAACAGTTGCACAACCGTCATCCACTTTCCATCCGGGCTCAGTTCCGGTCTCATTGGTCCACTCGGTACTCAGATTTTTACCATCGAAAAGCACTATAGCATCAGAAGGAGCATCAACTGGTTTAGCTCCTGGTGTAATAACAGTTATTTCCGGATCCCAGATTTCTGTCATTTCAGGTTTCATCGGGAAATCCGTTCTTCCCTGAGCAAAAGTTGCAGTAAGAGCTAGAACTCCCATTGCAGAAAACAATAAATGTTTCATTTTAGTTGGTTTTAAGTATATGTATTTATGGTCATTAAAGGCAACTTTTACGAATCATGTTGCGAAGCAAATGACAATATAATGAACTGGAGTTTTACAGATCCAGTTCTTTCATTATTTCATCAATCCTTTTATCCGCCTTTGCCTCAGCGGCATCATAATCAGCGCGATTCTTAAGATCGCCGGTAACTTCGAAATAAAACTTAATTTTGGGTTCTGTTCCTGAAGGCCGAACCGAAATTTTGGTTCCATCTTCAGTAAAAAACTGTAGTACATTCGAAGTCGTTTTCTGATTGATCTTAGTTTCTTCGCCTGTCAGAATGTTTTTTTCAACATTAACGTCGTAATCTTTCACAAACTTTAACTTCGAGCCACCCAAAACTTTAGGCGGGTTCGCACGGAAATTAACCATCATCTGTTGTATTTCTTCAGCTCCTGTTTTTCCTTTACGCACCACATATTTCATTTTTTCGCGGGAATATCCATATTCCAAATAAATGTCGAGAAGCATTTCATAGAGTGATTTCCCCTGATCTTTTGCCCAGGCAACAATTTCGGCCATTAATGCACACGACGAAACGGCATCTTTATCGCGAACAAAATCAGCAGGCATAAATCCGAAGCTTTCTTCGCCTCCACCAATGTAAGTTTTCTGTCCTTCCAAATCGCGGATTACTTCAGCAATGTATTTAAACCCGGTAAAAACATCGTAATAATCAACCTTGTTGCGTTCAGCTATTTTAGCAATCAGCTCGGTCGTTACAATCGTTTTTACAACGAACTCGTTCCCTTCAAGCTTATTACTTTCTTTACGTTTGCTGATGATGTAATAAATAAATACAAGGGCAGTCTGGTTTCCGTTCAGAATAACGAATTTACCTTTATCGTTTTTAACTGCCACTCCAAGTCGGTCACCATCAGGATCAGAGGCCATAACCAAATCGGCATCTACTTCCACCGCTCTGGCAATTGCCATTTCGAGAGCTGCAGTTTCTTCCGGATTTGGAGAAACGACTGTGGGAAAATTACCATCAACAACATCCTGTTCAGGAACGTTAAAAATATTGGTGAATCCAAATGCGCGCAATGCAGCCGGGATTAAACGAACTCCGGTTCCGTGTATTGGCGTATAAACAATTTTTAAATCTTTTTGTCTCTGAACAACTTCAGGAGAAATGGAAACCGTTTTTACTTTTTCGAGAAACAGCTTATCCATTTCACTTCCGATAATGGTAATCAGGTTTTTATCACCATTAAATCTGATGTCGGCAGCTTTTACTTTCGACACTTCTTCAATGATGTTTTCATCGTGTGGAGAAACGATTTGAGAACCATCGTCCCAATAGGCCTTGTAGCCATTATATTCCTTCGGATTATGCGAAGCTGTCAGGATGATTCCGCTCTGGCAACCCAGTTCGCGAACGGCAAATGACAATTCGGGTGTTGGCCGCAAATCTTCGAACAGATAGACCTTAATTCCGTTTGCAGCAAAAATTCCGGCACTTGTTTCGGAGAACAAACGGCTGTTGTTACGGCAGTCGTAACCAATGGCAACCTTAATTTCCGGAAGTTTGGCAAATTCTTTTTTCAAATAATTACTTAATCCCTGGGTAGCCGCACCCACGGTGTAAATATTCATCCGGTTTGTTCCGGCACCCATGACCCCTCTCAATCCGCCGGTTCCAAATTCAAGATCGCGGTAAAATGAATCAATCAATTCTGCCGAATCATCATCATTCAGCATCCTGCGAACTTCGGCCTTTGTTACTTCATCATAAACATCAGTCAGCCATTCAGCTGCTTTTAATCTTACACTCTCTAAAACTTCCTGAGTTGTTGCCATATCATTATTTTATATCTGAAAATATTCGGTTAAACTGTCCCTCCAGTGAGGTATTTGTATGCCAAAAATAAGTTTAATTTTCGATTTATTCATGACACTGTATGGTGGACGCTGCACCGGGGAGGGGTAATCTTCGGTTGCAATCGGTTTCACCAGACAGTTAATCCGGGCAATCTCGAAAATTGCTTTGGTAAAATCATACCAACTCGTAACGCCTTCATTGGAATAATGATATATTCCGGAGACAAAGGCTTTATCACCTTTTACTGAATTTGAAATTATTGTTAAAATTACCCGAGCCAAATCGGCAGCATTCGTTGGAGTACCAATCTGATCAGCAATTACACCAAGTTCAGGCCTTTCATTTCCCAGACGAACCATTGTTTTAACAAAATTATTTCCGAAAGCAGAATACAACCAGGACGTACGGATAATCAGACTTTCAGAATTATATTTCTGACACAGGATCTCTCCTTCAAGTTTGGTTTTTCCGTATGCCGACTGCGGATCAACCGGATTGTCTTCCTTGTAAGGCCTTGGTCCCTTCCCGTCATATACATAGTCGGTCGAAATATGAATGATTTTGCAGCCCACTTTGGCCGATTGTTCGGCCAGAATACCAACTGCTGTTGCATTTAACAAAGTTGAAGTTGGAATATCTGTTTCAGCTTTATCAACGTTGGTATAGGCAGCACAGTTAACCAAAAATTCAGGTTTAAATCCGGACAGAAATTCAGTTACTTTTTCGGTATTGGTAATGTCTAATTCAGCCACATCGGTGAAAGAAAAATTCATTTCAGGAAATAAACCCGAAATTTTACGGATTTCGGAACCCAACTGACCATTGGCTCCAGTAACAAGTATATTAATCATTTTTATTCGAATTTAAAATTCATTTCAGCATCGGCCAAACACGGATGAGTCATATCTTTTCCTGAAATAACAGCTTCATCAAAAGGAATTCTCCAGTCGATAGCCAGAGCCGGATCATCCAAACGAATTCCCCGATCGGCTGATGGTGTATAAAACGCATCGCATTTGTACGAAAAAACAGCCTCTTCGCTCAAGACAGAAAATCCATGAGCAAAGCCTTTCGGTATGTAGAATTGTTTTTTATTCTCCGCACTAATCTCCAGTCCATGCCACTTTCCAAAAGTTGGTGAACCTTCGCGTAAATCGACAGCGACATCATAGACAGTTCCCAGCACAACCCGAATCAGCTTGGCTTGTCCATAGGGAGCAAGCTGGTAATGCAAGCCGCGAATTACACCACGACGTGACTTCGATTCATTATCCTGAACAAAACTGGAAATCAATCCGTTTTCGACAAACTCATTTTGGTTATAGCTTTCGAAAAAGTATCCCCTTTCATCAGCAAAAACCCGGGGCTCTATGATTAAAAGTCCCGGGATTGGTGTTTCAATTATTTTCATTCTCTTTTCCCTTTTAAAACGATAAAAATTTCCGGTTGGCCAGATTGATTAAATATTCACCATATTGATTTTTACGAAGCGGCTCTGCCAGCTTTAGTAACTGTTCTTTATCGATATAATTACACAAAAAGGCAATTTCTTCGATGCATGACACTTTTAATCCCTGACGCTGTTCTATGGTATGGATAAAATTTGATGCCTGCATCAGACTCTCATGAGTACCGGTATCCAACCAGGCAAATCCACGTCCGAGTAACTTCATGTTTAAACGGCCTTCATCCAGATAAAGTTGATTCAAATCGGTTATCTCGAGTTCTCCTCTTTTGGAAGGTTTTAAACTCAATGATTTTTTCACCACATCGTTTCCATAGAAATACAATCCGGTAACAGCATAATTAGATTTTGGGTTTTCAGGCTTTTCTTCAATGGATAAAACTTTCCCATGATCATCAAACTCAGCAACTCCGTAACGATCCGGATCGTTGACGTAGTATCCAAAAACAATTGCACCATCTTTCAGGCTTGCAGCTTCTTCCAGAATTGCACTAAAATTATATCCGTAGAAAATATTGTCTCCTAAAACCAGACAAACTGAATCGTCACCAATAAATTCTTCACCGATAATAAAAGCCTGAGCCAATCCGTCGGGTGAAGGCTGAATAGCATATTCGAGTTTTAATCCGAGCTGACTGCCATCCTCCAGCAAATCCTGATACAAATGTATATCCTTTGGAGTCGAAATAATCAGAATCTCACGGATACCTGCCAGCATCAAAACCGACAACGGATAATAAATCATAGGCTTATCGTAAATCGGAATAATTTGCTTCGAAATACTTTTTGTTATTGGATACAGTCGTGTGCCGGATCCCCCTGCCAAAATAATACCTTTCATATCTAAATTTTAAATTTACTCTGATAAAAGCTGATCAAAATATTCAATGGTTTTAATCAAGCCTTCCCGTAACGGAACTTTGGGCTCCCAACCTCCTAATTTTTCTTTGGCAAGCGTTATGTCAGGTTGCCGTTGAGTGGGATCATCCGCCGGTAAAGGAAGGTAAATAATTTTTGATTTGGAATTGGTTAATTCGATGATGTTTTGTGCCAGTTCAAGCATGGTAAACTCTCCGGGATTACCAACATTTACAGGTCCTGTAAATTCATCGCCGGTTGCCATCATTCGCACCATCCCTTCAACCAAATCAGAAACATACTGAAAACTACGTGTTTGAGTTCCATCGCCAAAAATAGTAATATTCCGATTTTCAAGTGCCTGAACAATAAAGTTCGAAACCACACGTCCGTCATCAGGTTCCATTTTAGGACCATAAGTATTGAATATCCGGATTATTTTAATCCGTACATTATTCTGTACATGATAATTTACAAATAAAGATTCGGCACAACGCTTTCCCTCGTCGTAACACGAACGGATTCCGATTGGATTCACATGCCCCCAGTAGTCTTCGGTTTGAGGATGAATAATTGGATCGCCGTATACTTCGCTGGTTGATGCCTGTAAAATCTTAGCTCTGATTCTTTTTGCCAGACCAAGCATATTAACCGCACCCATCACAGAAGTCTTTATCGTTTTTATCGGATTATACTGATAATGAACCGGAGAGGCCGGGCATGCCAGATTGTATATTTCATCAACTTCGATGTAATAAGGCATAGTAACATCATGTCTGATCAACTCAAAATAGGGATTATCAAGCAAATGGACAATCTTCTGTTTTTTGCCGGTGAAATAATTATCCATACAAACTACCTCATGACCATCATTTAGCAATCTTTCACAAAGGTGCGACCCGACAAAGCCCGCACCACCAGTTACAAGTATTCTTTTCATCCTGATTATTTAGAGATAATAACTGATTTACGCCCAATGCTGTAGTAGTTAAATTTTAATTCCTGCATTTCTTCCGGTTCATAAATATTACGTCCGTCAAAAATGGTTTTGGTTTTTAGCAATTTCTCAATAACCCTGAAATTTGGCATCCTGAACTCCGGCCATTCGGTAACTATAATGAGTGCATCAGCATCAATGCAGGCATCGTATTCATCCTTGGCATAACCAATTGAATCGCCTAAGATGCGATGAGCTTCTTCTTTGGCAACCGGATCGTAAGCAACCACCGATGCGCCCGCTTTGAGCAAAATATCGATAATTACCAGGGACGGAGCCTCACGCATATCATCGGTTTTAGGTTTAAATGCCAGACCCCACATTCCGAATTTAAGTCCTTTCAAATCGTCCCCAAAATGCAATTTAATCTTTTTGATCAACACTTCTTTCTGCCGGTAGTTCACCGCCTCAACGGCTTTCAGTATATCGAGCGAATGTCCGTATTCATCAGCCGTACGCACCAGAGCCTGAACATCTTTTGGAAAACAGGAACCTCCATAACCAGTTCCCGGATAAATAAATTTGTTTCCAATACGTGCATCAGAACCAATTCCCTTCCGCACCATTCCAACATCAGCACCAACCAATTCGCACAGATTTGCGATATCGTTCATAAAGCTGATTTTGGTTGCCAGCATAGAGTTTGCAGCATATTTCGTCATTTCCGACGAAGAAATATCCATGAACAGAATCGGATGTCCGTTTAATAAAAATGGCTTATACAATTTTCTCATGGTTTTTTCGGCTTCAGCCGATTCGATTCCCACCACAATCCGGTCAGGTTTGAGGAAATCATCCACAGCACTACCTTCTTTTAAAAATTCAGGATTGGAAGCCACATCAAAAGGTACATCGACCTTACGTTTTTTCAGTTCTTCCTGAATTGCAGCTTTAACTTTCATGGAAGTTCCAACAGGTACAGTACTCTTGGTTACAATCACCATGTAGTGATCTATATTCCGCCCGATTTCGCGCGCCACACCCAGTACATATTTCAGGTCTGCACTGCCATCTTCGTCCGGCGGAGTACCAACAGCAATGAATACAGCTTCAGCATCGTCAAGACTGTCCTTAAGTTTTGTTGTAAATAAAAGACGTCCCTTTTCAACATTCCATTTAAAGATGTCTTCCAGACCAGGTTCATAGATTGGAATCTGACCATTGTTAAGCATGTTAATTTTACGTTCATCAACATCAACACATACAACATCTACCCCGGTTTGCGAGAAACAAGTTCCGGAAACCAGACCTACATACCCCGTACCTACAACTACTATCTTCATATGTTAACTGTTTAAAGAATTTCAAAATTCTATCAAAATTAAGAATTATTCTTTGACAGAACCCCATAAAAAGAAGGAAATTCAGGTTTTATATTTCAGGAAGACTGAAAACCACGAACGGAAAAAGACCATAAATCAAGTCTGTCAGAAAGATAACGTATTAAACAGATGAAAAAACGATGAAAACCTTTGTTTTATAGCGGAATAGTCTTAATTTTGCGGCGCATTTATTTAATATACAGTCTAACTCATTAATTAATTGATTATTAAATGGTAGAAAACAACACGGAGAACCTTGATCCAAAGGTTGAAATCGAACAACAGGAAACTGTTGAAACAAAAACAGAAACTGCGGAAGTAAAAACCGATGCAGTTGAAGAAATTATTGAAGAACCAACTGCAGTAGTTGAAGAAGCTGTTGAAGCAGTAGAAGAAACAATTGAAACACCTGCTGAAGTAGTGGAAGAATCTGTTGTAGCAGAAGTTGAAGAAACAGCTGCACCAGTAAAAGTTGAAAAAGAAACAAAAGCCGCAAAAACTGTTGCAGCTGAACCAGCCGAATTTGACTGGGATGCTTTAGAAGAAGAAGACAAAGGTTTTGGCAGAAGAACCGAAAAAGATCTTGAATCTCTTTATGAAGCTACACTGACAACTGTTCAGGAAAAAGAAGTGGTTGAAGGATTGGTTATTTCGATGAACAAACGCGAAGTCGTTATTGACATCGGCTACAAATCAGATGGTATTGTCAGCTTGAACGAATTCCGTTACAATCCTGAATTAAAACCAAAAGATTTGGTTGAAGTTTACATTGAAAGCCTTGAAGACTTAAAAGGACAGATGATCCTTTCGCACAAAAAGGCCCGAGCTTTACGCTCATGGGATCGTGTAAACGAGGCTCTGGAGAAAGATGAAGTAATCAAAGGATACATCAAATGCCGCACAAAGGGTGGTATGATCGTTGACGTATTCGGAATTGAAGCATTCCTTCCTGGTTCACAGATCGACGTGAAACCAATCCGTGATTACGACATGTATGTTGGCAAAACAATGGAATTCAAAGTGGTTAAAATTAATCATGAATTCCGTAATGTGGTAGTTTCTCACAAGGCATTGATCGAGGCTGAACTCGAATTGCAGAAAAAAGAAATTATCTCTAAACTTGAAAAAGGACAGGTACTCGAAGGTACTGTTAAAAATATTACTTCATACGGAGTATTTATTGATCTTGGCGGCGTAGATGGTTTGATCCATATCACCGACTTGTCATGGGGCCGTATCTCTCACCCGAATGAAATCGTTGAACTTGATCAGAAACTGAATGTCGTAATACTTGACTTCGATGATGACAAAAAACGTATCGCACTGGGTCTGAAACAATTAACTCCTCACCCATGGGATAGCCTTGGTGCTGAATTAAAAGTAGGTGATTCAGTTAAAGGTAAAGTAGTAGTAATGGCTGACTACGGCGCATTTGTAGAAATCGCTGCCGGTGTTGAAGGTTTGATTCACGTTTCTGAAATGTCATGGTCACAGCATCTTCGCAGTGCACAGGACTTCCTGAAAGTTGGTGATGAAATCGAAGCTCAGATTTTAACATTAGATCGTGAAGAACGCAAAATGTCTTTGGGTATCAAACAGCTGAAAGCTGATCCTTGGCAGGAAATCGACTCTGTATTTGGCGTTGGAACAAAACACAAAGCAATGGTTCGCAACTTCACTAATTTTGGAGTTTTCGTTGAAATTCAGGAAGGTGTTGACGGACTGATTCATATCTCCGACTTAAGCTGGACTAAGAAAATCAAACATCCATCTGAATTCACTGCAATTGGTGCAGAAATCGATGTTGTTGTACTTGACATTGATAAGGACAATCGTCGTTTAAGCCTTGGACACAAACAATTGGAAGAAAACCCATGGGATGTGTTTGAAACCATTTTCTCTGTTGATTCAGTTCACGAAGGAACTATTGTCGAATTATTTGATAAAGGAGCAACCATCGCTCTTCCATACGGTGTTGAAGGATTTGCAACTCCACGTCACCTTGTAAAAGAGGATGGAGTTCAGGCTCAACTGGAAGAAAAACTGGAATTCAAAGTCATTGAATTTTCGAAAGCTGCCAAACGCATCATTCTTTCTCATTCAAGAATTTTTGAAGATGAGAAAAAAGCAGACGACACAGCCAAACGGAAAACTCATGCTAAAGCTACCAACAAAGCAGTAAAACAAGTGAAAGAAAATAACGCTGAGAAAACAACACTTGGCGATATTTCGGAACTGGCTGCTTTGAGAACACAAATGGAAGCTGACGAACAGAAAGAAAATTAGTTTTCATTATTACAAATCCATGAGAATTTTATAAAATTGCATCTATGGATTTTGAAATAATAAAATTAACAGACTATACACTTGTAAAAGTTCTGAATGACAGGCTGGACACCAACAATGCTCCGGATTTGAAATCAGAACTTATAGTGGTCAATGCGAACGGTGAGAGAAACATCATTTTGGATATCAGCAATTGCACCTACTGTGATTCTTCAGGGTTAAGCGCCATATTAGTGGCAAACCGACTTTGTGAGGATTCCATAGGAAACTTTATTCTGACTGGCATTCAGCCTGATGTTGAGCAGATAGTCAGAATTTCGATGCTGCATACAGTTTTAATAATTACGAAAACTGTTGCTGAAGCAGAAGCCTGCCTGATTGAAAAGGACAAACTTTAATCTGACCATGTCAGACCAGGCCACACCTTTTCAACTGACCATTCTGGGAACCAGTTCCGCATTACCCACTTCAAACAGATATCCAACCGCTCAGGTACTTAATGTACTTGGGCGGTTTTTTTTGATCGATTGCGGTGAAGGCACTCAATCTCAAATGCGGAAATACAAAATCGGATTCTCCAGAATCAATCACATCTTCATTTCCCATCTTCATGGCGACCATATCTTTGGATTAATTGGTCTCATTTCGACCATGGTACTTTTAGGTCGCGAAAAAGAATTACACCTCTATTCACATTCCGAACTGCGGAAATTTCTTTCAGCCCAGCTACAATTCCTGTATTCAAATGAACTTCCTTTCAAAATCAGTTATCACCCCTTAAATTTCAAAAAAGAACAGAAGATTTTTGACGACGAAAAAGTTACAGTTTATTCGTTCCCTTTATCGCATCGGATACCAACCTGCGGATTCAGGTTCGAAGAAAAACCGGCTTTGCCCAATTTGCTTCCTGAAAAGATTGAAGAATTCCGGATACCGATTCGCGACCGGCAGCGGATTAAGGAGGGAGGAGACTTTGAAACCAGTGACGGTCGGATTATTTATCATGCGGAACTAACCAAGAAAAAACATCAACCGCGATCGTTTGCCTTTTGCAGCGATACCAAATACGATGAATCGTACATCGAATCTATCCTGAATGTGGATTTGCTATACCACGAAGCAACCTTTGCCAGCGACAATAAAGATTTGGCACAAACCACTTACCACTCCACCGGAGAAGATGCAGCCCGAATTGCATTGCAGGCTAACGTTGGGAAACTGATTATCGGACATTTTTCGGCGCGCTACAAAGACTACACCCCCATACTAAACGAAGCACAGGATATTTTCCCTGACACTCTGGCAATTTCAGAAGGTGATGTGATTCAGGTGAATAAAAAGAAAGCATAGTGTCATTTATTGTCATTAGCTATGCGTCATTTTAGAGTCAATTGCTGCGCGTCATTTATAGCAATGCTTCGGTTAAAACTTAGTTATTTATCTGATTTACAGCAAAATAACTGATTATTTATTAGTGTAAAACCGCAGGGATCTGTATCTTTAAAGTATTAATTACCAGTTAATTACTTTAATTATGGCCACCCCTGCGATT
>DASRMB010000063.1:0-88183 GCA_035648135.1 Prolixibacteraceae bacterium
CCGGCAAATTTACATCAAGCTAAAATATCAGCAGATCCCCCTGCCCAGAAAAAAATCCGTGTGGCACACTGGCGAAATTTTAAAAAATCAAAAATCAGATTGTCAGATCGTTATGGACGGATAGCTGCAATGTGGGTTAAGAAAAAATGATAATCCTAGATATCGGATTTGTCCGTTTTTTAAATCATGGTCGTTTCCCAATTAATTACTAATTTTAGCGGCTCTTATTTATATAGTTATGAATATTTTATTTGTAATACTTTTTCTGATGAATTTCTTAAGAACATTAGGTATAATCGTAATCAGCTATTACGTTTTAAAATTTGTCGCTCGTTTACTTTTTCCCGTTGTGGTTAAAAAGGCGATGCACAATATGCAGGAGCGGCAATCACCGACCAGGGAGAATAAAAATGAAGGGGAAGTCACCATCGAAACGAAAAGTGACAGCCAAAAACGCACCCGCAACAGCGAAGGTGAATATGTTGACTTCGAGGAAATCGAATAACAAAAAATCCATAAGGCGCTGGTGTTTGTCAGCAGGCGAATCTGCAGGCAGTGAAAATTTGGGATCAGATGTCAGAGGCTGTCAGGCACAACTCTGCACTGAATGTTGCATGATTATTAACGATTAGATAAGATAACAGATATGGCTCAGGAAGATGTGTTTAAAAAGCTGGTAGCTCATTGCAAGGAATATGGTTTTGTATTTCAGTCAAGCGAAATATATGACGGCCTGGGTGCAGTTTACGATTACGGACAAAATGGTGTTGAATTAAAAAACAACATTAAAAAATACTGGTGGGACTCTATGGTTCTGCTGAACGAAAATGTGGTCGGAATTGATTCAGCGATCTTTATGCATCCCACAATCTGGAAAGCCTCTGGTCATGTGGATGCCTTCAGTGATCCGCTGATCGACAACAAGGATTCGAAAAAAAGATATCGTGCTGATGTTCTGATTGAAGAACAGCTGGCGAAATACGACGATAAAATCGAGAAGGAAGTTGGAAAGGCACGGAAACGTTTTGGTGATTCTTTTGATGAAGTTCAGTTTCGCGAAACGAATGCGCGTGTGCTCGAAAATCAGACCAAGCGTGATGCCCTTCAAAATCGTTTCGTAAAAGCACTAAACGACAGCAATCTGGATGAGTTGAGACAGACCATTGTTGATGAAGAAATTGTTTGTCCGGTTTCAGGAACACGCAACTGGACCGATGTCCGTCAGTTTAACCTGATGTTTTCAACTGAAATGGGAGCAACAGCCGACGGCGCACAGAAGGTTTATCTTCGCCCCGAGACTGCTCAGGGTATTTTTGTGAATTACCTGAATGTGCAGAAAACCGGCCGAATGAAAATTCCATTCGGGATTGCACAAATCGGCAAAGCTTTCCGGAACGAGATTGTGGCCCGGCAGTTCATTTTCCGGATGCGCGAATTCGAACAGATGGAAATGCAGTTTTTTGTTCGCCCCGGAACTGATCCGGAATGGTTTCAGCAATGGAGACAGACTCGTATGAACTGGCATCAGGCTTTGGGTTTTGGCAGCGAGAATTATCGTTTTCATGAACACGATAAACTGGCGCATTACGCCAATGCCGCTGTTGATATCGAATACCGCTTTCCGTTCGGATTCAAGGAAGTGGAGGGAATTCACTCCCGAACTGACTTTGACCTTTCGCAGCACCAGAAATTTTCAGGAAAAAAAATTCAGTATTTCGATCCTGAACTGAACGAATCGTATGTTCCTTATGTGATTGAGACTTCGATCGGTGTTGACCGTATGTTTTTACAAATCATTTCCGCTGCTTATTCTGAAGAAGAACTGGTTAGCGAAGATGGCAAAAAAGATACGCGCGTGGTGCTTCGTATCCCTGCACCGCTGGCTCCGGTTAAGCTGGCAGTTATGCCACTGATGAAAAAAGACGGGCTTCCTGAAAAGGCACGTGAAATTATTGAAGACCTGAAATTTGATTTCAATTGTCAGTACGACGAAAAAGATTCGATCGGTAAACGTTACCGCCGTCAGGATGCCATAGGAACACCGTTCTGTGTCACCGTCGATCACATCAGCCTTGAAGACCAAACGGTGACTATCCGTTACCGTGACACCATGCTTCAGGACCGTGTGCCCATCAGCGAATTGAAAAACATTATTGCCGGCGAGGTCAGCATGAAAAAACTGTTTGCCAAATTGTAGATTTAATTCTTAGATATTGAAAATCCGGTGTTCGAAAAGCACCGGATTTTTTTATGGCTGGAATTCGCTGGCGAATCTGTGAAGCAGGCCTGGTGCATCCGTTCATACGAACAGGATCGTGTCAATTGGCTTAGCGAACCGTAATTTCGCAGATTGAAATGTTATTCCGGTTTTATCCCTTCAGGATAATTGACCGGCTTTGTTTCGTGGACATCCATCAGCCTCTTAGTTCGCCTGACTAAAAACCAGTTTCGGAGGGATCGTACGTGTACGAAAGGCTGCCGGAGACCTGGGCTAAGCTTTCGTACTGATCCGGCGACTGCCGTAGTGGCTGTTTAGCCCATCGTACGCGTACGATGAGTTGTAGGAGCTGCGTTTGATCCGGCGTACGCATCTGCCGTTGTTTTTGACGCTAAGGTGGATGGGCCGACTGGATATTAGGGCACGACCAAAGGGAATTCAGACCGGACTTACGGATCCGTCAAGTTTTCCTGACATGGAGGGCTTTGGTTTCCATGGGTTAAACGGCTTTGTTATTCTATTCCTGAAAGTTAGAACGTCTTTCCAGAAAGTCAACTATTGCCATTCATTGTCATATCTCGTTTCGGGACAACTGAATGAGCATTGACTGATTTTTAAAATGACCTAGGTGTACTACCGGATATTAGTATAATTTAAAACCAGCGGTAAATTAATCACCGGGTACAAACTCATAGTATAAAATGATGAATTGAAAACCAAGTGCTTCATCTCTCATTAAACTGTAAGTAAAAACTGGTATATTTTAGTTTTCTGAGAATATCAAGTAATTTTCAGATAAATATATGTTATTTACAATTTCTTAACAATCAGAAGTAGAGCAGAATAAATATCAGAAATGCTGCTAAACATGCAATTTTCAATTCGTAAGCAAACTGACTAATTTTTATAGTAAAAAGGAAATTGCCTGCATTTTATCCTCATTTTATGACTCAATTGGTGATTTTATCTTTTGATTTTTTTTTGGATGTATTTTCACTTTCGGACTGCTGATGTTTCGATGGTGTTTATGAACGAAAAGGCAGTTAGATTTGCATCGTTCAATAAAGAAGAACCTGATTTTAACAAGTTAAAACAAAATAAAATGAAAAAGAGAAATTTGTTTGTTTATGTGATTTTGGTAGTTTTTGCGATGATTTCTATCAATGTTTCTGCTGGAAACGAAGAATCTTTTAATGCGGATTATAAGATTTCCCCCGATCTGAATTATAGTCCGAATTCCGACTTTCTGAAAAGTTGGGAAATTGCTTATGGCGAGTCCCAAATGCCTGTTCGTGTTTTCATGAAGGAAACCAGAAAAGGACAGGAATACCTGGTTCGCACCAAGTACTTCGAAGTGAAATATGTGAATGGTTCACAAGGTTTTGGCGTGCAAATGATTCATGGTACTGAAAGTACTGTAAGCGAAAGCCTGAATGCAGCTGTACTGGATCAAAAACAGCTTGACAGCCAGGAATGTATTAGCCAGAATGCTCTTGATGACGATAAGGTTCTGGAAATGATTGCCAGCTATCTTCCTGATTTAATCAATGAGCAATACAACAGTATCCTGAATTAATCGGATCGATTAGGAATTTTTAAGCCGCTTCAAGTTATTGAGGCGGCTTTTTTTGTTGGTCAAAAATGTGTTTAATAATCAGTTCTTTTTCAGGAGTGGAAAATGTACAGGGATAACTTTGCATCCCTTTTACGCGCTGAAGTCCTTTGGATATGTATCTGTAACGTAGGATTTTCTTCATGAATACGGAATGTCCATATCGTTTGATAATGTTGAGTAGTTTTCTTTTTAATGGATGGATATGGTCTTTTTTAGGATCTTCTAAAATTGAAAAAATCAATGCTTTAGCATCTGCTTCCGCTAAATTTTGTTTGGAAACCAGTTGCCGGATTAAAATCTCTGTGAAATTCTGAAATTCTACTTCATATTCAGGCGATTTGCTTACGACGCTTAGCGGAACGGTGGATTCGGTTGCTGATCCTTCAATTCGCTCGCGTGCCCCATAGAATACCGGAAGTGTTTTATTCTTTCCTTCCATCAGGGAATAGAAATTGAAATAAATCTCGGCCAAAAACAGATTTTTAAATTTCAGTTTTTCTCCATCGATACATTTCGCGTACATTTCTTTAAACGTTGAGGACCGAATGACGGAATATAAAAGTGAAGCATACAGATTTCTAAATTCGGTTATTCGTTCAGAAGAAAGATCCTGATTGATATCCTTATCAAAATTCCGGATGTACCCCGGACAAAACTCGATACCCTTCTTTTTCATTTCAAAGGTCACATAATGCCCCTGGGCTGAGTTGTAGTCAGGATTCATCTCCAGAAAATCTACGATCTTTTCAATCGCCTGAGGTACAATGAAGTCATCATCTGCACAGTACAATACATACGGAGTCTTTATCAGATGAAGTATGTTGGCTATTTTCCGGAGAAATTGTTCGTTCGGAAAATGGAAATACCTGATCTGGTGAGATTGGTGATCATAGTCGAAAATCTGTTTGGATGAATCAGAAACTATGATGTTGATATTTGTCGCTGAATAATACCTGAGTAATCGTCTTAGCCTCTCGGGGCGGTTGTGCGCCGGAATAATTACTGTTACGTTTTCTAAATTCATCCTGGAAACAGAATTTTGTTTTTTCTTGAAATCGGAATATCTTATACTTTATCTCTGTAAGCAAAAGTAAAAATTTATTCTGCTAAAGCTATTGGCAGAGCACATCTGCATGAGGATCAATTTTAGTCAGCCATATTATGGAGGACCTGAGGTGACTTCGTTCTGAATGGATTTCCAGACTTACAGGGACGAGTAGGCATCCGGTTTTGAAAAACAACTTATTTGCGGGTGAAATAAATTATCTTTACCGGAAAGGAGATTCTCTATTTCGATTTTGCATGAAGAAGGTTTTAATTATTACTTATTATTGGCCACCATCGGGTGGTGCAGGTGTTCAGCGATGGCTGAAGTTCGCGAAATATTTACCTGAATTTGGCTGGCAGCCAGTCATTTTAACGGTCGATCCAAAGTATGCCAGCTATCCGCAGCGCGACGAAAGCCTGTTGGATGAAGTTGACCCCAGTTGCATGGTTTATTCCACCAAAAGCTTCGAGCTCTACAATTTATATAAATTTATTTCAGGTAAAGAAGAAGTTCCCTACGGAGGTTTTGCCAACGAATCGGAGGAGGGATTACTGCAGAAAGTTTCAAAATTTCTGAGAGGTAATTTTTTGCTGCCTGATCCACGCAAAGGCTGGAACAAATACGCCTTGAAAAAAGCTGCTGAACTGATTCGTGAATTCAACATCGATACCGTGGTAACGACCAGTCCGCCACACTCAAGCCAGCTTGTCGGGCTCAAACTGAAACAAAAATTCAAGATCAGGTGGATTGCCGATTTACGCGACCCATGGACTGATATTTTTTACTACAAGCAGTTTAATCACACTGCGCTGGCTCGTAAAATTGATAAAAGATATGAGCGTAAAGTGGTTGAAAATGCTGATCTCCTGATTACGGTGAGCGAAGATGTCAAACGAATTTTTGCTGAAAAGTCCGGATCGTTGGTTGCAGCCAAAACAGCCGTTATTCCAAACGGATTTGATGAGGATGATTTCAGGATAACTTGTATTCCGGAAGAAGCCGGAAAGGTAATTACGTATACCGGCACCATTTCGGAAGCTTACGATGTTGATAAGCTGCTGGAAGCACTTCTTCTTTTGAGTGAAGATTTGAAATCCCGCTTGTTGATTCGGTTTGTGGGCAAAGTACCACCATCGGTTGAGCAGAAATTAAGATCCACCAGACTTGCAGTTGAATTTGTCGGTTATGTCAATCATACAAAATCTATTGAATATTTATTGCGCTCTGACTTATTGCTGTTGGTTATTCCGAAGGAAAAAAATAACCGGGGAATTTTAACCGGTAAATTTTTTGAATACCTTGCATCGCAAAAGCCTGTTCTGGCGATTGGACCAACAGACGGCGATCTGGCCAAAATTATTCTGGAAACTCAATGTGGCAAACTCTTCGATTATGAAGATAAGGAGGGAATGCTTCAGTTTATTCAGGATCAATTGAATAATCCGGCTACAGTTTTAAATCCTGTTTCGGCAAACCAATACTCACGTAAGGAGTTGACCCGGAAAATTGCCGGATTACTTGAGCCTTAAAATTGAAAAGTATGAGCAAAACCATCATTATTAACCGGATACTTTCTGATTCAGAAATCAAAGAAATTACACGATTGTCAAAAGATGGAGCAAAAATCTTTGCCTGGTCGGAGGGGGTTGTTCCCGATTTTGCCCAACGCATTGACTTAACTCCGGAAGAAAAAAAAGAAATTAATTACGAAATGATGGCCGAAGTGCTCCGGTTTGGCGACTTGCCAGTTGGTGACCAGACTGTGGCAGAACTTTTCAGTATCGATAACGCCAGCGTTTGGCACTACCATAAATTCAGGATTTATTTTGCGGTTCGTAACCTGATGTATTTCCTGAAGCCGCTTGAACGGAATTTCAGTTCATTCAAAGATCATCTTTGGTTTGTTTCTCCGGAAGAAAAATCATTGCAAAAATTGTTTCCTGAAGTTGAATTTCGGTTCCTGAAGTCAAAGCAGAAACTGAAAACTAATTTTGGAAGCCTTTTCAATTATCTGGTTCTGACGAAGTATCGTTTTTTAAGCTATCTGCTTTCAGCAAAAAAGAAGCCGGAATACCTTATTTATCTGACCGAAAAGTATTCCACCGTAATGGATAAACATTCGCTGAAAACCAGGTCCGGCCATCACATTCTGGAATACCTGATTTCAGAACTCGACGGGCGGTTCTCCCTTTTAACCGAGGTTTTAATGCCGAAACCGAAAGGAAAGTCTGACTATTCGTTTTCATGGAAACAGTATAAGAATTCATACAGTCATCGCACGAAGATATTTATTGAAGGTTTTCTGGTTTCAGGATTGTTCAAAAGCGGGGTTCGGAAATCAGCAAAAAAGGCACAGCAAACAATCAGGTTGGCTTATCCAAAAGTTCGTAAAACGGAACTTTCAACGGTTCAGAAACTAACTCTCGAAGTTTTTCAGTCGCTCGATAAATCGTCCGGGTTCTTTCTGTTTCGCTATTTTGCAGCCCGTAATTATTTTAAAGATTCAGGAATTAAAGCCGTCGTTGCAGGCGATGAAAACAGTCCGCTCACTAAATCTATTCTCGATGCGGCCAAATTCTGCGGAATTAAAGTCATTGGTTTGCAGCACGGTACAATGAATGATTTGCATCCGGCTTACCTTTATACCGCAAACGATTGTAAAAATCGGGTGATGCCTGATTTGACGCTGACCTGGGGGAAATACTGGGAAGAATTTTTAATTAATAAAGGGAATTACCCAAAGGAATCGGTGATCTCGGTTGGACAAATACGTACCGACATTATTCCGGTTTTGTTAAAGGCCGAAAAAGAGAAACAAGCCAAACCGATTGATACTATTGTTTTTGCTTCTCAACCTCAGCGCGATCCTGAACTGAGGTGTCAGGCCGCTTTCGATGTATTTAAGGCGGCTCGCAAATTACCGAAAGCACAGTTGATTGTAAAGCTTCATCCACGCGAATCTGCTGATTCTGAATATTATTCGGACATCGCGAAAGTAGCTGGCTGTAAAAATTATATTATCGATTCCACCTCCGATTTGTATCAGCTGATTGCCTCCTGCAATGTGCTGATTACCTGTTTCTCAACGGTCGGTGCAGAAACGATCTATTTCTATAAACCTTTAATTATTCTGGACCACCTGAGTCAGGATATTCAGGGATATGCTGCTGAAGGTGTAGCCTTTCAGGCAACCAATGCCGGCAGTCTCACGAGTATTCTCTCTGCCATTTTCCGCGGCACGCTTAAAGTCGATCGTGCTGAATACGATTTGTTTATTCAGAAATATGCCTGTCAGATTGATGGAAAAGTTGCCGAAAGGTGTATCGAGGCAATTACTTCTGCAAAGTAGCCTTCAGGTATTTCTGGATTGCCGAATCGAGCAAACTTTCCTTCTTAAGTAAGAGTTCAACGAATTCTCGGAAAGCTCCATCTCCACCTCTTTTAGTTAGCCTGATTTTGGCATATTTTTCCATGTAGTCCGGGGCATTGGCTGGGATAGCACTAAATCCAACAGCTTTAAGCAGCAAAGCGTCGTTCAGGTCATCACCAACATAGGCCACTTCCTGAAGCGAAATATGCAGTTCGGCGCAAAGTTTTTCAGCGACTTCGAGCTTGTTGCGGACACCGATAAAAAGATGGTTGATTTTTAGCTTTTCGGCGCGTCGCCATACGATTTTGGTATTTTCGCCAGTGATGATCCCAAGCGGAATCTCAAGTAATTGAAGAAAAATTACTCCGGCGCTGTCGCAGGTATTAAATTTTTTTAGTTCGTTTCCGGTTTGATCGTAATACATTCCCCCGTCGGTCCATACCCCGTCAATATCAGTCAATACTAACTTAATTTTCATTTCGAAATATCTTAAATATACAATTGATTGTCAAAACGACATGATTTTAAAACTATAATCTGTTTCAGGTTCATTTACTTTTCCAGCATATCAGCATGAATAATTTCGTTTGCCGGAATAGCAACCAAAGCCTTTTTACCTATAATCTGATCCCGCTCTGCCCATTTAAAGCCATCGCCCGGACTGAGCATATGCAGATCAGATTCAGTAATCAGTTCACCAACCCCAATGCTACGTAAAGTAGCGATAGAACGTTCCAGTTTGATGCGTGTGGTTTTAACGGTATCGCTCACAAAAATGCCGTATTTTCCAATTGCATATTCCGTATTCCGAATATCGCGCACCATTCTCCAGATTCCTTCGGGTTCAAGTGATCCGCGATGGTCAGTGCCTTTCATATTTCGGTCGAGGGTAATGTGCTTTTCGATGATTTCGGCACCCACTCCAACTGCAACGGCCGACATCAGAATTCCAATGGAATGATCGGAATATCCAACGGTGTATTGCGGATAATTATCTTTCAGAAATGGAATGCTCAGCAAATTGATGTTCTGATATTCAGAAGGATATTGCGACAAACAATGCAAAATGCTGATGTTTGAATGGTATTTGGTGATGATTTCAAGCGCTTCGTCGAGTTCTTTTTTTCCGGTCATCCCGGTTGAAAGAATGATTGGAATTTTTGTTTCGGCCATCGCTTCCAAAAGTGGAAGGTTGGTCAGGTCGCGTGAAGCCACTTTTAATCTGTCAGGAGTAAACAATCCAAGCATCGACAAACAGCCTTTGGCACACAGGGTTTCAACAAATTCAAGCCCTTTTAATTTGGCGTACCGAAAAACTTCAAAATGCTGTTCGTCGTTCAGTTCCAGAAATGCCCTGTGTTCGCCATACGTTTTCCCGAATGAGTTAGGATTTTCGTAAGGACGAACCATTTCGGATGCCGAAAGCTCTTCATTCAAATCGCGACGGGTCATTTTCACCGCGTTCATCGGCATCAGTTTCTGCCCAAAAAGCTTATCAATCACCGGCTCAGTGACTAAATCGATTAGTTTTTTGGCAATTTCAACTTCCCCATTGTGGTTTTGTCCGATTTCGCCGATGATGTATGTCGAGTTTGCCATTTATTCAGTTGTAACGTCTTATTTCTGATTCTTAAGGATTTCCCTTTTCATCTGATCCAGAATTTCCGGATGCCGGTCGAGCCAGTTGACGATTTCCGGAATCGCAAAATTAGGGTTTTCCTTGCTGATTGCAGCAAATATTTCCTTTTGAATTTCAAAATCTTCCGGAGTATCCAATGTCATCCGGATATCGCTGCGCGAAAAAACTAACGGATCGGCTGGCATAAACTGAACCTTGAACAGTGAAGGATTTCCATAAATGAAATTGGTAACGTGTTCGTGATAAAGCTTTTCCGTTGTTTGTATTTGTGTTTTTTCGAGTGCATTCAGCCTGACTGCTTCGGTCCAGAAACCAAAGTGGGTGAGGATGGAGGGTTTGTTTCCATCCAGATGAAACCCCAGATAATCGGCATCAGACTTTCTGAATTCGTTAATTAATTGCTGCATTCCGGTCAGATCGAGGAATGGATTATCGGCACAAACACGTATGATTTTGCTGAAGCCAAACTGCTGTGCTGCCTGAATAAAACGTTCCAGTACATCGTTCTCTGATCCTCTGAAAACCTGAACCTGGTGCTTTTCGGCAAGCAGACAGATTCGGTCGTCTGACGGATTTACCGTTGTAGCCAGTACAACCGGTACATTTAGTTTTTTGGCCTTTTCGAGCAGCAAATCCAAAATGGATTTTTCCTGATAAAAAGGCAGGATTACCTTTTCCGGCATTCGTGTTGACCCGGTACGGGCCTGCAAAATAATTCCTAACTCAGACATGGTTATTTTTTGATTCTTAGAATTTTGAATATTTTATCCGCAATCAGGTTTAGGTCGGCTGAAATACCAAACAGATAGGAGAGGCCTATAAATGCTGCACTGATGATTGAAGATCGGATGATTACATCAATCAGAAAGAAGTCGAAAACCGGAATAATTTTTCCAAAGGCAAAAGCAACAGCTCCGATTGCCAGACATTTCAGATGAGTTAAACGGTAAGGAAATAGTTTCATATTCCAGTTCAGGTAAAAAACACGAAAGGCAGATGCGAGGGCCATCGATAATAAAGAACCCAGGGCAGCACCGACCATTCCCCAGAGCGGAATAAAGGTGATGTAAAAAAGAACGGTTAAACCCATCAGTACTCCGGTCGAGTAGGTTTGAATCTTATATTTATGTGATGTGCTGATGATTTGCACACTCACTCCGGTTGAAGCCACGATCAGGTTTGAAAACGAAATCAGGATAATAACCCATTCGCCTCCGCTGTATTCAGGAGGTAATAGTTTAAATATATTGTGCAGATTGCCAACTAGCAGAATAAAGAGTAATAATCCGGCAAACAGCTGATTGATACTGCTTTTGTAATAGATATTGTCGATTGTTTTCATGTGGTTATCTTTCCATGCATCGGCAATGATGGTTGATGAGATTTTTCCGAGTGCACGGTTTGGAATCAGGATAATGGAACCAAAGAAAAAACTGATGGAATACACACCTGTCGTCGAAAGATTATAATATTCGTTCAGCAGGATTTTGTCGATGCTGGAGATTGCTACAATACTCAGTCCGCCAATGATTCCGAAAAGTGCAAGGCTGATCATTTCTTTCCGGAGAGGAGGCTGAATAAAACCGAGCTGGGGCATGAGGTTGAATTGTTTTCGGTAAATGAGCAGGCCTGCGAGGTATACGGCCGGAAAACTCAAAATAACAACGAATCCAAAAACATACTGGGTAAAGTTGATCCAGTGAAAGAAAAAGGCAATCAGCAAAAACAGATTCCCGATCCGGTAGAGCAAATCACTCAGAAAGGTTCCGGTGGTGGCATCGAAAAGCATTTTATTATAGGTGTCCAGAATCAGGAAAAACATCCGGAAAAAAATGAGCGGAATCAGGTAATAGATGTACTTTACCAGAAGTGGCGATTTTTCCAGATTACTTTCAACAATGGATGGTTTCAGTATAAAAAAACTGATCAAAGCGATGGTAAAACCAACCATTCCTACTGCAACCGAAATGAATACAAAACCGTTATTGTTTTTATCCTTATCCCGAAAATAGGAAAACAGACGCGCTGTTACGTTGGTAAACCCGAGTGTGGAAAACTGGGCATAAAGGGCAGACACCGCAACCAGAATATTGATCAGTCCAATTTGTTCCTGCGACATCAGCTTGGGCATGATTAAAGCGGTAGTAAAGAACCCAACAACAATACCCATGTATGAATAGGCCGAACCCCTGATCGTTTGCCTTTTAATTACGCCCATTTAATTTAGTTATTGACTTAAAAAGGTTTATTTTTGCTTCGCACGAAAATACGAAATTTAAAATTACACCTGTTCATAATATGAATACAAAAAATATCCTTCGCAAATCAGGACCATATCTCCTTGCTGTTGTTCTGTTTATGGTGATCAGTGTTATTTATTTTTCACCGGTTTTGGAAGGAAAAAAGCTGCAGAGTTCTGATGGTACTCAGTTTAAAGGGATGTCGAAAGAGATTGTTGATTACCGTAAGGCCACCGGAGAAGAGGCGCTTTGGTCGAATAGCATGTTTTCCGGAATGCCTGCTTACCTGACTTCGACCTTGTATCCGGGGAACATTATTTCAAAAATACAGCGGTCAGTTACTGCAATCTCGCAACCGGTAATAATTCTTACCTTCAGTTTTGTTTTCTTTTTCATCCTTTGTGTTCTGCTTGATATTGGTGTCTGGACCGCCTTTGCGGCCAGTCTGGCTTATGGTTTTATGACTTTCTCTTTTGTCGTGATGGTTACTGGCCATTTAACCAAAGCACACACATTAACATACATATCACTCATTGTTGCCGGAATTCTTTTTGCGTTCAGGAAAAATAAAATTGGTGGAAGTATCATTGCTGCTCTTGGCCTTTCCTTGATGTTGAGTGCCAATCATCTGCAAATGACCTATTACGCAGCGATCCTGGTGATGATCCTTGGAATTACTTATCTGGTTTTTGCGATCAAAGAAAAAACGCTTCCTGATTTTTTCCGGACGACAGTCTTCTTGCTGATCGCTGTTTTGTTTGCCGTTGGGACTAACTTTTCGCGTTTGTATACGACATACGAATATGGTAAATACTCTATGCGTAGCCAATCGGAATTAACGCTGAACGGAGAAAACGAAACCAGCGGACTAAGTCAGGATTATATTCTGGATTACAGCTACGATCTGGGAGAAGCGATGACAGCGTTCATTCCCCGGTTTAAAGGTGGTGGTATGAGCGAACCTTTAAGCACAAGCTCCGAAACGTATAAGTTTCTGGCAGAAGCGCAGGGTGCTGGTGCCGCAAAAAAAATGGTGGAAGGTGGAATGCCGATGTACTGGGGTAGCCAGCCCATTTCGGGTGCGCCGTTTTATTTCGGAGCGGTTTTATGTTTCTTGTTTGTATTTGGGATGTTTCTGGTGAAAGGGAAAGACAAATGGTGGTTAGTAGCTGTATTCGTCATTTCATTGCTGCTGTCTCTCGGGAAAAACTTTTCCATACTAACCAATCTCATGCTCGACTATTTCCCCGGATATAACAAATTCAGGGATGTTAAAAATATAATTGTTATTCAACAATTTGCCATGGCGCTGCTCGGAGTGTTGGCTATTAAAGAAGTTTACCAGCGAAAGATCAGCTCTGCTGAGTTTATGAAAGCCTTGAAATATGCCTTTGGAATTGTCGGAGGTGTGGCTCTTGTATTTGCTTTACTTCCCGGAATGGCCGGTAGTTTCTCCGGGAATACCGATGCACAGTATCTTCAGATGGGATGGCCGCAGCAGCTTATCGATGCGTTGATGGCCGACCGGAAGTCTGCTTTGCGCGCTGATTCATTCCGGACTTTTGTATTTGTTGCGCTTGCTGCTGCCGGTTTGTGGGCTTACTGGGCCAAAAAGATTAAAGGTCAGTATGCGATTGTTTTGTGGGTTGTACTTATTTTAGGTGACATGTGGCCGGTGAATAAAAAGTACTTCAATAACGATGATTTCACTTCGAAAAAAGAAATTGCAGTTCCTTTCCAGGAAACAACTGTTGATAAAGAGATTAATAAGGATAAGGATTTGTATTACCGCGTTTTGAACCTGAATAATCCATTTGCTGATGCACGAACTTCCTATTTCCATCAATCGATAGGAGGTTACCATGGTGCCAAAATGAAACGTTACAACGAACTGATCACTTATGCTATTAATCCTGAAATGCGTACACTGATTGCCGCATTCAAAAAACCGGAATCAATTGATTCGGTGATGAATTTATTGCCAGTGATCAACATGCTCAACACCAAATATTACATTTACGACCTGAATCGTCCGCCGCTGGTAAACTCACATGCTTTGGGTAATGCCTGGCTGGTGAAAGATGTTAAGATGGTTGAAAGTGCCGATCAGGAAATAACTTCGCTGAATGACTTTGATCCAAAATCGACAGCCATTGTAAATAAAAGTTTCGAAAAGGAATTAGGCGGTTTTAAAGCTGGTTCCGGAGAAGGCCAAATTAAGCTGACGGAATATAAACCCAATTACCTCAAATATGAAGCAACGGTGAACAGCGGTGAGCAGTTGGCTGTTTTCTCAGAGATCTATTATCCGAAAGGCTGGGAAAGTTTTATTGACGGGAAGAAAACCGATTACCTTGAGGCCAATTATGTTTTAAGGGCCATGGTGATTCCTGCCGGAAAACATCAGATTGAATTTAAGTTTGAGCCACAATCTTATTTTATTGGAAATAAGGTTTCACTGGCCAGTTCAATCCTGTTACTTTTGGCGATTGCCGGATATCTGATCTATGTGTTTAAATTTAAAAAGCAATACTAATATGGCAGGCAAAGTAAGGCCTCAGAAGCTTAAAAAACGAATTTCAAGGTCTTACCTGACCTCAACGATCAGTATTTCAATGGTATTATTCCTGATTGGTATGCTGGGTGTTGTTTTGCTCAATGCCGAACGACTTGCCAAATATGTGCGCGAAAACATTGGCTTTACGCTTGTTTTAAATGAAGATGTTCAGGAAGATCAGATTGCTGAATTGCAGAAAGTGCTGAAGGCTACTGATTTTGTAAAGTCAGTTGAATACATCGGCAAGGAAGCAGCGGCTGAAAGATTGAAAAAAGATCTGGGTGAAGATTTTACTGGTTTTCTGGGATACAATCCGTTGCTATCTTCCGTTGACGTGAAACTATATGCTGACTATTCCACCGCTGAAAATCTGGTCGTTATGGAAAAGAATTTCATGGAATATCCACAGGTGAAGGAAGTCTTTTTTCAACGCGATATGGTTAATATTATTAACGAAAATGTGAAGAAAATTGGATTTATACTGGTCTTCTTTTCGGGGCTGTTACTTGTCATTTTCTTTGCGCTCATCAATAACACCATCCGGATTTCGATCTATTCGCAACGTTTCATTATTAATACGATGTTGCTTGTTGGGGCGACTGACCGGTTTATCCGGACGCCTTTCATCAAACGAAGTGTTTGGTATGGGATCGTTGGGGCGCTAATTGCCAACTTGCTTGTGTTCGTGCTGATGTTGACTTACGCTTCGGAACTCACCGGAATCGTTGATGTGGATGACTATAAAATTTTCGGATTGGTATTTGTGGCCGACCTGTTTTTGGGGGTACTGATCTCATGGAGTTCAACATACTTTGCCGTAAACAAATTCCTCAGGTTAAAATTTGATGAGTTATTCTATTAATTTAAAAATTAACTTTACACAAAATTATATACAAAATGGCAAAGAAAGATTTCGGTACTATGGAAGGATTTGCTTTGGGCAAAGAAAACTTAAAATTATTGGTTATTGGTTTTGTTATCATAGTCCTTGGTTTTGTGCTGATGGTCGGGGGTAAAAGCAATGATCCAGCGGTTTTTAATCCTGAAATATTTAGCTTCCGGCGAATTACCCTGGCACCAATGGTTGTTCTTTTTGGCTTTATTTTCGAGATTTACGCCATTATGAAAAACCCGAAATCAGAGATATAACATTCGGTTAACAAAGCTTTTGTGTTTCATATTCCTAAATGCAAATGATTTTTATCTGACTTGATTATCAAGTTGTTGATTAGGTGGTGTCTGTATTTTACTTGTGCTTATATATACTTTCCTGAGAAAAGTTATTGTAACTTCTGCCAACCTGCTGTATTTCCCATCATTACATCTGTAGTTATTCCGGCAATGATTGGTTATATACTGAACGAATCGTTATATTTGCGGCCTGAAATTTTGACCGGTTTCGTTTTTTTAAATCACTTATTTTAAAGCGTTTCAGGATGGGAAGATCCATTGAAGAGTATGATTTTCAAAAAGGAGAGATTCTTCTTTTTGACAAGGAATTGGATTGGACATCGTTTGACCTGGTTCGGAAGTTGCGTAATTTCCTTTGCAGGGAAACCGGAATAAAAAAACTGAAGATTGGTCATGCCGGAACACTCGATCCCAAAGCAACAGGTTTGATGATTCTCTGTACCGGAAAAGAAACCAAAAATATTGATTTAATTCAGGCAAAGGCAAAGGAATATGTTGCAACAATTAAAATGGGAGCAACTACCCCTTCATTCGATTTGGAAACGGCAGAAGATGAGACGTTTTCAACCGATCACCTTACTCCGGAACTGATGAAAAAAACACTGGAAAATTTTCTGGGAGAGATTGATCAGGTTCCACCCTTGTTTAGTGCAGTGAAGATTGGTGGGAGGCGGGCTTACGAACATGCCCGAAAAGGCAATGACATTGTACTTCAGTCCAGAAAAATCACGATTTACGAATTAGAGCTTCTGAAATTTACGAAAGATGAGATCGGATTAAAGATTGTTTGCAGCAAAGGAACATATATTCGTTCGCTGGCCAGGGATTTGGGAGTTGCTCTTAATTGCGGAGCTTATCTGGTCGGTTTATGCCGGACCCGGATCGGTGAAATGAAGTTGGAAGATGCTTGGGAAATACAAGATTTTATGGAAAAGTTTCAAGCTCCTGCAACTAATTAATAAATCATGCGTAGAATGGAGGTTCTGCGAAGCATGTAAAGCATAAAACAAACTGTCATTTAGGAATACTGAGATCAAATAAATTAACACAGATATATATGAAATTATCGAAGTTTAAATACGATTTACCTGAAGAATTAATTGCCTTGCACCCAGCCCCAAACAGGGATGAGTCAAAATTATTGGTTTTAGATCGGGCTACCGGAAAAATTGAACACAAGATTTTTAAGGATATTGTTGATTATTTTGGAGATGATGACGTTTTTATTTTTAACGACACCAAAGTATTCCCGGCTCGTTTGTATGGTAATAAGGAAAAAACAGGAGCTGAAATAGAAGTCTTCCTGCTTCGTGAGTTGAATCGCGAACAACGCCTGTGGGATGTTCTGGTTGACCCGGCCCGCAAAATTCGCATTGGGAATAAACTGTATTTCGGCGAAGATGACCTTCTTGTTGCTGAAGTAATCGATAACACAACTTCACGTGGCCGTACCTTGAGATTTCTATTTGATGGTCCTTATGATGAGTTTAAGAAAACTCTTTATGGATTGGGAGAAACTCCACTACCCAAACTCATCAAACGTTCTGTTACACCTGAAGATAAAGAGCGTTACCAAACCATTTTTGCTAAAAACGAGGGTTCAGTCGCTGCCCCAACTGCCGGGCTTCATTTTAGCCGCGAGTTGATGAAGCGTTTGGAAATTAGTGGAGCTAAATTTAGCTATGTTACGCTTCATGTTGGTCTTGGAAATTTCAGAAGTGTTGATGTGGAAGATTTGACCAAACACAAAATGGATTCAGAACAAATCTGGATTTCAGATGAAGCCTGCCAGATTGTAAACACCGCAAGAGATGCCAAAAAGAATATTTGTGCTGTTGGAACGACTGTCATGCGTACCATCGAAAGTTCAGTATCAACTCAGGGTCATTTAAAACCTTATGAAGGCTGGACAAACAAGTTCATTTTTCCTCCATACGAATTTAGTGTTGCTAACCGGATGATTACAAACTTCCATTTGCCGCTTTCAACTCTTCAGATGATGGCTGCCGGTTTTGCCGGTTTTGACAATCTGATGAAGGCTTACAAAGAGGCGATCAAAGAAGGATACCATTTTGGTACTTATGGCGATGCCATGCTGATTCTGTAAAATATCAGGAGTTACCAGATAAAAAATCCCCGTTAACCGAAAGGTAGCGGGGATTTTTTGTGGACATCAATTGTCGGAACTGGCCTTTTATTTTTATCTGGCAATCAGGCTTTCTTCCATTGTTCACGCATCAGTTTTACGGCGGCTGGAAGGGTTATTTTGGAGTCGCCTATTGAGCCACATTCAAAGCTCACGTAATCCTGATAATTAATTTCCTTCAATCCGCGGAACCCGTTGATGTAATTATCTGCTTCGCCATCTTCTCCTGGCATTTTGCGATGTTTTCGGCTTGCAATATGCACATGATGCAGATAATCTCCTGCCGAAATAAAAGCACCGCGATCGTTGGTTTCTTCCCGGGTCATGTGCCAGAAGTCGCCCATTACTGCAGCACCGGCACTGTTTGCGTCACGGACAATTGCTGCGCCGTCAGCCACCTGACGACAGAAGTAGCATTCTTCACGGTTTAATGGCTCCAGGATGATCCTGGTTTTGTTCTGAAGAGCGAAATCACCGAGTTCCTTCATCTGTCCAATCAGCAACTCGCGTGCTTCTTTGTCGGGCAGTGATACTTGGTTGTTGAAGGCTGGAACAAAGATGACTCCGGTAGAGCCAAGTTCTCCGGCGGCTTCAATGATAACCTTCATCGAGTCCATGCATTTTTTTTGAATTGCACGATCACTGGAAATAAGCCAGCCTTCGAAACCTGCACAAATCGCACTTACTTTCATGTTTCGGTTTTGCAGGGCCTGTTGTATTTCGTTCACTCTTTTTTCAAGGCCACGTCCCCCGAATTCCACACCAACAATTTCCAGAGATTCCATGAAATCAAGTTTTTCACTCAGTTCTTTGCCTGGAGAAACCCCTTCCTGACATGAAATTTTCAGCCTGGAGGAATGCTTTCTGTTAGCCGAAGATTCAGATTCTCCGGTGAAAGAAGAGAAAAGGCTGCCTGAGGCAGTCAATGCAATGCCCGACAGGGCTGTACCTAAAAATGATCTTCTATTTGTTGTCATATGAATTTGGAATTTTTGATTCACGATTGTTGAATTTACTTCGCTATTCAGCAATCGTGAATCAGTAATCAGTTTAAACTTCAGTAGCTTCACCCGGAACAGCAACCTGAGCTGTGCCAACAATTCCAACAGTACCCATCACATAAGTTGCTGGCCCAAGTTTCATGTCCGAATTCATCATTTCATCCCAGGTCACTTCTTTTCCGGTGTAGGACGAAATGCGACCCATAATAGCAGTCATGTTCGAAATTGCAGTTTGTTCGGCTTCATTAATCGGAATATCCTGACGAATGCAGGTTACCCAATCAATGTGTTCCTGAACGTATGGACTGACTTTTACATTTTTCAGGGCTTGCCCCTTTTCGTCAAGTGGATAGGTGTACGCAAATTTTTCGGTGTCATTCAGATCCCATATTTTATCCTGACAATTCGTCTTGCCTTCAGTTCCCATGATAAATTCAGAAACATTATTGGTGCAACCGTTAATCTGGCGACACATACTGTGCAAATGCATGCCATTGTCATAAACAAAGTCAGTACTGAAATTGTCGAACTGATCGCCGGTAACACGGCGCTGTCGCGAACCGAAACCTACAGCTTTGACCGGATGCTTTCCGGTAAACCAGGTAATAACGTCCAGATTGTGCACGTGTTGTTCAACAATATGGTCGCCCGAAAGCCACAGCCAATTAACCCAGTCGCGTATCATGTATTCCATTTCAGACCAACTGGCCTGGGGATTGCGGTACCACAGCTGATTCTGATTCCAGTAGCAGTTTGCCGAGGTAATTTCGCCAATCGCGCCATTCATAACCTGTTTGTAAATTTCAACATAGTCGAGCTGGTGACGGCGTTGTGTTCCGGTCACAATTTTAAGACCGAGTGATTCCGCTTTTTTTGCAGTGGCCATTACCGAACGGATACCAACCGGATCAACAGCAACCGGTTTTTCCATAAACACATGTTTGCGTGCCTGAACGGCTGCTTCAAAATGCATTGGGCGGAAATGTGGAGGAGTAGCCAGAATAACCATATCAACTCCAGAATCAAGTACTTTTTCATAAGCATCGAATCCAACAAAGACGTTTTCATCGGCAACTTCCATGTTTTTTTCTTTCTTTAGCTTATCACGACAAGCGGTTACATTATTCAGGAAAGTATCGCCAAGGGCGTGGATAATCAGGTTTGGACCTGCATCCAGAAAGTTGATCATCGCACCCGATCCTCGTCCGCCACAACCAATAATCCCAACTTTAAGCGGGGCGCCATCAGGAGCAAGCTCCAAAAGGGGTGGTAAATTTAATTCTACTGTGGGTTTTTTAGGTCCGGAACATGAACTTAGTACGTTAACACCAATGACTCCCACTGCGCTGATCGCTGCAGCATTGGTCAGAAATTTTCTTCTTGAAAAATTTGATTCACCCATGATTCGTTTAGTTTTAGAATATTCAATTTAGTCGATTTTTTTATACACAAACAACTGCTTTTTGATTCTTCTCCCGAAGTTAAGAACTTAACAGTCAATTTCCCGGAATGCAAGAGGTGAAACAGTAATATATTATTTACCGGTTGTCTCATCCAATTCGCAGACAACACGAAATCCAACCATGTTACAGTCTGAATACCACCATACGCTTTTGGGTATTTGTGGGTCAGTCCTCATCCATGCCTCATTTTGCGTGAAATCGCGAGCAGCGCATCGCACTTCAGTTGGTTCACTTTTAAATGATCCGCCGCGAATTACCTTTTCTGTTCCGGAGGCCGGACCTTTCGGGTCTTTGACACCATCATTCAACGTTGAATAGGCATCAGAAGCATACCAGTCGGAACAGAATTCAGCAACATTGCCGAGCATGTTTTTCAGGCCAAACGGATTGGGTTTTACCATTTCAGGCTTTTGTGTTTTGTCCATACTGTTTCCGGAGTATATTATGTAGCGGTTAATATTGGTGGTATCAGCACCGAATATTTTATTCATCAAACGGTTTTTCGAATATTTTTTCGGATCACCTTCGAAGAAATAGGGACTTTGTGTTCCGGCGCGACAGGCATATTCCCATTCAGCCTCTGTTGGGAGACGGTACTTTTTCCCGGTTACCATCGTCAACCATTTGCAGTATGTTTCTGCGGTTGCATAACGCATCGTAATGGCCGGACGACTTCCCAGTCCCCAGTTCTGATCGGGCTGACCGTATGGAGGAGTTGGTCCGCTGATGGCATCTACTTCTCCGGCAGCACTGGCTCCTTTTGCTTCGGTTACAACTGCACTTTTTGTATCACTTGTCCGGCCTTCGCGACCTGTTTGACGGTAGAAAACCAGAAACTCATTCCAGGTAACTTCTACTTCAGCCATGAAAAATGGACTGACTTCTATTTCTTTCACCGGGCCTTCATCAGGTCGGCGGTAAGGTTCCGATTCCGGACTGCCGATTTTGAATTTTCCACCCGGAATGGCAATCATGTTAAATGAAATGGTTGATGCGGGAATCTTCTCCGTAAAATTGGTGAATTTTTCAACTTTGGTTGGTTCAGAATAAACGATTTGATTCACTCCCGAACCTTTACCAAAATCAGAATTACTGGCATGTTTGGCGTTTGGATCGTAATGACCGACATTCAGGTGACAATTGGTACATTCAAGTGTAGCTTCGTTTTGTGTATAATACAGGTGCGCATCCTGCCCTTCTTTGTTCAGAGTTAGAGGGAATAAGTTGGCGTGGCATTTTACACACGAAGCTTTAAAGGTAAAATGCGGAGCTTTTTCCACCGTACGTTTGGCTTCCCAGTTAAAATCGGCAGAGTCTTTGGTCATAAATTGGTACACATCCCAAAGTCCCAGTTTGGTTTTTTCGAGAAGATAACCTTCGCCTTTGGGAGGCAGGTGGCAATCGACGCAATGAACCTGAATACCTCCCTTGTTGTCGAAATGAGTAGATAATTTCCACGAAGTAAAAACATGGGGGTGAACATGGCACGAAGCACAAAATTCATCGGTTGAAGTATATTCGATTGTTTTATTTCCAGAAATGGTAGCCATAATTCCAATGGCAAACGAGACGAATAAAACGAGTAAAAGATGTTTACGTAAGAAGGATCCAAACTTTTTCAGCATTGGTAGTTTAGTTTTTTTATTCATACAATTCGGTACAGGTCAACCAAAAATAATAAAAATAGAAGGACTGCAATAATATTCTTAAGGCAAAAATAAAATGCGGACAATACTCCATGATAAAAATGAATCTGTCCATATGGCTATTGCATTTTGACGCAAGAGCCATTAAAATGTTGGAAGAATGTATTTCTTATTTTGATGACAGCTTATTCAAATTGGAGTAATTTCGTTGTTTGAACTTACAAAAGGATCTATCTTTGAGCTTATCAAATCAATTAATCTGCCACCATGAATCTGAAAAAAACAGCTGCTAATTTTCAACTTGCAGGCACCATTGAACAGGTAGTTCCCTTGGGTGAAGGATTTATAAATGATACGTTTATCATTCACACCAAAGAAAAGACGGCGCCCAATTATTTGATGCAACGCAAGAACAAACGGATTTTCACCAATGTTCCAGCGATGATGGAAAACATCATGAAAGTTTGCACGCACATCAAGAAAAAGGTAATTGCCCGAAATGGTGATCCGATGCGTGAAGCCATGACTATTGTTCCCGCTATTGACGGAAAACTGTATTTTCTGGATGAAGATGAAGAATATTGGGCTGTTTGCGTTTTTATAAGTGATACGATAACCTATAGTTCGGCCAAAACTCCGGAACTGGCCCATCAGGGAGGGAAAGGAATCGGAATATTTCAATCGATGGTTTCAGATTTGAATGAACCTTTGGCCGACATTTTACCCGGATTTCATAATATCCGGATCCGGGTTACCCAGTGGGATACTATTCTGGCAAAAGATCCGGTTGGACGCAAAGCCAAACTAACCAAAGAAATTAACTGGATTGAAAGTCGCCGCGGAGAAATGCTCAACTTCTGGAAATTGGTCGAAAACGGAGAAATTCCTACCCGGGTTACTCACAACGATACAAAAATAAACAACATCCTTTTCGATAAAAATGGTGATGTTTTGTGTGTAATTGATCTGGATACCGTGCTGAACAGTACTTGTCTGAACGATTTTGGCGACGCCATGCGTTCGTACACCAACACTGGTGAGGAAGATGACGAAAACCTTGATGCTGTATCCTGCGATTTGTCGATCTTCGAAGGTTTCACCAAAGGGTATTTGTCGGAAACCATTGGTTTCCTGAATGAAAAAGAATTGGAATACCTGGCATTTTCAGCCAGGTACATCACCTACGAACAGGTTTTACGCTTTCTGATGGATTACATCGACGGCGATAACTATTACAAAATTAAACATCCGGAGCATAATTATCAGCGTACACTTGCCCAATATAAGTTGCTGACGAGCATGGAGGAACAATATTCTGAAATGTGCCGGATAATTCAACACATTGCTAAAGAATTAAAATCTTAACTATGAAAATTCAACAAATACTCGAAGACTTTTCAAATCCGCCACTCGAACTGGTTGCTGAAACGCTCGATCTGGAAATTACACCTCTTCAGCTTGAAACAGTGAATTGGGCAGAATTTCCATACAAACCGGATGTTTCGGTGCAAATTGCCTGGAACGGAAACGAGTTATTTCTGCGGTACCAAGTGAAGGAGCAGGCGGTAAAGGCCGAAATTGACGAAAACAACGGACGGGTATGGACCGACAGTTGCGTGGAATTTTTTCTTTCTCCTGAAGGGAACGACGAATATTACAACGTGGAAATGAACTGTATCGGCAATATATTATTTGGTTTCCGGAAAAAGGGAGAAGAAGCCATTCATGCCAGTGAAGATCAGATTGCAACCATCCGGAGAATTTCTTCACTTGGCGATGAGCCTTTTGCGGAACGAAAAGAGCAGACCGAATGGCAGATTACCGTGGCCATCCCGTGGGAAGTGTTTTTTAAACACACCTTCAAACCCGAAAAAGGGATGAAAGTACGGGGCAACTTTTATAAATGTGGTGACGAACTAAGTGTTCCTCATTTCGTTTCCTGGACCAAAATAAAAACCGATAAGCCCAGTTTTCATGAGCCTCAGTTTTTTGGAGGACTGGAATTTGAATGACTGTTGGTGTAACTTCCCATATTTAGGAGTCTTTTGTATTTCAGGATATTATAAAAATGGCGATTCAATTTGAATCGCCATTTTTATAATATTCAGGAATATATTTGAACTGATGGAATGTGAATTTCAGTCTTTCTTTGAATTGAGAATTCCTTACGAATCAAAGAATACATTAGTTCAAAATTATAATTTTCCGGCGTTAACCAATTTCAGTACCAACTCGCCAAACAACGTATTAGCCCAGGCAAACCACTTGCGGGTAAAATTTGTCGGATCGTCTTTGTGAAATGTTTCATGCATAAAGCCTGTGCCGGCATCAGTATCACGAAGTGTTTTTACACACCAGGCAATCTCTTTGTCGTCGGAGCTGGTCATTGCCCGCATGATGATGCTCATTGGCCAAACCATGTCGTAACCCACATGAGGACCGCCAATTCCTTCTGCTGCTTTGCCTTTAAAGAAATATGGATTGTCTTCGCTCCAAATCAGTTTGCGGGTATTTTGGTAGATCGGGTCACTCAGTTCAACACAACCCAAATAAGGCAAAGCCAGTAAACTTGGAACATTGGCATCATCCATAAAAGTTGCATTGCCAAATCCATCGACTTCGAAAGCATAAACTTTTCCGTATTTTTTATGCTCAATAACTGCATATTTCTGAATGGCGTCACTCACTTCATTAGCCAGCGTCTGGCATGTTTTGGCGAACGACTTGTCGCCTGTTACTTCCTTACTTATTTCGGCCAGTTGTTTCAGTGACTCTACTGCAAATAAATTGGAAGGAATAAGGAATCCATAGGTGGCGCAATCGTCGGAGGGACGAAAGGATGAATTAATCAGTCCGACAGGTTTGAGCGGACGACCATATCCATGGTTCGAAACGGTATCAAGCTGGCTGGTTGTTTTTCTTTGAAATTTATACGGTCCAAGTCCATCTTTGCGTTGTTGAACAGTAAATGTCTGAACGATTGATGCCGCGGCCTTTTGCCAGTCGGCATCAAAAACACTTGTGTCGCCGGTAGTTTTCCAATAATGATAAGCCAGACGAACTGTGTAACAAAGTGAGTCGATCTCCCATTTACGTTCATGCAGTTCGGGTTTCATATCGGTTTCATCGGTCATCCATTCTGATCCGGTTGGCCCTTCGTTAAAAGAGTTGGCATATGGATCGATAATCACACACTGCGTCTGGCGGTTAATGACTCCGGCAATTAACGATTTGAGATTTTCATCCTGATTAACCAGCGGCAAATAAGGCCAAACCTGTGCCGATGAATCACGTAACCACATGGCATGAATATCTCCGGTGATCACAAATGTGTCCGGTTTCCCATTTTTAGTTTTAAATTCAACCGTTGTATCAAGTGTATTTGGGAAGCAATTTTCGAACATCCAGGCCAGTTTCGGATCTTTCAATTTTGCTTTTGTTGCGGATATTGCTTTTTCTACAGCTTTTGATGTAAAGTTCCGTTTATCAGGAGCCGGACGTTTGCTCACATAGCTCAATTCGGTTAGTGATGAAGCCAGTAGCTTGCCAGTTCCGGTCATTGCCAGTGCGGCTGCTGTTAATCCACTGGTGCGTATAAAATTTCTTCTTGTCGTCATATTTTTTAGTTTCAATTTCAAAGTTTCAATTTCTGGATTATTCTGTTGTAACGACTAACTTTTTACCTTTTTTCAGGTCATCGTAAGAAATAAAATAACCGTTAACCCTTTTATTGTCGTAGGTAATACTGCGGATTTTCTTTCCTGAATTCTTCTTGATAATTGTAAAATTCTTTTCACCAAGATCGAATTCTACTTTATCGAAAAGTGGCACTGAAACAATGTATTCAGGATCTGCCGGAGAAAAAGTATAAAGCCCAATGGCACTCAACACGTACCATGCCGAATTCTCACCGGCATCATCCATTCCGGAGTAAGCCAGTTTGTCTTTACCCATATCGTAAAAGTGATTCATGATGCTGTCGAGCAAAACCTGCGATTTTTCCTGCTTGTCCACAAAATAGTATAACCATGGAAAGCTGTGATCGGGCTGGTTTCCATGACAATATTGCCCGATAAAACCAGATATGTTATAGGCTTCATCTCCTTTATAGGGAATCGAAAAAAGATCATCCAGTTTATTTTCAAAATCATCTTTACTTTTATAAAGCCCAATCAATCCTTTTACATCATGAGGCGCGAAAAAAGAAGATTGCCAGGCATTGGCTTCGCGGTACATGTATTCATAATATATAAACTCCGGATCGAAAGCCTTAATCCAATCGCCATTAGCCAGCCGTCCACGCATCAATCCGGTTGAAGGATCAAACATATTCTTGTAATTACCGGTTCGTTTCATCAACATCCGGTAATTCGCCGTATCGCCCAATTCTTTGGCCAATAAAGCTACCGCGTAATCATCGTAAGCATATTCAAGAGTTTTGGTAACCCCTGCGGCAGCAACAGTTTCAAGTTTGGGATTAACAAGATCGGGTTCCGAGATATAGCCTTTTTCAATGTACTCCATGATTCGGGGCCTGCTCCTGTTTTCCATCGTGGCATTTCTTAAAAGCAGATTGTAAGCACTTTTTATATCGAAACCACGTATTCCCCTTAACCAGGTTCCGGCAATATACGGAGCTGCATGATCGCCATGGAAAAATGTAGGCATAAACCCTGTTTTCTCACCTTTGTCGATCAGGGATTTAATTACATCAACGGAAACCTGAGGCGATACCATTCCCAGTAAAACCAGTTTATTGCGGTAATCGTCCCACAGCGATGGTTCTGTATAGTAGTTAAAGCCCTTATTTACAACTTTCCCTTCCTGATCGGTATAGTCGCCGCTGCAATCACTTCGTAACGCAGGCCATAAAAATGACCTGTAGAATGTAGAATAGAACAGTCCCTGTTGCCGCTCAGTGCCGCCTGTAACTTTAATTTTAGACAATAATGTTTCCCAGGTTTTTGTGGCTTCATCTCTTACCTGCTGAAAATTTTTCCCAAGCATTTCTTTCTCCAGGTTTTCTTTGGCATTGGCAATGCTAACAAACGAAAAGCCGATTTGTATTTCAAGTGGTTTAGCTGCATCGATAAAATTAACCACGGAAATCTCACTTTTATCTTTTTTCAGCAATTCAATATTTTTAATCTGATGATTGGTTACTGCATAAAAGAACATTTTTTCACCGAGTTGCTGAAAACCTTTAAATCCATTTTCGCCTTCCTGAAGGATCTCTGAGCTTCGTGTTCTTTCGTTGGATTTAGAAAGATCAACAATCAACTTTTTATTCTCGCCAGCCTTGAAGGTATATTTATGAAAGCCGCAACGCAAGGTGGAAGTTAATTCGGCATTCACTCCGTACCTTTCAAGAAAAACCTGATAATAACCCGGATGGGCAGATTCGTTATTATGACTGTATGCAGAGCAATAATCATCAGGAGTAAAACTACCTGTTGCCGGCAATAACGGGATGTGGCATAGATTCCAGTGTCCTTTGCTTGTATGTGCAAAAGCATAGATAACTGTGTCTTCGTACTGGTAACCGGAACCACTGTGAAATTTTGTAACCGGTGTTAATTGCACCATGGCATTTGGCAGCGAAGATCCGGGGAATACTTCGGCACCCCAGGTGCGGTGTGTTGGTTTATAACCAATGTCAATACTGTCCCATAAGGTGGCAGTTCCCAAAAATGGATTGACATATTTTGTGAGCTGCTTTTGTGCAGACAAACCGCCCGATATCGTTAAAAATAAAACAATTGCAACAATATTTTTTATCATGGCATTCTATTTATTTGGTTTCTTTTAAAATGTGCTTCAACAAATTCAGTGTTTTATTCCAGAATAGCCGCCCATCCACCATCGCGCACAAGATGCAATTTAATGGTTTCGCTTTTAGTTACTGAACTGCTTGTTTTCTTGTAATCCATTGCCTGTACATCAGCATTCATGCCGTCTTTAAAGGCCGTCATCTGGTAAACTTTACCATCCTGAAGAAAGTTAAGTCTCACCTCCAAATCACGGGCAGTACTATTTGTGATGCCTCCGATAAACCATTTCTTGCCTTTCCGTTTAGCTACCACGAAATACTCGCCAGCCTCGGCTGCCAGCACACGTGTCTCGTCCCAGATAACAGGCACGCTGGTAATAAAATTGGTGCATTCTTTTTCGCGGTAATAGTAAAACGGATTGTCTGCCAACATTTGCAAACCACTTTCGAACACCACAAACAACGCCATCTGATAGGCTCTGGTTCCTATACTTTGCGGATTAGTACGGGTTGATCTGTAATCTTCCGGATGAACCGAATTCATTGCTCCGGGAGTAAAATCCATCGGACCAACAGCATTTCGGATAAATGGCAAATACGCGTTGTTATTCGGTGTTGCCAGACCTCCGCCAATGTTTTGTTCCATGCCAACAACTCCTTCGTACGAAAGAATATTGGGTAAAGCACGTTCCATCCCGGCAGGCTTAAAAGCGCCGTGAAAATCGACGAACATATGATTTTTCGCGGCTTCGCGGGCAACCCGTTCGTAATAGTTCACCATCCACTGGTCACTACGATCCATAAAATCGATCTTGACACCGGCAATGCCCCAATCGCTGAATTTTTTAAATAAATCGAAATGATTTTCGACTGTCAGCCAGGTGAGCCATAAAACGATTTTTACGTTTTTCGACTGACCGTATTTGATCAGTTCGAACAAGTCGATAGTAGGATTTGGAGTAAAAGGATCGGTCGTACTTTTTGCCCAGCCTTCGTCCATGATGATGTATGGAATTCCAAATTTGGAAGCGAAATCGATGTAATATTTGTACGAATCGAGGTTGTATCCCGATTTGAAATCAACACCATATAAACGTGCATCGTGCCACCATTCCCAACTTACCTGGCCGGGTTTAATCCAGTCGGTTGCACCCAATTCATTCGGGCGCGAAAGTTTGAAAACCAATTCATTTTCAAAAATCTGACGATCGTCATTACTTATCTTCAGGACCCTCCATGGGAAATTACGGCTACCTTTCGTTTTGGCAATGTAATTAGCTTCTTTCAGTATTTTCAGACTCCGGTCACCATCAGGTCCAAATTCCAACGGACATTTCGGGAACATGCTCTGAAGTATATTGCCTTCAATACCTTTCAGGAACATACACGGATAATCGAATAAATCGGCTTCTGAAACCAGAATTTTGAAGCCTTTACGGGTATCGATAAATACGGGCAAAGTGCTTTTTTCCAGACTGTTTACCTCAGTAGAACTTATTTTTTTATAGGGAATTTCGTAGCCAGTTTTGAATGATTTGGTTGACGACCACACTGCATCGAATCCATCTGGAAACTTCAACGACACTTCCTCATCGAGCACCTCGATTTCGGAAGACTTCTTTTTGGTAATAAAACGATAAGCGACACCATCATTGTATGCCCTGAATTCGACTGAATAATTGCTTTTGAAATTCAATAACAAAACATTACAGTTATTTTTAACCTGAGCATTCTTCAGCGGTATTTCCCGCTGAATGGTTTCGTCGATTGTACTTGTTTTTTTGTTACCCAGCTTGGGATTTGCACCCAGAGTTTCGTCTGAAAGTTTTAACAGCAAAGAACTCTTTTCGAGTAAAACCTGATTGTTACTACTTACAGAATAATAAATTTTGTCGGTCAGTTCAACCGATACCTTGATGGTTTTATCCGGAGAAAATAATTCAATTGCTTTGCAGAATGCAGAATTATGCAATAAAAGCAATAACATGACGGCAAATACCAGTTTAGTCATTCTCATGGTTGATTGGTTTTGTTGGTTTAGGTTATATTCCGTAAAGTAATTCAGAGTTTCAGAATAATTCAATCCTGCATGCTCTTTAATACACTTTTGTGTCTTTTTCTACTCATCGCAACCTGCGAATTACTAATTATCCAATAAGCCTTGCTTTTTTAGTAATGCCATTGCTTCAATGAGCGTTGCACCACTGGTTTGAGTAGTTAGTTCAGTTGTTGTTCCGGGTTTGGTTTTCCAGTATGAGCTAAAAAGCACCAATTGTTTATTGGTTCCCTGTCTCCAGAGTGTTTCTCCATTGAGTTTGATGAAGTTGATGTAGCGTTTTTTTGTTGCGCTATCCAGATCAGGATGTAAAATCAACTGCGTAAAATAACGTATAAAAACGCCTTTAAACAATCCTCCATCTCCTTCACCTTCGCTTTTCAGCAAACGGTCATTGCCATCAACGAGGTTATTCAGTGTATAATCTGCTGCCTTTATCGCATCATTCATATATCCTTTTTCTCCGGTAATTTTATAAAGTTCCAACGCCGCCCCCAGAAAAGTTCCTTCGTTGTATGTAAATATCCATGACTTCTGCGCGACTCCTGTCCTACTGTCAATATTGTCGTACACCGCACCATTTGCAGGATTAAACAAATATTCCTTCTCCCAATCGTATATTTTCAAAGCCCATTCTTTATCTTTTACATCACCAAATTGTTGGAACATACGAGCGGCCAAAATACAGGCCGGACCATTTGAACAGGCATTTTTACTGTACGGCTGATCTTTCTTCCATGAAACGCCTCCACCTGCATTTGTATTCCAACCTGTCTGAATATCGATCCATACATCTTTAGAGGCCGTTTTAAATCTTTCATCCTGTGTAACATTATATCCACGTAACATGGCCAGAGCAATCCACTCCATATCGTCATAATATTCGTTGTAGAATGTATTGCCATTTTTCTTTTTTACCCCATCATACCATTGGGTAATTGTTGTTTTGTAAAGGTTGTCGTTGGTTCGGCTGTAGGCATCAATCATCACATCGAGTGCATGTGCCTGTGGCCAGTAATTGAAATTTTTCTGTCCGCTGTTGTTGAAATTGAAATAACTATCGGTAGCATTCCAGTACGAAAGTACCATTGTTGAACTGCTGCTGTCAGCCGCTGCATTCCAGTTGATGACATATTCCTGATCTTCGGTTACAATTGGATCGTCATTTTTGCTACAGGCAGGAAATAACAACGAAAAGGAAAAGAGTATATACAAATACATGTTCTTCATAATAAAAAGTTCAATTAATAATTCAGAAAGGGCAGACATTTCGGTGTCTGCCCTTCTAACTTTATATAAGGTTTATTGGTCACCAACTTTAACAACCGAGTGAGTGTATTCTCCATCAGCATTGAATGCGGCAGTAACATCAACCAAAGCCAAATCCATTTCAACAGCAAATTTAAATTTGCCATCCCATTGGCTATCGTTCACCGGATACAAATAATAATACGATTCCGGACTTGAAGCGCTTGGAGGGCTATCGGTATTTGGAGTTCCCCACCATTCATCAACAGTTTTGCCTGCAGTATTTATTGTTGTCATTTTAAGTTTATAACGTGAGTCGCGTCCCCATCCTTCTTGTTTGAATGTAATAGGCTGACTTACGGCTTTGAATATGCCATTTTCAGTATAATCGCAGGAGAACAGGAATTCGTTGGTTGGACAGAAAAACAATTGGAAATCAGTTATTTCAGTATAAACAGAAGACCCAACATTAAAATCAAGATTAATGCGGTAAACACCGGTTTTCGCAGCATTGATTTTGGTTTCCCCTTCTTTCAGTAAACCGTTTTCAACAAAGAATTGTCTAGGTGTACCCACTTTTGCATCGGTGAAATAGTACGTTTTTCCTGCGGTTAATTGGGTGTAAATTTCAAATTCACCTCCTGCAATGGCTTTAAACATTCTTGCTTTCGAAAGGTCAGTTCCACCTTCTGAAGCTTCGCCGGTAACAAATACATCAATAGGAACATCAGCAAAACCGGATAAACGGGTAATCTGAATGGTGCGTGTTTCTTCAGCTTTAAGATCATTGATCCCTTTTGATGAAAAAACAGTCCAGATCAATTTACCTGTTTCAGCTGAACCAATACCCGCCATACCCGCAATTTTATTCAGTTGTTTGTGCGAAATGGTTGCGTGGTTGTAACCGCCAGTGTTGTCAGAGGCCATCCGGTAGATTGGATTTGAGAAATCACCACCTTCTACATCAAAAGCAACTTCGTAGAGTACCATACCACTATCTTCGGCTTTGGCTGGTTCCCATTCGAAATAAAGAGAGGCAGAGGCCGAACTTTGCAAAACAACAGTTTTTCCGTCAGCTGGTTCATAAAAAGTTTTTACTGCCGTAACACGTGTATCTTTTAACGACTCGTCTTTATCACATCCTGTGAATGCAACGAGAACTGCGATTAATAGGCTTAGATTGAGCAATATTGTTTTCATAATCAATATATTTTAATGTTTTTCAATTTCGTTTAAATTTTACTTCCAGATATTAATAACCTTGATTCTGACCCAATGCCGGGTTTAAATCTTTTTGCGACTGTGGTACTGCCCATAAATAATCACGTTCGCTGTTAAAAGATCTTTTATCAAGCCTAACGTAACCATTGTCCATGCTGGCATCGCCAAATTTTGCACCATGTGGAAATCCGTTCATGACTACTTCAGCAGTTTTCCAACGGCGTAAGTCAAAAATTCTCAATCCTTCAATGGCCAATTCGCATCGACGCTCGCGGCGAATGATATTTCTCAAATCAGATTGGTTCCATGCAGCGTTAAAAGTCAAAGCTTCCGGATCAGTAAACCCTGCCCGTTGCCGAAGTGCACCAACAGTGGTATTCCAAACACTTTCATTCATTTGGTTCAATTCGTTTTTTGCTTCAGCATACATTAATAAAACGTCGGCATAACGAATCATGATCAGGTTTAAGCCTGAAGCCATACCTGCCAGTGACGTGGGATCAAAATACTTCCGCATGTAATATCCGGTGGCAGTAGTGTTAGTTCCGGGTCCTTCATATTCATCAACAGCTTCATCCGGAGTAGGTGCTGAACCTGGTTTGATGTATATGGTATGAGTAGTGACGCCATCACGGTTTAGCCATTGATATCCATCATAAACAACAGTTGCGGTTAATCTTGGATCGCGGTTTTTATATGGATTATTCTCATTGTACCCGGATCCGGCAGCATTGATTGCCTTACCATTCATGGTAACATAATCGTCAACCAATTCCTGTGTTGGTGCAAGGCTGTTCACCCGGGCTCCCGCTGACTGCGGAGCAAAATCGTAATAGTTTCCCCAGGTCCGCAAAGATGGCACGTAACCTAAATCAAGAATAACTTCATCGTTATATTCATTTTCAGGAAGGAATAATCCTTTATAAGAAGGGAACAATTTATAGCCACCAAATTCCGAAGTATTGATCAATTTTTCGGTGGTACTTACCACGTTGGCCCAATCATTTTCGTAAAGGTAAGTTCTCGCTTTGAAGGCAATTACAGCCCCCGAAGTAATTCTTCCTTTGTCTCCTTCGGCATAATCTTCTTTTGCCGGAAGTATACTAACAATAGCATCCATTTCACTGCGGACAAACGCGATCACATCAGCCTTAGGCGTGCGTTCGATGGTTTTTGTTTCCGATAAGGAAAGATCGTGATCAAAAAGTGGAACGTCGCCATACCAGGTTGTCAACCTGAAAAACAAAAAGGCCCTGATAAAACGTGCTTCAGCAGTCATTCTGGCTTTTACCGTTTCATCCATATCCACTACCCTGTCAATATTTGCAAGAAGTACATGACAGGTTTTTATACCTTCGTAACAGTTCTTCCATTCATCAGCAAAGCGATTGTTCGAAGCGTCTGCCTGTCCTGATGAGATTAACTTTTCAGCGCTGACACCACGTCCTTCATAAACGTTATCAGACAAAGCTTCAGTTTTGAAGAAATAATCGTTATTATACATCTGGCTGTACGCCATATTCAAAACCATGTTGGCTTTTTCAACTGAAGACCAGTAATTTCCCTCAGTAAATTTGTTCGTTGGAGCAAGGTCCAATTTATTACACGATGTTAGCAGTAGAAGAACCACACTTGCAAATACCGCACTATATTTTAAGAATTTCTTTTTCATCATTATTCAGTTTTAAAATTCTAAGTCTAATCCAAATCCATAGTACTTCAAAGTAGGATAATTACGTCCGCTGTTTGCACCAACGCCACCAGTTCCACCCATGTTACTTCCAAACTCGGTCGATTCAGGATCGATGAACGATACTTTTGAAAGGGTAAAGAGGTTTTGGGCATTTATACTTAAGTGTAATTTTTGAACCCCAATTTTAGATGTGATATGTTTTGGGATTGTATAGCCAATCTGGATATTCTTCAAACGGACATAAGCCGCATTAAAAAGATAGAGATCAGATCCTCTTTGAAAGTTATTTGTATTGGAAGCGGAACCCGCGGCTGTCAACCGTGGCCATTGGGCATTGGGGTTAACAGGCGTCCAAAAATCCAATTGATGCTCGTATATCACATAGGAGTAGTTCGCGTGAAATGGTTCAACCAACTCTCCGCGCAAAAACATGTCGCGTTTACCAACACCTTGTACCAGCATATTAAAATCAAATCCTTTCCATGTCAGGTCATAGGTGAAACCAAAAGTATAACGGGGAAAAGCATTGCCTAAAACGGTCCGGTCTTTTTCATCAATTACTCCATCGGCAGTGATATCCTTAAATTTAACATCTCCCGGTTGAACCGTTGCACCAATTGGCAGAGCGCTATTTGCAATTTCCTCATAACTTTGAAACAAACCATCTGTTTTATAGCCAAAATAGGAACCCAAAGAAACACCTTCGCGGATTATTTTTGACAATTGGTCATTGCTGTCAATTTGTTCATTTCCACCAAAATCGGTTACTTTATTTTTAGAGTCAGCGATATTAAGCCTGAAATTATGCTTGAAGTTTCCGGTTTTTGCCCGATAACCAATGGTAGCTTCCCATCCCTGGTTCATCATTTCACCAGCATTTTCTTTTGCAACAGCACCTCCGAATACACTTGGCACTAAAGGAGTCAGAAGGATTTGTGAAGTTACCTTGTTAAAGTAATCGAAAGAGCCATATAGTTTATTATCCAGGAAGGTCGCGTCAAGGCCTATGTTAAAATTCGCCGACTCTTCCCACCGTAATTCGCTGTTTCCAAAGTCGAAACCAGTTCCTGAAACAGCTTCATTATTGAATGCATAAGAATTGGTATAAACAGAATAAGTGGTGAAATAGGAATAATCATCTACATTTTGATTACCCAGCACACCATATGAACTCCTGATTTTTAAATCGCCTACACTTGCTTTATAGCCCGCCATAAAGGATTCTTCAGACATTCTCCAGGCAGCAGTTACCGAAGGAAAAAATCCCCAACGAAACTTTTCTGCAAATTTAGAGGAGCCATCATAACGAAAACTCATCTCTCCATAATACTTGTCCGCATAGGAATACATTCCACGTCCAAATACAGAATAAATACTTCTTTCCTGAGTTTGTGCAGGAGTATTGTAACTCGTCGGATCGAGTTCTGTCTCCGATTCAGGAAGACCTAAATCACGGTCGGTATATATTTTCTTGATCTCGTTGGCCTGTCTGGTATACGATTCGTTGGATGTACCAAGCAAACCGGTAACGTGATGTGCGTTGCCAAATGTGCGGTCGTAATTCAGTATAAACTGTGTGTTCAGAATATATTTTTTCTCGTTATAATCTTCTGTATTGCGGGTGCTGTTGGCAAAAGAGTTCGGAACTGTTGCCGTTTCGCTGGCATAAAAGGGTACTTCGAGACTCCTGATCAAACGGTGATTCGCACTCAAATCCAAGCCAACCAATCCTTTTGCGGTTAGACCTTTTGCTAATTCATATTCGATATTTAAACTTCCAAGAAAGTTGTCTTCATCCTTTTTCTGATAACCACCAGATTCAAGCAAACCTAAAGGGTTAAATTCCGACAGTACGTCATTGGTCAGGTAATGGCCATTTTCCGCCTTCAATTTATAGTTGTAATAATTCGGAATGCGACCACCATCAACAATTAAAGTTCCGGCGCCTGAATTCGGTGCATTTTGTAAGGTCCGATTGTATGCCATGAGGGCACTAACTTTCAACTTCCCATATTCATTCACCAGATTTGTACGGAAATTATAACGTTCCATACCAAAATTGCCAACGAAATTGCTTTCCTGATTGTAATATCCGGCAGAGATCATGTATGTAGAATTCTCATTTCCTCCAGACATGCTTGCATTGTAGTTCTGCTGCAGGGCTTGCTTTAAAATGCCATCCAAGAACCATTCGCCATCGCCATTTGTCTGCAAATCTCTGATCTGAGCAGGAGTATAAATAGGAGACGATCCACCATTAATTAAAGCCTGGTTTTTCAACAATGCATTTTCGTAACCTTTTACCGGAGAGTAAAGTACTTCAGGATCCTGAATTCCAGCCATAGTGCTAAACCGTAGAACTGGTTTTTTGTTTTTTGATCCCTTTTTTGTAGTAACCAAAATAACACCGTTCGACGAACGCGATCCGTAGATAGCAGCACTACCGGCATCTTTCAATACCGAAATGTTATCAATATCTGCTGGATTCAATTTATTCAGGCTTTCCATTTCAGTAATTAAACCATCAATAACAACAAGCGGATCATTGTTATTCATGGTACTAATACCACGAATATTAATGTTCATGCTGTTATCATTCGGGTTCATACTTTTTTGCTGAATGACCAGGTTGGCAGAGGCACCCTGAAGCGCTTGTACAGCATTTCCTACCGGACGGTCTTCAAGTACGTTTGACCCTATCTGATCGACAGCCCCGATGAGGTTTTTCTTTTGTGTGGTTCCGTAGCCAATTACCACAACTTCGTCGATCCCAACCAAGTCTTCGGACAATACCACATTAATCAGTGATTTTTTGTCAATCTTAACTTCCTGATCTTTCATTCCAACAAACGAAAATTTCAGAATAGTTTCTTCAGCAATACCCGTAATTGAATAATTTCCGTTGAAATCGGTAATTGTTCCGTTTGTGGTACCTTTTATAAGAACAGAAACACCCGGCAACGACATTCCGGAGCTATCGGTAACTTTTCCGGAAACGCTTTTCTGTGGCTGTAAAGTCTGATTTTCAGGATAAAGCAAAATTTGCCGGTTTACAACCCGGTAATTGATGTCGGTTCCTTCAAATAGTTTTTGAAGTACCTGGTCGATGTTCAGTGAGTTAACATCCATAGTCACTTTGCGTTCAACATCCACTTGTTTGTTGTCGTACATGAAAAAGAATTCACTCTGATTTTCAATTTGGTTCAGAACTTCCTTCACCTGACTGTTTTGCATTTTCAGGTTAAGTTTGGTTTTTTGTGCATAGCTGCTTGAAAAAGCGCTAAAAACACTCAGAACCATAAGGAATAGCGTTAGTCGCATAGTTAAAAGAATTTTTTGTGCCATCGGATTTCGCCGACACACGTGCATTAACTTTTTTTTCATAATTTTGAATGATTTAGTTTTTTGAATCTTTTATGCAATTCTTTTTCTTAGGAAGCTTTTTGCATGAAAAATTTGGTTAAAAAATAAACTAACTTAGGAACAGGGAGTCTCGAACACTTCCTGTTTTTTTGTTTCTACTTATTCCATTTTTCTTTTGTATTTAATGATTACTTGTTCTCCTTCAATCTGATAATCAATTGGTGTAAGGACTGAAATCAGTTCAAGCACTTCGCGCAGACTTTCAGTTTTTACTTTGAAGGTATAGTTGTGACTGTAATACAATGCCTGATCGAGTTGTATTTTTACCCCATACCACTTATCCAGGTAATGAATCACTTCTTCGAATGGTTGATTATCGAAAATCAGCATGTTATTCAGCCAGGCTGTCAGCGCTTCCATGTTTTCTGCTTTTTGCACACGACTGATCCCATTGTTGTATACCAGTTGCTGACCAGGCACTAATTTCGCAATCACCTGGTTCTTTAAATTCAGTACCTGAACTTTTCCTGAAACAAGAGTTACATCAGCATGATTCGCGGCACCATCTTCGTTGACATTAAATCGGGTGCCAAATACTTTAACCTGAAGGTTTGTGCCCCGAACGATGAACGGGTGCTGCGGATCTTTAACCACATCAAAAAAGCATTCGCCTTTCATTGTAACATTTCTGTTTTGTGCTGTATAGTCTGACGGGTATTGCAATACTGATCCCGAGTTGAGCCAAACATGTGTACTGTCGGGCAATACAACCTGAGTCTTATTTCCTTCCGGAGCAATGATCTGAGTATAAGTAACAGGTGTTGTTTGATTCCGAAAAGTATCGCTTAAGCCGATTCCGGCCAGAAACACCAGGACAAGAATAGCTGCTGCCGCTGCATAGCGGAAATAGATCGTTTGAGTGATCTTTTGTTTTGGTTGATAATCAATCCGACTCATCAGCTTTTTCCAGTTGAGGGTCAAATCAGGCTGGTAAAATGGCGTCTTGTTTCTGCTGACCGACCATGTATTCATGATCTCAGTCAGGATTCCCGGATGTTCGGGCGATAAATTGAGCCAATCCTGAATTTGTTTTAACTGTTCCTTATCTGCTTCCTGTTTTAAGTGGGCAGAAATCGCATCCCAGGGGATATTTTGTGGTTTCATAGTATGGTCTTGCATCTCTTAGTCGCAAAAAACGAAAAGATCCCTCAATCAAAAATTAACTTTTTTTAAAGTATTTTTAATCTTATGGATATGTATTGATTTTATTGTTTCAGGATCAATGACGTTTGGTGTGGCAGGGATGATAATGATTGCAGGGACATCGCAAAGCAAGCGGGAATAGGCCTGGAATGGTGGAAGCCAACGTTGAAGTGAATTTGTTTTATTTCCCGGCCGGGTGGGTTAAAATGGAAAAAGTACAAAAAGCTTCTGATTAAAGTATTTAACTCATAAAAAAGCCAAGCAACCAGAGTAGGAAGATTTGCTCGTAATAGGGTTTCAGCGATTCCCGGAGTTTGCGCAAGGCAATGCCCACATGATTCTCTACCGTTTTGGGAGTAATTCCCAATTGTTCGGCAATCTCTTTGTGCGAAAGGTTTTCTTCCCAGGCCAGCTGATAAATCTGCCTGCTTTTCTCCGGAAGTTTGCCAATGGCCGAGTCGATAATGGCCCTGAGTTCATTGTTTTCCATCAAATGCTGAGAATTGGGATCTTCTGAAACGGCCGTATCGCTGTTTTCGATGGAAGTAAGTATGGTTTTATGCTCTTTGCGGTATAAACTGATTGCTCTGTTTTTGGCAGACGCGAAGAGGAAGGTTTTAAAGCTTGCTTTAATCTGTAGCGTATCTCTTTTTTCCCAGATATGGGTGAACATTTCGAGGGCAATTTCTTCTGAAAGCTCTTTGGAATGCAGATAGATAAGGAGGAAATTACACAAATCGGAAAAATGACGATCGAATAAAAAACGATACGCGTTCATATTGCCATCTGCCATTTGCATCATAGCTTCCGCATCGTTTTTAAATTTTTGATCCGACATACTTCTCCTTTTTAATGTAAATCCTACCCTGACAGATTATCTGCAAAGATAGTTATCCAAAACATGTCCCTGATCGAAACAAAAATATTTCTTAAAAGCAGTTCTGGGTAATACGAATGAGGGAAATCGTTGTGCATATTCCAGGAGGAGGGTGTAAAGCTGAACATGTCGGGTAGGGAATGGCGTTTTAGCCAATTGTTCTTTGTAATTCCTAACGAGGATTCAAATTCCTGTCACAGAATTCAATGAATGGGAATAAACAGGCTTAATACAAACGAAAACTCAGAAAAGTAATATACATTTGGTGATGTTTAATAGTTAGTGGTAATTGTGAAAATGTGGATTAGAGCCACTTTATCTAAATATATAGACATGAAGTATTTCAAAATGTATTCAGAGAATATTCTGTAGTTTTAGAGAATGCCAAAACTTCACAAATAATTGAGAAATATAGGGAATCTCAAAAAAAATCTTGAGATAAGAGTTGATTTTAATTTTAGAAATTGAAACTTTTTGAAAATGGCAAAAAATAATAATAGTCTCCATCCAATATTGATTTTACTTGGATTTGTTGCACTTATTATAACAAAACTTGTTGAATTTATTACTGAAAATATAATACCTATACTTACTATATTGGGACTTGGATTTGGTGTTTTCTTAGTTTTTTACATATTTAAACAAAGGATTAACCTAAAAGAAAAGAGACAACCAAACAAAAAATCAACAAAACAATCAAATGTTTCACTTAGCTCTACGACTGCATTAATGACCTCCGAGAACCCAAAAAACAACAACTATCTTGACCAAACTATTATTGATGTAAATGCAGAATCGTTTGATTTGAGTATTGACAAAGAGAGAATAGAATCAAAAAGTCAATTAGAAGTTCCTATATGGAGCCATTCTTATGTCTATTCATACGATGCAATAAGATATGCCTCAAACCAGCAAAAGAAATTTTATTTTCTCCTTAGAGATAACTTGTTAAAAGGAAAACTGATTGATATACAAGGAAACACAAACTATGCATTTATTCTTTATTTCGACTTACTAAATGAATATGAAAATCATAAGAATATTAAACTCATTGAAGAGCAATTCAACCTAATTGGCCAGATCTGTCCGAAAACGAAAAGTTATACTTTGCTGATTTTAATAGATGAGTTAAAGAAACGAAGTGATTCTTATTCTATTGAAAAACTAAAAGAATTAGAAAATCCTTTATACCGATTTGAAAATGGATACACAGATTACAATCCCTACCAATACAAATTGGGTAGTCTATTTGAAGATAAATTAAAACTAGATAAAAGGGAAGTTGAATTATTAAATAAAATTTGGCATTCCTCTAATGTCTTTCTTTCAATAGACAATTGTCTTTTTGAAGTAATTAGGCAATATTGCATTGTTTTGAAAGAATTGGAGAGAAATTGGAATACAAAGGGAATATCCAATAATATTACTGATCTGATAAAAAATGAATTAATGAGGAAACAAGATTACTTCGATTCTTTCGAATCTGATGTATATCTAAGCATTTTCAAAAAGGTTGAAAATATAGTGAGGGGAGTTTATGGACATAATCGAAAGATTACTGAAGATGTATTGCTGAAATATAGTACCAGAGTACAAAGTAAGTTTGAAAAGTATTTAGGAGAAGAAGTAGACGAAATTTTAGTAAAATGCAAATGTAATATACTGTGGCCAGACAAATCAACTCAAATTGAATTGAACGCTCAAAATATTAATAGATGGAAAATAGAATTTAACGAACTCAAAGACACATTTCAAAAAAATGGAAAGAAAAAGTTCATTGATGGAATTATAAATCTTGAAGAAACAAATCAAAAAAATCCCAACATTGAGAATATATTTTTTGAAGCATCAAAATTTATAGCAACGCATGATAAGGAACATTCTTTAAAATACTATGTTAAGTATATTTACTACGATTTAAAATCTAAAAAAATTGATAATCAACAATTAACAACTACAATCCAAAAATCATTATTTGCTACAAATGAGCAACTTCTTGATTTTCACTCCATCATTGAAAAATTGATTCAAAGCTCAAATATTGAAGAAGCATTAATAGAAATACCTAATATTTACATTCCCAAGAGAAAGAAAATCATCCTAGATAAAATACAGATTAAAGAGGTTGAAAAGAAACACACCAATACTGTTGAGTTATTAAATGAGATTTTGGTCAATGAGTCTGTAGAATTGAAAGTTAATCCTATCAATAATAAAAATACAGATGAAGAATTAGAAGTTTCATTTGGTATAAAAACAAAAAACAATTTATTCTTTAAATCCGAAATCGATTTAAACAAAGTTCAAGAACAATTAGTACAAAAAATTGCAACAAACTCGTTTATGATTCATCAGAATGAAGTTGCGGAATTTGCTTTAGACAATGGTTTATTTAAAAATCAGCTAATTGATAGTATTAATGAAATATGTGCAGAATTTCTTGAAGGTGGAGCATTGATAGAGGAAGAAGAAGACAATTATATTATTGATGAATCTTATTATTTAGAAATTGTGAATTAAGTAAATAGAGCTATGGCATTAAAAATTAGACCCAAAGAAGCAACTGCAATAATAAACTCATTAACTGGTGGAGTTGTTCCACGTATTGGAGTTCAGCACATTACTGTTGGAAGAGATTTAGAGATTGAATCATTTACTGCTGCACTGAATGATGTTCAAAATGGTCACAGTATGGTGAAATTTTGGATTGGTGATTTTGGTTCTGGTAAATCATTTATGCTTCATTTACTAAACACGGTAGCAACAAAAAAGAAATTTGTTGTTTCAAACGCAGATTTCACGCCTGACAATAGACTTTATTCAAATGATGGCAAGGCAGTTACTTTATATAGTGCAATTATGGATAATATTGCTATCCAAATTAAACCTGAGGGAGGTGCATTACCTACATTGCTTGACAAATGGATTGAACAAGTTGTTTCGAAAACAGCACAACTACATAATATTCCAATTACAGAAATAAGAGATGACCGTTACGTTTTACTTATTCAAGAAAATATAATGCAAACTGTCAATGAGGTGACAGAAACAGGAGGATTTGATTTTGGAGTTGTTGTATTAAAATATTACGAAGGGTACATTAAAAATGATGAACATTTAAGACGGAGCGCCCTTAAATGGTTAAAAGGAGAATATCGAACAAAAATAGAAGCACGTCAAGATTTAGGTGTAAGAGAAATAATTACAGATTTGAATTATTATGACATGTTGAAAATTTTTTGTAGTTTATTTGTAAGCATGGGCTATAGCGGATTCATGATAAATTTGGATGAAGCAGTTAACTTATATAAAATTTCAACATCAACAATGAGAGCAAAGAATTATGAAAAAATTCTAACAATATTCAATGACTGTTTTCAAGGAAAAGTATCCAATTTATTTATCAACTTTGCCGGCACTAAAGAGTTTCTTGAAAATGAAAGAAGAGGTTTATTTAGTTATGATGCTCTGAAAACGAGGTTAGAAACTAACAAATTCGAAACATTAGAATTACGTGATTTGGCTCAACCAGTAATTAAACTAATTCCGTTAAATCATAACGAGATTTTTGTACTGCTTAAAAACCTAAAAGAGATTTTTGATTTTAATTTTGGAATAAATCTAAACATTACCGAACATGATATTCAATTATTTATGGAGGAGATGTTTAATAAGCCTGGTGCTGATGAATTTTTAACTCCTCGGGAGGTTATTCGAGATTTTTTGAATATCCTTAGTATTTTAAGGCAAAATCCAGATGCAGATAAGAGACATTTAATATCAAACATTGAAATTTCAGACGAGAGACCTGAGTTACTTGTAATTGATTCAATCGAAGAACTGTAATGTCGTACCAATTATTATCAGAACCAATTAGAAAGTATATTCGTGAAAAGCGTTGGGATTTTTTACGTCCAATTCAAGCAGCCGCAATCTCAAGAATAATGTCTACTGACAATAATTATATTCTTGCTTCAAAAACGGCTTCTGGTAAAACGGAAGCGGCATTTTTACCAATTCTTTCAAAAACAGATTTTAATAAAGCAGGAGTTCAAGTCTTATATATTTCACCATTAATTGCGCTAATAAATGACCAGTTTTTTAGAATTGAAGAATTGTGTAAAGACTTAGAAATAAAAGTAACAAAGTGGCATGGTGAAGCAAAAAAATCACTAAAAACCGGTCTCATAAAGAATCCAAGTGGTATAGTATTAATTACTCCTGAATCTTTAGAGGCAATGTTTGTTAACGCTCCATACAATGTCAACAATCTTTTTGGTAATCTGAGTTATATTGTAATTGATGAAATACATTCATTTTTGGGAGCTGATAGAGGCATACAATTAATGTCAATTTTATCTCGCATCGAGCAAGTAAATAAGAACAAGATAATAACCATTGGTCTGTCTGCAACTATTGGTGATGCAAATTATATTGAGGCAAAAAGGATAACTGGAGATATTGATAATACAAAAGTATTATTGGACAGAACAAAGAAAGATACCGAAGCAAAATTCAAATATTTTAAAAATAGTACAAACGAACTCTCACTTGACTTATTAAAAGATTTATATCTGGAAACAAATATGAACAAAGTTCTCATTTTTCCAAATAGTCGAGGAAGAACTGAAGAAGTAGCTGTTAAGTTAAGAAAAATTTCCGATCGGGTAAATGGCCATAAGAACTACTATTCTCATCATTCATCTGTTGATAAGGAAATAAGAGAGGGTATTGAACATTTTGCAAAGAACAATGAGCGTTTTAATTTTTGTATTGCCTGCACATCTACCTTAGAGCTTGGAATAGACATTGGAACAGTAGATAAAATCGTTCAGATTGATTCAACTCACTCTGTAGCATCATTAGTTCAAAGAATAGGACGAAGTGGTCGCCGGGAAGGTGAAAGGAGCATTGTAAACATATATACAACTGATAAATGGAGCTTCTTGCAGGCTTTAGCATGTTGGCAATTATATAAGGCTGATTTTCTTGAACCAATAAAAACTTCTAAAAAACCCTACGATATTTTGCTGCATCAGATACTTTCAATAGTTAAACAATTATCTGGATGCAGTTTAGCTAGTCTAATAAAACGTATAAATGTAAATAGAGCCTTTGTTTCAATAGATAAGGAAGAGATTGAATCAATTATACAGGAATCAATTAAATTGGATTATATTGAAGTCATTCAAAATGAATTAATATTAGGTATTGAGGGTGAAAATATTGTTAATTCGCGCGAATTCTATAGTGTTTTTAAAACTGAACCAAATTTTAAGGTATTGCATTCTGGTCGAAAAATTGGTGACATCCCCTATTCTCCACAAATTAAGATTGGTGAAAATATCTTACTTGCTGCAAGAATCTGGAAAATTAAAGATGTTGATCTTGAGAGTTCCAAAATTGAAGTAATTCCAGCTAATGATGGTAAGAAACCAATGTTTTTTGGTGGAGGTGGAAATATTCACCACAGAATAAGAGAAGAAATGTTGCGGATTTTAAAAACAGATGAATCTTACTCTGAATTAAACGAAACCAGTAATTCTATTTTGCATGAATTGAGATTCGAATTCAAGGGTTCACAGATTCTGAATTTTGAATATGACCGCCCTTTAATAGTAAAGGATGGCAAAATTATTTTATACACTTTTGCTGGGACAAAAATAAATAAGAGTATTAGTTTTCTAATTGGTTTTACTGGTGTCGAATCATCATTTGACGATCATAGTAGTTCATTCGAAATTGCAATTGGCATTAATGGCTTTAAAGACTTAATTGCAAGTATCAATGTTGAGTATTCTAAAATAGATAACCATCTGGTTGCAACGCTTGAGGAAAATGAATCTTTGCTTGGTTTTTCAAAGTGGGGGGCCTATTTACCAATGAAATATAAATGTGAGGTTGTAAAGGACAGATATTTTGATTTTGAATCTGCAATTTTATTTATTAATAACTTAAATCTTATTGCTATGGAGTAAGTCAACACATTCATTCAGTTGTATTTGCAATTTAATCAAGCTATCACACTACCCCAAATTGAAAAAAAGAGAATCTGTCTGTCAATGCTTTTTGGAGGGGTGAACCTAAAACTTTATTTTTCGAAAACGGTAATGCATAAATGTTGATTTTTTTTAAACAAAAAATAGTCTGATAATGAATAAAGCCCTATCTATCACAACAAAATACACGCAAGTCTTGCTTCGCTGACAGGGAATTTATCGGGAAACTCCCTGCCTGTTTGTCATTTCGGAACGAGGGCAGTAGAAATTATAAGCATACCAACATCAATTATGGAGCGGGTCAGTAAGTATCATTAAAATTGAAACCATGGAAAGTAAAATAAACAAAATTGCCATTTTAGTAGACGGAGATAATGCACAGGCCAAATTATTAAAGCCTATTCTGGAAGAAGTTTCCAAGTATGGTAAAGCTACTATTCGCAGGATTTATGGTGATTGGACAACACCGCAGATGAATAGCTGGAAAGATAAATTGAATGATTTATCTTTTAGTCCGATTCAGAAGTTTGCCTATACGACCGGGAAAAACTCGACCGACAGTTCAATGATTATTGATGCGATGGATATTTTGCATGATAAAATGGTGGATGGTTTTTGTATTGTTTCAAGTGATAGTGACTATACCGGATTAGCAAAGCGAATTCGGGAAGATGGCGTTTTTGTGATGGGAATTGGGGTTGCAACAACTCCAAATGCTTTTGTTCAATCGTGCGAAGTATTTACCTATTGCGAAAACATTGTGGAAGAGGGGACTGTACCAGAACAGACAACCAGAACTCCCCGGGTAAAAAAGACAACCATGTTCCCCAAAGCAAAAAAAGTTATCAAAGAGCTTGAGGAAGAGAAGGTGCCCAGAACAAAAAAGTACCCCTCAGTCAATATGAGTTTAATTAACAGAGCATATGATTTGTCGATTAATGAAGAGGAAGCGACTCTGATTGCCAACATCGGCGGTAATTTACGAAAGATAGATCCTAGTTTTGACTCACGTACTTATGGATTCAAAAATCTGACTCAGCTTTTTTCCAAACTGAAAGAATACGAATTGATTAAGCACGAAGTCGGTGGAGTAAATCATCCGCTTGTCAAGCGAAAATAGGGAGCGCCAGCAGCAAATGATGCTTAAGTCGGTTGCAGCTGGTTTGTTGTGAGGGAAATGGTATTTATAAAAGCAGCTCTACTAGAAAACGAAATACAGACATGAGTGACTACCTAAAAACAGATTTTGATCTGGATTCAGATTTACTGATTGAAGTTTTTGATGAATTACCGATTTGGGCTTCACCGTTTGGCTTGAAATTACTGGATAACATCAGGTATAAAAAGAATATTTCTGCCCTGGATATTGGATTTGGAGCTGGATTCCCACTGACAGAAATTGCAATGCGGCTAGGTAACACCTGTAAAGTATATGGTATAGATCCCTGGGAAGCAGCGATTCGCAGAACTGAAAAGAAAATTGAATTTTACGGGATCAAAAATATTGAGTTATTCCATGGTGTCGCCGAGCGTATTCCATTACCAGACCATTCCGTGGACTTGATCACAAGCAACAATGGACTGAATAATGTTGAGAACCTTGAGCTCGCTTTAAGCGAATGTTCCCGGGTTATCAAAACAGGCGGACAACTTATTCATACCTATAATCTTGAGCATAGTCTGTTTGAGTTCTACGACCTTTTAAAAGAAGTTCTCGAAGCCGATAAAATGGATGCCGAACTCAAAAAAATGAACGGGCAGATTTATAAAAAGAGAAAACCGGTGAACGAGTTTGTAAAACTACTTGAACGAAACAACTTTAGAGTGAGTACGATATTACACGACAAGTTTGATTATAAATTTGCTGACGGTACCGCAATGTTGAATCACTACTTTATGCGACTCGCATTTTTAGACGGTTGGAAAAGCATTATACCCGTAGAGAAACAAGTTGAAATATTCAAGCGTATTGAAATCCTTTTGAATCGGAAAGCAGAAAAAAACGGATATGTCAAACTGAGTGTTCCGTTTGTATTACTGGATTGTGTAAGGAATTAAGAAGGGTTGTTTCACGGAGAATTCGTACTCGTTATTTGTATCCCGTCCTCTTTAAACTTTAGCTTGTATCTTCTTGTTGCTAAAAACCACTGAACAAAATTACCGGACAAAAAACGAAGCAGGCCAATATCCTTAAAAATTGAATTATGATCAAATTGCTCAAAGAACGGAACCGTTTGAATGAAACACTTTTCATGGGGACTTTAACGCTTGTTTGTTTTACGTTTTCAATTTTCAGGTTTGTTTATACTGATACAATGATCTTTATGTTTTTGAACTGGAATTTATTCCTTGCATTTATTCCCTGGGCCTTAACGAGCATTACAGTTCTGAAGCCGAATATTCAAAAAAACAAAAGAACTATTCTAAGCTTAATGGCTTTCTGGCTTTTATTCTTTCCAAATGCTCCGTATATTTTAACCGATTTATTTCATCTCCGGACCGAATCGTCCATGCCAATATGGTTCGATTTAATTCTGATTCTTTCGTTTGCATGGACTGGTTTATTATTTGGTTTTTTGAGTCTTTGGGACATCGAACGGATAATGGCGCATAAAATCAAGCAACCCTGGAATGTATTCATTTCGATAGGCCTTTTATTTTTAGGGAGTTTTGGAGTTTATATGGGTCGATACCTCCGGTGGAACAGCTGGGATGTTATACAAGAGCCGTTTCGGTTATTTTACGACATTGGAGACCGCCTGATTAACCCATTCGAACATCCCAGAACATGGGGAATGACGCTGTTTCTGGGAGTGTTTCTCAATATGATCTATTGGTCGTTTCGGTTTATAAAGGAAAGAGATTAATTGAAGGTCTAACGATTTTTATACGTCCCGTTTTCAGTACATTCTAAAAAAGAGGGCCTTATTCTCATGAAACCCTCAGCAATATCGAACCGAACTTATTTATCTTCAGATTTAAAACTATTTAAATTTTATTTTGATTGTTCCGTTAGGAATCCGTCAATTGACGGATGGGTAGAAATTGAATAATGACGACTATATTTTGTCCCATACGGGACAAAACGGTGAATGAAAGTTTGCACTTCTCTACCCATATACATTCCCTGCGGGAAATTTAAACAGTTTAGGTTTTTACAGGCCCAGGCGTTTTGGGGAAAGATTGAATGGCATAAAAAACGGTAGGCTGCATTTAGAATGGCAGCCTACCGTCGTAATCATCTCAGGGGAATTTATAAAGAAATCGCGTTCTTATTTTTTAAGTATTGCTTCCTGTTTTAATGCCAGCCCGTCGGCAGTCATTGTCCAGGTCTTTCCAATCATGTCTCCGTCCCACATGTTTTCAGTGTTTTCGATGTTGGAAATGAGGCCAGCCATCCTTTCATCCAGGTAAACTGATTTTCCAACGGGAACTTTCAAAATCATTGAAACTTCCTGGTTACGCCATCTGGCATTGTCTTTCAGGAAATAATAAGGTTCGAATATGACTGTTGAATCTTTCTGTGCAAAATTGTAATTAATCTGATCTGCATTTAGTTGGGCATCATCAATATTTCGACCCCGTGATTCTTTTTTGATCAGCAATAAAAATTCATTGCCATTGCTTTTTTCAATGGTAAAACGCGGGTGACCCAATATTTTTTCTTTCCCGTTTACCATGGCGATTTTCATACGATCGAGATTGATTTCATTATCAATTAGTGATTCATACAAATCGTCGGTTGTTTCCAGATAAAGGGTTTTACATTGGGTGCAATCAACCTTTTGAGTTGTCGTCTGGCTGGTTTGTTTGGCGAAATTACTAACCTGATTGACGCTCACTACGATTAAGGTAATCAAGGCAATAAGCCACAGTCCAAAAGTTCCCAGACCGATCAGCCTGTTGTTGGTTTTGTATCGGAATAACAACTTGGTACCGATAAACAGAATGAGCAAAATTGGAATTCCAACCAGTATTGAAATGGAAACCAATGATATGATATAAGCTCCCGGACTAACAAAATTGTTGATTAAAGCGGCAAAGTCGATTTCAGAGTTCCATCCAAAGTTCCATGGACCACCGCTCAGGAATGAATGCCCGACAGCCATTGAAGTTACAAACCCAATCAGAGCGGCTATTCCGCCAATGATTAAGACCGAACCAAATACCAGCACAATAACGCGCAACACTACACGAAGGAGGCTGGTAATCATATCGCCAAACCGTTCAATTCGCGATTGACCCTTTTCGTTGGAGGGCGAATTCATGAACTTGTTGTAACTTTCTCCAACTTCATTCATTTCTTCTTTAATCGATTTTTCGATGTTTGAAACGGTCGCTTCCTTGCCTCTCATTTCAAGTCGTTGAGCAGTAGTTTTTGCTTTGGGTACAGCAATCCATAAGATAAAGTACAGCAATATATTGAATGGCCCAATCAGAAAAAACAGTAAAAAGAAGATAACGCGAAGAATTACAGTGTCCATATTGAAATAGGCAGCCATTCCTGAACATACACCACCAAGAACGCGGCTGTCGCCATCGCGGTAAAGGCGGCGGCGGAATTTGGCATCACCGGCCTGAGATGTTTCTTCCGCCCGGTTTCTTCCCAAAGGTTCTTCTTCCTCCGGTTCCATAAAATCTTCCGGTTTACCCATTCGGGCAATCACTTTGTCAACCATGTCATTTGTGACTACCTCAATTTTATTGTTGGTGTTTTCAAGGAGTATTTCAGCAATACGAGCTTCAATATCCTGAAGTATTTCCTGTCCTTCTGCTGCCGGGCCAAAATGCCGGTTGAGCATTTGCAGATATTTCTGGAGTTTTTCATAGGCATCTTCATCGATGTGAAAAACGCTCCCACTTATGTTTATTGTAAATGTTTTTTTCATTTTGGATAAATTTTCAGATTCGTTTTCTTTATACTGAAGATGACCTATTTATGTTCTTTTATCATTCTGACTGCATCAACTAACTCGTTCCACGATTCGCCCATTTCGTTCAGGAAATAGCGACCTTCTTCGGTTAACTCGTAATATTTCCGTGGAGGTCCCTGTGTCGATTCTTCCCACTTGTACGAAAGTAATCCGTCGTTTTTCAAACGGGTTAGTAGTGGGTAAAGAGTTCCTTCCACAACGATCATCTTCGATTCCTTCAGTTCCTCGATGATATCGCTTGCATACAAAGGTTTTCCTTCGATTACCAGCAGTATGCAGTATTCGAGTACACCCTTGCGCATTTGAGCTTTTGTATTGTCCAGATTCATTGTCTATCCTCCTTTTTATTCATATTATTCATCCCTGCAATCAATTCTGGTTTTTCCATATTGATTCATTTATCATCCAGTCTTCAATTTTCGCATCAGGTTCGCAATCGGTTGAAATGACCGGCATCGCAAAATAAGAGTTTTCGATCATCCAGTTTTCAATTTCGAGTGATTTTTCACTGCTTATCTGATCAGTAAAATCGTTTAGGCCAAAATAAGTCGAGTTGGTCATCCAGTTTTCAATCTCCAGATATTTGTCTTTCGAAGATTCAATAAAAAAAGTTTTTGAAGCAATTTCTGAGAGTGATACAAAAGCTAAAAGCTCACTGCTTTCAGTTTGAGTATCAACCGTCATTAATGTTCTTTTTTCGCTCTTGTTATTTTCCTGAAGTTGCCTTCCTGATTTGCCGGCACTGACAGTTAAGCTGATTAAGATTAAACAAACTACTGCAAAAGTTAAACTGATTGAATTTTTAAATTTCCTGTTTCCTGTTTCCTGAGCATTGTTTGATGTTTTCATGACTTTGAGTTTTGCTTTCTGAATTGTTTCTGTTTTCTGTTTTTTGTTTTCTGAGTATTGTTTTCTTGTTTTTTTCTGTTTGTAAGACGATCTGTTTTTGATTTCGTTACAGTTGTAAGGAACTTTTTTAAAACTCCTACCTTCTCTTACATTGTTATTGGCTTTACAAACATACAAACTTTAAATGGTTCTATGCAACACAAAGTACTGAAATTTTTAAAATATTTTAAAGTTATTCTTCAAATAACTAAAATACAGATAGATATGAATTGATTGAAATTGAATTATTTTTCATGGAACAGCAGGAAAGCGTAATTTAAATTAATTCTAGAGCAAAATTAATTCTGAGAAATTCTGAAAAAAAGTAAAATCAGGAAGAAGTCAGGGCTTCACTTAAAGTAAAAACCTGATCAAAAGAGGGAAGTTGATGATTTTCGTGAGCGGGTGACCTGAGGTTATCCACTCAATTTGTACCAAATGCAAAAACCCTCCGGATCGTTACAATCCGGAGGGTTTAAAACAAATCAACCAAACACCAATCACTTTATTTTTCAAATTCTTCTTCCAGTTCTTTTTCGGTATCCAGAAACAATTTTAAATCTTCGTCAACGGTTTGTATTCCTGCAATTCCGAAGTTTTGTACCAAAACATTTACCACATTGGGCGATAAGAAAGCTGGCAATGTGGGTCCAAGGTGAATGTTTTTAATGCCAAGGGAAAGCAGCGCCAACAATACAATTACCGCTTTTTGTTCGTACCAGGCAATATTATACGCAATTGGCAATTCATTGATGTCTTCGAGTTCGAATATTTCTTTCAGTTTCAGAGCCACAACAGCCAGCGAATAGGAGTCGTTACACTGTCCGGCATCGATCACACGAGGAATTCCGTTAATATCGCCCAATGGCAATTTATTGTAGCGGTATTTGGCACAACCTGCAGTCAGAATAACGGTGTCCGTCGGAAGTTTTTCAGCAAATTGAGTATAATAATCACGGTCTTTCATGCGGCCATCGCAACCAGCCATTACAAAGAATTTACGGATTGCTCCTGATTTTACAGCTTCAACAATCGGTCCGGCCAATTCAAAAACCTGATTGTGAGCAAAACCACCCAGAATTTCACCCGTTTCGATTTCCGTTGGTGATGCACAGATTTTAGCATGTTCAATAATGTCAGAAAAATCCTTCATTTCGCCTGGTTTGCGATCCGGGATATGCGCTGCTCCCGTTAATCCACTGGCTCCGGTGGTATAAATACGGTCACGGTAAGCGGCCTTTTCCATTGGCGGAACAATACAGTTGGTGGTGAACAGAATTGGACCATTGAAACTTTCGAATTCTTCCTTTTGTTTCCACCAGGCATTTCCGTAGTTACCAACCAAATGTTTGTATTTCTTGAATGCCGGATAATAATTGGCTGGCAACATTTCGCTGTGCGTATACACATCAACTCCGGTTCCTTCGGTTTGAGCCAGAAGATCTTCCATGTCGCGCAAATCATGACCTGAAATCAGGATTGCCGGATTTTTACGTACACCAATATTTACTTTGGTCATTTCCGGATTTCCATAGGCCGTTGTATTCGCCTTGTCGAGCAGAGCCATTACATCAACACCAAATTTTCCGGTTTCCAGCGTTAATCCAACGAGTTCGTCAACCGATAAATCCTGTGTAGTTGCTGCCAAAGCGCGTTCAGTAAAAGCAAATATTTCCTGACTTTCGTGGTTCAGGTTGTAGGCATGTTCGGCATAAGCAGCCAAACCTTTTAAGCCATAAATTATTAGTTCTTTGAGTGAACGTACATCTTCGTTCGTTTCGTTTAACACTCCAACTTCGGCAGCTTTAGCTTCAAATTCTTCACTTGTTGAGGCCGACCAGTTTACTGATTCATGTGTTGGAAGACTGATTCCTGCTGCAATAGCTTTAGCTTTCAGCTCATCACGTACTTTCAGCGTTTTTTTGATCCGGATTACGAATGCCACATCGTCGAAATTGGCATTCGTAATGGTACTGAATAAACCGTCGAAAATCACTTTGTCAACTTTCGGTTCGGCCTGACCAAGTTTGCGCAATTCGCTGTTTAACGCTGCAACTCCTTTTAAAACAAACAATAAGGTATCCTGAAGATTGGCCACATTGCTGTCTTTTCCGCATACACCTTTAATAGTACAACCAGTTCCTTTGGCTGCTTCCTGACATTGAAAACAAAACATATCCATAGCTAATTTTTTTATATGAGAATCTCAGGGCGAGGCGATTCATACCTCACAAAAGAGTCTCAATTATTGTTTTTATAAATTTTTAATTGATACTAAACAGAATGATTTTGATGAAATTTCCGGATTGAGTAATTCTCATTTCCGTCCGGGTAAAGGGAATTCCTTGATCTTTATTTCCTCGCGGACGGTGAATCCGGATTCCATTTCCTACCCGGGGTTTCGCCCCGGGCTATTGATATTTTTCCCTTTCAGGGAAAGAAAACACGCAACACATACCCGGATTCCTTAATTTGAAACTTGGAACCTGAAACCTGGAACTCATTTATACCCAATTCTCACTAAGTATTTCACCTTTGATGCTGACAATCGTTTCTTTTACAGGAACTTTTCGTGTGGCCTGCGAACTTGCCATCCGGACCAGTTGCGATAATCCTCCGCAGCACGGAACTTCCATCATCATCACAGTAATTGTATTGACGCGGGCTTCATCAATCAGGCGGCGGATTTTCTCTACATAAATATCTTTTCCCTGATCCAGTTTCGGACAGGCAATAACCAGCGATTTACCGGCTAAATGTTTCGTGTGGAAATTCCCTAAACTAAATGCGACACAGTCGGCTGCCAAAAGTAAATCAGTTCCCTGAAAACTGGATGCTGCCGGATTAATTAAATGCATTTGAACGGGCCACTGACGCAAGGCTGACGGAGCTTCGGTTGTGACTGCTGCCGGAGCAAAACGCAGATTCTGCGGTTCGAAACTCACGGATTGTGAACCCGGGCAACCACCGCTGGCACAACCTGATTCTTCAACCTTGGTGGAATGTACTTCGGTAATAACCTCCTCAATACTGAAAGGGATTTCGCGGGCATTCATTTTCAAATAACCGACAGCCTGTTTCAGAAAGACAGTTTCACCATGTTCTTTCAAATGTTTCAGGTGAGCAACCAGGGTATTTTTACCTTTGGGTATAATTTGCTGAACAACCATCACCTCATCGTATTCGTCAGCTTCACGTTTTTCAATCGTAATCGCTCCTTCAGGGCAATGGCCAAGACAGGCTCCCAATCCGTCACACATCAATTCGCTAATGAGCCTGGCCTTTCCATCTATAATTTGCAATGCACCTTCGTGGCAGTTCGGAACACAAACTCCACATCCGTTACATTTATCTTCATCAATATTTACAATTTCGCGTATCATATTTTCCAGTATTTTTCCGAAACAAATCTACGACCAATCGGTTAATAGAATTGTATCAAATGTTACAAACAGCAACTTTTTATGATTGAACCCGAAATACTTTGCCAATCGCCCATCTTCCGTGGTATTTCTACTGATGAACTGGAGCAGCTTTTCAGTCAGATTCATTTTCAGCTTAAAACATATCAAAAGAATGAATTGATCACAACAGGAGGTGAAATTTGTGACCGTCTGCTCATCGTTCAGCATGGTAGTGTAAAAGCCGAGATGAATGACTATTCAGGAAAAATAATAAAGATTGAAGATATTGAAGCACCGCGGCCGCTGGCTACTGCCTTTTTATTCGGAAAGGAAAACAAGTTCCCGGTTACCGTTTCTGCCAATACGGAAGTGGAAATTGTGTCGATACCGAAACCTGAATTTGTAAAATTGCTTCAATTAAATTCTTTGATTTTGAACAATTACCTGAATGCCATTTCGACAAGGGCGCAGTTCTTATCGCAAAAACTGAAATTTTTGTCCTTTAAAACCATCAGGCAAAAAATTGCACATTACCTGCTTGAAAAGGCAGGAGACCGGCTGCAAACAGTTGAAGTGCCACAGTCGCAGGGGCAACTGGCTGAAATGTTTGGAGTAACACGCCCTTCGCTGGCAAGAGCGTTGAGCGAAATGAATCAGGAAGGACTGATAGAAACAGACCGGAGATTCATCAAGATATTGGACAAAAGCCGTATGAGTCAATTACTTAAAGCGTAGTTGTAAAAAAATATGCGATAAGCCTGAAAGTAGAAGTAATAATCGTGTCGCGGCTTCGTTTTTTGCATTAATATTGCGCAAATTTTTATGTAATGAGAAAATTGGTTCAGGGACGGCTTTCGGTTTTTAAATTTGAGAGCTTCAAAAAGTATAAAAATATAGCCCATTTTATTACGACCAAAGAAGGTTGGGTTTCGGGTAATAAACCCAGGTTTACCGGCAACGAGGAGTCGGAATATGCTGCATTCCGAAAGGAATTGGCTGTTTCGGGCGAATGGAAGGTGAATCAGTTTGTTTTTCCAAGGCAAACGCATTCCGATCAGGTTGGCCTGGCGAATTCGGAGAACCGAGCATCTGACTTCGTTGATACAGACGCTTTGATCACCAACGAACCGGGTCTTTTTGTTTGTGTGCAAACAGCCGACTGTGTGCCGGTTTTGCTTTACGACACGCAACAAAAAGTGGTTGCGGCCATACACGCCGGCTGGCGGGGAACGGTTTCAAAAATTGTGCAGAAGACGATTCTGAAAATGACCCAAAAATATGATTGCAATCCGGATGACATTATTGCCGGAATCGGACCTTCCATTCATATGCATGCCTACGAAGTAGGACCTGAAGTGGTACTGGAAGTTCAGTCCAGTTTCAGCAATTCATCTTCTCTGCTAAAACCGTCACTGAATTCAGGAAAGGCGTATTTTGATTTGTGGGAAGCGAATAAAACGATCCTTATCGAATCAGGTGTTCCGGAGGGAAACATAGAAGTGATGGGACTTTGCTCATTCGAACATGCCGGCTTATTTTATTCGGCCCGTCGCGACGGCGCCGATACCGGCAGAATGGTAAGCGGAATCAAGTTGGTGTAAAACCAGTATTCAATTTTGCCTGAATTCAAAAGACAAATAAGATCTAAAAAAACAATAACAGGACAATGCTTTTAAAAAGAACATTGCCTGCTAATGTTCGAAAGTAAAAGTTCTACTTACAAGGTTGGTAAATTGCTCCTGTTGCGAAGTCAACTAAGGCTAAATCAATGACCTGCATGGCGTCAGGTCATTCTTCGAATTGATTATTTCTCTTTGTTTTCTGTTAATCGTCTGTCATCTATAGAGTTCTATCGTTCGTGAACGCCTCCTCCGCTTGATTTGTTAATATCTTTTGTCTTTGGATTTCCTGAATAGCTTATATCGCCTCCGCTGCTTGCACTGGCATCGAGTTCGTCGGTTACAAATACCCTGATGTCTGAACCGCTTGATGCACTTGCCGTACATCTTTTAGTTTCAAATTCACGGGCATTGATATCGCTTCCACTTGATGCATTGGCTTGCATTTCATTGGCTTTGCCTTTCAGCCAGATATCCGAACCACTGCTCGATTCAACACTCAGTTCATTTGCTTCCAGTTCCAGTTTGATATCCGAGCCACTGCTGGCATCCAGATTTAGCTTGTCTAATTTTAAAACTGTTTGTGAATTAACATCCGACCCAGCCGAAGCTTCAAGCTTATCAAGGGTTTTGAACGAAACGTATACTTTTCGTGGTTTGCTGTTCCAATTCATAAACCAGGATCTTTCTTTGATATAGATCTTTAATATGCCGCCCTCAACCTTGGTGATAATCTTATCCAGATCATCCGATTCTGCTTCAACTGTGACTTCCTCAATATTTTTCTGTGTCAGGTAGAGGTCGATTCCGCTACTTACCGAGACTCCGTGGAATCCGGAAATCTGTCGTGTCTGACGACCTCCTTCTGTTTGACTGGCCTGAATGGATTCAACCTGAAACAGGAGGGTGCAAAAAAGAATAAGTGTAACTAGTTTCGTCGTTTTCATACTTGCTGTTTTGAATGTTTATTGATTTGATGAATTTATTCCGGAATTCCGGCTATTTACGATGGATGTTTCCTCCCGACGAAGTGTTGATGTCGGTTGATCCCGGATCTCCATAATAAACGACATTTCCACCGCTCGATGCATTGGCTTCGAGTCTCCCGGTAACGGTTGAAGAAACATTTCCTCCGCTTGACGCCCGCATTTTGCATTTATCGGCTGTAAGCTCTTCACCTTTCAGGTTTGCTCCTGAAGATGTTTCCATTCTGGCATCTTTAGCCAATCCGGAAAGTTTGATATTTGCCCCTGAAGAACAATCTGCACTGAGCAGTTTCGCATTTACCTCCATGGTCAGGTTGGCTCCTGAACTGGCTTTCAGTTCCAGATCGTCAGACTTGATTGGTCCCTGAGACCAGGCATTTGATCCTGAAGTCACTTCAACACCATTTAGTTTATCGATGGTTACCATCACCTTCTTCTCCTTGGCCCAGCGAATATTTTCGTTAACTGTTACTTTCAGCACTCCACCTTCGACTTTAGTTTCAATAATTTCGTGCAGATTATTGTCCGCAATGACCACCACTTTTGCAGGGATTCCCTGTGTGATGTAAACGTTCATCCCCCGACTTACTTTAATCTGATCAAATTCATCAACCTGTCTTACTTCTTCGGTGACGTTTCCGTTTCCTTTTACCGACGGGCCTAAAAACCAACAGGATGAAAGAAGGAGAATCAGGATAGCAAAAACTCCTGTAAGTTGAAAATGTTTCCGTTTCATAGTTTTAGTGTTTTAATTAGATAGACGCTTAAAAATTACATTCGTTACCAAATTTACCGGACTTACTTTTAAAACTCTCGTCTTTTTCGTTGAATGACCTTTTTTTATCGGCAAAGACAAAATAATCAGGATTAGTAAGAAGTCTTTATCCTGAAAATAGTGGGATTTATTTACGTATTAATCAGCAACGAATTGGCTTTCTTGAGTGAAGACAACGAATATCAGGTTTCCAACCACCGTTGGAAATCCGCGATATACGTTTGATCAAGCCAATTTTGATGTGAGAGAGTTTTTAACGAACAGGGTGGTTCGATGTGAATAATTACCCGGATTGACGCTCTTGGTGCTGTGGTCTCAAACCAGCAATCATTCTATTTCAGGCGGTAACTTTAATTTACTGACGACCTCACAAAAATACCTGGAGCGGAAATCTATCTCCTGTTTTTCACTTTAAAATTTCATTCCGTCCGGGTCGTTAATAATGCTTAAATAATGCGTCTACTTCGAAAAGCATGTTTAGCCACAAAGACCCAAAGGCACGAAAAAAAACTTAATAAAATCGAATTCTTCTTTACAATTCATCATTGATTATCAGCAATTTAATATGCTTATTTTTTGTGGCTAAGAGTCTTTGTGGCTAATAATCTTTCTTTTCTTATTGTCGTAGTGGCAAATAGACTTTTTGGGCTCAATAATGATATTCCGAAAAGTCCTTTTGCTGAAGTAAAAGGATTTTTCTATTTTTAGCCGACTTTAACAGTTACCAAATAAACTAATAATTATACTATGAATAATCAGTTTGCATTAACCACCAGTCAATTGCTTGATATAGCAAAAGATCTGCAGCAGAAAATTGTAACAGGACTTCAGGAAGACGGAACCGAAATCAAGTGTCTACCAACTTATATTCATCCCAAAAAAGATGGAATTAAAGGCGAAGCTACTGTTTTTGATCTGGGTGGTACCAACTTTCGTGCTGCTATAGTATCGATTGATGAAAAACCTGAAATTACCGGGTTGGAAGAAAAAGACATCACTGAAATGAAAACCGAAGGGTTTACAAAGGAAGATCTTTACAATTCGCAGGCACAGATCATCAATAAGTTGAACCTGAAAGAAAATTCTTCCATCGGATATTGCTTTTCATATCCTGCCAAATCGCTTATTGATGGTGATGCCGAATTACTTCAATGGACTAAGGGTGTAAATATTGGTGGTATGGTTGGCCAGCCTGTTGGCAAATCATTGGTTAAATACTTAAATCAGCATACAAGTGCGAATTTTGATAAAATAGCTGTGGTAAACGACACAATTACCAGTCTTTTTGCCGGATTGCTCAATCCCGGTTTTGATGCCTATGTTGGACTGATTGTTGGAACAGGTACCAATATGGCTACGTTTTTCCCATCAGAATACATTCCGAAAATTGCTGAATTAGAGGGTTGGACGGGCGAAACGCCGGTAAATCTCGAATCCGGTAATTTTAATCCGCCTCATCTTACTCCGTTTGACGCCCTGGTGGATACCAATTCAAACAATGCCGGATTTCAGCGTTTCGAAAAAGCCATTTCAGGAATGTATCTTGGACGTGTTTTCCGCGCAGCTTTCCCCAATGATAAACTGGATATAGATATTGATGCTGCTCAACTGAGCCGGATGATGAATAATCCGGAAAGTTACAAGCCTGAATATGTTGAGGTAGCCTTTCAGATTTATGAACGCTCAGCCAAGCTGGTTGCTGCATCGATTGCCGGATTGGTATTGAATCTGAATTCTGCTAACCCTTCCTTAAAGAGTCTTCAGGTTTTGGCCGAAGGAAGTTTGTTCTGGAGCAAGGTAAAAACGGGTAATACTTCATATGTTCGGATTGTAAATGTCTGCCTGAAAGAATTATTGGCCGAATTGGGCATGGGAGATAAAGAAGTACAAATTTCAAAAATAGAAAATGCCAACTTGATTGGTGCCGCCATGTCTGTGTTGTCATAATTTATTTTACAGATCCATATTACCACAGAATTTCCTCTGTGGTAATATGGATTATAACTCAGATCAGGAACTCCAATCCGATCCAATTTCTTTTCCGGCAGTCCTGTTTTTTCATTCATTTCATATCCAAATTCACCTTCAGATGTGAGCCCAACGCTGTATTTGATTGATGGTGCTTTTTCTGCGATCGTATAGTTCGGGTTGTGAAACTGATTCCGGAGCTCCTCATATAAGGATCAGGGAATAATTGGCACAATTCGGATACAGGAACAAGGAATAGCATAGTTTATAAATCAGAATTTTTCGTGATGAACAGTTGCCGGCATTTACTTTTATAGTTGTGTTCGTTCGAACTTTGAAGATGCGATCATAATATGATTTACATTGAATCGCGGATTTGTTAGTACATGTAATTTATTTTTCATTAATTTAAGAACCAAAAATTTCTTAAAAAATGAATAAATCGACTAACAACCGCGGGTGGACCATCACCTTTGCCGCATTGGGCATAAATCTGATCATGGGTGTCCTGTATTCGTGGGGCGTCATCAAGAAAGCACTGGTGAGCGACTGGGGCTGGACCAATACCGATGCAGCACTTCCTTTCACTGTTTCCGCTGCCGTTTTTGCCTTGACCATGATTTTCGCCGGAAGAGCACAGGATAAATTCGGACCACGTTTGGTCACCATTTGGGGAGGAATCATGCTGGGTTCCGGTTTGATTGCTTCCGGTTTTGCTACCAGCCTCACAATGATGGTATTTACCTTCGGGGTGGTTGGGGCTATCGGGATTGGCCTGGGTTATTCTGCCGCCACTCCCTGCGCTATGAAATGGTTCGATTCATCTAAAAAAGGATTAATTGCCGGAATCGTGGTTTCAGGAGTTGGCCTTTCTCCAGTCTATATAACACCAATCACTGCCTTTCTTCTGAAAGCCTATGGCATCAGCAATACTTTTATCATTCTGGGTATTTTTGCTATTGTCGCTGTTCTCCTGTTTTCAATGTTTCTGTCAAATCCTCCTGAAGTTAAGGTGCCGAAAAGTGTTAACAAACAGGCTGCATCTGTATCAAAAGGCAATGATTTTACCTGGAACAAAACCACTAAAACTCCACAGTTTTACCTCTTGTGGTTCATCTATTTGCTGGCAGCTACTGCCGGATTAATGCTGATTGCCCACTTGCCAAGTATTGCTGTAGTTCAGGCTGACTGGAAAACTGCCGGTTTTATGCTGGTCGTTGTTTTGTCTGTTTTTAATGCTGTTGGACGGCTGGGAGCTGGCGCATTATCGGATAAAGTAGGAAGAACCCGTGCCATGATGATTGTTTTTATGCTTCAGGCAGTGAATATGTTTTTATTTCCGTTTTATACCTCCATCTCGTTGCTGCTCATTGGTTCGGCAATAGCCGGTTTGGCCTACGGGGCAGTATTTTCACTGTTCCCAACTACAACTGCCGAATTCTTTGGAATGAAAAACCTGGGTGTCAACTATGGCCTGATTTTCACAGGCTGGGGCGTTGCCGGGGTTATTGGACCGATGCTTGGAGGAATGGTCGCCGACAGAACCGGTGCGTATACTTTTGGCTATATAACTGCCGGAGTTTTTCTGCTCATTGCGACCGTCTTGGTAAGCCTCCTGAAATCCCCCAAAGTAAGGGCGTGAAAAGTTGGCAGTTGCAGTTTTTAGTAATTGATTAAAAAGGATATGCTGATTGATTTTTTTACCTTTGTAAAAAGACACCAGGGATGAGAGCAATAGAATTCAAATCGAAAATAAGGAATAATCAGATTCAGATTCCGAAAAAGGTCCAGTCAGAACTTCGTACAGTTAATGAAACGAATGTTCGGGTAATGATACTGTTGGATGATTCAGCTAACCAGGATCTTCGAACGTTTGAAGTTGAGGAAAAATCCGTTGATTTAGCAAACGATGAACTGGAATCAATCAACAAAGGATTGACAGATTTTGATGAAGGAAAAATTCATTCGCACGAAACTGCCCGTAAGATTTATGGAAAGTATCTATAAAATAATCTGGTCTGACGAAGCACTGAAAAATCTGAAGGAAATTATCAATTATCTAGAGAATAATTGGACAGAAAAAGAACTGAAACAATTCGCAAAACAGCTTGATAAACGGCTTAATTCGATTGAACGTAATCCTTATTTATTTCAAAAAATCAATCCTTCAACAAATTTAAGGAGATCTGTTTTATCAAAACAAACATCAATATTTTATCAGATCGTTGATACGAATGTGCGGTTGATTACCTTATTCGATAACCGACAAAATCCGGAACAATTGACAAGAAAGTTAGCATAATTATTATTGGCATAAACTCCCCAAACGCAAATGCAATTCCAAACCAATCCGCAGTTAGAGTTAGTCTTCAATTTTATTCAATATACCAATCAGAATGTTTTCCTGACCGGGAAGGCCGGAACCGGAAAAACTACCTTTTTGCGGAACCTGAAAAAAATGTCGCCTAAAAGAATGGTTGTCGTTGCGCCAACTGGCGTTGCAGCCATTAATGCAGGCGGGGTTACCATTCACTCGTTTTTCCAGATGTCGTTCGGGCCGCAAATACCGCAGGATCCAAATCATCAAAGTTCAGGGAACACTTCCGCAGGAGCTGGGATCAAACGTTTCAGCCGCGAAAAAATCAACATTATGCGAAGTCTGGATTTGCTGGTGATCGACGAGATCAGCATGGTGCGGGCCGACATTCTGGATGGAATTGATGAGGTGCTCCGGCGTTACAAAAACCGGTACAAACCTTTTGGCGGTGTTCAGTTGCTCATGATCGGAGATCTTCAGCAATTGGCTCCTGTTGTTAAGGAAGATGACTGGGATATCCTGAAACCTTACTATGATACTTATTTCTTTTTCAGTAGCCGCTCCCTCAAACAGTCCAGATTTGTTGGTATCGAACTGAATCACATCTTTCGCCAAAACGATCCGAAATTTATTGACTTGCTGAACCGGGTTCGTGAAAACCGGATGGATGAGGCAACACTTCAGGAATTAAACAAACGTTACATTCCGGGTTTTAATCCCGATGAAAAAGAAGGTTTCATTACCCTGACCACGCACAATTCCCAGTCGAAGCAAATCAATGAATCGAAACTGGTCAAGCTGAAAACCAAAACTCAGCGTTTTACTGCCATAGTGAAAGGTGAATTTCCGGAGTATTCGTACCCCACCGATCCGGAGCTGGAGCTAAAGGTTGGAGCTCAGGTGATGTTCGTCAAAAACGATGTGTCGGCTGAAAAACGATTTTACAATGGCAAAATCGGTAAAATCATCAGCATTACTGACGATGAGATTGAAGTGCGTTGCCCGGATGATGCCATGTCCATTGACGTCGAAAAAGTGGAATGGCAAAATGCAAAATATACCCTCAATGAAACTACGCAGGAAATTGAGGAGGATGTGATTGGCACCTTTGAACAGTTTCCGCTCAAACTGGCATGGGCTATCACCATTCACAAAAGTCAGGGACTGACTTTTGAAAAAGCCATCATTGATGCACGTTCCTCATTTGCTCATGGCCAGGTTTACGTAGCTTTGAGCCGCTGCAAAACTTTGGAAGGACTGGTTTTGAGTACGCCTATCGCTACTCACAGCGTGAAAAACGATTCGACTGTTGGTCAGTTCAGCGATGGGGTGGAACGTAACCAACCCGGACCTGCAGAACTGGAACAATCACGAAAGGAATATGTACTGCAGTTGCTGACCGAACTCATCGATTTTAAGCCGATGCAGCGCCAGATTCAGTATTTACAGCGGCTGTGGGAAGAACATTCAGCTCAGCTACTTGGTACGCTGAAAACTCAGCTGCTTGGTATGAGTTCGCCGTTGCAAACCGAACTGATTGATGTCGCCGGAAAATTTGGAAATCAAATCCGCTATCTGATTGCTACGGTTCCCAATGCTGAAGAAAGCGAACAGCTTCAGGAACGGATTAAAAAATCCTCCGACTATTTCTCCGGGAAACTTCTGGAGATAGTGGAAAAACCTTTTTCGGAAGCCACCTTCGATACCGACAACAAAGTCGTTCGTAAAAGTTTTAACGATACCGCAGACAAACTCCGGAAGGAAATACACACGAAAAAAGTTTGTCTGGAATTATGTAAAAGCGGATTCAACATCAAAACCTATCTGGAAACCAGGTCGAAGGCTGCCATCGAAATTCCGGAAACAGGAAATAAGGGTCAGTCTTCAGGCAGTGCGTCATCCTTCACGATGTATCCTGATTTTTACGCCAAACTGAAGAAATGGCGCAGCGAAAAGGCTGCTTTGCTCAATGTTGAAATCGCCAGGATTCTTCCGCAGAAAACCCTGCACGGAATTGTGGAAACCCTGCCTGCCTCCAAAGCTGAATTGAAATCGGTAAAAGGAATGGGCGGCACCCGGATGCAACAGGTTGGCAAAGAAATTCTTGAAATGGTAATCGCCTATCGGCGTCAGAAAGGGATGGACTTGCCGGTTGGTGCCGAAAAGGAGGCAGAAAGAGCCGGATTATCTTCTCCGGAAACCAGTTTTGAGATGTTTAAAAGCGGGCAGTCAATTCCTGAAATTGCACAAGAGCGGCATCTGGCTGCTTCGACCATTGAAACACATCTTGCCCATTACGTCGGAATTGGTGAACTGGATTTGGGGCGTTTGGTTGAACCGAAAAAAACCAAAGTCATCGCAGCATACGTCAGAAAAGCCAAAACGAAACAAATATCTGAAATACGTACAGCTTTGGGTACTGATTACAGCTATTCAGAAATACGTTTCGTGATTAAGCATCTGGAAGCCCCCGGTAATTAGCCAATATCATGATGGAGATTAGAGGGTAGATTAAATCACAGAGAATAATAATAAGTTTATCTGCTCGTAATAATTTGGTTAATATTGCATACCTGAACAGATGAGTATAAATGGAAGCTGCTGACGAAACATTAATTGCTGGGATTAAAATGAATGATTATGCCAGTTATAATCAGTTATTTATACGCTATTACAGTCGGTTGTGTGCTTATGTATTTGGAATAACCCAGAATATCACTGGTTCGGAAGATGTGGTTCAGGAACTCTTTATCAGGCTTTGGATTCATCGAGGAAAGCTTGAAATTCACGAAAGCATCTCAGGATATTTATACCGGGCTTCGAAAAATGCTGCACTTAATCACCTGCGCTCTGAAAATAACCGGAAAAGGAATTTGCAAAATTTTCCGGTTTCGGAATGGAACACCGATGAAACCCAGATTGATGAGCTGGAGTTCTGTGCGGCGCTACATCACTGCATCGAACAGTTGCCCGAACGCAGCAAAAAGGTGTTCATGAAGTGCCGACTGGAAGGACTAAAACAAAAGGAAATCTCCGACCAGTTGGGGATTTCTGTCAAAACCATCAAAAATCAGGTTTGGAAATCGATGCAATACCTTAAATCGTGCCTGGAATTGAAAGATGCGTTTATACCCCGCCGGGAAGATTAGTATTTTCGACTCTCTAACTGATAGTGTGAATAGAATCGAGACGGACTAATCCATTTACCCGGACAAGTCGTTATCTCCCCAACAAAATTTTGTTCTTCTTCCACAGCTCCCTAAAATCTAATCACTGTGGGGTTAGTTCCCCGCTGCTTGCAGCGAATTGAAGGACTAATTCCTCTGTGATACCCCGTCTGCTTGCAGCGGAGTAGTTCATTTTCTGCCTTTTCCTGAAAAATAATTCCATTCCGGATAGGACCTTTTCATCTTTGATGTGTCGTAGGGTAAAGAAGACTGAAATGGAAGAGAAATTTCGAATTGGAGAACATATTGTTGATCATTTAGAGGCAGGGGAAAAGACCACTTCAGGAGATCCTATTTTGGATGAATGGCAACGGGCCAATCCGGAAAATAAAAATGATCTGGAAAACTACCGGAAGATCTGGGATGGTACCGCCGGAGTTGCGCAACTGCAGAAATTCGATAATGGAAAGGGGTGGAACAATGTGAATTCGAAACTCGAAAGAAAAAACACCCGAATCCGGCAATTGAAAAACATCGCATTTGTTGCCTCCGGAATGGCAGCATCACTACTGATTTTCCTTAGCCTTAGCTTTTATACCAACCTGTTTTCAACATCCGGGGCTACCTTTGCAATGTCAACGACCTATGGCAGCCGTTCAGATGTGATTCTTCCTGACGGTTCTCTCGTGAAACTGAATGTCGGTTCGAACCTTACCTATCATTTCGATCGGATTCAGAAAACGAGACAAGTTAATTTCAGCGGCGAAGCTTTTTTTGAAGTGGCCAAAACACATCAGCCATTTGTGATTCACACACCTGACGGTTTAAATGTAAAAGTATTGGGGACTAAATTCAACTTAAGTTCTTATCCGGAAGACAGCCAGACTCAAACCTCGCTAGTTGAAGGCTCAGTTGAACTGAGCCACTCCGGTTCTGCCAGCCTGATTTTGAAACCCGGGCAGATTGCTTCATTCAATAAAAACTCAAACGAACTGAAATTTGCCAGTGGCGAAGTTTCGCAAAGCCTCGGCTGGATGCAGAATAAACTGTATATGGAATACATGTCACTTCAGGAGGTGTGTTTGAGACTGGAGCGATGGTACGATGTGGATATTACCCTCAGCAAAGCAAGTATGGGTCAAAATATTCACTATACAGGTGTCCTTCAGGAGCAATCAGTAATGGATGTTCTAAACGCCATGTGCGAACTGAGTGCAATCAATTATCAGTTAAAAGGGAAAAATATTATTATTTCAGAAAGATAGATGCCTTTGATGGGCAAAATGAAAAACGAGAGATGTTTCCGCATCTCCCGTCCGTTTTTTAGATAATAAGATTGAATGCTACGAACATTCAATCTGAGTAATTAACTAATTGCATTACAAATTTATGAAAAAAATTTATGAATCCGGGATTGGTATCTGCCAGATTCCCAAAAAGCTGATGTTGGTTATGAAACTAACTGCAATTTTACTAGTTCTCTTTACGATGCAGGTTACGGCAACAGTGTATTCACAGAATACCAAGTTGTCGCTGAACATGCAGAAAGTCTCTATCAAAGAAGTGCTTCAGCAAATCGAAGCCCAGTCGGAATACCGGTTTATTTACGAAAACGAGAAAGTAAACCTCGACACCAAGGTCAGTATTCTGGTAAAAGACGAGGTCGTGGAGAACATCCTGAAAAAGCTCTTCGAAAAAGAGGGGATCGATTATTCGATTACCAAAAGTAATATGATTCTGATTAACCCTTCTGATTTGCAGAGGAGGAGTTTCTCGGCAGAAACAAACAGTGTCCAGCAGCAAAAATCAGTTACTGGTAAAGTGACTGATTCTTCAGGTAGTTCACTACCTGGCGTTTCTGTTGTGGTCAAAGGAACAACCACCGGTTCTATTACTGATGCGAATGGAAACTTCAGTTTGTCTAATCTAGCTCCGGATGTAACTTTGTTGTTTTCGTTTGTGGGAATGAAAAGCCAACAGGTTATCGTTGGCAACAAGTCATCCATTCAGGTGGTCCTGGAAGAAGAAGCATTTGGATTAGATGAAGTTGTTGCAATTGGATATGGAACGATGAAAAAAAGCGACCTTACCGGATCTGTTGGTTCTGTTAAATCTGATGTTTTGAAGAAACAGGCTGTTGCTTCTTTTGAACAGGGGCTACAGGGAAAAGTGGCCGGAGTTCAGGTTACTACTACTTCCGGGTCTCCCGGTAGTGTTGTTGATGTTCGTATCCGCGGAGGAAACTCCCTGACTTCGAGCAATCAACCGTTGTATGTAATTGATGGCTACCCTGTAACTGCAGGTGGTTCAGCCGGAGGAAGTGGTGCTGGCCAAAATCCTATGGCAACGCTTAATCCCGGTGATATTGAAAGCATGGAAATATTAAAGGATGCATCGGCAACTGCTATATATGGCTCACGTGGAGCAAATGGAGTTATACTGATTACGACAAAAAGAGGTAAAACAGGAAAAACTACGGTGTCTTATGATGGATATTCAGGAGTTCAGCAAGTTGCAAAAAAGCTGGATATGATGAATGCGACTGAATGGGGAACAATGGCAAATATAGCTGCTGCCAACGATTCGCGTCCTGCGTACTATCCAAGTGCAACGCCGAATCCACTTTATCCTGCAATCAGCGAATTAGGTGAGGGTACTGATTATCAGAAAGAAATATTCCGTTCTTCAGCTCCAATTCAGAATCACAATATAACGATTACCGGAGGATCAGAAAATACAAAATTCTCTATTTTAGGAGGTTATTTCGGTCAGAAAAGTGTTGTTAAGAATCAGGATTTCAACCGTATTTCCTTTCGTAATAACATCGACACCAAAATATCCTCACGAATAAATCTGTCAACAAGCTTTACTGCAAGCAGGGTTGCCACAAATATTGGTCGTGATAACGGTGACGGAGGAAGTTCTATTATCAATGGAGCTTTGGTTATGCCTCCAACTGTTCCGGTATATGATTCTGCTGGTGAATATATTTTAACGAGCTTTTTGTCCGGAAGTTCAACTGTATCGAATCCTGTACCCTCTGTAAATCATTTACTGGACAAAGGAACCACCGACCGGGTTCTCGGATCTGCTGACCTTTCCATTAATATCATGGAAGGACTTACCCTGAAAGTAAGCGCAGGAGCAGATCTTTCAAGCGCACTGAGAGAAGTTTATGAGCCCAAACAAACCAATGCCGGTGCAAGTGCGAATGGTATTGCCCAACAACAAAATTCCAGAAATCAATCCATTTCCAACGAAAATGTTCTGACATATCTTAAAAAAACAGGAATTCACTCGATCAATGCTATTATTGGAACTTCAGCGTTATCCATTCAGGACAAATGGAGCGGCATGACTGCAAGGAATTTTATTTCAGAGGTTTATGAGTACAATAACTTAGATGCCGGAGCAAGCTGGGATAACCCCTCCTCCGGAAGAAATAAAAATACCTTGTTATCCGGGTTTGGGCGTATTAATTACGTGATGATGGATCGCTATTTAATAACTGTGACAGGACGTGCTGATGGAAGCTCCAAGTTCGGAACAAACAACAAATGGGCATTTTTCCCATCTGTAGCGGCTGCATGGCGTATGGATCAGGAATCCTTTATGAAGCAGGTAGAATGGGTTAGTAATTTGAAATTAAGAGGTAGCTATGGAATAACTGGCAACCAAAATATACCAAGTTATTCATCACTTGAAAAAATGAACACCTATGTTTATCCTATTGGCGGAATTACAAATGTAGGTATAGCTGCAGGGAACATGCCCAATCCGGATCTGAAGTGGGAAACAACAGCAATTACTGACGTTGGTGTTGACCTTGGATTCCTGGGAAACCGGTTTAATTTCACCGCCGATTATTATTACAAAAAAACCACGGATATGCTTTGGAATATATCAGTTCCATCAACAACCGGATTTAGTTCCGTTTTAAAGAACCTGGGTAGTCTTGAAAATAAAGGTCTTGAACTTAGTTTATCTGCTGACATATTAACCGGCGACTTTAAATGGAGTACCATGCTAAACTGGTCAGCAAACAGAAATAAGGTTTTATCAATTCCCGGCTATATCCCTTCTCAACAGGGATCAATTTCCGGTCGCTTAAAAGTAAATGGAAGTTGGTTGGAACCCGGACTGCCTGTAGGTGTTTGGAATTTACTTAAGACAACTGGTGTTATGCATACTCAGGAAGAAAGAGATGCTGCTGCGCGGGTTGCCAGTGCAACTTTTGATCAGGTTGGGGATATGAGTTTCTTCGATAAAAATAAGGATGGGAAAATAAGCTTTGGGGAAGACAGAACCATCGTCGGAGATCCAAATCCCGATTTTATTTTTGGATGGACAAATAACTTCAGCTATAAAAACTTTGACCTTACGATGTATTTTAATGGTACTTACGGCAATGACATTTATAATGTTGTGCGCGGAGAGACAAATATTGTAAGCGTATGGGGAAACCAAAACAGAGCAGTTTTGGATTACTGGACTCCCTCAAACGTAAATGCAAACTATGTCAGACCTCATGTATTGGTTAATCAGAACATGCTTCAATCAGATTATTTAATTGAAGACGGGTCATATATACGGCTGCAAAACCTGACTTTAGGGTATAAAATTCAGAAAAGCTCATTCTTTCAATCTTTGAGAATATATGTAACCGGACAGAATTTATTCACCCTCACCAATTATTCAGGGTATAATCCTGAAGTAAACAGCCAGGGACAAAGTAATCTTCAGTTGGGAGTAGACTACAGTGCTTACCCAGCTTCCAGATCGTTTATTCTCGGAGTTAATATTGGTTTTTAACCCTAAAATTTTACAGAAATGAGACTATATAAATATTTAATTATTGCAGCCGTTTTGACGGTAACCAGCACATCCTGCAAAGACTTTTTAAAAGAGGATGTCTATGAATTTATCACACCTGACAATTTCTATAAAACCGAAGCTGACGCTAAGGCCGGACTCACAGCTGTTTATCAAACCCTTCAGGATCCGAATGGATTTAAACGTTATATATGGATGGGGGCAGATTTTCCCGGAGAAGCTGCCTATGCCAATGCAAGCTCTCCTTCACGCGATGAAATGGACAATTATGCATGGACTGCCACAACAGACTTTTCCAGATTAATCTGGGATATTTCATACCGTGGAATCAGGCGGGCCAATAATCTCCTGCTGAATATTGATAAAGTAACTTTTAAAAGCGAGGATACAAAAAATCAGATTATTGCAGAAGCAAAATTTCTTCGTGCTTTGAATTATTTTGTGCTGATTCGTTTCTACGATCATGTGGCTATCGTTACCGAGACAGATGATATGAATGCTACTGATTTATCCAATGAGGGAACAGACGATGCCGTTTGGGCCTTAATTGAGGCGGATTTGAAATATGCCGAATCGGTGCTGAAAACCTCCTACGGAGCTGTGGATATGGGGCGTCCAACCAAAGGAGCAGCAATGGCCATGTTATCAAAAGTTTACCTGACTGAAGCCGCCTGGCCTTGGAATAAAGACGGTTATTGGCTAAAAGCCGCTACAAAAGCCGATGAAATCATTACCAATGAAAGTTCTTTTGGCTATGGTTTGGAAACCGATTTCCGCAAAATATTTGATGTGACCAACGAACATGGCAAAGAATATATTTTCGACGTGGAATTTGTAACCAACATTAATGGCAACGACTTTCCGACATTAACCGGAATGAGAGGTTATAATGTTAAGAAAACCGATGGCTGGTCATCAATTATTTCAACTCCTGAGTTTTATAAATCATATACCCCCGGAGATAAACGAATTGAAACCACTTTCCTTACCGGTTTTACCGATTTGAAAACAGGGAAAGTTTACGTTTACAATCCAGACGATGGAACTGAACCATCTTTCCCATTGTGTCATTTTGCGAAATACCAGGATCCGAATGATAATTTATCAACGGGCACCGGAGATTATGGCTGCAACATGAAGGTGATTCGGTATGCTGATGTTTTATTGGTTCAATCTGAAGCCTACTGTGAGCTGAACCAGGTTGGTAAGGCAATTACAGGAATTAACCGTGTACGTGTGCGTGCCGGATTGGAACCAATTGCTGCCACTATATCTCAAACTGATTTACGCAAGGCAATTGTTCAGGAACGAATCTGGGAATTTGCAGCTGAAGGACAGGCATTATTTGATCTGAAACGTCAGCATGTATTGTCTGAAAGAGCAAAAAAAGAGATCAATGACAAGTATTATTCACTTCCTGTTCCACAGGATGAGATTGATAAAAATCCAAATCTGGTTCAACACCCGTTGTGGAAATAATGATTATTTGCTAATAAAAAAAAGGCGGATAATTTTGAAGATCAAGGTATCCGCCTTTTTGTACTTTAAAATGACAATTTGATATCTTAAACTAAGCTATTCTAATCATGAGACTCATTCAACTAAGCCTGTTTATTTTACTTTCCAATTTACTATTTGCCCAAAACACTGAAACCAAATATCTTTCCGGAACCGGAGCTGATAAAACAGTAAACTGGGAATTTTTCTGTTCGGCAGGGATGAACAGTGGCAAATGGACGACGATAGCGGTTCCTTCGTGCTGGGAACAACAAGGATTTGGTGCTTACAATTATGGACACGACAAGTTTGAAACCCGGCTCAACGAAACCGGAACTTATCGTTATAAATTTAATGTACCTGCCGAATGGCAAAACAAACAGGTAAATATTGTTTTTGATGGAGTAATGACCGATGCCGAGGTGAAAATTAACGGTAAACTGGCCGGACCAATTCATCAGGGCGCTTTTTACCAGTTTAAATACGACATCAGTAAACTGCTGAAGCCCGGAAAAGAAAACCTGCTGGAGGTTTTTGTAAAGAAACATTCTGATAATATATCGGTTAGCCGTGCTGAACGTCAGGCCGATTTCTGGATATTCGGTGGAATTTTCCGCCCGGTTTATCTCGAAGCAAAACCGAAAGAGAACATCGCACGGGTAGCAGTCGATGCCAGGGCCAACGGTGACTTTCAGGCGAATATTTATATCTCCGGATTAAAGGATGCAGCAAAAGTAATTGCAGAAATACAAACGCTGTCCGGAAAAACCGAGTCCACAATTGAAGGGAAAGCAGATGCTCCGGTATGTACTATTTCAGGAAAAATGACGAACCCAAAGACCTGGAATCCTGAGTATCCTAACCTCTACAATGCAGTATTCAAACTGTTGGATAAGAATGGCAAAATCATCAGTCAATATACTGAACGGATTGGATTCCGTACTGTTGAGGTACGCGAAAGCGACGGAATTTTTGTGAATGGTGTGCGTATAAAAATGCAGGGCGTTTGCCGCCATACTTTTAACCCGAAATATGGCCGGACCTCGTCCAAAGCACTCAGCATAGAAGCGGTTAATCTGATGAAAGATATGAACATGAATGCGGTTCGTATGTCACACTATCCTCCCGATAAGCACTTCCTGGATGTATGTGACTCACTTGGACTTGTCGTGCTCGACGAACTTACAGCATGGCAGAAACCTTCGTATGACGATGTGGTAGGCCGTAAGTTGCTGGAAGAAATGATTGCCCATGATGTCAATCATCCGTCGATCATTCTTTGGGACAATGGCAACGAAGGTGGAGAAAACAATAGCCTGAACGACGACTTTGCTGAGTTGGATATTCAAAAACGTAAAGTATTGCTCCCAAGTCAGGATTACGATCTGACCAATACCCTCCATTACAGCGACTACAATTCTTTGGCGCTCGATGGTTTCAGCAAACGAAAGATATTCTTTCCTACCGAATTTTTGCATGGTTTGTACGATGGTGGTCTTGGTGCGGGATTGGATGATTACTGGCAAATGATGTGGAACAATCCACTGGCAGCCGGAGGTTTTCTGTGGGTTTTTGCTGATGAGGCAGTGGAACGCACCGACCGTAACCGGGAACTCGACAGCGACGGCAATCATGCACCTGACGGGATTCTTGGACCATACAACGAAAAAGAAGGAAGTTTTTATACAATCAAAGAGATCTGGTCGCCGGTACAATTCGAGAAACGTTACATCAGCCCCGAATTCGACGGGTCTTTCCGGATTGAAAACCGCTATTTTTATACAAACCTGAACAAGTGCACATTTAATGCTGAATGGGTTCGTTTTTCTAATCCTGATGAATCAAGGAAGGAAGAGATTATTGGGACTCAAAATCTGAAAGTTGATCTGGCTCCCGGGCAAAAGGGCACGATTCGGGTTAATTTGCCTGAAAACTGGCAACAGAACGATGCGCTGAGAATCAAGGCAACCGACCAATACGGGCGACATTTGGAGACATGGAGCTGGCCAGTGAAATATCCTGAAGCAAAAACCAAAGAATTGCTGACAGAAACTTCAGCAGAAAGACCAACGGTTCAGGAGACCGAAAAAGAACTGATTGTAAAGGCAAACAAACTTCAGTTTACCTTCAGCAAAACAGACGGAATCCTTCAGCAAATTAAAAACGGTGACAAGTTGATCCCGCTTTCCAACGGGCCGGTGCTCGTTAGCGGTGCTAAACCGTTAAAACAAACGACATATCGTTTCGAAGGGAATAATCTGGTTATTGAAACTGTTTTCGAAAAGAACGACCTGTTTAAATGGACCATTCAGGGAACCGGGTTAATTGACCTGGAAGTAAGTTACGAACCAACCAACAATTGTCTGTTTGCCGGGATTACCTTCGATTATCCTGAAAAAAATGTGGCCGGAATGAAATGGCTGGGCAACGGGCCTTACCGTGTCTATAAAAATCGGATGAAAGGTGTTGAATTTGGTCTGTGGGAAAAGGCTTACAACAATACGATTACTGGTGAATCAGGTTTCGAATATCCGGAGTTTAAAGGATACCATTCTGAAGTTTACTGGGCAAAAATTACCGGGAAAGATAGTCCTGATTTTAAGGTTTATATTCATAGCAAAGACATTTTCCTTCGTATGCTGACGCCCGCCGATCCGGTAGCTCCTGCCAAAACAAAAATTGAATATCCTAAAGGTGATATCTCTTTCCTGCATGGGATTAATGCTATCGGAACAAAGTTCACTGATGCAAGCTCGTCCGGACCGCAATCAAACCCTTATCAGTTAGGCGGAATACATGGAGGAAAGCTCAATATGAAAATAACATTCGATTTCAGATAAATTTTCACTGAACACGAAAGGACAGAATTAAAAACTAATCAGATATACTGAATCTTTTTTCTGATGATAAAGAATTGTTCCAAAATTTCAGTTTACCCCTTTGCATGAAATAGCAAAGGGGTTTTCTTTTTAATGAGAATGAGTTTGTAGATAAATTAACGTCATTTTAAAGCTTCTGGTGCTATTTCGCAAATGACCAATCAGCCATTCGGTCTATCTGTTTTCGTATTCAACGGAGAAAAATGCAGGTCGCAATGGATTACATCTGGCCTGGATTACCGATCAGAAAAAAATGGACCCCGTTTGGCCCTGAATTCCGTTTTCTATTTTGTGATTATGGATGGTGAGGCGCTAAAAGGCGGCTGGTTACTCCCTTTTTGTTCTTCACTATCATTATTGAAAGTGAAGAACAAAATTCTATATTTGCCATACCATTACGAGCTGATTAAAAATGAAAATTGTTGAAAATTCAATATCTGATGAAGAACAGGCTTTCGAATTATTATTTCGAAGGTATTATCTCCGCCTGTGTGGTTTTGCCAATAAATTCATTGCCAACACTCCTGAATCTGAAGAAATTGTTCAGGAAGTCTTCTTAAACATATGGAAAAAGAGAGATCAACTGCAACTTAACAATGAAATCAGGCCCTATCTTTTTAAATCAGTTCAGAACCTTTGTTTTAATTTTATTGAACATCAAAAGGTAGTTGAAAACTATTATTCGGTTATTGAAGTCGTTTATAAAAATCAGGCGGAAGATTTTAATACCTATGAATCGGTTTTATACAATGAATTTCAGGCCAAAGCCGAAACAGCCATTGAATCATTGCCTGAACAGTGCCGCCGGATTTTTAAGATGAGTCGACAGGATGGTTTAAAATACACCGAGATTGCTGAAAAACTGGGAATATCAGTAAAAACGGTTGAAACACAAATGAGCCGCGCATTATCGAAACTAAAAACTGAACTTCGCGATTACCTTGCTATTCTCCTTATTAGCATTTTTCTGAATTACTGAAAAATTACCTGCCCGCTTTTTATTTTCTTTTATTCCAATCACATTCCTCTTATCATCAGCAACTTCAGGCATTATGCAAATTCAACATTCACCTTTATCTTATTCTTTTTTATCAAATCACGAAAAAATATTTTTACCTTTTGTCAGGGTAAGATCATACTTGTTTGTATAGGCATTTAGAAAAAAGTTAGAGATGGGAGATCAAATGAACGACAGCAAATTAATTCATTTTTTAAATAGAAAAACTTCAACTCAGGAGAATGAAGAAATACTTCTTTGGGTTTCTTCTTCAGAAGAGAACCGAAATCAATTCAGGGAGATTCACCAGGTATTTCAGGTAAGTAAACAAAAATTGGTTCAATCCGAAATCGATATTGAACAAGCATGGGACAAACTAAACAACAAATTACCAAAAACTAAAATCAAAGCGAAAGTCATTTCATTAGAAATTTTTAACCGGATTGCAGTATCTGTATTGGTTATTCTGGCAGTTGGCTTTGGCAGTTTATGGGTGAACGATCATTTCGTTGCCAGCCCAAAATCGGGTTTAGTTGTGTTTGAAGCTCCCAGTGGCGAAAAATCAAAAATCGTTTTGGCAGATGGAAGTCAGGTTTGGCTCAATTCAGAAACGAAACTTCAGTATGATGCAATGAATCCGCGATCAGTAATACTCAATGGCGAGGCATATTTTGAAGTAAAAAAAGACCGTTCACACCCGTTCCTAATATTGACTTCTTCGGGAATGAAGGTAAAAGTTACGGGTACAAAATTTAATTTGCGCAGTTACAATGACGAATCATTCGTAGAAACCAGTTTGGAAGAAGGAGAAGTGATCATCGAAGGAAAGAATTCGAATAAGCTTGCTGTTCTGAAACCGGGGCAACAATCAAAATACGATGTGAAGAGCCAGAAAATTAAAGTTCAGAATGTATCATCCGAAATATATTCGATTTGGAGAAACAATGAACTACGGTTTTCCGATATCACTTTTGAAGATCTGGTACCACGTATTGAACGCTGGTATGGCATTTCGATAAAACTGGATTCAGGAATTGAAAAAAATGACCGGTTTACCATGACCATTAAAACCGAAAGTCTTCGGGAGCTTCTGACTATGATGCAATTAACCTCAAAATTTAACTATGAAATAAACGGATCATTTGTTGAGATAAAAAGAAAATAAAGAAGGAAAGTGTCCTACCACTTTCCTTCCGATAATCACCAGGTGATTACATTAATTATTTACAAATTAACACTTCAAACTTATGAAAAAAAAACGATGGAATTTCCTATGCAGGAGAATTCCCTGCATGAATCAAACACTTAGGATTATGAAACTAACTACGTTCCTATTACTTGCGATGTTTTTACAGGTCTCCGCAGGTGTTTTTTCACAAACGAACGGGCGCTTAAACCTAAAAGCTGAAAGAGAAACTGTAACTCAAATTCTGAAACAAATCGAAGATCAGACTGAATTCCGATTCCTGTACAACAGCAACAACATTAATGTGGAACGGAAAACAGACATTGATTGTAAATCAAAAAACATTGAGGAGGTTTTAGATCTTCTATTTTCCGGTACAAATGTAAAATACCGTTCATTTAACTCTAACTATGTATTGTATACCGATGAAGATGCGTTTACTGGATCAGTTCAGCAACAAAAAACTGTTTCAGGCAAAGTGACGGATTCTTCGGGCTCATCTTTACCTGGAGTTTCAGTAGTTGTAAAGGGAACCATAAACGGTACCATTACCGATACCAATGGTAACTATTCACTTTCCAGTGTTCCGGGAAATGCCAGTCTGCAATTTTCGTTTATTGGGATGAAAACTCAGGAAATAGCTATTAGTGGTAAAACCGTTATTGACATTACGCTTGAACAAGAGACAATTGGAATTGACGAAGTTATTGCTATTGGTTACGGTTCACAATCAAAAAGGAACGTAACCGGTTCAGTTGAAACAGTCAATTTTAGTAAACTTTCAGAGATTCCGGCAGGGCAAATAACACAAAAGCTACAAGGCCAGCTGGCGGGTGTGCAGATAAACCAAACAACTGGTAAGCCAGGTCAGGGTATGTCGGTCCGTATTCGTGGACAGGCATCTATCCTTGCTGGTAGCGACCCCTTGTATGTGGTTGATGGGTTCCCAATTGTAGGCGATATTAGTAGTATTAATCCAAATGAAATTGAGTCGATAAGCGTTTTGAAAGATGCTGCATCTACCTCATTATATGGATCGAGAGCTGCCAATGGTGTTGTGCTGATCACAACAAAAAGCGCTAAGATGGGTGAATCAAATATTAGTATTAGCGCTTACACAGGATTCCAGCAGGTTCCTCAAAAGGGAAGACCTGATATGATGAATGCCACTGAATTTGGATATTTTAAAAAGGAAAGCTACGAAGATTTAGGACAAACTGTTCCAGATATTTTTAAAGATCCGGAGAAACTTGGTCAAGGATATGATTGGTATGATGCCATGTTAAGAGTCGCTCCTATACATGACTATAATGTTATAATAAACAGCAAGAATGAAAAGTTTAGCGTTTCGGTTGTTGGTGGCTATTTCAGCCAGGACGGAGTGCTTCTAAATTCAGATTATGAGCGTTTCTCTTTTAGATCAAATGTCGAATATAAATTAAATGATCGGGTGAAAGCAGGATTTAATGTTGCTCCGTCATACAGCATAAACAATACTCCAAACACTGATGGCCTTTTCTTTATGGGTGGTGGTATTATTAATAATGCCTTATTGACCTGGCCAATGTTACCGTATGAAAATGAGGATGGTTCCTTGCCATTAATAGCTTACCTGCCCGGGATCAGTGCGTTTCCGGCACCAAACTGGTATCGTTCATTACAGGAAATTACTAACAAGACGAAAACTAACAGGCTCTTGTCAAATGGGTTTTTAGAATTGGAAGTTATTGATGGTCTTAAATTGAAGTCTTCCATTAACGTTGAAATGGGTCAGTCCTTATTTAACAACTTCAATCCATCAACAGCTTCAATAGGTTTCGCATCATTGCCTCCAATTACTGCCAGCGCATTAAAGTCAAACAATCAGTTTGTAACCTGGTTAAATGAAAATATTGCAACCTACAAGAAATCAATTAACGATCATAACTTCGAATTGTTAGTGGGTTATACTGCCCAACAATATAAAGGTGAGTACAGCCAGATCAGAACCACCAATTTCCCTGATGATCGCATTAGTACTATACAATCGGCCATTAATATCGACAGGCCAAATACTTATTCCGATATTCAGGAATGGAGTTTAGTATCTTATTTGTCTCGATTAACCTATAATTATAAGGGGAAATATTTGTTAACCGGCGCAATCCGTCTCGATGGATCTTCCCGTTTTGGCTCAAACAATAAATGGGGAAATTTTCCTTCAGTATCAGCTGGATGGATTGTATCAGATGAGAAATTCATGTCTGATGTTAAGCCAATTTCCTTTTTTAAACTGAAAGCCAGTTATGGTATTACTGGTAACAATAACATCGGAAATTATACGCAGTATGCCAATGTAAACAACACCACGAATACGGTTTTTGGATCAACAGTGGCAAGTGGCGCAGCAGTTGTTTCGCTTAGTAACAGTGATCTTGGATGGGAAACTACTTCGCAGTTGGATATTGGGTTCGAATTAGGTATTCTCGAAAACCGGGTTCGACTGAACTATGATTATTATTCGAAGAAAACGACGAATCTTTTATACAATCTTTCGGTGCCCAGAGAATCAGGATTTTCGAGCATAACAAGTAATGTAGGATCACTCAAATTCTGGGGTCACGAATTCTCTGTTTATTCGGATAACCTGAGAGGAAAACTTAAGTGGAATACAAATTTTAATATCGCATTTAGTGATAATAAAGTTTTGGAATTGTCGAATCTTAGCGATAGAATTTATGGTGATTGGGACAGAACAATTACCAAAGTTGGCGGAAGGATAGGACAGTTCTACGGATTGATATGGGATGGTGTATATGAAAACCAGCAGGATTTTGATAATTCACCGAAACATACCAACTCGCAGGTTGGAACAATAAAATTCAGGGATACAAATGGTGATAAAAAAATTACTTATGGCGGAGATGAAGACGACAGGGTAATTATGGGTAATCCGTTTCCGAAATTTATTTACGGTTTGACCAATAGTTTTGTATACGAGAATTTCGATCTTTCGATTGTGGCTTCCGGTTCGTACGGTAATAAAATTGCCAGCCTTATGGATGAAGGAACTACGAATCTGGATGGGGTATTTAATGTTTTGAAAGAAGTTAAAAATCGCTGGAGGTCAGAAGCAAATCCAGGAGACGGGAGATATGGAAAAACTACTGCCGCAACAGATATGGAACGTGCCTGGTTTAACAGCCGTTTTGTTCAGGATGGTAGTTATTTGGCCATTAAGAATATTACCCTCGGATACAATGTTCCGGTAAAGAATAACAATATCGTTCGTTCGGTTCGTTTGTATTCAAGTGTTCAGCAAGCTTTTGTTTTTACCAAATACAAAGGTGCAAATCCTGAAGTAACCACCAGTCCCGGAGGACAACCTGCGAGCGCTTTGAATCAGGGGATGGATTATTCAGCGTATCCTGTTCCAAGGACTTTTACTTTTGGTGTAAACTTACAGCTAAAATAAGTATGGAACATTTTCGAACACGAAAAATGCGAGATTTTAAAATTTTAAAATTTAAACGGATGAAAACCAAAATATTAGTATTTAGTTTGTTGGCACTTTCATTAAGCTCATGCGATGAGAGCTTTCTTGAAATTCCTTCAGAAACATCATTGAGTACACCAATATTTTTTAAAACGCAAAAGGACTTTGAGCAGGCTATAAATGGTGTATATAGTCCATTGCGCGGTCTATATAACAATGCATGGTCCATGGGTGAGCTTCGGTCAGATAATTCATGTTATGTATTTAATCCTAACGATCGCGGAACCATCGAGTCGGAAACAATTGCTGACTTTACAAATCTGCCGAACAATGGAGTCGTTACCAATAAATATGTTAGTGATTATTCTGTCATTGCCCGTGCAAATCAGGTGCTGGAACCAATTGATGGAGTAGAGTTCGATAAAGGGGTGAAGGACAATATCAAAGGACAAGCCTTATTTTTAAGATCATTCGCTTATTTCGACCTGGTGCAGTATTTTGGTAGTGTACCAATTCATTTAAAGCCTGCAACTACTTTGGAAGAAACTGCATTACCGTTGGCAACTGCTGAACAGGTTTATGAGCAGATCATTACAGATACTCAGTTGGCTTCAACCTTGTTGCCCAAAAAATCGGTGCAGGAAGCAGGCCGTGTAACATCCGGAACTGCAAAAACTATGTTGGGAAATGTTTATGTAGTCCTGAAACAATGGGATAAAGCCGTAACTGTTCTAAAAGAAGTTGTCAGTTCGAACGACTATACACTGGTTTCAAATTATGACGAAGTTTTTAATCCAAATTCAAAAAATAATAGTGAGTCGGTCTTCGAAATTCAATATAAAGAAGGAACCGATGGTTTTGCCAGCAACTTTATCTATCAGTTTTTGCCACAGCCAATAACTCCGGCAGAAATAACAGCGGTTACCGGAGTTGCAATGGTTCAGGCAAGAACTATTGAAGGGTACAATATTCCTACTCCTGATATTATTGCTGCATACGAAACAGATGATTTGAGAAAGGACGCAACAATTGGATATCTTACGGCTAACGGAATGGCATTCCCTTATGTAAAAAAATACAATCATCCACACCAGCAAGATGGCTTAACCAATGATAACTGGCCGGTTTATCGGTATTCTGAAGTTTTGCTGCTTTTGGCAGAAGCATTAAATGAATCAGACAAAACCAGTGAAGCTATTCCATACCTGAATCAGATTCGAACCAGAGCAGGTTTAAATAATGTTGGTGTATTAGGCCAGGTTGAATTGCGGCAGGCGATTTTAAAGGAAAGAAGAATTGAATTTGCCTTTGAAAACAAAAGATGGCTCGATTTGGTACGCACAGGAAATGCAGAAAGTGTAATGAAAGCTTACGGAGCCAGAGTAATTGCGAACCCACAGGCTTATTATTTCCCGGTTGGAATAGCTCCAATTCCGGCGGCTTATGTAACTATTAGTACCTTATTCCCGCTTCCCGCTTCCGAAGCTTCATATAGTCCATATTTTTAATTAAGCAAACAGAGGACATACAATTCTGGCAATTGTGTGTCCTCTTTATTTTAAAAACCTATACCATGAAAAAGCTATTGTGCCTGATTTTATTCTGTGCTGTTATTCTATCTTCCTGTTTATTAAAAGATGCTCCTGAAGGATCGGTAATCCCTGTCAACTTAAAATGTGAGCTAACTTCGGAAGCCATGGGAATTGATGTTTCAAATCCTGATTTTAGTTTCGGGTTAAGTCCGGTTAAAGAAACCGACCGGGGATTAAGCCAAACAGCATATCAAATTCTGGTTTCCAGCTCTGCAGCTTTATTGGATGCGGACAATGGCGATCTCTGGGATTCAGGCAAAATAGAATCTGATAAAATGGCTTTTAATACTTATGAAGGAAAACAATTAGAATCGAGTAAAAAATATTGGTGGAAAGTGCGTGTTTGGGATCAGGCCGACAAGGTTTCTGAATGGAGCAAAACTGCCGGCATAATAATGGGCGTTTTAAGCAAAGGAGATTGGAGCGCCAAATGGATTTCGGCTGATGGGGCCGAAAAATACGCGATAAAATATAAATCAGCCCGTCAGGATTTCAGGCTTGAACGAGATCTTGCTGAATACCACAAAGCAAACAAGCCCGGACCGAACGATCCGAACTATTCATCGATGCTTTTGCGCAAGGAATTCGGGGTTGAACCCAAACTTGCCAGAGCGGTAGTTCATGTTTGCGGACTCGGACAATACGAACTAAACATCAACGGTAAAAAGGTGGGCGATTATATCCTTTCACCGGGATGGACAGAATACAATAAAACAGTTCTTTACGATACTTATGATGTTACTGATCAACTTCAGGCAGGCAAAAATGCAATCGCCCTGATTTTAAGTAACGGGATGTATAACATTCAACTCGACTCTGTTCGGTATGTAAAATTCCTGAACTCTTACGGACAATTAAAGGCTAAACTACAAATGAGCCTTGAATATTCTGATGGAACAGTCAAAACAATCGGGACTGACAATTCGTGGCAGGTATCGCCCGGTCCTGTTACATATATGAACGAGTTTGGTGGTGAAGATTTTGATGCGCGCCTGGTTGAGAAGGGATGGGATGAACCCGGTTTCAGTGGGAGCAACCGCTGGGTACAAGCCATTGAAATTCCGGAAACTGGTGCTGAACTGAAGGGTCTTTCCGCAGCAGCTCCTCCAATAAAAGCCATCGAAAAATTGACCCCTGTTAAAACAACACAGATCAGTCCCAATGTTTGGGTTTATGACCTGGGGCAAAATGTTTCAATCATGCCCGAGTTTACTGTGAAAGGTGCAAAGGGATCCTACATCCGTGTTATCCCTTCCGAGCTCACAAAACCTGATGGAACCGTGGATCGCAGATCGGCAACACAAGATGGAGTTAGGCCTGCCTGGTGGCAATATACTTTGGCCGGAAATGGAAGTGAAAGCTATTTTCCTAAATTTTTCTATCAGGGTGGCCGGTATTTGCAGGTTGAACTTTTCCCGGCTGATGGAGATACGAAATTACCTGAGATCGAAAATTTAAATGGTGTGGTAGTACATACTTCAGCAACACCAATTGGAACTTTCTCGTGTTCCAACGAACTTTTTAACCGTATTTATTCATTGGTCCGCTGGGCACAACGCAGCAATCTGATGAGTACCATTACCGATTGCCCTCAACGTGAAAAAATGGCCTGGCTCGAACAGTACCACCTGAATGGACCATCATTACGATACAATTTCGATTTGCTTACACTTTACCGCAAAGGTATGAATGATATGTCTGACAGTCAGTTTGATAACGGCTTCATACCCAATATTGCTCCCGAAATATTCTTTGCCGGAAGCGCAGTAATATCTGATGGTTCAAACGATTCTTTTTTTGCAGGAAGTCGTATTGCAAATGGACTCCATAATTCTCCCGAATGGGGCAGTTCTTTTATCATTGTACCCTGGCAGCAATATTTGTTTTCCGGCGACGTATCCTTAATCAAACGGTACTTTGATAAGATGAAAAATTATCTGGCATTTCTTGACTCCTGGTCGAAGGATAATATCTTGTATTTTGGGTTGGGCGACTGGTACGATATGGGCCCGAAAGAACCATGGGGATCACAGCTCACTCCTGAAGAATTTACCGCAACGGCCATCTTTTTTTACGACTACAAGGTGATGGCACAAATGGCATCTTTACTCGGGAAAAACGAAGACTCCCAAAAATTTGAAGAAAAAGCGGAGGTTATCAGGAAGGCATTCAATGAGAAATTTTATAATTCCGAAACAGGCATTTATTCAACGGGATCAAATACAACCATGGCCATGCCCTTGGCGCTCAATATGGCTGAACCCCAGAACCGTAAAGCAATTGCTGCAAAGCTTGCTGCCGACATCCGGAAGAATGGAAATTCTTTCACTTCTGGAGATGTCGGGTACCGGTTTCTGCTGAAGGCATTGGCAATGGAAGGCTATTCTGATTTGATTTATGAAATGAACAATCAGTCGGAAAAACCAGGCTACGGTTATCAGTTAAAAATGGGCGCAACTTCGCTTACCGAAAAATGGGATGCCGGAGTCGGGAGTTTTGGTTCTCAAAACCATTTTATGCTTGGACAAATTAACGAATGGTTTTTTAACGATTTGGTTGGCATTGGGGTTGACGAACAAGGTGCAGGATTCCGTAAATTGATTATTAAACCTGAAATGGTAAGTGGTCTTAGTTGGGTAAAAGGTTCATACCAGACTATTAGCGGACTGATTACCTCAGAATGGAAACGTGAAAATAATCAGCTAACGCTAAATATCTCCATACCGGCCAACACAACGGCAACCGTTTATATTCCAGGCACAAAAGAATCTGATGTGACAGAAAATGGGATGTCGGCATCAAATTCAAAAGGAGTAAAATTTCTACGAGCAGAAGGTGGAAGGCTCATCTATGAAGTTGGATCGGGAAATTATCAATTTATCACAAAATAATAATACATAAGGAATCATGAGAAGATTCAATATCTTAATTTGTATTGTTTCCTTCCTTGTCGGATATCAATCCGTTTTAGCCCGGCAAACCTGCAAATGGTGCGATCAGGGTGATGGGACGTATTTTGTCCTGTAATTCCCGGCGATTATAGTGATATTGACGCCATACGAGTTGGCAACGACTATTATGCCATATCATCTACCATGCAGTTTTGCCGGGTATGGTGGTGCTTCATTCCAGGGAGCTTGTGAATTGGGAAATTATCGGCCATGTGGCTGACGATCTTACCTGCATTAGCCCGGGAATGAACTGGGAAGAGGGGCAGAGCATCGAAGATGCGATGGGGTAAGTTAGAATAAAATTTATAAAAGTTTATTTCTCTATTACCCACACCAAACGTTATAGAACCTTAATGTTTAACTAGGGTCTGCTGAAAAACTGATAAATAATTTACGATGAGATTGATACAGTTAATTCAGACAAACTATCTGCAAGGAAATCTTAGTCAAACAGTTCAAATGCTTGCATTTCGTAATTTGAAATGTTTGTTTTCTGCTAACTCACCCCGAGGTCGCTTCGCTTCCTCCGCCCCTCTCTACGAGTAGAGAGGGGGAAAGACCGAGCCTTCGGTCTTCGGGGTGAGTCAGGTTTTATTAACAATTTTAAGAAACACTATAAATTGAGTTTTTCAGCAAACCCTAACTATTTGGTCATAAACTCAAAGGAGATATTTCCATAAGAATTCGGTTTGTTTTTTTCTTCCTGAGAAATGGAACCAACCAACACTCCTTTTTTATTGAGGATCACCTGAACAGTTCGCCAGGAGTATTCACCTTTCTCATAATTGAAGGTCTCTCCATCATCGTCATAAAGCTTATAAGTTGCTGGTTTCTGTCCATAATAACGCATGATCAGATTGTCTTTGCCTTTTATTTGCGACGGAGTTGCCATGGGGATAATTCCGCCATCACGAACAAATACCGGAATATGATCCAGTCCCGGGGATACTTCAATCACCTGTCCTTCGCCGGCCAGTTCTCCGGTGTAGAAATCGTACCATTTACCTTGCGGCAAAATGACTTCACGCTTCGTTTCTTCGGCAAAGAGTGGCGCGACCAATAAATTATCACCAACCATAAACTGATCTTTCATCTCCTTTTTAGTCGCCTCGGCATAAGGATTTTCAGTTGAACTCAGTTTTCCCTCAACTTTTTTATCAATGGAGGTAAAACCATCAACCAGATTCATAGCCCGAATCGGAGGACGGCCATAAAATGCATATTCCGCAAAACAAGTATAAAGGTAAGGAATGAGTTGCATCCGCAGATTTGCCACATCAGTAACCTGCTTTTCAACTTCAGGAAACGACCATGGCTTAGTACCATCCGACCAGGCATTAATCATAGCCAATGGAGAAAAGCATACTGTCTGCATTCTTCTCAGCCATTCTTCAGCAGTCTTTGAGCCCCGCACTTCGGGAGTCCAAAGTACACCGATAAACGAGCTGTTGATTAGCGCGGTAATAAAATCGCGGTGGCTATAGTAGTCATTATAAATAACGTAAGGAAAAGAAACTCCGCCGGCGTTTGAAGCTCTTACCAAACCGTAAGTCCGTTTGTTTTGCTCGCGGTAGAGTTTGGTGGTCATTTTTTGCATCATTAGTCCATAAAGCTGACGCATTTCCTCAGCAGGTATTTTCGATGGGAACAGCGTTACATCGGGCCACAACCAGTTGTCGTATCCATCATTCTCGTCCATCTTAAATCCGCTGACACCAATGGAGAGTAAATCCGTTTTCATTTGGTTGCCAATTATCCGGTTGGTTTCGGGCAATCCATAATCAGGGACATATCCACTCCAAACAGTATGCGAAGCAGTATAGGGCAATAATTTGCTGATTATTTTCGCGTCAGGAGAAATATAAGGGTTGATCCAAAGGTTGGTTTTCACCCCCAATTCATTCATTTTACCGACAAATTTGGCTGGATCAGGAAAACGACCGCGATCCCATTCATAAGTACATGGATACGATTTACTTTGCCAGCCAGGTTCCAGTCCAATTACCGATAATGGGAATTGATGTTCCCTGAATTCTTTTACATCGGACAAAACCATCGAATCGGTGTAAAGAGTTGGTGTACGTTGCCAAAACCCAAGTCCCCATTTCGGAGGAATGCAACCGCCACCATTGTAAAGATTGAACCTGCTTACTGCATCGAGCGTTGACGGCCCTCCAAAAACAATAATTTCGACACCATCGGCTGGCACCAGAACCGATACATTATCGGAATAAGGTTTTGACGACCAGCTCTTATCAGTGTTACGGTCTTTCGAATTCATCGGTATTTTGCTATCTTTTCGTACGGCTGTACCCACCCAAACGTCAAGGTAGCGGGCCGAATTTATAAAAACGCCATATCCTTTCGATGATACATAAAATGGGACTGGCGCATGGGTGCGACCATTGTCCTGACCGCCATAATGGTCAACGTGAAGTCGGAGAATCCTTCCGCGCTGTTCTACGGTTTTAAAATTTAATCCCAGACCGAAAACTTTCTCCCCTACCTCTAACGGAAACTGCAAATACAGTTTGCCATCGTTTTTTACTACTTTGATATCTCCTTCCTGAATAGGAAAGCTGACATCAGCCATTGCATTGAGTGCATTCAGTTTCGGTTTAACTCCTGAAACGGTGGAGAAATTAATGCTGTCAGGCTTGCCTACCCGGGCAATCCATACACCCGAAGCTTTTTGTTGCCAGGTTACAGGCAGCTCCTGTGCACTCAATTGAAAATTTTGAAACACAGCAAAAATTGCAAGGATCAGAATGTAAGTTGTTGATTTTGTGTTGACTATTGGCATTAAATTAAGATTAAGGAGTTCGTAATGATCTTTATTTTAAAGTTTTAAAGATAGTTACAGATTCGGAAATTCAATTAGTAACTGCGAATTTTTAATATGATAGATTTATAGAATGCTGATGATTATGTGTTGTTGAAGTCATTGGTATAACAAATGCAACAAAAGTAGAATAGGAAGCCCGAAAGCTTCCTATGGTAAGGTTAAACTAATACTTTTGATTTGCGATGAAAAATAAACAGTTAACCTCAATACAAAGGAACCAAATTGAGGTATTATTAAAAACAAATACGCCAATAAAAAGAGTAGCTCAACTTCTGGATACAGACAAAAGCACCATTTATCGGGAGA
>DASRMB010000064.1:0-35570 GCA_035648135.1 Prolixibacteraceae bacterium
AATACGTTGTTGCTATCCAGATTTTTTCGCCTGTTCGCTATTAACCCGAACTCAATCAAAAATCGTCAACATGTCAATGAACTATTGTATTTCGGAACTATGGCTGCTTAATTTTTAATATTTTTTGAACGAACTATTGTATTTTACATCTCCCTTTAATTTCCACTTAGTAATATCATTTTTCGGAGTCTGATTAATACATGAGAACAAACTGAAAATGAGTACATAAAAAAACAAAAACTTTGTTGAGACCAAGATCATTACTTTATGTGAATTAAAATAGTTGTTGCTTTAGATCTTTTAAAAAATAAAAAAGACCGTCTCAGCTTTCATTTGAGACGGTCTTTATCAACTATGAAATAGGATTAATATACGAAGCCTTTTCGTTTAAACATGGCTATATTAAAAGCTTTGTATTCATGAACGACTAATTCGTCGGCAGTAATTTTGGTTACATGGTATTTGCCACCACCGGGCCATGGCATTTGCGGTCCACCAATTACTTCGAAAGAATTAAAAGTAATTCCTGCATAAGTAACATCCGGAAGCATGCCAAAGAATCCTTTCACCTGGCTTCCATCACCATGTTTAACAACAAAATTAGCAGCACCGTTAAGATCCATATAAACCTCATCGTCTAATGAGTATTTCCCGGTTAATTGCCCTACAACTTCAGTAGGAGTCAAAGTCCACCATGCCGGAGAAGTGCATTCTTCCGGTCCATTACCAGCAACTTTCCCGGTTGGATTGTCAATTGCCCAAACCCAAGTTTGTCCAGTACCACCTCCTGTTAATTGTTTCCATAATGGATTTTTTTCAAAAAATGCATCATCATTTTGAGCAATTGTAAAGGTTGTTGAATCGGTTACTGTACCACCTCCGCAGAAAGCAGTAAACCTCATGGTAAAAGTACCTGCAAAAGGAACATAAATGGTATCATTTAATTTGTTAGAGAATCCTGTGCCCCAGTCCCAATATTGTAATGTATTTGGAGTTTTATTTTCCAAAATAATGGTATTTGAACCAGCTACGGGCTGAGTAACGGAAAACACCAATTGATCTGCTTTCAATACAGGACCCAGATCTACTCTATCCTCAATGGTACTGCATGCAGCAAATACCAAAGCTAAGCCTATCAAACTATATAGCGATTTTTTCATAATAAGATTTATTAAATTAGAATTCATACATAAATTCACCTGCAACAGTCCATCCCGGATTCTGTTTTAGAGCTTTTGACAAGTCAATCTGATCCTGTGGAATCATATTAAAACCACCGGTAGCCCTGACTCTGGCATCTATGTTACTGAAAAGAGCAGGAGTACGATCCTGGTCAATAGTTGTTTTAACGCCCTTATTGTGAATTTCAGCTCCGGTTGAATTTGCTTTAATTGTTACACCAGCTTCTTTACCGTACCAACGTAATAAATCGAAATAACGCTGTCCTTCAAAAGCTAATTCATAACGACGTTCGAGTTTAATGTTATCGATTGACGGAGCAACTGATGGCAATTTTGATCGGCTTCTAACAGCATCCATATATGCCTGAGCCTTACTACTACCAAGTTCAGCACCCATTAACATCACATCGGCCAAACGAAGAATAACCATATTCTGAACACTTTCCAATTGAATATTATCATCAATTCCTGCATATAGAATGTGGCACCAGTTTACTATTGCACCAGTTGCATCTTTTACATTAACAGGAATGTATTTCTTGTCTAAGCAATAGGTTTCATTCCATTGGTTATCAGCACCTTTTACATAATCAAGACCTTCGGAAGAATCATCAACATTATAAATTGAACCTTGTTTTCTTAGGTCACCACTTGGCCACTCATCATATAACCTTGGATTGACAGGACCAAAGCCCCAGCCATGTCCAATTACTAAATGCTTGGTAGCATCTCGTTGACCACAATTAAAGAAGCCGTTAACATAGTTTGATTTTTCTCCCCATACGGTTGATGAAAAGCCGGTAAACACAACTTCAAAAATATTTTCCGGATTAGTAGCTTCACCCACCCAGCTAAGGTCATTATCAGCAGCAAATTTATAGGAATCTTTAGAGAAGGTGTATGGCCACTGATTTCTAAAATCAGGAACCAGAGAACATCCGCTGTTGGTTACTACATCATCTACATAACCAATGACATCGGCTTTGGTAATTTTTCCACCATCTGGCAAAACTATTTCTGTTTTATTGTAGTAGTCAGTATAGAACAGGAACATTCTGGCCATCAAACCTTCGGCTGCAAATTTAGAAGCCCGGCCTAGATTAGCCACTTTCCATGCTATCGTAACTGGTTCGGCATTTAACGAATCAATTGCAACTTTTAGGTCTGCAGCAATTTGACCGTACATGTCTTCTTCTGAGGCCCTTGGCAAATCTACAGGAACCGTTGTAAGTACCAATGGTACAGTACCCTGATGTCCATCTATTACTTCAGGAGTACTAAACAACCGGGATAAATCGAAATAAAACGAAGCTCGCAGAAAACTTGTTTCTCCAACAATTTTCTGTCTGTCAGCAGGACTAAGCCCTTTAACATTACCCAATGATTCCAGCAAAGTGTTGGCACGGTAAATTCCCTGATAATAGCCTCCCCAGATATTCGACATTATATTTGTATTCGCAACCATAAAATAGTTGGCTGCCTGTGGGTTTGGATCGTGCATCCCTCCCCCGCCAAAGCGATCGTCTGACATATATTCTGAATACAACAAGATATTATTCCATCCGGTACCAACTGTATTTTGTATAGAATATACGCCGTTTAGAGCCTGTTGTGCTTCTGCTGTTGTTCCTGGAAAGTTTTCACTGCTTTTTTTCGTAAGGTTCTGTGTGTCCAGAAAGCTCTCACTACATCCTGCTAGAAAAAGCAGAATTATTGAAAAATGAAATATTCTTTTCATAAATTTAAAATTTAAAATTTAATACTTGCACCAACCATTAGGGTTCGTGGGTTTGGATAAAATCCAAGATCTACTCCTTTTACCCAACCCCAATTCGAATCATCTGTACTTGTACCAATTTCAGGATCCATTCCTGAATACTTGGTGAATGTGTACAAATTCTGACCGGTGATAAATATCCGAAGTTGTTCAAAAGGAAGCGATTTTGCCAGTTTTTTGAGGTCGTAACCTAAAGTTACGTTGCTAATACGTAAATAGTCTCCATTTTCAATGGAAAGATCAGAGTTAAAGGTTTGGTTGATAGACGAACCACTTGTTAAACGGGGAATTTTATTTGAAGTTCCTTCACCGTGCCATCTGTTCAATATTTCTGTGGTATAGTTATTCAGGCTACTTCCGGCATCGTGCCAGTTTCTGGCTATTTGGTTGCCCAAAACACCGTAGGTATTAACCGACAAATCGAAACCTTTATATGCACAATTCAAATTAACAGAGAGAATAACATCCGGATTAGGATCTCCAATCTGAACTTTATCAGCTTCAGTAATTGCACCATCAAGATCAGTGTCTACAAACCTAACATCACCAGGTTTTGCTGTTGGCATAATTACTACACCCTGTTCGTTTTTATATGCTGCTACTTCTGCGGTGTTTTGAAAAATACCATTGGTTTTATAACCGTAGAAGTATCCAATTGGTTTACCAACCTCGGCACGGGAAAAATAGGTTCCATTACCCCAAAGTTTCACATTGGTTGCATTTATAATTCCTTGCTCATTGTCAATTCTGGTAACTTCATTTTTATTGTAACTCATATTGGCATTTACACCGTATGTGAATTCACCAGCTTTGTCATTATATCCAAGCGCTACTTCAATACCTGTGTTTTGAACTTCACCGCCATTGATGTACGGAGCACTCTGTACACCCCAGCTAGCCAAAATAGGAGCTGCTACCAACCAGTCTTTGGTTGTTTTTTTATAATAATCAAATGTTAAACTAAGTTTTGAGTTAAGAAACCGTGCATCAAAACCAAGGTCTAACTGTTCCGATGTTTCCCATTTCAAATCTGGAGTAGGAAGGTTTTTCGGAAAAGCTCCAAGTGAAGGTGTAATTTTTGAAGATCCAAAATAATAATTTGAAAAGACATTATTCGAAGGATCATTAAAAGTAACAAGCGAAATATATTGGAACGGTGGTATATTCTGGTTACCGTTTTGTCCCCAGCTGGCACGGATCTTTAGAAAGTCCATAAATGACCTGGTTGATTCCATAAATGACTCACTTGATGCAACCCAACCAGAAGATACTGATGGGAAATAACCCCAACGATTTCCCTTTGAAAAATTCGAAGAACCATCGGCGCGCATTACAAGGGTAAGCAAATATTTTTCTTTATAGTCATAATTTAAACGTCCGAAGTACGACAGGATACCACCCTTATTCCAAGGAGCACCATTAATAGTGGCAGTAGAATTAACATTTGCGTTATCGATATAGGCATGTTCGAAGTCGTCAAAAACACTGTTCTTGTTTGAAATTTTAGCTTCTTCGCCAAGTCCCCAGCGTTCAGCACTTGTTCCGGCCAATACATTAAAATTATGTGTATCCTTTATTGAGAACTCGTAATTTAATGTATTTTCAAAAGTCCATCCATATCCACCGCTCATATTCTGAGTAACGCTATTTGTAGTCGCTGTATTATTTGGTCCTAATGCATAGGTTGGATTCCAGCTTCTGTATGAATTGAAGTTAGGACTTGTTGAAAAACTACTCCTGTATATAAGACCTTTTATTGGTTGTAATGTGAGGTACACATTAGCATTGAGCGAATGATTTTTATTTTCGTTAAAGCCTTGTCCGTATATCATGCCTGCAACAGGGTTTGAAGCAAGGGTATTCCAAGGAATAGAATAATGATATGGATAAGCAACATCAGTTGCATCAGTTGCCGACATTGGCAAAAGTGGATCTGTTTGTATCATGTTGTAAATATTATTCGACCACATGTTGCCAGTAGCAATACCGTGATTTTTCGCAAAGGTGTATGATACATTCTCTCCAATTTTCAGGACATCCCATGATTTCTTGATAATAGTATGCTCCGAATTGATCCGGAAAGTATACCGGTCGTAGGTTGACTGTACTGGTTTACCAAAAATACCTTCCTGAGAAGTGTAAGAAAAACCAGCAGAGTAAACTGAAACATTATTTCCACCGCTAATATTGAAAGCATGACTTTGTACTGAAGCATTTTTATTTTCAATCTCTTTAAGCCAACTAGAACCATTCCATGTTCCGTTCTGAAGTTTTTCATAATATCCCGGTGCAAGCAATGATGCCCAATCGTAAGGCTTCAACCCTGAATTGACGTTCGCTTCATTTTGAATAACCATGTATCCTTTGGCATCAAGAAGGGGAAGCATTTTATAAACGTTTTGTACACCGTAACTTCCATCGTAAGTTAAGGTCATCTTATTTGATTCTTTTCCCTTTTTTGTTGTAACCAGTACAACTCCATTAGAAGCTCTTGCACCATAAATTGCAGCAGAAGCAGCATCCTTTAGTATATCAATCGATTCAATATCACTAGGGGCAAGATAATCAATATTACCCCTTGTTACTCCATCAACAACATACAAAGGGTCTGAATTACCTGTAGTACCAATACCACGAATAACCACTTTAAAACCATCACCTGGCTGACCAGATTTTTTAGTAATGTTTACCCCTGGTGTCATGCTTTGGATTGCAGATATTGGTGATACAGAATTCATCCTCTGAATTTCTTCACCCTTAACCTGAATTGTTGAACCGGTTGTCAGTTTTTTCTTCTGAACACCATACCCAATAGCAACCACTTCTTCAATATCAATAGATTCTACTTCAAGCGTAACATCGATTGATGTTTTATCTCCAACTGCAACTTCCTGCAATCTCATACCAACAAACGAAAATTGCAAAGTCGCATTTCCCGGAACGTTGGACAATGCATAGTTTCCATCTATATCAGTAATACATCCGTTGGTAGTTCCTTTTACAACTACCGAAACACCAGGAAGCGTTGCTCCTGAAGAATCGGTGACCTTCCCGGCAACAGATTTTTGTTGCTGCATTTTGGTTAGATCAAACTCCGAACTATCTTTTTTCTTTAATGCAATGTAACGATCAATAATCTGATATTCAAGATTGGTTCCCTTAAGGAGATGATCAAGAACTTCTTCTACTTGTTTATCCGACATACTGATTGAAACTCCACCAATGTTTTGAATCTCATCGTTGTTGTAATAAAAGTAAAACTCAGATTGATTTTCGATTTGTTTAAGCACATCCACAAATGTGCCGTTCGTTACCTGGATGTTCAATTTTGTTGATTGGGAGTAGCTTGAAGCAGCACTCACACTAATCACAAAAACCAGAATTAAAAAGCTAGTTAGTTTCATAATTCGAATTAGTTTTTTAAACAGCCTGTCAAGACTGTTCCATTTTCGATGTTTTTTCATAAATTTGTTTAGTTTTAAATGAAACAATGATTGTTTTATTTCCGGCGGTGAAATGGTCTCAAGCATTTCATCGCCTTCTTTTTGTTATTACTCAACGATACATGTCATTTTTTTTTCCTTATAGTTATTATACTTTTTTCTTCTGCTTTTATTTCATAATTAAACCTTATGGGTGCCAACAGTTCCATGGCCTTGATGGTTTGATCGATTGGCTTGTTCCGTAAAATTGTTCCTGAAAATTTATAGTTTCTAAAACTTTCCATCTCAAACCTGATTTCAATATTATACCAACGCTCCATCTTTTTGGCTATATCGCCCAATTTATCTCCATTGAATGTGATTTTGCCATCTTTCCAATTGGTATAAGAATATGGATCTATGTTTTTCACCTGAATTATAGCATCACTTTCTGATTTAACTGCAATTTGCCCTGGAACCATCTCTCCAATCTTCATCCCTTCCGGAGTGTTTAACTGAACTTTCCCTTCAACCAAAACTACCGACTGACTGGATTCGTCCGGATAGGCAGAAACATTAAATGAGGTGCCCAAGACTTCTATTTCAAGTTTGCCAGTTTTTACTTTAAACGGAAGGTGTTTATTCGGGGCAACTTTAAAGAATGCTTCCCCTTCTAGAAATACATTTCGTTCGCCCTGATTAAATTGATTGGGGTATTTAAACTTGGTGCCTGAATTCAACCAAACTTCAGTACCATCGAAAAGGAACAAATGACCGGTCTGGCCATACATGACTTCCATTTCAGCATATTGCACTTCCTGATTTCCGGATTTATTCAATGAATGAAAGTAGGTTCCTGCAATAAATGCAACAACAAGTATTGCCGCGTATTTCAGGAAATTTTTGCTGTACGTTTCAATTGTCTTCATGCGAACCTTCTTTGCAATAGTATTCCATGAAGCATTCTTATCCGACTTTTGCAATTGTTTGACTTCTTTTAATCCTTCCTGATTTTTTTGGCTTTTCGCAAAATGGTTTTGGTTGGATGGCTCTTCTATGCCATTTTCAAACAATGCATTTTCTTTAGAATCGAGTTCATTGTGTAATTTGCCAGCTATTAAATCCCAATATTGTAGGTCGTTTTTATTCATCTTAATGTACTTGTATTTCTATGACGAAAAACGTTTGGAAATAGGGTGACAGCCTTTGTATTTATTTTTCAGAAAATGTATTATTTTTTGTGGAAAATGTAACCCGGGGATTAATTTGGTAAAGGCAATTGAAAAGCTTTTCTATTTTTATGAATTAGCGAAAAGAGCAGGAAGCTCTTAGGATCAAGTTCCTCTTTAAGAAACTGATATGCACGTCCCATTTGAGTTTTCACCGTATTGACGGAAATTTCAAGCCGGGCAGCAATTTCTTTGTACGTAAGCGAATCGAAAACAGCAAGTTCCAGAATTTTACGTCGTTGCGCAGGGATTTTCTGGATCGCACGATATAAGTCTGCATAAAAATCCTGGTTATTGATAGTCGCTTCATCTGGCAAATCAGGAAGATGATCTGAAGTAAATACAATATTGTGTTTGGATTTCCTCAGCTGACTCACCATCTGATTACGGAGCATCAGATAGAGGTATGATTTTAATGATTTGTCGATAAGTATATGTTTGCGGTGTTCCCACAACTTGATAAAACAATCAGAGACTAATTCTTCGGACAGCGTTTCGTTGTGGGAATATTTGCTGGCCCATAACCATAGTTGATAATAATATTTATCGTGCAAAATGCGCAACGCCTCCACATCACCATTAACAATTTTCCCCCAAATCATCTGATCGTCCATGATTAAACTTCAATCATTTTGGTGTCAAAGTTAGAAAAAAAGTAGTAAAAACCATTGTACATGCGCTTGGCATACCTCTCGTTATGGTATGCCGGCACAGTGTGCTCACCCCAATGTATAAATATGCCAAACTTGCCGTCTTGCAGCCATGCCGGCACCTGAAAATTGTCTTTTACCGATTGCCAGTTTAACTCTGTTGGTCCTTTCGGAATAGTTAAATTGGGAGCAAACGTGTAAGTAGGTCGAGTGTTTCGCCGCGCGCACAAGGTTATGTCAATTATCTCATACACGGCAGACACTGCTTTTACCCCTTGTGTTGGCGATGGGTTTGTCTGCGCTGTGGCAACGTTACAAAATCCGGCAGAAATGGTCAGAAGCAGAAATTGAATGGATTTTAGTTGTTTTTTCAAGGTATTGATGTTAATAACCAACGATTGGATTACCCGAATCTGTTTCATTTGTGTATGGGTTAAGGAATAAGTTTAGCTAAGTTGTTATCGAACTCCAGAACAATGACTGTAATGTTAACGTCAATGGGCTCGTATGGTAGGCGCACAGTAATAGCCGTTTCTGGATATGGTGTGAAATCAAGTTTTTGCCCGGTTTCCAGCACATAAGCCTTTTCGTGCAGTATCCGGGTACCATCAGTTCGCGGTTTTCGGGCCATTTCACTACGTGCAGGTAAATTTTTACCGTATTCCCTTCGCCCTGGTGATATATCCCCTGTCGGGGTTGTTGCCTTTAAACGGACTTGGTTTTGTTCCATTGATTTTTTAGTTGACGGGTTTGGATAAACTGTAACAGCATCGTTCATGTTGTTAATTATGGTTTTTATTGATAATGGAGCTTCATTAACAACACTATCAGTAAAAGCAACTAATTCAAGCCCATCGTTGCTTGTAATATTACCATGATTATATGAAATGAGTAATAAAATACCTCCGCATAATATGGCTTCATGAGTTTTTCAACCTTGAAAATACAGGCTGAAATCTTTGAATTAGCTGAATACAGCAATAAGACTATTTCTCAATTTATATGTTTGATTATTTTTTTCGAATCATTTTTCGAGTGATGGTAGAATCGCCTGTCATTAATTTTAAATAATAAAATCCTTCGTGGAGAGGTGTTCCGTCAAAATCAACCTGGTGTGTTCCTGATGGAAGTACCTCATTTACCAGAGTGGTGACTTTTCTTCCGGTCTGATCAAAAACATCCAGAGAAACTCGTGCATTTGAAGGAGTTTGAAACTGAATGGTTGTTATGCCGGAGAACGGATTTGGATAATTGGTAAGTTCCGGTTCGTTTTTTAATTCGTTCGTAACTGATGTTGGAAACAATTTTTTAGTTCCGGAATCAATCAGGATAAATTGAACCGAGCGTCCGGGACTACTCACCGTTATGGCATCATCGGTGGAATAGGCATTTGCCGGAATCGTCTCCAGACTTTCGCGTGGTCCCCATTGTGTTCCGCTTGGACTAACTCCGTTTACCGATACAAATAATGAAAAATCTCCATTATCCGTTCCGCCGGTTAACGAGTAATTGTAGTATTGATTTCCGACCCCGATATCTTTTGGATCGATCTTAACAACCTGTGCTGTTTTTCCCCGGTTAACCAAAACAACGCCGGTTTCGCCAGACGCAAATCTGGAAGAATATGCCAAAACCGTTGAATTGGTTGAACTTGCAGAAATCACATGATCACCCGTAAATTTTTGCTGATAATAGGCATAATAGAAATCCGGGCGTGGTTGCCACAATAAACTGGCATTATCCCCCTGATAAAACATCGCATCGGAACCGGAAGCGAGCAGCCATCTGGCAGCTAAGCCAAAGTTATTCTTGATTAATTCATTAAACAGAATGGTAGCCTGCATTCCATTGATAAAGGATATCGGCATGGAGGTGTTTGCTGAATTAGAATTCATGTTATACTCAGTCACTGCAACTGGTTTTGGGAAAGCCTTTTTGTTGATGATATCCTGCTGAATAAAACTGATATTTTTCTTTGGTTCAGTTAATGCAACTGATAATAAATTATCTGCTGTTGCTGCAGTTCCAAAATAGTTATGCATGACATAAAAATCTACCGCATCGCCAATTTCTTTGAAAAATCCCGAGTTCCAGGTCCGATCCACACTGTTCCAGCTTGATGTGCCGTCAAAATGAATCACCTGACCTCCAATGTAGATTTTAGCGCCAATTTTAGTGGCAGCCATTCGCATCGAATCGGCAATCATTTTGCAGTGTTGACCATAGAGTTGACCGGTTATTATTTTAGGTTGACCATCTTTATTGGTTTTGGTATCAATCATCCAACCGGCTTCCCACGGGCCTCCATTTTCGTTTCCAATCTCCCAGAATTTCGTACGTCCTTTATCGTAACGAACCCATTCGGCAGCAAGATGAGCCGCTTGCTCCGCTGGCCTGGCGCTTAAACCATATCTTGCATAGGCATAATTGATCGTAATTAATCCTTGCGAACCTGTTTGCAGGCGCAGTTTATAATAGTTATCCGTAGTGGTAGGCCAATCATTTTTTCCTGAAATAGCATAGAATTTTTCCTTTTTACCAGTACTGCCATTATAAAGAGAGTCTGGGATATCCGATGGATTTCCATTCCAGAAAAAAATATCGGACCAACTTCCTCCCGGAAATCGGATTAATGATGGATTCAGAGCCTGAACATTTTTAATAAAAACAGGGCTTCCGGTATTGTTCCCCATCCAGACTGCCAAGGCATTTCCAAAAATGTATTGCGAGATTTGTCCCAGAGTATCGGCCGATAAAGTTACGGTTACAGTTGGTTTACTGGTTGTTTTGCTTGCAATTACAGAAATCGGAATTTTGGCATTTTTTGGTGCAAAATCCTCTAAAAAACAATTCGTGTTTTGCGCGAAAAGCGAAGATGGAAATATGCATAAAAAGCTTATTATAAATAGTTTGACAGTAAATCTTTTCATGTGTAGTATTCTCAAAAATTATTTTATTTCAATAAACTCTGGCTCAAAAGGAGGAATCGTAAAATTACCGGAGTAATCTTTATCAAAAAGGATACTCTTCGACTTGCCGGTCAGTTCAATTTCTTTAGGTTAACCGCTAACATTCAGATATAAAAAATGATTTTTATCGATTTGTCTTGCCATCACACCTGAAGCAACATCGGGACCTTTTTTGATACCCAGTTCATTTATCAGCATATCCACCAAAGGATTAAGCACCTCGCTTTTTGCCGGAAGCCCGACATAAATTGCCTTCCCTTTGCCATATTTATTCGAAGTCATATTTGGGTAATCCTTGTCGAGACTCGTTAAGCTACCAATAACCTCGGCTCCTTTGGGTTCTATGATATCGAATCTTGTTGATTCAGTTTCGATCGCTTTTCCCTGATAATTTAATTCAAGCTTTGTGCCTTTGAACGACTTCCTGGAGATTTCGTTCATCGCTTCTGTTTCTTCGTAACTTCCAATACGAATGCCAAAAACATCGTTTAACCGGCCCGGACGGGTAGAACCAAAAAATTGCCCCGATTCATTAACAATGGCCGAATTACTTGTCATAATTACTGTTCCGCCATTTTTCACGAAGTCGCGGATTTTGGTGGCTGTTGATTCATCCATAACCGCAACTCCGGGAACAAATAACAATTTATAATTTAATGAACTCCGGCTAATTTCGACGATCCGGGTATCCATATTTCGCCAGGAAAACATATCGGAACATGCTTGCAATTGGTTTTCATGCTGCTCCGGAAAATAGCTGCTTGCAATCTGACTTGGAAAGCAAAAAGCCGTATCAACTTCTGCCTGAAGTTGATACGGGAATAATTTTTCAATCTTCTTAAATTCTATAGCAATTTTCTTATACTCGTCGTATTTGCAGTTGGGTATTCCATCACAGTCGAGCATGCCTTCCAAATACTGTTCTTCGCCGGCCTGCATGCTTTGCCAGGTCCAATCGCACACCATTTGGGTTCCATAGAATAAAGTGGAATAAGCCTGCTTTCTAATGGCATTTGGCACAGCGGTCATAGTCGTAAATTCACTGCACCAGAAAAGGTTGGCACTTTCGAATTGAATCCGTGAAATGCCATTGACCAAGGCTGCGATTTTTCTTCCTGTTTGATCATAAACATCTAATGAAACTAAAGTATTTAATGTGGTTTGAAATTGAATTGTTGTAACCGAGGTAAATGGATTTGAGCTTTGCGCAAACATTTGTGGCGAGGTAAATATTTCCGCAAAAAGAACCACTAAAAAGGTGATTTTGAATCTCATATCCATCATTTCTTGATTTTTACTTCTTTCCCTGAGTACTTGATTTCAACAGCCTGTTTGGCTGGTTCGACTCCAGTTCCGTTTTTAGCGTTTACTAAAACAACACGGAAAGTGCGATCCTTTAACATTCCGGGGAATTCACCTTTGCGATCCTTGATTGTCAATGTTTTTTCAGCATCGTTCCAGTTCATCGCGATAGTTGCATACTTTCCTTGTTCGTAATTGTAAGTGTCGTTTTCGTCTTCGTAAAGCACAAAATCGGCATTTGCTCCGGTATAAATCCGAAGCTCAATTGGGTCAGCGACTTTTTCGGTAGCGTATTGAAGATATGGACCCATTGGCACAATAGAGCCTGCTTTAATATAAAGCGGAAGCGTTTCAATTGGAGCAGCAGCTTCGATGGTTTGTCCTCCGGTAATCAGTTTACCAGTCCAGAAGTCGTACCAATTAGCTGCTTTCGGTAGATACACATTTCGGGTTTTCTTAACCTCTTTTGCATTGGGCAAACTGTACATTCTTGCAGTTACAGGGCTCACCATTATAGCAGGACCAAACATATACTGATCCGGAATATTTTTAATTCCCTCATCGTTCCTGAAGTCGAAAGCCAGTGATCGCATAATGGTATAACCCTCGTTGGTCACTTTTGCCGAAAGAGAATAAATATAAGGCAACAAACGGTAACGCAGATTATCGTATTTCAGCAAAATCTCTTTCATAGGTGCATCCCAGTTGTCGGAGAATAAAGCGCGTTCACCTTTCCCATGAATACGGAAAATCGGACTGAACGTACCGAATTGAAACCATCTGGTAAATAATTCTCGGTTGGTCGGTTTGGTCCAATCAGGTGCCTGCCAGTTGAGGTGGTAACCACCAATATCGGATGTCCAGTAAGGAATTCCTGAAGCGCAGGCATTTATTCCCTGGGGAACCTGATTTTTATATGCATTCCAGGTACAGCTTATATCCGACGACCACAAAGTGGCCGAGTTTCGCTGTTGCCCGGCAAAGGCCTGACGAATCAGAAAAAAGGCACGCTTATTGGGAATATCGTTTCTCCAATGCGTGTATAATCCGGTTGAATGCATTAACGCATAAGTGTTCATATAATCGATACCTCGACCAATTGCAAAATGGCTCTTGCGTCTCAAGTCCAGATCATTCCCGTTATCGGGTTCACATTGGTCGACCCACCAGGCATCCCAGCCATAGCGTCCTACCAGGCTATCTTTTGCCTGTTTCCAGTACAACTCACGGGCCTGTTCGCTGTGCGCATCGTAATAACCATCCAGAATATGAGTCATGGCATTGTCCCAAAGTAGGTCGGTCATTCCTCCTGAATGTGCCATCTGATCGTATGTTTTAGTTCCTTTCGAGAAAACCGGCCAGATTGAAATCATGGCATGAATATTTGCAGCGTGAAGTTCGTCAACCATCGCTTTTGGATCTGGATAGCGTTCGGGCCACATTACATGCGATCCAATTACATTGGGTTCCCAGTAAAACCAATCCTGAACAATACAATCTACCGGTATTTTTCCGTTACGATATTTATCTTTTACAGAAAGGACTTCGGTCTGACTTTTATACCTGTCCTGCGATTGAAACAAGCCAAACGCCCATTTCGGAAACATAGGAGCATCGCCGGAAGCTTTTCGGAATGAAGAGATGATCTGGTCGAAATCGGGACCATAGATGAAATAATAATCGACCATATTACCACTTTCCGAAACATACTTGTATTGTGTATTTCCGGCCTCGGCTCCATAGAAATTCGATGCTGAATAATTATCCCAGAAAAGCCCATAACCCTTGGTGGACAACATTACCGGAATAGCTCCTGTCATGTATTTTATGGCCATTTCCTGATCGCGTCCTTTGTAATTGATTGAAAGCGAATCTTCAGGATGACATCCCATACCATACAGTGATTCGTCAGCAGGTGAATTAAACCGAGAAGAACAATTGTAACATTCGAGGCCTGCAATAGTGGCTTCGGTCATTGTTTTGCTTTGCGAATCGGTTTCGCGTAAGATTACATTTCCACTTAAATCGGTGTATTTAACCGAATTCGACTGACGGTTTACTACAACTTTTATTTTAGCGGTGGTAATTACAATCTCACTGGTGGTTTCGGTTACGGTGAAACCAGGTGTTGTTTTCCATTCATTGATAATTACTAGCGAAGGCTTATCCAGAAATACCGGCAAGGTGGTGTATTTCACCTCAATCATGTTATCGAGGCAGACTTTTACTTTCATCAAACCTTTATCAAGGTTACAAGTAATTCCATCGTTATCCTTTTTATATGAAATAACTGATGCATGAACAGCACCTGCCAGAATTATAAATGCCAGGGATAGAAGAGTTAGTTTAAGTTTTTTCATTAATTTATGTTTAAAGTATTAAATAATTGTTTGGGTGACACGTTTTCACTTTTGACGCACAAAATTGTTTAACAAGAAAAAATAAAAAATATCAAGCGCAAAATTGTTTAGTTATTTACACCGAAGTTACTTTCTGAATAATTCAGCTTTCGCACAGCCCATGACGCCAAAATTACAATACCCGGAAAATTTTTCACACTTCGCTGAACTTTATTAATACAACAGAATCACCAACAATGGTCAATTTCTTACATAAACGATAATTCCATTTAATTGATTGATAAATTATAAGCTGAAAGTGCATCGCAATTGGTAATATTTATAGAGAAGGCGCCATTTTTTATAGTCATCGTTCCCTCCATTTTTACCGTAGGTGATGAGGCAGCAGATTGTCCAGTATATGTTGTTTCCATCACTTTATAGCTGGCTTTTTCGCCAGTCAATCCAGTTAAATCAAAGCTTACATTGTACACATCCGTTTCTTTCTCTGAACCTCCAAAGATCACCTTCACCGAGTTATTGTTTTTTGAAGCAATAGCCTGTAAAGGGCCGTTCAAATTCGGAAGTGTTACTTGAACTGTATTCCCGTTCATTTGGCCGTACCATTGATAAAGATACCAGCAACCGGTTGGTTTCCCGTCAATAGTGCACAAATCATTCAGAGTTCCTTCAGGAGTCCAGTAGGCTTTATTGGCAAATACTTTACTGTTTTCAAATCTCGAAATAAACTGAATCATCCGGCCAGGAACCTGTATGTCACATTTGCCATTAACCGATTTTAACCCATATTCGTTGATGTGGACAGGAATTGTGCTGTCTATCCTTCTGAAATCGGCGTACTGATCATACCAATCGGTAAAAAAATCATTCTCCAAAGCATGCCAGGAGGCAATGTCAGGCATAACCTTATGCTCTTTGCAGTAGGTAAAGAAAGTATGTATAAAGTCCTTGTTGTATTTCATTGTATTTGGGCCAACCAATTTGGCATCAGGATCTCTCGACTTGATCCGGTGATAAACCTTTTCCCAGTCCTGGCAAAACTGGTTGATTTTGGCAGGTGTATTATCATACCAGATCCAATCTGGTTCGTTAAAAGGGACATACAACATGAAAGCACGGTTCTTGTCAGCTACCACATAATCAACAACCTTATCAACTACACTGTCCATATAACTTTCGATGCTATTTACCGGATAAGGCCATTGCTTGTAAAAATCCTGCATATAGATTCCAACCCCTTTCATGCCTAATCGTTTGGCCTTATCGGCAATAATCAGGGCATCGCCACCTTTATGCTGTTTCCCGAAAGGAGCTTTTTGATACGTATATTGGGGATGTCCCAAACCGGAAATCATGCTGTCTGGTGGCTGAGTATTATCAGCAAAACCATACAACCAGCCGATAGATCCCCATTTTAAAGATCCGGTACTAATTTCAGAAGAAACCGTAATAGTACCTGCATCCTTAATATTAGATTCGGACTGCTTCGCTTTTTTTGAAGTACAGCCTACAAACGAAATAAAAAGAAACACCAGAATAATAATTTCAATCTTGTTTTTCATGCCAGCAAAGTTTTAATTCAATGTGTTGAAATGATCAGGTTAGAATAAGAAATACCATTTAAACCCAGAATTGGTGATTACAGCAATTCCGGAAAACGGAATCGCATAATCTGCCAATTACTTAATTATCTATCATTTAGAATAATCTGGGTGCAAAATCGTATAAAGCTCTTCTCCATGTTTGCCATTCGTGAGCAGTACCCTGAGATTCGACGTAAATATGTTTTATTCCCGCAGCCTCAAGAGACTTGTGCGCGGCATTAACACCGCTATACATTCTTTCCGGTTCAGCGGTTCCTATACCGATCCAAAGTAGTTTCACTTTTTTGTTGAAACTTTCGGGATCGTTAAAAATTCCATTTTGGTAGGTTTTAAAATCATCGCCCTGTGGCATAAAAGCGCCGCTAAATGCACCGATGTAGGAGAATTTATCCAAATTGCTGAGTGTAATTTGCATGGTTTGCATTCCCCCCATCGAAAGACCGGCCATGGCACGATGGCCGCGATCGGCGAGTGTGCGATAAGTTGCGTCAATCATCGGTATAATTTCATTGATCATTACATCCTGAAAACCGCTGAATGCTGTCATTGGAGAACGGCCATTTTCCAGTTTTTGTGAGCTCTGTTCTCCGGCTTTGGTAGCATATCCGCAATCCATCACAATTATCATTGGTTTAGATTTTCCGGCAGCAATCAGGTTGTCCATAATATTATTCACCTTTCCCTGAATTGGCCATCCCCGTTCATCTTCTCCGCCACCATGCTGCAAATAAAGAACCGGATACCTTTTGGTTGGATTCATATCATATTCGTAAGGAACGTATACAAATGCCCGTCGCCATTGCCCGGTAATTTCAGAAAAATAGATTTTTGATCGGATCTCGCCATGCGAAACATCTTTCTTCGGCAGATAAAAATCAACCCCGGCTTCAGGTATTTCAATTCCACTAGCCATGCGGCTCATCCCGTAAAACGATTCGCTGGCCGGATCTGCCACCCAAACACCATCAACAATTAACGAATAGTAATGAAACCCGGGAACCTGCGGATCTGAGGTTCCTGTCCAAACTCCGTCCTCATCACGAACCAGATCGTAGTTTTTGTCGATTTGTATTTGAACCTTTTTGGCATCAGGCGCTTTGACGGAAAAAATAACACGCAAATCGGGTGTAATGCGCGGATATTCCGCGCTAAGTACATTCGTTGACGAACGTATGGAATTGGATAAATCCTGCGCGAAACATATTCCACCTATCAAGAACATAGCAACAAGAACGATCACCGTCTTTTTTACAGCTGACGTCTTTGGATTCATTACTTTTTTCTCAAAAGGGTTCGGTACTTTTTCCATTAATAATTAGTTTAAAGTGGTTTAAAATATCAAGTTAATCACCACACACCGAAGTTATTTGGGCATCAGTAAATTATCTCTCAACGAGACATTTTTAGTTCCGGGAAAATCGGCAGGAACATTGTGGTCAACTTTTCGTTTAGCGAGCCATTGAATTGCCCGATGCATTTCGGTTTGGAAAGCTGCACAGCGCAAACCTTCAGGATTTTCCTGATCTTTCCAGAAATGACCAAGTGAGGAATTGTAAACTCTGCCCTTTCCATAGCTAATGACCCATTCAACCGGGAAGTTGAGTTTGTATTTTTCGTCACGGGCATAACTCAAAACGGTCAGATTTTCAACAGGTCCCCTGGCATAGGTATAGACTTCGATGTCGGCAAAAACCCAGCTACGAGGCAATCCTTTTTGTATCGGATGTTCGCCTATTCGATTAGTCAATGCATTGATGCGTTTCCCGTGGCTCGTATTTTCGCCAAGTCCCGGTTCAATGATTTTAACTTCTTGGTCGTCTCCAATGACAATGGCTTTGCCAAAATCCTTATTTCGCCATCCCAAACCAATCATTCGGTTATATTCAGGCCAGGCTTCAAAAGCATTATTGGCCGAATGAAAGACATAAAGTCCTCCTCCTTCAGCAACAAAGTTTTCAAGATTTTTTTTCGTCTTTGGACTCCATGAAACCGGATTTCCCAAATCATTACAATTCAGGAGAACAACATCGTAAGTTGAGAAATCAGGATTCCATTTTTCCAATTCTTCCTTTGACGCCAGATTGTTTGGCGATGTTGTTATTGCAATTTTTATCCCTCCATATTGATTCAGAATACGAACAATTGCCTGAGTTGTCCGTTCCCAGTCGTGGTTTGAAAATCCGTCAACGATTAACAAATTAATGTCCTGCTTTTTTTGTGTTCGTCCCAAGGCTACGGAATAAACAACCATCACTAAAAAAAGACAAGCTGCAATAATTTTTAACCGTTTCATAACAGAGGATTTAGATAGATTTTCTTAAAACTTAATTCTTTTCTCAACCTGTTTCAGCCATTCTCTTGCCATCAGTTCGTGTCCGGGAACCGTTGGATGAACGCCATCCCATATCCAATAATCGGCAGCGGCTTTTTCGCAGGCCTTTGTAAAAACGTGCTGGAAACCTACAAATACAGTATTATATTTTTCGGCCAGCTGGCGAACAACAGCCTGCCGCTGTGTGATATCGGCAATATAAGCATCCCAGTTCTCCTTTACTTTTCCAACCGAGAGAATGAAGGGTTCGCAAAGCACAAAAAGAATATCGGGAAAAGCCTCCCTGGTTTGATCAAGCAAGCCTGTATACTTTTTCTGGTACTCTTCAACAGAGATGCCCGAACCATCTCCCCCATGAAAAATAGTCGAAGTACAATCGTTCACACCAACGAGGATGCTCAGCACATTTGGCTTCAGATCAAGAGTATCAGTTTGCCAACGATTTTCGAGCTCTGTGGTTCTGTTCCCGCTGATTCCTCTGTTGTAGAATATATATTTCTTTTCAGGATAATCGGCACCTACGCGACTGGCAATACTGAATGCATAACCATGACCCATGATGTGATTTGGATCGGTATTGCGCCCACGGTTTCCATCGGTTATGGAGTCACCCTGAAAAAGAATTACTGCACCATCTTTGGCTCCTGGTACTTTACCCGACTTTGCAGCAAAAGTTTCAAATGCCGGAAGGCAGCATGTTGCCAAACCTGTTAATGCGGCTCCCCGAATAAATCTTCTTCGTGAATTATTTTCCTTCATTATTTCATTCTGTTGCTACTTAAATATCAGTTGTGAAAATTGGTACAAATCGTTTTTCCACACCGGAAATTCATGTTTGCCGGGTTCAACTTGCCAGATATGAGGCACTTTGTTCTCCTTGCAATATTGGTGAAGTTTCTGGCTGAATGAAATCAGTCCATCTTCATTACCGCACGAAATCCAGAGTAACTTCAGTTTTTTGGCAGTTTCGGCTGGATTTGGAATCAGAACTTCAGGAGCTTTGGTATTGGGTGCCGATGAAAAACCGCCAACCCAGGCAAAAGTGTCAAGGTTGCCCAAACCAAAGTTAAGCGACTGTCCGCCGCCCATCGAAAGACCAGCTAAAGCGCGACTTTCACGCTCTTTCTTTACCGGATATTTTGACTCGACAAACGGGATTACATCGTTCAGTAAATCCTTTTCGAAGTTTGCAAAAGCTGCCTGCATTTCAGGTGCATAAATATTTCCCTCAGCACGGTCGTTTTTCATAGCCCGTCCATTAGGAAATACTACAATCATCGGAACCAGCTTTTTGTCGGCATATAAGTTATCGAGAATCACCTCCGGATGACCATTGTTGTACCATTCCAACTCATCTCCACCTATTCCGTGTAAAAGATAAAGTACCGGGTACTTCTTGTCAGTCGAAAACCCGGGAGGGGTATATACCAACAATTTCCGTGTTGTTCCAACTGTTTTCGACTCATATTCAACCGTTTCAGTTTTTCCGTGAGTAATATTGTCGCGAATCTTGTCGTATCCTTCAGGAGCCGGAGGAAATGCTTGTTTATCGTCAGGGTTGAGCACGATAGGCCGCATCAGGTTGCGACGGACTTCTGCATTTGCTGTTTTTTCGTGATTTTCCGGATTGTCTCGTTTGGCCGTCACTTCTTCTGTAGCAAAATCGCCAACCTGACGGGTTAGTTTGAGTTCATTTCCTGTAATTTTTCCACTGTAACTAATCTTTATTTCCTGATCGGGCATGGAAAGCATCTCAACGAAAGAAACCGCATCATCATTAATTTTTCCTTCGGTAATAGCAACTTCGGCCTTTTCATTGTCCTTTTCACGAAGGATTTTTCCGGAGAGATTTTCGCCATCCTGCTGAATGATCCAGGTATATTTGAACAGGCCGACCGGCGTTTCAATATCCGCTTTCCAGGTCCCTGAAACATTGACAGGCTGCGCTGATACTGATTTAATGATACTGATTATCAGCAACATTACAATAACATAAAATATTTTTTTATTCATGAGTAATAATTTACTTTTTTACTGAAATCCGGTACAATCCTGAAGCATGTCGTTTGATCTCCGGTGCAAATTCATTAGTAAAACTACCCAGATTTTGTTTGCTCCAGACATCGGTAACAGTGCATGAACCTGTAATGCCAAGTTGCTTCAGATTTATTGAAATTGCTGAAGATTCTGCTGGCATTGCCCCTGAAGGATCCTGTGTGTAAACTAAAAATTCCGCGTTTCCGCCAAAAAACTCTTGTTTTACTGCGTCAATATCGAGACCTGCTTTTGCTTTAACCCGGTTATACCCTTCAGGAATATTGTATTCTATGATTGAATTGGCGTAAGTACCAATACCATTGGCAAATACCTTATTATCAACCGTCAATGGTTTGTTGGCGATGCTCTTGTTAACTTGTGGGTTACTTTTGCCTGATGTTGCGCTCAACCATTTAAGCCCGTTAATTTTCAGCGTATCCTTGCTGTTATAAAAAACTGGTTCAATCCAATCGGCGTGGTGACGGTTAAACTCTTCTCCGGCTTTTGAAACCGCGAGGTAAAGTTTTTTAGCTCCGGAAATATTCAAATCAAAATCAACACTTTGAGAAGGCTGGCTATTGGTAATATTTCCGCTTTTCCAAAGCGCTTTATTTTCATCAATCTTAATCTGGTCTTGTGCATTAAATACAGCAAGAAATTTATCGCCTGTTTTTGGATCATCGGCAACCCAGGCAATCAGGTCATTTTCCCTAAAAAGTTGATGATTGTTCTGGCTGTATTTGTTGACATAAAGTACATCCTTATTATTCAGCAAAGAGAGCGTAAATTCATCGTTATCGGGCAGATTACCTCCAAACATTAAAGGTGAACGGAAAATCGCGAAAAGCGACATCATCGTTGTTTGTTCATCTTTTGAAAGGGCGCACATGCGATTGTCGCCCCGTTCAGCCCGAATTCCTATCCGGCCAAGCGGAAGCATATCGGCATCGGGAAAATGTCCGTCACCAATATATGGAGCCCAGCGATTGCATACTTCGAAATGTTCTTTAAGCTGGGTCCAGTTGTCCCAGAAATCGCCTACAATCCGCCACATGTTGGCATGAGTTTTTACATGTTCAGCATTCTTGATCGGAGTTTCGCCGGGAGAAGTGCTTAAAACTATTTTACGGCCTGTCTTGTCGATGGCTTTTCGAATGATCTCAATTTCTTTTTGATGATAGGGGACAGAAAGATCGTCAATCTTCACAAAATCGATGCCCCACGATGCATAAAGAGCAAAGAGAGAATTGTAATATTCCTGTGCTCCATTTTCGTCAGCAACAACGGTGTACATATCTCTGAGCCATGGACACTGGCCTTCTTTACTGTATATATCCTGAGCCTTTGCATTACTTCCCAAAATTGCTGTATTTTTTTTGACAGCCTCAACGGGAATGCCGCGCATGATGTGAATTCCAAATTTCAGGCCTTTGCTGTGAATATAATCAGCCAAAGCTTTAAATCCTTTTCCATTGGCAGCCGACGGAAACTTTAATGTACTGGGCTGCAATCGTCCATATTCATCCATTACATAAATGGCATCCTTTTCATTGTATCCATGTGCTTTATCATTTTCAACATACCAGCGGATATCAACAATAATGTATTCCCATCCTGATGATTTTAGGTATTTTGCCATGTAATCGGCATTAGCTTTTACTTCGTTTTCGGTAACAGTCGGGCCATAACAATCCCAGCTGTTCCATCCCATTGGTGGCGTCTGAGCCCATTTTTGAAAGGCAAGACTGTCAGGATGAATTTTGGATTGAGCTGTCACGGAATAAATTCCGGTTAGGATTATGAAATACAGAAAGTAAATTTTTTTCATATGATTTTTTAATAATTATTTTTTGTTTCAAGCTTATTTAAAAGGTTTTACAATGAATTTATACTCGTAATTTTTATAAGGCAGACGGTATTTTTCCATTGGCCAGGCTCCCCAACTTTCAATTCCACCAACACCCATTTGAGCAAGGTCGATGTGTAACTGAGTTTCGGGGCGTTGTTTCAATTCGCCTGAATGTCGCTGATGTTTCTGATCTCCATCGTCTAAATCAGCATCGTAGAAATGCAATGCGCTCATACTTAAAAGTATATCCGACTGAATCATCAGTCCTTTTCCTTTTTTGTTTTTTATTTCGAACCAACGGATTCCGGTTTTATTACCTGTTTCCTGTGGCCTGATGTAAGGATAAAATTGTTGTGCAACCGATTGTTTGTAAATTCCGGTTGGCGCTGCATAGTTTCGATCCTGATAATTTTCAACTGGTCCATTTCCGTAATATTCAATGGTTTCGAACCCTGCTGGTAAAACCCAATTCATACCAAATCGTGGCAACATAGGAATTTGTTCAAGAGCATTTGCATTGTTTCTTCTGAAAAACCTTGGCATTGATGATGCAACTCTTTTTGTTGTGTCCGCGATCATACTTTGACCAATCTCCAATTCTCCTTTTGAATTAATGATATATTGAATATTCAGTTTTGCAAATACATCAGGAAGTTCGAAAGAAGTTTGAACAGTTAATAAATTATTGTTTTGGGTGGTTTTAATATCGGTCAATTTCAGGTTGCCTTGTGCCGTTTTCCAAAGTTTCAATCTCATTTGAAAAAAAGCGCCCATGTCGTTGTCATTCATCGCCCGCCAGAAAGCTGGTTTCAAACCTGATGTTGATTCTAAATAGCTTTGGCCATTCACAACATACTGTTCCATTAGGCCGGTTTGCTTGTTAAAACTGATTTTCATTCCCTTAGCCGAAACATCAATTGAGGCATTTGTCTCTTTGACAGTGATGTTCCCAGTTGGGGCAATGCTCATGTCATTTTTATAAGTTCCCGAAACCAAAAGTTGTTCTTCGGCAACGATGTGGTCTTTCGGTACCAAAAACTTCTCTAGTTTTTGTTTATAAATGACATTCAGAAAAGCTTCTCCTTCGCCTGGAAGTTTTACCGGGATTGAAAATTCTTTGGTAGCATGAGGCTGAACATTCACATCAGCAATAGCGCCGGTTTGAGTAAGTTTACCATTTACTGTAAGGTTCCATTCCATCCGCACATCTGAAAGGTCTTTAAAGAAGTTTTCGTTGTAGATTGAAATAGTAGTTGGGTTTACCAATGTAGTATGAATTTCCTGATATACTTTCTTCATTTCCCAGGCATGTGGGTTGGGTTTACGGTTTGGATAGAATATCCCGTTGCAGTTGAAATTATTGCTGCTTGGTAATCCACCTGGGCCATAATCGCCTCCATAAGCAAAAATTGTATCGCCTTTATCCGTAATTTTTTGCAAGCCCTGGTCAACAAAGTCCCAAATAAAACCACCCTGAAAATGTCTCGGATTGGCTCTGATAATGTCCCAGTAGTCTTTGAAATTTCCCAGCGAATTTCCCATTGCATGTGCATATTCGCACATAATAAATGGTTTTGTCGGTTGTGGGTTTTTACTGACATACTCGGTCATGGTAGGAGGGTTACAATACATTGGATTGATGATGTCGGTATTGAATTCGGTTTTATAGCCATTATAATCGGCAATAGCTCTTTCGTACTGAACTGGACGCATTGCATCATTTTGTTTTAGCCACAAGTAACATTCGTAAAAGTTATAACCATTACCTGATTCGTTACCTAAACTCCAGATAACCACTGAAGCATGGTTCTTATCACGTTCGAACATACGTTCTACTCGTGCAACATGGGCGTTTCTCCACGATGGTTGGTTGGCTATGGTTTTTGTAATATCGTAACCTATTCCATGCGATTCATTGTTTGCCTCATCAACCACATAAATACCATACTCATCGCATAATTGGTACCAATATTCATCGTTTGGATAATGGCAGGTACGAACCGCATTAATGTTGTATTGCTTCATCAGCTTGATGTCTTTCAGCATCGCTTCTTTTGAAATTGTTTCTCCTGAAATGGGATCAACTTCATGCCGGTTAACTCCTTTTATCAGAACTGGTTGTCCGTTTACGTAGAACAATCCATCTTTAATTTCTACTTTTCTGAATCCAATTTGCTGCGGAATTACTTCAATTATTGCTCCTGAATTGTCTTTTAAAGTGATGAGCGCCTTGTAAAGAGTGGGTATTTCGGCTGACCAAAGTTTTGGCTGAGCCACAGGGATCGAAACTTTCTTTTCCGATTCGTTACTGAATGAAACGGTGATTTCCTTCACCACTTTTTCTCCATCAAACAATTGAATGGCTGCTGAGGCTGTTGCGGCCTTATCCAATTTAAGTGTTGTATTTAAAACGGCATCTTTATAATTGCCATCCAAATCGGTGATTATGCTATAGTCGCTGATATGGGTTTGATTGCGCGCAACCAAATAGCAATCGCGCATGATGCCACTCAATCGCCAGAAATCCTGGCCTTCGAGATAAGTGCCGTCGCACCATCGCATAACCCTCATGCAAATCAGGTTTTTCCCAGGTTTCATGAATGAAGTCACATCAAATTCAGAAGGCAGTTTACCATCTTCTCCATAACCAACATATTTACCATTTACCCAAACTGTTAGGTTCGATTTTGCTGAACCAATGTGCAATATCACTTCTTTCCCTTTCCAAGAGTCGCTGATGGTGATTTCGCGACGGTAAACACCTGTTGGATTAAAATCCATCGGTACAATTGGTGGATTGGGTTTCATAATATTCTCAAATTCGTATCCAACATTGATGTAGATCGGATCGCCATAGCCATTTACCTCCCATGTTGATGGGACTTGCATTTTATTCCACCCCGAATCGTCAAAGCTGGTTGATTCGTAGTCTTTAGGTAGTTCTGCGGGTTTCTCGGCCCATTTGAATTTCCAATCGCCGTTAAGGTTCAGGTAATTTGCAGATTGTTTCCAATCTCCCTTTTTAGCAAGTTGTTCATTTTCAAAAACGAAGAACGAGGAATGCATTGGCAACCTGTTTTCTTCGTTGATCCGCTCGTTCAACCAAAAAGGTTGAGCAGATTTGGTTTGAGCTTGTGAAAAACAAGCAATCAAAAGCAGGCAAATTCCAAAAAGCAGGTTTTTCATGTGTTTATAGTTTGTTTTTGGGTGGTCAGGAGAAACTCGCCATGGATAATCATGCTCCTATGTATGCGATTGTCTCTCATGGCTCATTTCGTAGCAATTACTTTTAAAAATATGGATTTATCCTGGTTTTGTTTAGATTAAAAATTAGGGTATTTGGTTATTAAAAACAATTTTTACCGGATATGCATATCCGTAGTTCGGTTTAGTTGCAGGCTTGCTGATAGTTAGGCCATTTTCATCCTGAACCCACGTTAGTTTTTCCTTTGAACCGGTTAGCGATATACTTTTGATTTCATTTTTGCCAACCTTGCCTTCCCTCAGGCTTTTTATGTTAATATCGTTATTTGGCCATTCCAACAAAATAGCATAAAGTGTTGTTTTTTCCTTGTTACGGGTAAAGCGAATATCTTCGGGCGTATAAATTATTTTTTTCAAATTGCCTGAAACAGAAGGGCCTTCGCCGAATACCGACCAAGGCCGGGTGCTGTATATAGCTTCGCCGCATATCTTCAGCCAATCGCCTATCGACAACATCAGTTTTACCTGATCGTTTGGGAAGGTGCCGTCAGGGCGGGGGCCAAACGATAACATCAGCACCCCGCGTTTACTTACGATATCAACCAGTTCATCGATAATCGTATTGGGTGATTTCACCGGAGCATTTGCGACATAACCCCAGTTGTCGCCCGAATATACACAATCATCGGTTTGCCATACCATTTCCGGAATCGCTGATTCTCCTCCCCTTTCATGGTCGAGAACGGCTGTCCCAGGCTGAAAGGCTTTGTCTTTATAATTTAAAACCACACGGGGATTGCCAAATTTACCACCCCATTCAACTCCTTTGTTGTAATAATGAGCCGCAAACTCTTTTCGGTATGTTTCAAAAGCCTTGTCGTTAATGTCCCAATCGAAATAATAAAGGTCGGGTTTGTATTTGTCGCAAAGCTCGTTGGTGCGGGCAGCCCAGCGCCTTAAATCGCGTTCGCCTGGCCGGGCATTTGTGCCGTCAATGATTGGGTTGCCGTACAAATCCTGATATGTGGTGTCCTTTGCATCGTAATTGTTGATGTGGTTGAATTTGAAGAACTCATAGTTCCAACCGGAGTGGTTTGAAACGCCAAACTTTAAACCTTTGGCTCTGACGGCTTTTTCCACTTCACCTAACAAATCCTGTTTAGGTCCCATTTCCATGGCATCAAATCTGGTAAATTTTGAATCCCACATTGCAAAATTATCGTGGTGTACACCCATCATACAAAAATATTTTGCCCCGCCACGGGCAAAAAGGTCAGCCCACTTCTCCGCGTCAAATTTTTCGGCTTTAAATAGTGGGATAAAATCTTTGTAGCCAAAGACTGAAGGGTCTCCATAGGTGGCTACATGATGCTGGTGGGTGGCCAAGCCCCGGTTATTCTCACTTTGCCCATCGAGCGAATACATCCACCGGCCGTACCACTCGGCAGCATGGCTACCACTAAACGCAGGGACAGAATATACTCCCCAATGAACCCAAAAACCCAACTTGGCATCTTCGTACCATTCAGGCGCCTTATAATTGGCCAATGATTCCCACGAAGAACTATACATTTGCGTCTCCCCCGGGTTCGTCTGGCATAAAACCGAACTTTTCAGAACAAAAACTATGCTGACAATCAAAAGCGCTGATTTTGAATTCATACAACTCATGTTTTTTAGTTATTCTCTACAAAATTCAGTATTCAAATACACAATATCAACCTTGTTTTTGACTCTTGATTTACGCTAGACGTTTCGCATAGCTTTGCGATCGAAAATACCTCTTATCAAATACGTTATTGATTGTCGGTTACTTCACCGGAGTCAACTTTCCGTGTAGTACAACCGGCTGTTTATCATCAGAATTAACGGTTACTTTAAATAGGTACTCGGTTCCCTTTTCGAAAATTTGGCCACATTTAAGTTCAACCGTTTTCTTTTTGTAAGGTTTAAGAGCAGATATTGTTCCTGAAGCAACATCAATTTCCTGGTTGTCTTTAAAGTAGCTTACTTTCAGTTTGGTCTTTTTCGAGGAGACCTGTCCAAAGTTCTGAACTTCAACTTTCAGGTTAAATCCATTAGCGGTTGGAGTAAATACAGGCAACAGAGGAGAAAGAATTGGCTCCATGAAATTGACTCCGGGCAAACGTGCATATCCAAAAAGGAGTTTCCCATCGCTGGTTTTGCCCAACATTTTGGCTGCAAATTCATCATCAGGGTAAATATTGCCAGTTGCATCGAAAGTAACAATCAAATCGGCGCCTGATTTTTCGGATTGAAGCATTTTGCCTCCTTTGCCATAATTAACCGATTCGGGTTCGCCAAATTGTAAAGAGTTGATATCAATGTCTTTTTGTGGATCAAAACCTGGTTCAGCAGCTATTTTTACCTTGATTGTTTTGGTGTTGGCAGTAATTGGTTCTTTGTCTAAAATAGTAAGCAAACGTCCCACTGTTAGCGGCATTCCAATATTTTTAGAGCTATGGTTGTCACTTGCTTTATCTAGTCGTTTCTCTACATCAATTACAGCAAAATTTGCCTGAATTGCCCTTCCGTATTTATCCTGAAACATTTTTAGGCGTTCATATTTAAACCAGTTTTCAACTGTTCCGTCTTGACGAACAGAAACTCCGGGCAAATAGGCTTCGCCTGATTCTATTTTCCAGTGTACACCATCTGTTGAACGTTCGTACACCGCAATGCGTCCAAGCCAGTCATTAACAATAAGGTTATATTGTACATTATCGCGCCAAACTACCGGATCTTCAAAATTCCCTGGTCTTTGCGGATAAGCTCGTAAAGGGATCACTTTTTTTGTCGAATCAATTCGTGTTCCGGTTACCTGGCCATAAGTTGTAAGTCCTGTTTGGCTAATCCATTGACCACCTCCACGGCAAATCATCAGATACGATCCATCTTCGCGTTGTGCAAAAGTGAAGTTTGAATTTCCTTCGATCAAGCGCCGATCGCGATTTTGGAAATCAAATTTTCCATAAGTCCATGGGCCATTGGCTCCATTGGCAATGTAGTATCCACCAATTACATAAATTACATACCTACCATCTTTAAGCACGAATGCTTCTGGGTTGTGACCTTTTCCGATGGTATCTTTCACAACAAATGGTCCGAACGAATTATCTGAAATGGCATGGAAAACGGTAGATTCCGGCCAGGTTGCATGTCCTCTTGGCGAACTTTCGAGCCAGCCACACACATAGAAATGGTATTTACCATCTTCGCCCAATTTAATATTTCCACCCCAAAACGACCACTTTCTATTTTCGATACCATTGTCGGTATAACGGGGCAACACATTGTCAGCACCCCATGTATCGCTGATTAACTTGCCAATATTTGGCATTGGCAGGAATCTGTCCATAAACCGACCTCCATAAACCAGTTTGCTCCATTCTGCCGGACGCTGGCGCTCTGTCGTTTGGGCTTTCACAACAGTTATTAAAGCGAAAAAGGTGACTAAACAAAAAAGAGCTACTTTTAATTTCATCAAGTTTAATTTTAGATAGTTATCATGTCCAAAATTCATTATTAAAAACAAGAATATCAACAGCGTTTTATCTTAATAATGACCGCAAAGCTTTGTTTTGATAACAATTCTGTTGTAAAACAGATTTAAGTTTGAATAAATACCTCAAATTAAAAAGAGGCTATCTGAATAAGATTAAGACTTTCCAGATAACCTCTTTTCGTTACTACAAATTACTGAAAGCACTAATAACCTGGGTTTTGCTGCAGATTTGGATTTTTATTTATTTCATCCAATTGTATTGGTAACCAATACATCCTGGGTGAAATAAATTTACGTTCCTCTACAAATTGTCCGGGAGTATAAGTAAATGTTCCATCGGAATTTTTGAAAACACGAATTCCGGTTGCATTTCTGTTCAGAACAGTTTCGGCAATTTTCCATCGGCGTTCATCAAAATAGCGGTGTTCTTCAAAGGCCAGTTCAACACGGCGTTCGTAAACGATATCGTTCCATAGCTGAGTCCCGGAAGATGTAACCTGTGGCATTCTGGCCCGATCACGAATCGCATTTAAAGCAACTTTTGCTCCGGCTTCGTCACCACTGTTGTATTTAGCTTCTGCCAAATTAAGGTACACCTCTGCCAAGCGAAACCAGATCCAGTTTCTTGGAGCAAAATTCCAGCTATTAACAACATGTGATTCCCTCAGGAACTTGCGTACATTGTATCCACTGGCGCTTGTATTCCAGGAATTTCCGCCATATTTGGTATCCTGTCCTCCGGTTTCGGTACCGTCAGCCTTTTTGAAAAAGAAAGATTCAACTGCACGCCCTTTCCACATATCGCCATTACACAAAACAGTAAAGTACAGACGGGGATCACGGTTAAGATAAGGATTGGCTGCATGAACCGGATTGCTCCAGTTAAATCTAGTTCCATCAGCCATTTCAAAATCATCGACGAATTCAGAAATTGGTGTATTTCCACCCCAGCTTCCATAACCATTCGGGCCATTAGCTTCATCGATATAACCCAGGTTTAACGACAATGTGCTTGATCCACCTTCGCGATCAAAAAGCACTTCCGAATTTCCACCTTCCAAAAAGATACCATCGTATTTTGCTTTCACGTCGTCGCCATAAGAGTCAAAAAGTTTATATCCACCGTCTAATGCGGCATCCAGTGCAGCTTGTGCGGCATCTGCAGCTTTTTTCCAACGGTTGGCATCCGGAGTGGCATAATGAACCAAATTGTCCGGGTCGTCGCTTCTTGCATCATTCATCAGAGGACTGGCTGCATACAACAATATTCTTGATTTGAGGGCTAAAGCAGCAACTTTTGTAGCACGACCTTTATCGCTTCCTGTAAACGATGCAGGAAGTAATCCCGCAGCTTTATCGCATTCTGCAACTAAGAAATCGATGTTGTCTTTATACGAATTCCTTTTAATATCATAGATCTCAGAAACTGTATTGATGTTATAGCTCTTGGTAATTAATGGCATTCCACCCCAACGATTTACCAAGTCCCAATACATTAACGCACGGATAAAAGTTATTTCGCCAACTAATTGATTCTTCACCGCCGGATCAGTATACACAACGTTATCAATGTTATCGAAGAAAGCATTGCAAGCTCCAATGTTTTTCCATTCAGTTCCCCAATCACGGCCAGTTTCGCCCCAGTGTCCTCCGTTCATACTATGTTTTGTACTTGGGCTTACATATCCCTGGTTAATTGGTTCACAAGAGCGTGACCAGGTAAGGAACATTTCGTCACACATAGAACCCTCCCAGGCTTCGGAATACCAGCCGTGGCTGATTTGATTATATCTTGCATTTACAAATGACTGCACCAAGGCAGGATCTGACCAAACCGCTACATCAGAAATTGCATCAAGCGGTTCTTTCTCCAGTATGCTTTCACTGCAGGAGAAAGTAAAAAACAGAGAAAGACCCAAAACGAATATGTTATAATAATTTCTTTTCATAATCTTTTAATATTAGAAGGTTAGATTTAAACCGAAGTTATACACCTTTGTCTGGATATTACTCCAACCAAAATAACCCTGATCACTAGCAGTCCCTTCAGGATCGGCATCTTTTAAACCTGAAAATGTTAGCAGATTGTATCCGCTCACGAATAACCTAAGGTTATTGATTTTTGCTTTGGCCAATAATTGCTGAGGAATATTGTATGCCAATTCAAGATTTTTCAATCTCAGGTATGTTGCGTCATGTAAGAAGAAGGTATTCGGTTTTGAAGTGGAAGTCTTATCTCGGTCGTATATCCTTGGACCGCTTGCAGTCGGATTTTCAGGAGTCCATCTGTTATCGAAATAATCCTGAGTATAAGTACCAATTCCACCGCCACCACCTTCAAAGAAATCGTAAATCCATACGTTGCCAGCTCCCTGCCACAACATAGTCAGTTCAAATTGTTTATACTTAGCTCCCATGTTTATTCCAAAGATAATCTCTGGCGTATCCGTTTTATCTAAACGGACCTGGTCATTACCATCAAGGATACCATCACCACTGACATCGTTGAAAATCAAGTCACCCAGTTCAGCATTTCCCAAACGTGGGTATTTCGGATTATCCAGATCGGCCTGTGTACGATAAATTCCAATGGCTTCGTACATGAGCCAGTCGGCACCAATAGGTTTTCCGGTTTTCTTTTGCCATTCCGGTGTAGCATCTGGTTCGTTGAAATTTACAATTTTACTCTTGGCATACGAAAAATTACCACCAACATTGAATTCAATTTTATTGATTTTTTTTGAATAACCCAATGCGATTTCAAAGCCTTGAGATTCGGCAGATCCTACATTCTCTGCAGGTAATTCCAACGCAGCATAAAGAGGTACTACAGCAGTACTCTGATCTAAAATATGATCACGTTTTTGTTTAAAAATATCAAATTCAAGGTTAAAGGCACTGTTTAAAAACTTAGCATCGAAACCTAGATTATAAGTGGTTGCAACTTCCCATGTTACATTTGGATTACCTGTCTGCACCTGACGAACACCAGTGTATGCTGCAGGATTATCACCACCCAAAGTGGCATTCCAATCGAAGGTGTAATTGGTTAAATAGGTGTAATGTTGATCAGCATTGTTATATCTGATCTTATCATTACCCATTTTACCATAAGAGCCTCTAAGTTTAAAATAATTTACAACCGGAAGATTGTCTTTCCAGAATGATTCTTCAGAAGCAATCCAGCCGACTGATGCTCCGGGGAAAAAACCAAACCGATTATCTTTGGGGAAGTTTTCTGAGCCGTCATATCTCCAGTTGAATTGAAACAGGTATTTTTGAGCGTAGGCATAGTCGACACGTCCAAAATAGTTCTGGCGGGCACTTTCTGTAGCATAGCCATCGTTGCTCATCGTTTTTCTGTCACCTGCAAAAACCTGATCCAAAGCCGTTGACACAAAATCATTTCGGCCTGCAGAAAGATAATTGTATTTCTGCTCATATTGCTCATAAGCAACAAACGCACTTACATTATGAACATCGTTGAATGTCCGTTGATACCTTAGTTTTAAATTAGAAGTGACTCCAACCCTATGGTTCATATTTTCACTCAATGAAGCATTTGTTGGTCCATATTGATGCGGATCGTAATTACCGGTAGTATTATTCAGTGAATAAAGAGTATATCTTTTCAGGAAACTTTTGTAAAAACCATTATCCTTATCAAAATACAATCCCCCGTCGAGTCCAAGCCCTTTGGTAATAAAATCGAAATTCCAATTAAAACCTAAATCGCCATTGATATAAGTCGAATTATTCTGAACATAACCAGTTGATCCGTCAACGGCTGTTAAAGGATTGTATCCGCCTGAAGTTACCTCGGCACGTAGTCCGTTCGGATAGGTAATAATCTTTCTTGGATCGCCCTGTATTATATTCCTCCAAATCTCCCCCGAACCAAAACCACGTGTATTACCGGGTGATTGTCTGTCTTGTTGACGTAGTGAAATATTTACAAATAATTTTAAATCTTTGGTCGCCTGAATATCAAGGTTTGAACGTAAGTTGTACTGTTTGTAATTACTTACACTCTCTTTATAATTATTGTCTTCATATTGATATCCAAGAGAAGTAAAATATCTAACCGTCTGAGTTCCACCTGAAACCGACACATTGTGCCTTTTTTGTGCACTGTATTTATTAAACGCTTCTTTAATCGGATCAATATTAGGATAATTCATTGGATCCGATCCATCCCTGAATTTCTGAATTTCAGCATCAGTGTACATGGGCACCGGATTCTTGTCGATTAACCTGGTGATTTCGTTCAGGGCTGTGGCATAATCTGCAGCATCAGTCATTTTCGGAAACATGGTTGGAGTTCTTAGTCCATAATCGAAGGTATAGCTTACGCTTGTTTTGCCTTCTTTACCCCGTTTTGTTGTAACCAAAATAACTCCGTTGGCTGCACGTGAGCCATAAATGGCCGCAGAAGCATCCTTTAATACCGTAATACTTTCAATATCATTGGCATCAATCCGGGCGAAACCACCTGCACGGTCGGCCACTCCATCAACAACAACAAGTGGGCTGTTGTCGCCAAAAGTGTTTTTAGCTCTGATCAAAAGGTTGGCATCATCATACCCCGGCTCTCCACTTGTGTTTTTTGAAACCAAACCAGGTAAACGGCCAACAAGAGTATTGGTAATTGAAGAGGTGGGAGTAGCTTTTATATCATCACCTTTTGTGGTTACAATAGAACCGGTAACAGTAGCTTTCCGCTGAGTACCGTAACCAATAGCAACCACTTCATCAATTCCAAATGATTCTTCAGTGAGTGTAACATTAATCTCAGTTTTGCCAGCAATCGCAATTTCCTGCGACTTCATCCCTATAAATGAAAATTGCAGAGTAGCATTTTCAGGAATATTGCTCAGTGAATAGCTCCCGTTGATGTCAGTAATAGATCCGATGGAAGTTCCTTTAACGAATACTGTGACACCTGGCAAAGGAGCTCCGGAAGAGTCGGTGACTTTACCTTTAACAGATTTTTGCTGCTGATTCATTTCCTTACCCTCTCCGTTCAGACGATTGTTAATCAGCATTATCTGTCTATCCTTTATTGAATAAGACACATCTGTTCCTTTAAATAACTTATCAAGAATCTCACTCACATTCTTGTCATCCGCTATGACATCAACCTTCCGGTCAACATCAATCATGTTTTTATTATACATAAAGAAGAATTCCGTATTCTTCTCTATCTGGTCAATAACTTCCTCAATTCGAGCATTTCGCATATCCAAACTCAGCTTTGTTTGCTGCGAGTAAGAATTTACAGCAAATGCTTGTGTTAAGGAAAGTAATAGGATAAAAATGGTAAAACGCATAATTTTAATCATTTTATACAGGCCAAATTCATACAGCAGCCCGTATGTTCTGTTTTTTTTCATAAATTTGTTTTTAGTGGATTTACTACTTCTCAAAGTTTAAACTCTACTGATTGACAGGGTAGGTAACGCAAATACCACCCTGTTTTTTTAATACTTTAATTCACCATAGGCACATTAGTTTTTGATCTCGTTATTTTTTAGCCAGATTTCGACTTTGCTTTTTGTAAAAGTGCTGTCAGTTTGTTTTTCCCGTTTATGAATTTTATAGGTGATGGGTGCAACAATGGATAACATTTCGCAAATCTCGTCCAGATTTTCATCCTGAAATGTAGCTCTGAATATGGATGATTTTAATGAATCACCATGCAACACAATTTCGGCATTATACTTTCGCTCCAATCGTTTGGCTATCTGCCACATAGGTTCATTCTTGAAAATTAGCAGTCCATCCTTCCAACTGGTATAGTTCGATGCAATGATATCTGATTTTAAAAGTTCTTTGGTCGATTTGTTGAACACCATCTGCTGGTTCGGTTTTAATTCTCCTTCAATGTTGCGATCTTTACCAAGTAAAACCACCTTCCCCCTTTCAAGGATAACTCCAGCAGTCGCCTCATCATCGTAGGCATTTACATTGAATTGCGTACCCAAAACCTTAACCCACATTGCAGCTCAAAACCTTCATTTCAGTTAATTTTCGACTAAAAGTGACTTTTTTCAGGTCATATTGATGGCATTGAATTCTCAACCAACTGATAATCAAGTATTGAATTTTTATGGATTTGCAAAAGTGCG
>DASRMB010000065.1:0-25827 GCA_035648135.1 Prolixibacteraceae bacterium
GAATGAGTTATCCCAAAGTGAAATTGGAAAATGAATGCGCTAAGGCAGAAATGGATGTGTTTCCCTGGTTACGAAAAAATCATGAAAGATTGCTCATAAAGGAAACGCTCATAAATTCTATATCATCTATCCTACTAACTATAACCTTTAAAATTTCTTATTACCAATCCGTTCAAAATACCGACTTTTAGCCTCTTTTGGATCAGCTCCAACTGCAATGTAAATTCTTGTTTTAACATCAATTATAACTTCCTGCAATTTGGTCAGATCCGGTGTTTTGTAATTATTCTGTTTTTTATCAAACATATGGTTACCTCTTTAAATTATTATTTTTACTAAATTAGTAAAGCCTTATTCACAACTATTTTTTCGTGTAAAATCGCTTTAAGAAAGGCTTTTTAAAATCAATTCTATCGGATGTTTGTGTCAGGTGTTTTTACGAGAAACGATCTGCCTGATTGTTATCCTTTTTAGTGGCGCTCCTTGCTTCAATAATAAATGTCTTGATTTTTTAAGCGAATGAAGTTCATCGTATACTACATCCTGAAACATTGAATTACCGAAAGGTTTTAAAAACACAAATGTAATCTTAATTGTCAGTTAGATTGCATCTTAAAGCTTAATAAACTGTAAATTAACTTAAATTTAACGAAATATGAAGATTGTTTTCGGGGGAATAAGGTACGTCGAATATTACGATATTGTGTTATACTGGCCGTTTCAGCCGCAAAAGCTAGTCATTCTGCGAAAAAAGAAAGCATTTCGCTGGTCCATTTTCAAACCAGAGAACGTAAGCACTATGAAGCGGAGAATCTGATCACCGACGATAAAAGCTTTATGTGTCTTTTATCGTATCTCGGGTACCAAGCCTCCTTTTGGAAAATTAAAGAATCTAATTAACTGTATTCTGACTTCCAAAGACTCTTTTCAGCAAAACGGTAACACGGGCGCTGGCGTTTGTCCTGATATCTTTTTCGCGTTCTTCTATTTTAAGATACATACCGTTTAATGCCTGCTGCAAAAGATAATCTTCAAGTTTGACGTCTACCGTTTTTAATCCGGCCATTTGTCCTACGATAGTGCCTGCAATCTTATTCCAGTTATTCGTCAGTTCGTTCCACGATTGTTGTGTAGAAATACCTGCAATCAGGTTTTTATTCAGCGATTCCCGGATTTTTGGACGATAAAGTTCGCTAAGCTGTTCGTTGGTTTTCATCCTGAAATATTGAGTTGCCGCATTGTCCGGTCCTTTTAGTATTTGCAGTCCATCAGCAAAAGTCATTTCGCGGATGCTGTTAACAAAAATAGGTTTTGCTCCTTTGGCCGCATCCTCAGCTGCACGGTTGATCCGAAGAATCACATCGTCAACCAGCTTTTCACCACCGGGGAGTTTCGAAAGATTGTCAACAATCGTTTTTGCTTCAGGAGGAAGTAAGATCTTAACTGCCTGATCTTTAAGATACCCATCGGCGGCTGATAAACGTGTGACTGAACTGTCGGTTCCTACCAAAAGGGCATCTTTCAAACCACCAATGATTTCGGCGTTTGTGAGCGGCAAATTTTGATTGACTGCCGTTTGTGCAATTTGAGTCAGTTCGGCACACGAATTCAGTATAAACAGGGATGATATTAAAATAATTGTTTTTATTTTATGCATTATAAACATTTGAATTATTGATATTTGCAACGGTTGAATGATTTTTTACTTTAGCGTCTTCTTTTCTGTTTTTTTTCTTCTTTTTTTGCTGAACCAAACAATCCGTCGAGCAGGTCTTTCCGGTTTAAACGGAGCAGTTCATTTTTTATTTCCTGATGATATTCGCGTTGATACCAGAAAAAGTATTTACGTTGTGCCAGCTTTTCTTTCTGGCTTTTGGCTGTGAATACCGGTTGCATGGTATACGGATGAAAGCCGGTATAATAAATCACGGTCGCCAGAGTCATTGGAGTCGGAGTGAAATCCTGAATCTGTTCGAGTTTGAAGTCGAGTTGTTTGGTTTCGACAGCCAAGTTGGCCATATCGACATTTTCGCAACCCGGGTGACTGGAGATAAAATAAGGAATCAACTGTTGATTGAGGCCTTCTTCTTTATTAATTTCCTGAAAAACTGTATTCAGTTTGTGAAAGAGTTTAAATGATGGTTTCCGCATCAGGTCAAGAACCTGATCAGAAGTGTGTTCCGGAGCCACTTTTAACCTTCCGGAAACATGATGTTTAATCACTTCACGCAGGTATTCCCTGTTGTTGGCGTTGACTTGTGGATCACTGGTTTCCTTCAAAATCATATCGTAACGGATTCCGCTACCAATAAAGGCCTTTTTTACATCAGGATGCTGACGCACTTTACGATACAAATCAAGCATCGGTTTATGGTCGACATTCAGGTTTTTGCAAACATCCGGAAAAACACAGGACGGACGTTTACATTTCCTGCATATTTCTTCGTGAATGCCTTTCATTTTATACATGTTGGCCGATGGTCCGCCCAGATCGGAGATGTAACCTTTAAAATCAGGCATCATTACCAGTTTGTCAACCTCTTTCAGAATTGATTCTTCTGACCGGCTGGCAATAAATTTACCCTGATGTGCAGAAATGGTACAAAAGGTGCAACCTCCAAAACATCCACGGTGAATGTTGACCGAATGGCGAATCATGTTGTAGGCTGGAATTTCCTCTTTATTCCGGTAGCGGGGGTGAGGCAGGCGAGTAAAAGGAAGATCGTAAAACCGATCGATTTCCTTTTCTTCCAGAGGTGGCCACGGCGGATTTACAATGACCTGCAAATCGCCAGTTTCCTGTATAATTACATTCGCTTCTACTTTATTCGATTCTTCCTCGATGTGCATGAAGTTTTTGGCAAATTTCTTTTTATCCTCAAGGCATTCTTCGAATGAATAAAGCTTCAGGCTGTTCCACTTTTTATTGGTAAGAAATTCTTCCTCTTTGGTAACTAAAAATGCTGTTTGTGGAATGTTTGTCAGTTTTTTCGGATCAACTCCCTTTTGGATCAATTTGGAATATTCCAGAATCGACTTTTCACCCATGCCGTAAAAAAGCATATCAGCTTTTGACTCAACTAAAATAGATGGCTTCAGTTTATCGCTCCAGTAATCGTAATGAGTTACCCGCCGAAGTGATGCTTCGATGCCGCCAACGACCAAAGGAACATCCGGAAATAAATCTTTCAGGATATTGCAATAAACCGTCGTTGCATAATCAGGCCGTTGCCCTTGCCTTCCTCCCGGAGTATAGGCATCATTCGATCGTTTTCGTTTATTGGCGGTGTAATGGTTCACCATCGAGTCCATATTGCCGGCAGTAACAGCAAAATACAGATTGGGTTTACCTAATTTTTTGAAATCGCGCAAATCATCCTGCCAGTTGGGTTGAGGAACGATTGCAACCTTAAAACCTTCAGCTTCAAGTATTCGTCCGATTACGGCAGCACCGAAAGATGGATGATCAACGTAGGCATCGCCGGTAAAAAAAATCACATCAACACTGTCCCAGCCCCTCGATTCCACCTCTTTTTTTGTGGTAGGTAACCACTTATTGATGTCGTATTTCTGATAGAGTATGTTCAATTTTTAAATTTTTTATGCGAATTAAGCTAATCCTTTTACAAATGACCGAAAAAAATGTTCATTTTTAAGAATTATTTTTTGATGAAGAGCTTATTTTGCAAGGTAAATCATAAATATTTGTAACTGTTTTTATAATTAATCAGTCAATTCTTTATTTCAACTATGGAACTTTTCAAACCGGAAGATATTCTGAAAGCAAATCCGAAGCTTGGTTTTATTGGTGGTGAGCATTTCGCCAGATTCCTGATGTTTTTATTACGTTTCGACAAACTAAACAAGGTTTACAATCAGATTGGAGATAAAAATGGACTTGATTTTATTGAAGAACTGATCCGGATTCTCAATATCAATTATGTGTTTGATGCTGAAGAGTTGAAGAAACGGGTTCCCGGCACCGGTCCTTTAATTGTTGTTTGCAACCATCCTTTTGGAGGTTTGGAAAGTATTTTATTAATAAAGATTTTGAGTCAGGTTCGTTCTGATATTCAAATTGTATCGACGCAATTGCTGCAGAAAATTGAGCCGATCAGTGAATTTTTTCTGGAAGATAATTTATTTCAGAAAAAAACAGAAAAAGGAACTTTAAATTCCGGAACAGAAAAAGTCTCTGCTCATCTCGATAAGGGTGGAATTCTGTGTCTTTTTCCGGCAGGTGACGTTTCTCGGTTCGATGATTACAGTGTACTTACGGATAAACAATGGCAGTTTAATACACTCAAATTTATCAAACAGCAAAAGGTTCCGGTTGTACCCATTCATTTTCAGGGGAATAACAGCCGGTTGTTTTATATGATGGGTAATCTTCTTCCAGCTTTATCCGGAATGAAGCTTCCTACAGAAATTCTATATCAACGGAAAAACCCGGTAAAAATCAGAATAGGAAAAGCCGTATCAATCGAAGAACAGGATAAATTTTCGGATGTCTATCAGTATGGAAGGTATTTACGCGCAAAAACTTATTTGTTAAGTTCCAAAATTGAAGTCAGACGTTTTTTTAATTACACCCTGAAACGGCAGCGTCGGGTTGAACCAGTTGCCGATCCTGTACCACATGAAAAAATCATTCAGGAGCTACAGGGATTGAGTGCCGAATTTTTGTTGTTCCGGACAAAAAATTATACGGTTTATTGCGCCCCGTCGAAGCGAATACCAAACATTCTTCTTGAGATCGGCCGCCTTCGCGAACTTACGTTCCGTATGGTTGGCGAAGGTACTAACCGCAGTATTGATCTGGATGAATTTGATCTGTATTATAATCAGATGTTTATCTGGGATACCGAAACAGAAATGATTGCAGGAGCCTACCGGATTGGAAAAGGAGCCGAAATTATGCATCAATACGGTGTACGTGGTTTTTATATTCAGAGTTTGTTCAAGATTAAGGAAGACCTTCAGGATATGCTGATTCAAACCATGGAACTGGGACGCTCTTTTGTAGTGAAAGAATATCAGAAGAAACCTATGCCGTTATTTATGTTGTGGAAAGGGATTCTGTATTTCATTCTTAAAAATCCGGAATATCGTTATCTGGTTGGACCTGTCAGTGTGAGCGATGATTATTCGACCACTTCGAAAGAAATGATTATCAAATTTATTATGGCGCATCATTTCGATTGGAAACTGGCCAAAAGCGTAACTCCACGTAATTCGTACAAATTTAATACGGTCGATCAGAATTTGAACATCATCATGCAAACAATGGACAGTGACATTAACTCGCTGGATAAATTGATTGGTGATGTGGATGAACTGAATTCAGGATTGCCGGTTCTTCTGAAGAAATACATCAAGCTGAACGCAAAAATAATTGGATTTAATGTCGATCCGAAGTTCAACAACTGTCTGGACGGATTAATTGCACTTGATTTATGTGATGTTCCGCCGAATACGATTGAATCACTGTCGAAGGAAGCCAATGATGGTTCAATTCTTCATCAGTTTTATTCGAATCGGGAGAAGAATGGACGATAGTTTTGAAGTTCTTTTTGCCTGTATTTCAGCATCACAAAAATGATGTTGAATCGCTAAAAAAACCTGGAAAATTGTAGTAACCTGCGCTATTAGTTTAACCGGAGCCAAGCTTGATTTTGATTAAATGCTCGATCGGTTACATCGCCGGATTAACAATCAGAGAATCCATAAAAATTTAACATATAATTTTTATGGAGAAGAAATTATAACAAAGCCGTCAGGAATTTCTTAGATTCACTGGCGGTCTATCTTTTCGTAGTGGGCTCATCATTAAGATTAATAAATTACGCTTTAATACATGAATAAAAGTTAAAACCAATCATTTGCTGTAGGCTTTGAACAATTAAATTTGCTTTTTCCAGAGCAAATGAGGACAAAATATTAGTTCTATGTTTTTTGATTAGGTAGAAGTGTCTGTGTAAAACATAAAAGAAACAAAAAGCGTTTGAGCTCGATTTGGAAATTCTGTTTTAAAATATACTTGCCATTAATGCTCTATGAAGGTGGATTCTTTATTCTCAATCTCGAAGTAGAACCTGCTTCCCTTATTTATTGTTGATGTGTATTGCAGATCACCTCCGAGTAATCTGACCAGTCCTTTGCTAATGGCTAATCCCAGTCCGAATCCGTTGCTTACGAGAAACTTATTGGTTTCCTTGAAAAATGGTTTAAAATAAATTCTCTGTTCGATTCATTAATGCCGCAACCCGAATCTTCTACAAAAAAATCGATTATCGAATCCTTTATCTCATAGCCAAAATGGATAAAACCTTCACTGGTAAAGTAAAACGAATTGTTCAGTAAATTTTTGAAAACTTGCACTAGCCTTAGCGGATCTGAGTAAATTTCAAATTCAGTATCTTCTGATCCTTTAATCAGCTTAAAACTGATTCCATTCCGCATGACAGCCATATCCGATAGCCTGTATTCCAGGTAAATAATATCTAGTAAAGAGTTGATGTTGAACGTTTTTTTTGATACCTCATATTGATTTTCCTGAATTCTGGAAATATCCATAATGTCGTTAATCAGCTTTGCCAGATCGTTCCTATTTTTGCACAGGTGCTTGGCAAACACCTCCTTATCTTTCGCGCTAAATGAGTCATCGAGAATCAGTTCTGAAAATCCCAAAATACCATTTAGTGGCGTTCTGATTTCATTTCTGATTAACAGAAATAATAGAAGTGCAGTTACACATACAAAAAACCATCCTTTTGTATGTTTGAAATTGAGAAAGGATCTGAGCTGATCCGGAAATGCTCTGAACGATCAGGTCAGAAAAAAGAATCCAAAGAAATCCCGCTAAAAAATAAATAAGCGTTATTTTTATGGCGATTCTGTTTTTTATTAAATTACAATTTGAATTAAAACATTTCAGGAACAAAATTAGTTTACAACGTTACTGGTTTAATGCATTGGTTTTTAACCAGTGATAAAAAAAAGAAATGGTAATAACTGATCATGGAATTTTAACAAAAGCTGAATTTCAGGTAGAACAAATGAACTCAGAGCATTCGATTTATGAAGTGATTCGGGTAATCGACAGTACCGCTCTTTTCCTGGAAGACCACTTCTTACGGTTGATATCCTCAATTAGGATTCGTGGATTTCAATTTGAAATGGATTTGGCTGACTTTAAGCATCGGATATCAGAACTTGCAACGCTCAATCAGAAACAGAACGGCAATGTGAAATTTGTACTTTCATTTCAAGGTCACGAATGCAACTGGGTATTTACATTTATACCTCACAGTTATCCGGATCCACAAGAATATTTAAATGGAGTGGCCACCGATTTTCTGTCGGCAGAGCGACAAAATCCGAATGCAAAAGTGATTCAGAACAGGGTGAGGAACCGTGCAAACCAGTTGATTGCGGATAAGAAATTGTATGAAGTATTGCTCGTCGATCGTGATGGACTGATTACCGAAGGAAGCCGTTCGAATGTATTTTTTGTGAAAGATGAAGTTTTTTATACCTCACCATCCTCGCAGGTTTTGGCAGGAGTTACGCGATTAAAGGTAATCGAATGCCTCAAGCGACTAAATTTTAAGCTTATTGAAAAATCAGTCAGTTTTAATGAAATCAGTCAATTTGATGCAGTTTTTTTAACCGGAACTTCGCCCAAAATATTGCCAGTAAAGTCAGTCGGAAATCATATTTTCAGCACTCAGCTCCCTTGTGTGAATAAACTTACGGACAGTTACAACATACTGATAACCGAATATATCCGAAACGAAAAGGACTTCAGAAGTTAGGATTTATTTTTCATCCAGCCAATCGGTCATGCCTGCGCGAAGTTTAAACCGACGATGCTTGTGGTCAGTCCGGATTTCCAGTTTTTCCTCTTCCGAAGCAGGTGTACGAAAGTACACATTGTAGGCAGAAGGGTAGGGGACAAGTAATTTCTGTTTGGTTCCGGCAGGAAGCACAATACCCATGATATCACAATAACCATCTTCTTTCCAGACAATGTCAGTGACCATATTTATATATAAGGAATCTGTTGATTCGTTGTATATTGAAATCCTTTTGAATGTACGTTCGCTATCAACAGAAATAAATTCCGTGTTAAAAACAGCGGCAAAGATAAAACTTGCCATGTTGAGGAATACTTCCCCAATATTTTTGCCCACCCGGTCAGACCGCATTTCATGTTGTCGCCTGATGCTGGTTGCATCGGTCAGGTAGCGGGTGTTGGTGCAGCCACAACAAAAGAGTATGGCTGCCAACACAAGCATGGTGATTTTTTGGGGATGCATTAAATCTGAGAATAGTCGGTTGGTGTTAGAAATTTTTTGTGGACTTTACTAACAGTATCGGCATTTATCGGTTTGGATGACATTGTTTTCCATTCACTGCTTTCCCCGAATTTCTTCCAGTTTGCTTCCCGTTCATCCATATCGGTAAACCAAAGCATATACATCAATGCCGGCATCAACTTGCCTGCCAGTATTTTGCCAAAAAATACCGTATGAAGGCCAACTTTGTCAAACAGAGGCAATTCTTCGTCGTTGAACATGTTGATCTTTCGACGGGCAGCATCTTCGTTGTAACTTTCATAGGTGCGAAGTTCCAGCAATCCCCTGTTTTTCTCCGGAAATTTCAATTTCGGAATTCCATCAAATGCTTCCATCAAATAGGTTTCGTAGCGTTCGAAAACAGGTTTTGCTGCAGGTAATTCAAAGTAGGATTTGGCTGCAGTCAGGTAATCTATGTTAGCTGAAAGTTCTTTTTGAAGTTTGAAATAGACTTCGGATGACGGATAAACAAACAGCGTATAAACCTTAGGTGGATCTTCCTTGTCGAGTTCTTCAAACGCTCCAAGTTTGATACCCATTTTGTTGAATAAGGGTAATAAAGCTTCTGTCAGATAGGCTTTTAAAGTGTTTTTTGCTCCACCAGTAAGCTGATATATTCTGAATTCATAGAATTCCTTGTCAGCTACCGGCATGTTGGTTGCAGCAAGCGAATTTCCGGCTGCAGAAACAGCAGCCATAGCCACTGTGCCTTTTAAAAAATTACGTCGTTCCATGGTTTATTTCGATTAAGTTTGCATAAAAATAAACATTTCAGGAAAAGAAAAAGCTATGTTGTGTAATTAAATAAGCTGAGTTCGATTTAAAATTATTTGTACGAAATTTGTATTATCGCCCCATCCCCAGCCCTTCCCCAATGAGGGAAGGGAGTTTCGGATGCTGAAGTTCTTATTTTTTGTTCTTTAAAGAGTGTTTTTTTCAAAACTTGCAGGATGCAAAGTCCCACGTTGGGAGATATAGTGGGCCATATCGAATTCAATCTTTTGATGTGGTTGATTTTCAGGAACTAATATATCTAACTCAGGTTAATAAGCTTTTTAGATCATGAAATTTCACGGACATAAAAAAACTCCGAAGTAAAAATTACTCCGAAGTTTTTATTTGTCTGGTACCGATCAAGTTTTAAAAGGATTAACCTCTGTATTACTTGCCTTAACCTATATGGATTGGTTTTTATTCTGCTGGTGAATAATCCATTGCAGCCATTCGTTTATAGCTGTTGTATCTCCATTTTGCATTTACTTCAGAAGCTTTGAAAAGCTCATCAGCTACTTCAGGAAATGCTTTTTTGAGTGAGGTGTAACGCACTTCACCATTCAGGAAGTTTTGGAATTTCGACCAGTCCGGAACGCTTGAGTCCAGAACGAATGGGTTCTTTCCTTCTGCTTCGAGCAATGGGTTGTGACGGAACATACTCCAGTATCCACATTCAACAGCCAGTTTTTCTTCCTGTTGTGTGCGGCCCATCGAAGCTTTCAGACCATGATTGATACATGGAGAATAAGCGATGATGAGTGATGGTCCCGGGTAAGCTTCTGCTTCGCGGATTGCTTTCAGGTACTGTGCCTGACTGGCTCCCATGGCAACCTGTGCAACGTAAACGTATCCGTAAGTCATGGCCATAGCGCCAAGATCTTTTTTGCGGATGCGTTTTCCTGAAGCAGCAAACTTGGCAACTGCACCAACCGGAGTTGATTTGGATGCCTGTCCACCTGTGTTGGAGTAAACTTCGGTATCCATAACCAGAATGTTTACATCCTGACCAGAAGCCATTACGTGATCCAAACCACCGTAACCAATATCATAAGCCCATCCGTCGCCACCAAAAATCCATTGCGATTTTTTAACCAGGTATTGTTTCAATCCCATGATTTCTTTCGCATAAGTAGCAGTACTTCCGGTCAAAATCTCGCGAACTTTTGCTGAAACTTCTTCAGTTTTTTCACCGTTGAGTTTATTTTCAATCCATGCAGAGAATGCTTCTTTTTCAGCATCAGTAGCACCATCGGCAATGGCAGCTTTCATGATCATTTCGATGCGGTCGCGTTGTGCGGCAACACCTTCAGCCATACCAAATCCGTATTCTGCATTATCTTCGAACAAGGAGTTAGCCCAGGCAATACCTTTTCCGCTTTCCTTGTTTTGGCAATATGGAGTTGAAGGAGCTGATCCACCATAAATAGATGAACATCCTGTTGCATTGGCAACCATCATCCGTTCGCCGTAAAGCTGCGAAATAAGCTTGATGTAAGGAGTTTCACCACAACCGGCACATGCACCAGAGAACTCGAATAATGGTTGTGCAAACTGCGAGTTTTTAACCGTTTTGGTCTTTTCAACAATTGTTTCCTTGTACGATACATTTTTATCGAAATGATTCCAGCGCGAAATTTCAGCTTCCTGAGTTCCCAAAGGTTTCATTACAAGAGCTTTTGTTTTTGAAGGACAAACGTCAGCACAGTTACCGCAACCTGTACAGTCGAGCACGCTTACCTGAATCTTGAAATTCAGATTCGGGAATTGTTTGGCTGGTGCTGCCTGAAGAGATTTTGTTCCTTCAGGTAATTTGGCCAGTTCATCTTCGTTAATCAGGAATGGACGTATTGCAGCGTGAGGACAAACGTAAGCACACTGGTTACATTGAATACAGTTTTCATCCTGCCATTCAGGAACATTAACGGCAACACCACGTTTTTCGTAAGCTGCAGTTCCGGCCTGGAATGTACCATCTTCTGCCCCTATGAATGTACTTACAGGAAGATCATCACCTTTTTGTGAATTGATCACATCAACAATTTTAGTGATGTATTCCGGACGATCGTTATCTTCAGAATCAGCTTTCAGAACAATTTTTTTCCATTCAGCAGGTACTTCAATCTTCACTACATTGTTTCCTCCGGCTTCAACACCAGCGTAGTTCATGTTGATAACCTTTTCACCCATTTTACCATACGATTTCACGATGGCTTTTTTCATTTCAGAAACGGCAATATCAAAAGGAATTACTTCAGTAATTTTGAAGAATGCCGACTGCATGATGGTATTGGTACGGTTGCCCAAACCAATTTCTTCACCCAGCTTGGTTCCATTAATCGTATAGAATTTGATTTCGTTTTCAGCCATGTATTTTTTCATGCTGTCCGGAAGTTTACTTTTGGTTACCTCTTCATCCCAGATGGAGTTGAGCAGGAACGAACCTCCTTTTTTCAATCCTTTCAGCACATCATACATGTTGATGTATGCAGGAACATGGCAGGCCACAAAGTCAGGTGTATTTACCAGATACGGTGAACGGATTGGCTGATTACCGAAACGCAGGTGAGATGAAGTAAACCCTCCTGATTTTTTTGAATCGTAGGCGAAATAAGCCTGGCAATATTTGTCAGTAGCTTCACCAATAATTTTGATTGAGTTTTTGTTTGCACCAACAGTACCGTCAGATCCCAAACCGTAGAATTTAGCTTCGTAAGTTCCGGCAGGAGCAACGTTTACTTCAGCTTTTAACGGAAGTGATTTGAACGTCACATCATCAACAATACCAATGGTAAATTGATTTTTAGGTTCATTCAGTTCGAGGTTTTCATAAACCGAAAGAATCTGAGCTGGAGTTGTATCTTTTGATCCCAATCCGAAGCGTCCGCCAATAACAAGAGGCGCATTTTCTGCTCCGTAAAGAACTTCACGAACATCCAGATAAAGTGGTTCGCCGTTTGCTCCGGGTTCTTTACTGCGATCGAGTACTGCAATACGTTTAACCGATTTTGGCAATACATTCAGGAAATATTTGGCGGAGAACGGACGGTACAGGTGTACAACCAGTAAACCAACTTTTTTACCCTGAAGAGCCAGGTAATCGACAGTTTCACGAATGGTTTCGGTTACCGAACCCATTGCAATGATAATGTTTTCAGCATCTTTGGCACCATAATAGGTGAATGGATGGTATTCACGGCCGGTGATTTTTGTGATTTCCTGCATGTAACCTTCAACAATATCAGGAACTGCATCATAAAATCTGTTGGAAGCTTCTCTGGCCTGAAAGAAAATATCAGGATTCTGCGCGGTTCCTTTTGTTACTGAATGTTCAGGACTTAATGCTCTTTCTCTGAATTCCTGAATCAGGTTCATGTCAATCAGCGGAAGCATCTCATCCTGTGAGATCATTTCAATTTTCTGAATCTCGTGTGAAGTACGGAAACCATCGAAAAATGCCATGAATGGAACCCGTGATTTTAAAGTTGCCAGGTGAGAAACACCTGCAAGATCCATTTCTTCCTGAACAGAACCAGCTGCAAGCATGGCAAATCCTGTCTGACGGGCTGCATAGACGTCACTGTGATCACCAAAAATTGATAAAGCGTGACTGGCCAGAGCACGTGCACTAATATGGAAGACACATGGAATTAATTCCCCGGCTATTTTGTACATGTTTGGGATCATCAGCAACAAACCCTGAGACGCAGTGTAAGTTGTAGTTAATGAACCTGACTGTAACGCTCCGTGAACTGCACCGGCAGCTCCGCCTTCGCTCTGTAGTTCTGCCAACCGGACCGGACGACCAAAAATATTGGTTCTTCCTTTTGCTGCCCATTCGTCAACATATTCGGCCATGGTTGAAGATGGCGTAATTGGGTAGATACAAGCTACCTCACTAAACATGTAACTAATATGCGCTGCTGCATAGTTTCCATCACATGTTATGAACTTTTTTTTGTTTGCCATTTTTGAAATTTTGAGTTCGTATTCTTTTATTTTTAATTTTATAACTATTCCTGACTAATATAAAAAACCGAATAACCATAAGGGTATAACGTTTCCGTTTCCAACTTCGATCATATCGGCAGCTGCAAAATAATCCTCTTCTGCCGGTAATGAATATTTTCCGCCAATACTGAAATGAAACTGATCGTTGACTTTAAAATCAGCTTTCCCAGAGCTTTTTATCTGGTGTTGATATCCAACCTGATTGTAGAAAAATGTTTGCCGCAACAACTTGTTGCTGATATTTCCTTCATCAATTACATACATTAAATTGGTGTTGTGCAAATAAACCAGATCTGGCTTTTTGATCTCGTCCTCATTCCCGTTCGAAAAAAGCAAATTGATAATCCGTGCGTTTTTCAGGTACCTCAGGTAATTCATGATGGTTGCCCTTGACGTCTGCACATCGGAACTGATTTTACTCACGTTGGGAGAAAAAGGTGCCTGACTGGCAATGATCTGCAACAGCTTCCTGAGTTTGGGAAGATACTGTAAATCAATCTGGTTGAGATAGGTTACGTCTATTTCGAGCGCCAGATTAACGTGTTTTAAGAGTGTTTCGTTGTAGAAATTTTTGTTATCGAGATAATAGGGGTAAAAACCATCTTTCAGATAGTCATTGAAAAAGGCCAGTGGTTTAACTTCCTGAATAATTTCCTGCGCGATATTCACATGATTAGTCAATATCTCCTGAAGCGTATACCTTCTGAAATTCAGATTCGATTGATAATTCAGGTATTCGCGGAAGGAGAGACCTTCCAGGTGATAAATTTTGGCGATGTCTTTCAATTCATTATTTCCTTCCAGTACACGAAGTACAGGAGAAGAAGAGAAAATTATTTGTAAGTCAGGAAAATTATCATAGCAACTTCTTAATTCTGAAGCCCATTCCGGATATTTGTGAATCTGATCAAAAATGAGTGTTTTCCCTCCGGTTTTATAGAATTCATCGGCAAACGAAATGATCTTTCGTTTGGTGAAATAAAAATTATTCAGATTGACGTAAAGACAGGTTTTGTCGTTTAAGAATTTTTCTTTCACAATATCTATCAGGAAGGTAGTTTTACCGACCCCACGGAATCCTTTAATCCCAATGATTCGGTCATCCCAGTTTATCTCATCCAACAGTTCTCTTCGGATGGTTTTACTGGATTGTTCCTGTAAAATATTGTGTGTATTTACTAAATTTTGCATTTGCAGAATTTTATGCATCAAATCTAATGTTTCTAATTTACAAATTGCAATGTGCAGATGTCAAAATAGGTTAAAAAATGCAATTTAGAATTGTTAAAAATAACAGATCATTGTAATATTCCGCATGAAATTATAGTAAATCACTCTAAAAGCAGTGACAATTTTAATGGCCGAATAATAGCTTGAGATGTTTTCCTGTTTCAATATCCGGAATCATTCTTCCTGAACTCGTTTCTGCATCAGCTATGCATATTTATAAATTCAAATAGTATTTTATGGTTATTTATAATTCCGGAGTTGAAGCTTTAGATAGAATGATATGAAATAAATGACAAGTACATGATCCGACAAATCTACCATTCGTGAATATTCACTGCATCACTAAATCTTTTTTTAATTTTGCACCTTAAAATCTTTACCAATGGTCAAAAGAAAACCTGAATTGTTAGCTCCGGTTGGAAATGTTGAATCTTTTTATGCAGCCTTAAATGCAGGAGCTGATGCTGTCTACATGGGACTTCAGGAATTTAATGCACGTGGACGAGCCAGCAATTTCACCCGACCGTTGCTTCAGCTGGCTGTGCAGAAAGCCCGCGAAAAAAATGTAAAAGTTTACATCACCCTGAATATTCTGATCAAAAACAAGGAAATCGATCAGCTGATTGATGTGCTGTCGTTTTTGGACTCATTGAAAGTGAATGGCGTAATTATTCAGGATTGGGGTGTTTATTATATTGCCCGGAAATACTTTTCCGGATTGATCCTGCATGCCAGCACTCAGATGGGCAACCACAATTCAGTTGGCGTCAATTATACGGCATCAAAAGGTATTGTGCGGACAGTTTTGGCGCGCGAGTTAACCATGACTGAACTGGAAAAAATAGCCCGGCAAAGCAAAGCAGAACTGGAAATCTTTGTTCACGGGGCCTTGTGCTATTCTTTCTCCGGAATGTGTCTTTTTAGCAGTTATTCTGGAGGGCAGGGGGCTAACCGTGGAATTTGCAAACAAAGTTGCCGCCGGATTTATCAGGATGGGGGAGAGCAGCATGCCCTTTTTAGCCTGAAGGACAATCAGCAAATCCAAAACCTTCAGAAATTAATGGAGTTGGGCATTCATTCGATCAAAATAGAAGGCCGGATGAAATCTGCCGACTATGTTTTTCAGGTCTGCAAAGCTTACCGGATGGCTCTGGATAATCCGCAAAATATGGAAACCGCTGCTCAAATGCTGGAAATGGATATGGGGCGCGAAAAAACGACCTGGTTTCTTGGCGGTAATGTGAGTGACGGAATTACTGATGATCCTTCCATTGGTATCCGGATTGGTCAGGTTACTGATGTTGGCCGTAAATCTATATCCTTCCAAAGTTCAGTTAAGCTTGAAGAAGGATACCGGATTCGGATCAGAAAAGAAAAGGACGATGAACAATTATATATAAAAGTTGAAAATTTCAGTCAGAACGGGAATGTTTATGAGGTTCCAACCGATCCGAATAGAAAGATTGCCAAAGGAGATGAAGTTTTGCTTGTTCGGGTTAAAACGCAAAGTTTCTCTTCGCGCCTGGGAAATATCAATACACTTCCGGACTTAAGAAAAACAGTTGTGAAAAAGCAGGAAATCAAACGAAGTCTCCTCGTTGAAGGAAGCAAATCACAAAAACCGATGCTGCTAGTTCGAATCGGAAGTCCGGAATGGATTGTAAAACTCCGGTTCGATGATTATGATGCCGTTCTCCTTTCCTACAAACGATCTGATTGGGAAAAGTTTGATGCTCAGTCTGCCGCCCTTCAACAGAATATCGCAAAAATACGAATTGAATTTCCAAAATTCATTTCAGAGAATCACCTGGATTTTTACCGCAATTTAGCCTCGAAACTGTTTGCTGCTGGATTCAAACACTTTTTTATTAGTCATCTCTCACAAAAAAATCTTCTTCCTTCAGGATCAATGGTTAGTTGCAACGAAAATGTATATGTGTTGAATGATGCCGCAGCACGGTTGTTACACGAAGAAAAAGTAAGTGGATTTATTTATCCGCTTGAAAATGATTTGGAGAACCTGCTTTCAATGAACAACAAGCAGGGTATTGTTCCTCTTTATTTTTATCCTGAATTGTTCTATTCCCGAATGCCTGTAAAAGTTAATCGGGAAAGTCGGTTTTTTGCTGATGAGAATAATAAGAAATTCCGGATAGCAGTCAAAGATGGAATAACTGTTGTTTATCCATCCATTCCTGTTGCTTTGTTTCAATACCGGGATCAGTTGGAAAAACATGGATTTAACCGGTTTTTAATCGATTATTCAGGTGAAACCCTTACTGCAAATGTAGTCAAGCGAATTCTAAAGAAGTTTATCAGTGCTGAATCTGTTTTGCCTTCTACTAATTTCAACTTCAAATTAGGGTTAAAATAAAAGAGAGAGCTTATCAGGCTCTCTCTTTATGATATATCTGTAAATCTGATTATTGATCGTTCATCGAAATCAGGAATTCTTCAATTGAATCGGTTCTCATGATTCTGGTTTTGATAAATTCCATCGCTTCAATAGAGTTCATGTCGCCAAGGAAATTACGCAGAATGTAAGTTTTGTCGAGCATGTTTTTATTCATCAGTAAATCTTCGCGACGTGTACTTGAAGAAGTAATGTCAACAGCAGGGAAGATACGTTTGTTCGACAATTTACGGTCGAGCTGTAACTCCATATTACCAGTTCCTTTAAATTCTTCGAAGATTACTTCGTCCATTTTTGAGCCGGTGTCAATCAAAGCAGTTGCAATAATTGTCAGAGATCCACCTTCTTCAATGTTACGGGCAGCTCCAAAGAAACGTTTAGGTTTGTGCAGCGCGTTAGCATCAACACCACCCGACAATACTTTTCCGGAAGCAGGAGCAACAGTATTGTAGGCACGGGCCAAACGGGTTATTGAGTCAAGCAGAATTACCACATCGTGTCCGCATTCCACAAGACGTTTGGCTTTTTCGAGTACCATTCCGGCAACACGTACGTGGCGTTCAGCAGGCTCATCAAAAGTTGACGAAATTACTTCAGCGTTTACGTGGCGAGCCATGTCTGTTACTTCTTCCGGACGCTCATCAATCAGCAAAACCATCATGTACACTTCAGGATTATTTGCAGCTATGGCATTTGCAATTTCCTTTAGCAATACCGTTTTACCTGTTTTGGGCTGAGCCACGATCAAACCGCGCTGTCCTTTTCCGATAGGAGCAAAAAGGTCAACAATACGAGTCGAAAGATTATCGTGACCATTTCCTGTCAGGTTAAATTTTTCATTCGGAAACAGAGGAGTTAAGTGCTCAAAAGGTACACGGTCTCTGATGTAATCCGGTGTTCTGCCGTTGATCTCAATGACTTTGATCAATGGAAAGTATTTTTCTCCTTCTTTTGGAGGGCGGATCGTTCCGGTAACTGTATCACCGGTTTTTAGTCCGAATAGCTTTATTTGTGATTGAGATACATAAATATCATCGGGCGAGTTCAGGTAATTAAAATCTGAAGAACGAAGGAATCCGTATCCATCAGCCATTATTTCCAAAACACCTGTATTGCTGATAATCCCATCAAACTCGTACGGTTTTTCCTGATTTTGTTGTTGCTTATGGGGTCTGGAGCCTTGGGTTTCACGATTTTCCCATTTCGGGTTATTCTTTTTACCTTGAGTCTCACGTCGTTTTTCTAATGAATCATCGGGTTTATTTTCCTCTAAACCCTGTGATTCAACTTTGGGTTCCTGTTTTAGAACAACGATTGGTGCCCCTTCTTCAGTTGATTCATTAACAATGATGTCCGTATCATCTTCAATCGGATCCTCAGGAAGCAAAATTTCCTGTCTCACTTTTTGATCTTGCTTAATATTTTCTTTCGTGTTCGGATTAATATCCGGGTTTTGGTTTGGATTTTGCTTCAGTCTCGGATTTTGCTTTTGATTTGGATTCTGCTTTTGATTTGGATTTTTGGTGTGATTAGAAGATCCGGCTTTAATATGTTCAGTGCGAGGTCTTTTTTTGATCTGTAATTCTCTTTGACCTTCGTTCTTCTGTTCTGTATTTGATTCATTCGCAGGTTGTTCTGTTTCAGTATTTTCAACAACAGTTTCTTCCGTAGTTTCCGCAGGTTTTTCTTCTTTTCTGCGGCTAAAAAATTTTAATACAGGATTTTCTTCCCGTTTCGTATTTATATCTCTTGGAGATTTAAATTTCTTTTCTTCTGTTTTCTTTTCTGAAGATAAAATAGCCTGTGTATCAAGAATTTTATAGATTAAATCTTGTTTCTTATACGATTCAACTTTTTTAATCTCAAGCTCCTTTGCGATTTCTTTTAAGTCAGGAAGTAATTTTCTGCTTAATTCAATAATATCATACATAATTTTTGATTGATTTGTTAATATCCAAAAGGTCAAGTGATTAGAGAAATAGAAAAGTGGAATTGATAATTTGGATAATCGGTACTTGTTCGAAATTTTTTGCAAGTATAGCTAAATCCTAATATAATGCAAAGTAAAAGTATAAAAATCGATTAAAAAACCTTAATTATAGAAATATAATCGATTTTTGGTGTCAGCGGGAAAATACCTTCATTAAAAAAAACGTATAGTTCATATACTTATTAAAACCATTCATGCAAAAAATCGTACAGTTCAGAAAAATTAAGATGAAAGTTTGTTGAAAGTTTTCTATAATAGCTATTTTCGCTTTTATATAATTAGTAAAAAAGCGTATTAGGTTATTGAACGTTCATAAGTTTAGACCATGAGACAACTTAAAATTGCGAAACAGGTTACGAACAGGGAAACATTATCGCTCGATAAATACCTGCACGAAATTGGGAAAGTTGATTTAGTTTCAGCCGAGGAAGAAGTTGAATTGGCAAAAAAAATCAAAAAAGGTGATCAGGATGCCTTGGAGAAATTAATAAAAGCCAATTTGAGATTTGTCGTATCTGTTTCTAAGCAATACCAAAATCAGGGACTTAGCCTGCCTGACTTGATTAATGAAGGGAATCTTGGTTTGATCAAGGCTGCCCAGCGGTACGACGAAACACGCGGATTTAAATTTATTTCCTATGGTGTTTGGTGGATTCGCCAATCAATTTTACAGGCTTTGGCCGAGCAATCACGGATCGTCAGATTACCATTGAATAAAATCGGATCAATTACCCGAATTAATAAAACATTTTGCCGTCTCGAACAGGAATTTCAACGGGAACCAACAGCGGATGAAGTCGCATTGTTACTGGAAACCTCTTCAGATGTAGTTGAAGATGCATTAAAAGTATCATCCCACCATGTTTCTATGGATGCTCCAATTCATGACGAAGAAGGAAATAGTTTATATGATGTTTTGTTAAATGAAAATTCGCTTAGTCCTGATAGTGGTTTGATGAGTATTTCACTCTCTAAAGAAATTGAACGAACATTATCTACTCTGGCTGAACGTGAAGCTGATGTTATCCGTTATTATTTTGGATTAAGTGGCTATCGTCAGCATACTTTGGAAGAAATTGGGGCTGAATTTGGGCTAACCAGAGAACGAGTCAGGCAGATAAAAGAAAAAACAATCAAGAAAATGCGGAATCATTATCGCAATAAATTGCTGAAAGCCTATCTCTAAAATAAATAAAGCTGCAAAATGCAGCTTTATTTATTTTAGAGATTTGACCGAAGGGATAAAATCTTACTTTTGAATAAAATTATTTTGTATGAGACTTGTTGCACCATCTATACTTGCTGCTAATTTCAACCAACTTGGTGTTGATATTGAAATGTTAAACCTGAGTGAAGCTGATTATGTTCACTGTGACGTAATGGACGGTGTTTTTGTTCCCAATATTTCATTCGGCATACCGATCGTTGAGGCTGTTCATAAAATCAGCAAAAAACCGCTGGATGTTCATCTGATGATTGTGAATCCCGAAAAATATATTCAGGAATTTTATCATGCAGGCGCTTCAATAATCACTGTTCACTATGAAGCCTGCCCTCACCTTCATCGGACGATTCAGCAAATCAAAGATTTGGGAATAAAGGCAAGTGTTTGTCTGAACCCGCATACTCCGGTTTCCCTGCTCGAGGATATCATTAAAGATTTAGACATGGTTTTGCTTATGTCGGTAAATCCAGGTTTTGGTGGTCAGAAATTTATCGAAAATACATACCTTAAAGTTGCCGCTTTAAAAGAAATGATCATCCGAAGAAAATCGAATGCTTTAATCGAAGTTGATGGGGGAGTTAATCTTGAAGTTGGAAAGAAGCTTTATGATTCAGGCGCCGACATTTTAGTCGCCGGAAGTTTTGTATTTGGTTCGCACAACCCAGCTGAAACAATTGCAGCTTTTAAGCAATTATAAATAGTATTTGTACTGATCGTATTTTACCACTTTGTTTTTTCCTGCCTGATGAATTTCTTTCATTTCGCAACCGGATGAACATCCTCCACATTTGGACGAATTCACAGATTTTTTTCCAGTGACATTAAAAAACCGGAGTATGTTTAATATTAACATTCCGAAAGCAACTGATATGATTAGATAGGCAATTATTTCCTGTATCATGATTCTGTTTTCTGTTTATTGTATCAGGAAAAAGGTTGAAATATGAAAGACTAAAAATGAAATAATCCAGGCAACTGTTGTCGTATAAACTACAGTAAATAAGGCCCATTTTAATTTTCCAGACTCACTTTTTATAGTAGCTATAACACCTAAGCAGGGAAAATAGATTAAAACGAATGCAAGAAAAGCTAATGCAACAGGTATTGAAAATACATTTTCACCAGTTTTTTCACCAGAAATATATTTTTCCTGAGTTAATTTTTGACTCAACCCAATGTCTTTATTATTCTGATCAACCTGATACAAGACTCCCATTGTGCTTACAATAATTTCCTTGGTAGGAAGCCCGGCCAGAAGACTAATACTCATTTTCCAGTCGAAACCCAGAGGTGACATGACCGGTTGGATTAAACGACCTAATTGACCAAGATAACTGTTTTGCAATCGCTGGCTTTGTGTGTTGATTGACAGCGTATTTAGTGAATCAATCTTTCCGGTAATATCAGCATTCAGTCCTTGTTCATTCAGAGTTAAATGATTATTGTTTTCAGATGAAGTATCTCTGGGGAAATATCCTAACGCCCAGATAATAATTACTCCAATAATAATTACTCCCCCGATTTTGCGCAAATATTGCTGAGCTTTGTCCCACATGTGAATGGTAATATTCTTTATGGTCGGAAGTCTGTATGGTGGTAATTCCAGTACAAAAGGGGTTTCTTTATTCCTGAAGAAAGTTCGGTTAAGAAGTTGAGCAGTCAAAAAGGCGATCAAAATTCCGGCAAAATAAAGACTGCTAAGAACCAGTGCCGGATTTTCCGGAAAAAAAGCAGTGATAAAAAGCACATAAACCGGAAGTCGTGCACTGCACGACATGAATGGTATAATTAACATGGTAAGCAAGCGGTCTCCTGGATTTCGCAAGGTTCGGGTTGCCATGATTGCTGGCACATTACATCCAAATCCCATGACCATTGGAATGAATGAACGGCCATGTAAGCCAAAACGGTGCATGATTTTATCCATGATAAAAGCGGCTCTGGCCATATATCCCGAGTCTTCCATGAATGAAATAAAAAAGAACAAAATCAATATATTTGGCAGAAATACCAAAACACTCCCTGTTCCATTAATAATCCCGTTGATGAGTAAATCTTTAAGCATTCCTTCAGGCAGTAATTCCGAAATATGCTGACTTACAAATGCAACCAGATTTTCAATCCAATGCATCGGAAATGAGCCAATTTTGAAGGTTGCGTAAAAGGCTAATGAAATTGAGAGAATAAAAAGCGGAAATCCCAGTAGGGTATGAGTCAGTATATTGTCTATTTTTTCAGAAGAATTAACTACATTCTTTGTTCTTTGTTTGTAGGTTTCTTCTAAAGCTCCGGATATAAATCCATACTTTGCATCGGTTATAACTGTCTCGCTATCTTCGTCATATAAGTTTTCAATTCTTCTGATTTCGTTTTGAGCTGTTTTCTCAATTTCAACAAAGTTGGGATATGAAGCGAGCGATTCAGTCGTTTGTTTATCACGTTCGAGCAATTTGATCGCTAAAAATCTGGACGAAATGGTATCGGTAATAGGCTTCTCCAGTTTAATTTTGGTTCGCAGAGCCTGAATCGATTTTTCCAGTTCGAATCCGTAATTAATATGAATATGCCTCACAATCGGATCCAGATCCTCGTATACCTCTATGGTTTTGTTGATTAATTCCGGAATACCTTTGCCCTTTGAACTTACAGTAGGGATAATTGGTATACCCATCAGTTTTCCAAGGCTCAGAAAATCAAATTTCACATTGTTTTTCAATAATTCATCGTACATGTTCAAAGCGATGATCACCTTGATATCCATGTCAATCAATTGTGTTGTCAGGAATAAATTTCGTTCCAGATTAGAGGAATCAATCACATTGATTACAATATCCGGAGTTTCGTCCATAATGAACTTCCTGACATAGATTTCTTCCGGAGAATAAGCAGTTAATGAATATGTTCCCGGTAAATCATAAATATTAATAATGTATCCGTTGTTTGTAAATGTTGCCTTTTTTGAATCGATGGTAACTCCGCTGTAATTACCAACATGTTCATTCGAACCTGAAATGAAATTGAATAAAGTCGTTTTCCCACAATTCGGATTTCCGACCAATGCAATATTAATTGTCCGCTCTTTTTCCTTGGCTGAAACTTTCAGGATGTCATTATCAATAACTCCTTCGAAATTCTGATTGACAAAGTTGTGAGCTTCGCTCTGAGTAACAACTTCGATTAAATTGGCTTCAGTTCGGCGAAGGGTAATGTTGTAATCCAGAATCTTATATTCGATGGGACCGTTAAAGGGAGCATTTTTGATCACAGTTACTTCTTTCCCCTTTACAAAACCCATTTCGGTAATTCTTTTCCGGAATGACCCATGACCCAGAACCTTGGTGATTATTACAGTTTCTTTATTTTTTACTTCAGAGAGTCTCACTTGAATTGTTTCAGATGCTATGCTTTGCCCGCCACACTATCCTAATTTAAACTAAATAAGAATAATGCCGCAAAGATATTTAAGTTTTGACAAAACATTTAAAAAATATGGTTTTCTTGATAAATCAAATAGGATTCGCTTACTTTTGTAAATCAAGAATAAAAATATGGAGGAGGATAATATCTATAAGAGGATTCAGGAGGCCATTTCAACCTTGCCTGAAAATTTCAGTATTCTGGAGGAGCAAATTGATGTTGAGCTTCAGATGGAATATTTCAATTACAGCAGGGATTTAAAATCCGGTTTCACCAATGAAATGATCTTGAGACATCAGGCAGATTTATTTGATCCAGATATTCCGCTTGATGAAAAGAAAAACTTATTGGTGCTTCTGGCCTCACAGGAAAAAGTTGAAGCTTTCCGGTCGATTGAAAAATATGCTAAGAATCCCGATCCGGAGTTACGCGAATGGAGCATTTTAGCCTTTCAGGAAAGCCGGATGGTGATACAAAGCTCGCTAATGGATGAACAGCAGGTATACATTTCGACAGGACTGGGAGGTAAAGGGCAAAATCTTAGGTATTTTGTGGTTTTTATCGGTCGTGAAAATGTTGCTGAATATTCATCGATTCAACGTAAGTTGATCAAAAATGAACTGGAGTTTGCCATTCAAAATAACGATGGCAACATTGAAGAAATCCAGTTTGAAGAAAATCTTGCCATTTCTTTGTTACTTTTACCCGTCAAAACAGATCTTCAGCTTGTATTCAGTGGTATTATAAACGAATGCAATCAATACGGAGATTTTGTTCGTCAGGAGATTATTATTACCAATGTGAAACGAATGAGTGTTGGTGAAATTAAAGTGTTTATTAATCGTGATAAATAATTATTAAATGATAAATAAAATTAATGTTGCTATTCAGGTATTACCCCGATCGGCTACAAAAGGAACATACGAACTAGTTGACGTTGCGATTGAATTAATACAAAAATCCGGACTGGAATATCGGGTTTGTCCGTTCGAAACAGTCATTGAAGGCTATTACGATGAGATCATGAAACTGGTAAAAGACATTCATTTGGCTGTATATGCCAATGGAGCAGAAGAAATGATAACGAATATGAAGATACAAACTCGTCATATTCAGGATGTTTCTATTGAAGATAAAATGCATAAGTACGAATAGCCGAAAAATATGCTTTTCATGTTTGTTTTTGAATTGAGAAGTCCTATATTTGCATCGCTTTTGTAATGGCCCCGTAGCTTAATGGATAGAGCATCTGACTACGGATCAGAAGGTTGTAGGTTCGAATCTTACCGGGGTCACATAATAGTCAAGCAGTTACAGTCTATAAGATTGTAGCTGCTTTTTTATTTGATACACGAATTGAAACACAAAATGACACAAAAACAGTGAAATTGATGCCGAATTGTCAACGTTTTTTATTCTTAATAAGTGTGTTATTTTAATAAAAAAAATTGAAAAAGATACACTACAAGATTGATTTACTGTTTTTCAATGACTTTGATTTATTCTGAAAATCAAATTTCACCTACCATCATTTTAATACATTGGTAATTTTGACCAATGGAGTACTTCGGAAACTGTTTCAATATATTGGTAAATACTTCCGTGACCATGTCTAAACAAAAAAATCCCGGTATTTTTCTCATTCTGTCCTGAATATCTTCCAGTTGCTTTTTATTTCCCGAAAAATTCAACAGTCAAAGTGCCTTTTTTTAGATTTTTCTGAGGTGGTTCTCTCTCTCCAACAATTTTCTGCAAAGTTATTTACGCATCCCGGAAAAGTCAAGGCTTGTTTCGGAGTTTGGTCAATCAACTTATATAACCGAAACAACGCCGAAGGCGCTAGTTCAGTTTTTCGTATCTCAAAACTGACATTCGGCCATTGACAACATCTCCAAACTGATCAATGTCAATCTGATGAAAGACTGGTTTAACGTGGAGAACGAGAGTTTTCCACAGGAATAGATACTCAAAGAGAACGACTATTCGGTGAACCTACCGACAAGGTATCTCTATAAAGACAATGAGCAGGAAGGCTGGATCAATATTGTCAATCCATTCCGGTCATCGATGGTAATCGGAACGCCTGGCTCCGGAAAATCGTTTTCAGTGGTGTTGCCTTTCATCCGGCCGCACCTGAAAAAAAGGATTTTCGTTGTGCGTTTATGATTTTAAGTATCCGGATTTATCGTTGGTTACTTACAACCATTTTCTAAAAGCGAAGAAACAAGGAAAGCTACCCGAATCAAGCCGGTTCTACGTGATCAACTTCGAGAATATCCAAAAATCATTTCGTTGCAACCCGCTGGCACCACAATGGATGGAAAGTCCCATTGATGCCTTTGAATCTTCCAGAACAGTTTTGTATAACCTGAACCGGGAATGGATTCGCAAACAGGGTGAGTTTTTCTCC
>DASRMB010000066.1:0-29644 GCA_035648135.1 Prolixibacteraceae bacterium
GACACGTTCTTACGCTCAAAACTCAACTTGACGGCATTCTCCTTGAATGCTTTGTCATAATGCGTTCTTTGTTTTTTCATAATACACTAAATTAAACTTTTATGCTTAACTCTGTGTCCGGCCTAAGTTAGCAACTCCAAACGATCCGATAGAGAATTGTCCTTTGGTTGCCAGGCCTGTAAAAACCTTGTTGGAGTGTTCACTTCGGATAAGGCATACTTTCAATCGAGTTAAATCAATAAAAGAAACCACGGTGCAGGCTCCCATACAAATGGTTTTAAGAAAGATGGCCATTGGCATAACAGCCTTTTGCTGAAGCTCAACAAATCGATTATAGAAAACAGTTTGAGGAAACTATTTTTGAAGATGTGCCATTACATAGTTGATATAGAAGTGTTTGATATTTCTGAATTGACCTGCATGAAACAAGATCATGATTGTGATAACCTCGCTGTCTGACAATTTCAATGAACGGGTTCTTCGCTTTTTACTATTGTCTTTATCCAAAACGTGTCCGTTCCTTAACTTTATCAAATTCAATGCAAAAATCGTCAACAATGCAGAAAATTTCGGTAATTTTATTAACGCTAAACACAGGGGTAAATATTAGTTATATATTTAATTGTTAGATATTTAAATATGTAAAATATCCCTATGTTTTCAAATAATTTTCTAATTTTTCTTACATCGAACTCATGTTACATTAATGGCAGTATAAATTTAAATTGGGTTCCAATACCTATTTCTGATTCTACCCAAATCTTTCCCTGATGTTTTTCAACAAACTCCTTGCAAAGTATTAATCCGAGCCCTGTACCTGTTTCATTTGAAGTTCCTTTGGTTGATATGTTTGTTTCAATTTTGAAAAGTAAGGGAATTTTTTCTTTCGGGATGCCAACTCCGGAATCACTTATACAAACTTCAACATATTCAGAATTCAATGTGGAAGTTATTGAAATACTGCCATTTTCAGGAGTGAATTTTAAGGCATTTGAAAGTAGGTTTCTCAAAATCGTTTTTAGCATGTTTTCATCAGCAATGATATTTACATCCTGTTCGATTTGCAGGTGAATCCCGATTTTCTTTTTTAGGGCGTCACCTCCCAAAAAATCAAAGGTGTCTTTTACCACCAACAGAAGGTTTAATTGAATTGGTTCGAATGTAATTCCACCGGCTTGGGTTCTGGACCATTGCAAAAGGTTTCCCAGAAGTATATTTCCATTTTTCGATGACTGGGATATTTGTAATAAATACATTTCTATGGTCTCAGGAGACAAATTGTTAAAGTCCTCCAGCAAAAGATCCGAAAAGCCGGAAACCACATTGAAGGGATTACGTAAATCGTGACCTATAATTGAAAGAATTCTGTCCTTTGTTGAATTCAATTTTCTAAGTTCGACGTTGGTGTCCTGAATTGTATCAGCTTGTAATTTAATAAGTTCTTGTTTTTGTACAAGCAGATCGTTTGTTGTTTTTAAGTTTTCCGATTGTGCCAGTAATTCTTCTGAATGTTCTTCCATTAGCAGTTTATTTTCAAATAATATTTTATTGGCATCTGTTAGTTCTATTGTTCGCTGATGAACTAACTCCGAAAGCTCCTTTTCCTTTTTCCGGTACATCGCTAATCGCAGGTAATAAAACAAAACAATTGAAGTCGCAAAAGCAAAAAATGTAAGGATGCGAAACCACAATGTTTGCCACCAGGGAGGCAGTATGATTACTTTAATTGATGCGATTTTTTTGTACCATATACCGTTATTATTTGCCTTTACTTTGAACGTATATTCACCTGGATCAAGATTGGTATAAGTTGCCTCCCTCCTCTCCCCTACATAATTCCATTTTTCTTCGAATCCTTCCATCATGTAGGCATATTGTGTTTTTTGGGGAGATATATAATTTATGGCAACATAACGGAAACTAAATACGGATTGAGCATGATTTAGAGTTATTTCATCAGCAAGGCTGATGCTTTGTTTGATTGGTGAATCTTTTTCATCAATTGAAACGGGTTTATTAAAAACCAAAAAATCGACAAAAACTACATTGATTATATGATTGGTTTCTGTAATTGAGTCAGGATTAAAAACATTGAATCCATTTGTTCCACCAAAATACATTAAACCTTCAGGGCTTTTATAACTTGAATTTCTCCAAAATTCATTTCCCTGAAGTCCATCTTCAATCGTAAAGTTTTTAAATATTGGCTTTGCAGGGGTGGTTGTTCCATTAATAAATTCGGATAATCCTTTGTTTGTTCCAAGCCATAGATTTCCCCTATTATCTTCGTTGATACTTTTGATCGAATTATCTGGTAACCCATCATTAGTCAAGTATGTTTTAAATCCATTTGTCGCCTTATTATACAAATGGAGGCCGGCATTTGTTCCTATCCAAATATTACCTTTCGAATCTTCATTCATCGAAAATATCATATTACTTTTAATACTGGCAGAGTCGTTTGGATTCGGTCTGAAATGAAAAAAAGTTTTCGTTTTGGGATCGAACCGGTCGAGAGAAACATTACTTGACAACCAAAAACTGCCATCTTTGGCTTGCATTATTGCTTCAACGTAATTTGACGTAATATCTGAATTGGCAGGGTTAAAATTTTCAACGATCCCGGAGTCTGGTTTAAATAAAATCAACCCATTGTAAATTGTACCTAACCATAAATTACCATTTGGAGCGGGATTAATGGCAAACACATGTTTAATGTCAACACTACTGATGTCATTGGGTCCCCTGTAATACCTGGTAAAGCTTTCATTTTTGTAATTGAAACGGTTTAATCCTGAATTCCAGCCCCCAACCCAAAGAGTGCCCATGGCATCTTTATTAATTGTTACTATTGCATTGGATCCGATCGTTGTTTTATCAATCGGATTATGGATATAATGTTTAAATGTCCTGTTTTTCTTGTTGAACCGTTCCAAGCCCCCTTCAGTTCCAATCCATAGAAAATCGTTGTCATCGAAAAAAGTATTTACATGATTATTTATCAATGAGTTGGTGTTAAATGGTTCAGTTCTGTAAAGGGTAAATTTCTCACGAGCTATGCTAATTATATTTATTCCATTGCCCCATGTGCCTATCCAAATATTTCCCTGCTTATCTTTGAAAAGCGAATAAACTGAATTATTACTAAGTGAGTATAATTTTGTGGGATCACTGCAATAGCAAGAAAAATTATCATAGGATTCATTAATTTCTTTGAGGTCGATCATATTTAAACAACCATTTTCGACTCCTATCCAGAGTTTTTGATTCTTGCGATCTTCTAAAAGCGACAAAACTGTTCCTTCTGTTATCCCTTTTTTATTATAGGGATTATACTGATAATGTTTGAAAATGGCTTTATCCGGATTCTTTTCAATAGGAAGCATCATATCAAGTCCACTTGTGTTGCCAATCCACAAACGACCGGTTTCATCTTCAATCAAAGCACGGACTCCATTTCCTCCTAAACTATTTGGATTGTCCTTTTGGTGTGAGAAATTTATGAATGAATCAGATCGTTTGTCAAATAAATTCAGTCCGTTTGATGTACCTATCCAAACATTTTTAGTACGATCAATTAAAATTGATTGAATTCTTCCGGAGCTAATTTTACCTTCACCGGAAATACTTGGCCGATACAGCTTAAAACTATCCAGTTTCAGATTATAATAATACAATCCGTTATCGGTACCTATCCACAAATTTCCTTCTTCATTTTCAGCAATAGTCAATATGCTTTGTTTGGGCCAATTTGACGGATGAATAAAACAGTCGTTTTCTCTGTCAAAAAGATTCAACCCTTCAGAAGTTCCAATCCACAGATTTCCCTTCCTATCTTCGAGTATTGAATTAATTGAACTATTGCTTAATGTGTTCTCATTCCCAGGTAAGTGTTTATATATCACAAAATTATAGCCATCATATCGGTTTAACCCATCATCAGTTCCAATCCAAATAAAATTCAATTCATCCTGACCGATGCAATGCCCCAACTTTGCGACAGACCATCATCAACAGTAAGGTGTTCAAATTTTAAATTGTTAATTTGGGACTCACCGAATAGGCTTTGTGTCTGAATAGAACAAAAGAGGCAGAAAAATCCAATCAGAAATTTTTTATTCATACATATTATGAGTTTAAATTCTAAATTGTAGATTCAAGTCGCAAATGCGTCAAATCAATTTAAAGCTGCAAAAAATAGTTTAGAAATAGTTTGAAATTTCAATTTTTCTCTTGGCCTTCGATTTATCTTATTCTTTAACAGTTTTATATATTCATAACTGAAATTTTTGTTTTCATAACCTTTAATTTTTAAAACTGTTTTCTGAAACGTTACTAAAGTTTAAACTCATATCCATTAGAAGACTTAAATTTTCAAAAGTTAAAATATGGAATGAATCTTATCTAAAGTCGCTTCTTGGATGTCCCTGAAATTAAAAGGGTTAATGCCTGAAAATTTTAGGTTCTCTTTAACATCTCCAGCTAAATGAAAACACTCATAACCAATACCGTGATGATTCCGATCAGACCAACAGTCGATTTCATCACGTTCCAGGTCTGAAACGTTTGTTTAATGCTCAGCCCGAAATATTCTTTAAACATCCAAAATCCCGAATTGTTAAAATGCGACCACATCTCACTTCCGGCACCGGGTGCCAGTATCATCAATTAGGGCGAAGTGCCTGTGTGCTGGGCAATGGGCAGTATGATGGGTGCCGTGGTTATGATTGTAACTGTGGCAGAACCCATGGCTAATCTGAATACGGAAGCGATCAGAAGCGGAATCATTTGGAAGGAATCGGAAAGGAAACGGATGAATTCGATAACATGGCTGTCGTTTAAAACCCTTGAAAATACGCCACCTCCGGCAATAATCAGAACGATCATCGAGATGGCGCCGATTGATTTGGCTGAACTGTTCATCACCTTTCCCATTGCGCAGGCCAAGTGCAAAAATGGCAACAGTAACTGCCCAGAAAAGTGCGACGTTGGCATCGCTCATAACTTTGGGCTTGAGAATAAGTTATAGAATCAGTTAGAAGGGAGTGTTTCTTTGAGTGGCTGATTTTAAATTTCAGCCTCCTATTTCGAAAATTACCAACGATCCTGATTTAGTGGAGTAAATGTATCTCCGCAGTAAAGAAAGTCCTAAAGTTGCCAAATAGAGAGACTAATTTTGAGTGTTAACTTCAATACTTCACATATATGGGCAAAAAATGCATAATTCAAATATCAAATTCAAGTTATACCTCATTTGGCCAGTTAATAATGATCTGAAATAATTTATACCTAAATTGAGCGATTCAAAATTTCGGGTTTCCTTATAGGTTCGCTTGATCATTTTTTTTGAAAATTTATTTTGTTTTTGGTTGGACTTTCTGTTTCGAGTCGATTTTCAGAGCGTTTATATGTCCATTTTTATCACGTTATGTTTCTTGATATAGTTTTTGAACATACCTTCTCCTTCAAATCTTCGGGGAGAAATTATAGAACCTGCGATTTCCGTCATGAAAACCCTATTCCCATTGGCGTTTGACATCTTTTCCATATTTGTTCAATATTTATGGTATCATAAACTGTTTGGATAATATTCAGGATAATATTTCTTGCTTTTGATGTTATTTTGACTGCAAAATCAATATGCCTTCTTCGGAATGTGTTCGGATAAGACGTTACGGGAATAATATCCGGGGTAATATCCCGCTTATAAGATTCAAACATAAAGTGAGAAATAACAAGTAAATAGTAATATGCACGGTTCATCGCAAATGACTTGAATGGCAATTGTTCTTTGGTTGCCAATTCTTTGATGCTCCGGTGAATCAATTCATCGGCACCCCTCTGGTACGAAATGGCAATGATGTTTTCTGTTTCAAAATACCCGTGACCGCCAGCTGCCCGTAATTTTTCATAGGCTTCGGGGCATAAGCCTATATTGGAATAAATTACCAAATCGGGCTTGCCTATATCCAACAAATATTGGCCATTCTGATCCATGTGGAGTTTGGTAAAGATGCAACGCCTGAAGCGTGTCCATGTCCTCACCTAGTTTTTTCTCAATTACTTTTGCATAAATCTGAGTTGTTGAAATTTTTGAATAACCAAGCATTTTGCAGACTGATTCAATGGGAACACCATTAGTTAAAGTAACTGTTGTAGCAAAAGTATGTCGGGCTAAATGGAAAGTCAGATTTTTGCTGATTTGGCACAAATCTGCTACTTCTTTCAGGTAGCTATTTAGTTTTTGGTTGGAAATATTTGGAAATAATCGATTTTGAACAATTGCTTTCTGATCATTTCTGTATTTGTTGATAATATCCATCGCAACCGAAAGGATCTTTTTCCAACCATTCATATCGAATAGCCATTTTAATCATTTTTCGTAATCGTTCAATGTGCTTCATTACAGTATTGTTTCCCATTGAAGTATGAAAATCGGCTGGTGAATATTTTCGAAGGAAATATTCGAAATCAATCAGAAACTTATAATTCAGGTTTGTAAGATAAATGTCTGTTGTCTTATATTTTTCCTTAAGAAACAGCTCGATATATTTTTGAGTAGTGAAGTAATTTTTCAACGTTCCCCATTTTAGGGTTTCTTTGCAGTTTGTATTATGATACTCGATCAGTTTGCACAAGGTCACATCCGAAATATCAAGTCCCAGAAACTTGTTTTTAATGGCTTCCGATGTTACTATTTGTTTAGCCAATACAAGATCCTGGTAGGATTGAACCATCATTTTCCGAATCTGTTCCAGATAAGAGTTCAACTGTTTGTTCTCTATTGATGAAGGTTTAGCCATACCCTTTCCAATGTTCCAGTTTTCTACCTGGATTCTCCGTTTAATTGAGATTTCGCATCGTTTTGAATTAGCGGTAATACGAGCATAGACTGGTGCTATACCACTGGTAGTCTTATTCATACGAAGAACAAAATGAATTCCAAATGTTACTTTTTCCATGATGATTTCATTTTAAATTTTTATACACAAAAAAGGTTCACAGATTTTTATAAAACTTGATCTCAAAGCGAGTCAAAATCAATCAAAAACGATCAATCGATATGATTGCAATTAACTGCAATACAATAGATTACATCGACATTCGTGAACCAAATATAAAAACTAAAAAAGGTCACCGGATAGTTCACGTACGAACTGATATAAATAGGTATATCTTGATAGGGTATAAAAGCAAAAAGACCGCTAAATCAATGATTTAGCGGTCTTTTATTTGGGTTTGGCTCCCAATTTTGTCGGGGTGGCCGGACTCGAACCGACGACCTCCTGGTCCCAAACCAGGCATACTACCAACTGTACTACACCCCGAGAACAAATTTCAATATTTCAGTGCGGAGAGAGGGGGATTCGAACCCCCGGTACAGTATGACCCGTACGTCGGTTTAGCAAACCGGTGGTTTCAGCCACTCACCCATCTCTCCTTGGTATTGTAACAGAATTTAAACTACTCCAAACTTTCAATTTCCACCAGCGATTCTCTTTTGATTTCGCTACACATTTACCCTTTGTGAATGTGCGTGCAAAGATAGAACTACTTTTTTCTTTAGCAAATCAAAATCGATAAAAATCTGGTATTTTTTTGTGTTTTTTCACTATCCAGAAGAAACCAGATAATTGGGAAAGCTTCGTCAATTGCCCCTTTTGTACGGTTTGTAGCATAAAAAGTTCTGCCTGAAAGAAATATGATACCTAAGCAATCTGTAAATCAGCCAGATATTGATAACATGTTATTAAATCCCATAATTTAATTGCAGAATTGATCTCCGGAAGTTATCTTTGAAATAACAAATCGTTCTAACACATACGTCAAAAGATATTGTCCGCATTAATTCGAAGTTTGGAAAATTCAACATTTTAAATTGACCCGAGTAAGCTTTTGACTGCTAAAACAGGCCTAGTACCGCATTGCGGGAGTAGTTTATCTACCGTTGGAAGTTTGATCAGTCAGGCACTCAAATCCTATTATCCTGGGATTTTTACAACCGAATTAATGCGGATTTTTTTTTTGCAAAAAATAATGATTGAATGAATTCAACCAACAACAATTCATTTTTTCTTCAACACACCCACCACTAACAGGTAAATCAAAATCATCCCAGATAAAAACACACTAATTCTTCCAGTATAATCACCCTGACTGGCATAGAATGTAATTTTCCCGTTCAGCCGAATCGTTGAACGTAGAGTTTCACGTGTATTCAGCTCAGTCTTTTTCAGAACATCTCCACGTTGATTTATAAATCCTGAAATACCCGTATTGGCGCATCTGGCAATACTTCGTCGAACCTCAACAGCCCGAAGCCGCGCATAGCCGAAATGCTGCCAACTTCCCGGAGAATCTTTCCACCAGCCATCATTGGTAATAATAAAAATCAGCTTCGCTCCTTTTTTCACTAATTCACCGACATGCTCACCAAAAGCTGATTCGAAACAAATTACCGGGCCGATTCTCACCGAATCCGGATTACTAAACACAAGCGTCTCATTGGCTGCAGCCAAACTTCCACTTGTTCCTCCCAGGCGAAGTACGTATTCGCCAAAAAAAGAAAAATACTTTTGAAAGGGCATTTTCTCAACTCCACTTACCAGAATACTTTTATGACTGATCTGTACTCCTGAAGATCGGTCAATCATCAATGCTGAATTAAAAACATCGTAATCAAAACTGCCATCGGCAGATCGTCTGGCAGTTCCTGAAAGCGGTTCAACGACACCGAATTTACGCTGAGTTATCGCACCAGCTATAAAACTAACATCCGGATATCTTTGGATGATTTTCGAAATGGAAATCAACGACTGATTTTGGATCAAATTGTCATCTTCCCACATCTCAGGTAAAGCAGTTTCCGGAGCAAGAATAAAATCGATAGAATCGGAAATATTCGATTCGGCCAATGAGAGGAGATTACTGAGCTGGTCTTCAGAAGTTATACCTGAAAACTTCTCCGTATATGGATCGATATTGGGCTGTAAAACGACAACCTCCTGAACAATTCCTTTTTCGGAATAGCTCGAATACAGGTTAAGTGACCAAAATATGGGCAGAAAAACAAGCATGAGAACCAAAACGGTCAACCTGATGGTCTTCTGGGACAACTTATCTGACCAGTTTTTAAAAGCTGAAAAAATAAGGATATTAGTCAGCAAAACCCACAATGAACCGCCCAATACTCCTGTGAACTCATACCATTGAATCATTTCTACCGAATTGGCAAATCCATTTCCCAATGTCAGCCATGGCCATTGAATAGTCCAGTTAAATTGCAGAAATTCAAAAGTCAGCCAAAAAACAAGTAATGAAAAATAAGCGGGTCCGTCACCAAACTGTTGGCGAACCAGATGTTTCAACCACCAGAAAGAAGTCATCAAAAGTGCGTTGATTGCTATAATAAGAAGCATTCCAACCGAAGAAACATAGGCTATCCACCAGCATGACAATACATTCCAAATCAGAAAAGCAATAAAGGGATAAAAAAACAATAAGCTACCGCTTTGAGACTTCTGCCTGACCAATTGATTTTCAGCAATCAGCAAAGGAACAAAAGAGAAAAATAAAACCCAGCTCATGCCGGGAAATAACCAGGGCAGACTCAGTAATATTCCTGAAGTAACTGAAAGAAAAAATAACTGGATTCTACTCATTAACTGAATATCAAATTACGGATAAAGCATCAGGAATTATTACAGATTAGAGATTGTAGCAATCGAATTTTTCATATTGCCGGCGCGATCAAAAATAAACTCAATCTTTCCGGCTGCCAAAGCAGCCCAACCTGCCTGATTAACCAGAATTGGGTTTCCAATGGCATTTTTCAGGACCAATGGTTTTTCTAAAAATGTATGAGTATGACCACCAACGATCAGATCGGTATATTTGGTTAACGGAGCGAGTGTCTTATCACTGATTTTGTTGTTTTCGTATGAAAATCCAAGATGAGAGAGACAGATTACCAAATCACACTCATGATCTTTTTTCAATCGATGTTCCATCTTTAATGCGGTCTCCAGTGGATCTAAATACCTTGTATTGCCATAATTCAACTTTCCAACCAAACCATCCAATTCAATTCCCAGTCCGTAGATTCCGATTTTTAGTCCGCCTTTTTTCAGTATCTGATGAGTTTTTACATGACCCGACAGAATAGTATCGGAGAAGTCGTAATTGCTTGAAATTAGTGGAAAGTTGGCAAACTGAAGCGCCGACAGAATATTATCCATTCCGTTATCAAACTCATGATTTCCAATAGTTCCGGCATCATAACCCATCTTGCTCATTATTTTCAGAATCAATTCCCCCTTAAAATAATTAAAATAGGGCGTTCCCTGAAACATATCGCCGGAATCAAGCAACAACAGATTCGGATTCTCATTCCGACATTCGGCCACCAACGAAGCCAGCCTTACCAGTCCGCCACGGCCGGCATATTCAGCATCTGATTCCGGAAACGGATCAAGATGGCAATGCATATCATTTGTGTGGACCACTGTCAGTTTCACCAATTCTCCCGAAGCAAACAATTCGTTTGGGAAAACGCCTAAAGTCAATGCTCCTCCTGCTATAACCGATTGTTTTAAAAAGGTTCTTCTAGTATTCATTATAAATTCTCCCATCCTCTTTTACTGAAATTATCCCGTCTTTTTTATACCGGTCACTCAACGATTGGATTAGCACATCCCTAAACTTAATGTTGATATTTATTCGCTCAGCAGGATTCAAAAACATACTCATCTGATCGCCTCCGTCAGCAACATAATCATTGGTTACCAGCCAATACCAGGCAGCAGGATCAACTTCATTTCCTCCAATTTTTACTGTTGCCGGTTTTTCATTCCGGATACCCAAAATGAGACCGGATACTCCCTCTCCTCCACGCGCAGCAATACGTTCAGCCATCTCATGAATCGACTCACCCGAAATTTTCAACAATACTATTTCGTTTTCGAAAGGCATTAGTTCAAAAATATGGCCAACAGTAATTTCACCCTGAGGAAGTGAGGCCCGCAAACCGCCATAATTGACGTAGGATGCATTAGGAATCATGTTTAAATTCTTTAACTTGCAGTATTCAGTTCCATATTGCAGCAGAATATCGGCAACCAGATTAGTCAGCTTACTTTCAGGCTTATCCTTTCTCAGTGGAGTTGCAGATACCGCAACAAGCGTTGACATATCTTGTTCAATACTATCCCTGTAAGGTGTAAGGATGGATTGAACCATGGAATCGACCGTGCTGGTTTGTGCACTTACCTGAATATTTTGTGTAGTAATTTGATAAACTGATAAACGCGGAGAACAGGCAACTAAAAGTAAAACAGCAGAAATACTTATGAATAAACGACGCATTAATATCTATTTAAATTGAGATTATTTGGTTTTTAAAAGCATTACCAAGCATAAAGATAAAACAAAATCCCTTCAAAATCGTTTGATAAAAAATACATTTTCTCATGTTCAGAATCGTAAAATCAACATATTCCAACAGACACCTTTACATACCAGCCATTTCATTCCTTCTTTTTTTTAGCAGCATTCAATTGTCCGCGCAGGAATATCAGGTCATAAAGGCTCAAAGTGGAGCTGGAATATATTCTGTATTAAAGCAGTACGGATATGCACCGGCAGACTATCTTAATCCTTTTATTGAGTTGAATAAATCCAAACTGGGGAAAAACAATTCATTAATTGTCGGCAGGGAATATCGGTTGCCTTTTAAAACAGGTAATCCCCTTGATGTAAAAAACACTCCGGCCTTTACTGAAAATATTGCTAAGAAAAAGGTTTATGAGATATTCGGGAACAATTACAGAGAAGTTACGATAAAAAGCAATGAACTTGATGGTGCGGTTTATTACCTGATGAGCGGACATGGCGGACCTGACCCAGGTGCCGTAGGAACTCTGAAAGGGTACAAACTTTGTGAAGACGAATACGCCTACGATGTCACTCTCCGTCTGGCTCGAAACCTGATTGAACATGGAGCAACCGTTTACATGATTATTCGCGATCCGGATGACGGAATACGCGACAATCAGTTTCTAATACCCGACAAAGACGAAGTTTGTTTTCCAAACAGTGTAATTCCGCTCGGTCAACTTGCCCGTCTGCGTCAAAGCACCAAAGCTGTCAATGATTTGTATATCGCGAATAAAGGTAAATTTCAGCGATTGGTAGTCATCCATGTTGACTCCAGAAATAATAAACAAAATATCGATGTCTTTTTCTATCATGATAAGGGAAGCAACTCCGGAACAAAACTCGCTAATACCCTTCAACAAACTTTTGATGAAAAGTACGCTTTGCATCAACCTAACCGTGGCTATACCGGAAGTGTTTCAGTGCGGAACCTTTATGTCATCAGAAATTCATATCCACCAGCTGTTTTCATCGAATTGGCAAATATTAACCACACCCGCGACCAGCAACGCCTAATCATTCCAGACAACCGTCAGGCAGTTTCCAATTGGCTTAAAGAAGGGTTAACCGAAGACTTTAAAAAGAGCATCAAATGAATCCATCACTTCCGGAAGGGAAAATACTCGTACAATTCGATGGGATGTGTATTTTGTGCAGCCGAACAATTCAATTTATACTGAAGGCAGACCGGAAAGGCAAGTTTCTGTTTCAAACGTTACAGAACATATCCGAAAATGAATTACTGGATACGGTCATTGTATCAGATCAAAACATAAAATATCAGTATTTTGATGCTGTTTTCAAGATCGGAAGCGAATTGGGTGGAATATACCGAATAGTAGCTATTTTCAGATTGATCCCCCGAAAATGGCGTCATTCCTTGTATTTGTGGGTAGCGAGAAACCGGTTCAGTTGGTTTGATGTACGTCAGTCGTGTTATATGCCTTCCGAAGAAGAAAAGAAAAGGTTCATTTAAAACTCGAAATCATCGTTTTCGAATTGAATATACCGGGCTGACAAATGGCCAATCATTCGGCCAAAACCTTCTACTGTTTTTTGAGTCATCGGAGATACTTCTGCCTGTTTAATTTTCAGTAGAACAACTCCGTACAATGCATTCAGGCAAGCCTCCACTTCATGTTCAACCTTCGCCCCCGATATTCGCATAAAATCAGTAATCGCATCGTGGTTAAACCGGTATAACCGCACATACTCCTGATCACTCTGAACTTCAAGCAACTTGAGATGGAATTCATTCAGATCGTTGACCAGATTTACAATTGCCTGAACATGTCCTTTTTCCTGGACGTTTTCCTTTATCATCATTTCTGACAAATTATGATACCACGCAGCAATTTCTATGCGGGTACTTTCATCTGCCTGAAACCTGTTCACCAGTTGCTGTTCAATCTTTTCAGGATCAAACGAACAGGCACGCAGCAAATCTTCCACCTGCCACATGTACAAGATATATTCAGCAATATTTGTTTTACGTTTTTCCTTTGCAACAAGCATGAAGCTAAAAGTTTATAGTAAATAAGTTAATGTGAGGTCCGGTATCATACCTAATTTTCAAATGAAGTCATTAAATGGTCATTGATTGTATCTCAAATGACTACAAGTGAAGATAAACTACCATCTTCTTCAAAACGAAAATCTCATTAGGTAAGGATACGGATATTCATTTAAGCTAAACATCAAAAAAATCATCCAGATCGCGACGATCCTTTTTAGTCGGTCTTCCGGTTCCACGTTCGCGGTTAAAAATACTCATATGTTTCTGAACTTCCAGAATTTCCAGTTCCGAAGCAGGAGTTGTTTCAACAAAAAAATCAGGTACAAGTTTGGCTGCCATTCGCTTTTCAGTAAGCGCTATAATTTTATACGTACGGGTAATCGGAGGCCGGCGTAATTGGATGATTTCACCTTCTTTTATTTCACGCGATGGTTTTACGTTCATTCCACCAATAGTAACTTTGCCTTTTCTGCATTCTTCAGAAGCCTGACTTCGCGTTTTATAAAGACGCACTGCAAAAAGCCATTTGTCAATACGAACACCTTCTGCCATAGTTTTCGATTATTTCCGTTTGTTAAAAAAAGTCATGGTTTGCTGTACACCAATTGTTCCGAAGCTTTTAATGATTTCTACCGAACTATCGATCAGGGCAGGAAGTTCAATTCGTTCCTGTTTATCCCATTCGCCCAGCACGTAATCGATCTGTTGTCCCTGCCTGAAATTATCACCAATTCCAAACCGAAGACGGGCATAATCCGAACTTCCAATCACCTGTGTAATATTCTTCAATCCATTATGGCCGGCATCGCTGCCCTTGGCACGGAGACGCAATGCGCCCAGCGGTAAGGCCAGATCGTCGACAACTACAAGGAGATTTTCGATGGGCACATTTTCCTTCTGTAACCAATAATTTACAGCCTTTCCACTTAGATTCATGAAAGTGGAAGGTTTCAGCAAAATAAACGTCCGTCCTTTGAATTTGTATTCGGCAAGCCAGCCGTGACGTTCATCGCTAAAAACAATATTGGACGCATCTGCAAGAGCGTCCAATATTTTGTATCCTATATTATGCCGGGTATTTTCGTATTCTTTCCCCGGATTTCCTAATCCTGCAATCAGGTATTTCAAAATTCTATTTTTTTTATGGATTACTCTTTTGCGCCAGCTTTTGCAGCTTTTGCAGCTCTTGTAATCATGATGGTTATAACAGGGACCGCTTTAGCATTGAGAAATTCAAGATTTTCTCTGACAAGTGATCCAGCTTTAAAGCTCTGTCCCAAATCTAAATCTTCAACATTAATTCCAATAAAATCAGGAAGGTGTTTTACCATAGCTCTCACTTTCAAGGTACGAAGGTTAATTTTTAATTTACCCCCGTTACGAATACCTTTTGCAAAACCTTCAGCTTTAACCGGAATTTCAACTTTTACCATTTTATCATCTGAGGTACGGAGAAAGTCAACATGTAAAAGTCTCTCTTCAACCGGATGAAATTGAGTATCCTGAATAATTGACTGATATACAGTTCCGTCGATATCCAGATCAACCAAATATACGTTAGGGGTATAAATCAGTGGTTTGAATGCTTTCTCAGGAGCATAAAAATGAATTGGTGCTTCACCACCGTAAATTACACCGGGAACTAATCCTTCGTAACGAAGTCTTTTGGCTTCCTTTTTACCAACGACTTCTCTTTTTGTGCCTTTAATTGAAATTGATTTCATTTTACTTTTTTAAATGTTTGAATTATGGTACTCAGTCCTCCCTTTTCGATGAAAGGGCAAACAGCATGCATAACATGTGCTTCAGGAAAAAGCGGTGCAAAGATATACAATTAACCGTAATACAACGAGCTAATTGATTGATTTTTATAAACTCTTTCAATTGCTTCGCCCAATGCTTTGGCAATTGGAATGTATTTGATTTTAGATGATTCCTGTTTCCCAGGGATTGAATCGGTAAAATACACTTCCGTTAAAGCAGAATTTTCAATTCGTTCATAAGCCGGTCCAGACAATACACCATGTGCAGCAAAAGCACGAACGCTGGTTGCTCCTTTTTCCATCATTAGATCCGCAGCTTTGGCAATGGTACCTGCAGTGTCGATGATATCGTCAACGATGATCACATTCTTCCCCTTGACGTCTCCAATTACGGTCATGCTGTCAATAACATTAGCTTTTGCCCTTGTCTTGTGGCAAATAACCATATCGGTTCCCAACATTTTGGCGTACGAATTGGCCCGCTTTGTTCCCCCTACATCAGGAGAGGCAACAACCAGATCCTTGAGTCCCATGTTACTGATGAACGGAACAAACAACGAAGATGCAAATAAATGGTCAACCGGCACATTAAAAAATCCCTGAATCTGATCGGCATGAAGATCCATGGTAATGATACGGTCGGCACCAGCTGTAATAAGTAAATCAGCAATTAATTTGGCACCGATGGAAACTCTTGGTCTGTCTTTCCTGTCCTGCCGTGCATAACCGAAATAAGGGATTACAGCGATGATTTTGTAGGCAGATGCGCGTTTGGCTGCATCAATCATCAGGAACAATTCCATCAGCGTATCAGCTGGTGGGGGGGTCGATTGGATGATGAATACATGCGAACCGCGAATAGTTTCTTCGTAACATGGTTCAAACTCACCATCAGAGAATACCGGGCATGAGGATTTACCAACTTCGACACCCAAACTATCACAAATCCGTTTGGTTAAATCCACACTTTTTGTAGATGAAAAAATCTTAAGAGGGGCTTTTTTTGACATTTCTACCTTTTTAAAGTTGTGTTTTTGGAATTGCGGCAAAGGTAAACAAAACTTGCTCATATCTCTTTAATTTGAGCTGCAAGTTCAATCATGTTGCCCTAAATGCAATTTGAATATTATTAAATATACGTCTGCGGGATTCAGAATGATCAGGATTTATTGATATTCTCAATAAATGAAACAATCTCGTCCCTGCCCATTCCGTTAACCGATGAACTAACCAGAATTGGAGGCAATTCTTCCCATACTTTTTCCATTTCCTGTGAGTAAGCAGCAATATTTTTAGCGAGGGAAACCTTGCCCAATTTATCAGCCTTGGTGAAAATAATGGCAAAAGGAATGTGGTTTTCGCCAAGCCAGGAAATAAACTCAACATCAATCTGCTGAGGAGTATGACGAATATCGATCAGTACGAACAGGCAATATAGATTTTCGCGGTTCAGAATGTAATCGCTGATTAATTTTTGAAATTTTTCTTTTACAGAGATCGAGATCTTAGCATATCCGTATCCGGGAAGATCAACCAAATACCAACTCTCGTTAATAACGAAATGATTGATGAGCTGGGTCTTTCCCGGGCGGGTTGAAACTTTGGCAAGACTCTTTTGATTGACAAGCATATTGATAAGAGAAGACTTGCCCACATTGGAACGTCCGATGAAAGCATATTCCGGCCTGTCAGCGGGAGGACATTTACTTACATCGGTATTACTGATTAAAAATGTTGCCTGTTTGATCATTGGAATAATTTCAAGTTTCAAGTCATTACTGACATCCTTAACCGATGTATACTTCGAGCAGTTTAACATTTGCTGACGAAGGTTTCAGCTGAACATTCTCGATTGCAGCCGGAATCAGAATGGTTTCACCTTTCTGAACTGTTTCAGTACCTGATTCGGTTTCGATTTGCATTTCGCCTTCCAGACAAATGTATATGACAAATGAGTCAACATCATGATAATCTTTTTCTATCGGCTGGTTCAGTTCCAGCAAATTAGTCGTAAAATACTTGCAATCCGCCAACTCAACCGACTCGTTGTATTTCTGTTCGTATTTGGTTTTATATTCAGGATAAAACGTATAGTCGATGGCATCCAAAGCCAGATCGGTATGCAATTCGCGTGGATTGCCCTGATCGTCGCGGCGGTCGTAATCGTATATCCGGTAAGTAACATCCGAAGTCTGCTGAATCTCGGCCAGCAAAATTCCTTTTCCAATCGCATGAACACGTCCCGCGGGAATAAAAAACACATCACCTTCAGTCACTTCCTCAAAATTAAGGATGTCAGTCAGTTCAACTTTTTCGAGTTTTTCAAGGTATTTTTCCTGATCAACCTGCTGGTTAAATCCCGACTGAAGTTTCGATCCTGAATCAGCCTGCATCACATACCACATCTCGGTTTTGCCGAAAGCATTGTGTCGTTCCTTCGACATCTTGTCATCAGGATGGACCTGAATGGAAAGATCATCACTGGCATCAATGAATTTAATCAGAAGCGGAAACTCAATTCCATAAGTTTCGAATAACTGATCTCCGACCAGATCACCCATGTAAATTTCAATCAGTTCTTCGAGTGTATTCCCGGCCAGAAATCCGTTCGAAACCACGGATAGATTGCCTTCAACTCCAGAGAGTTCCCAGCTTTCGCCGCAATTAGGCAGATTTCCGAAATCTTTGTTCAGAACCGATTTAATTTTATTTCCACCCCAGATTTTATCTTTGTAAATGGGAGTAAATTTCAGTGGATACAATCCTGCCATGCGTTAAGGAATAATTAAGTTTAAAAATTCAGATTTACAGAAACCGTATCCGGTTAAAATTCGAAATCTACAGCAGCTCTTTCAACAGCGTGAAGTCCAATCAGTTCACCAACCTTAAGATGTTCCGGATGAATACGGTATGCATCAAGTTCGTCGACTGTTTCGAAATGTGTAATCAGACAAATATCATATGCTTTTGTTGTCAATTCGTAATTAACACCTACTTCAATATATTTCAATTCATCAATTTTATCGGAAAGACCAAGAAGGGCGTCTTCAATAGTGCTGATCTGATCTTGCTTTATACTTTCCGAAGAGTATTTCTTCAGTTTAAACAGCACGACATGGTTAATCATAACAAGGATATTTAAATATTTTTCCATGGCAAAGTTAACATTTTCTATACTGTGTTTCACAACGCATCATTTTGATTGTTGTGAATACCATGCTCTTCATTATCTTTGAACAAAAACATAGCTATGCTCGTAATCGGTATTGCCGGGGGAACCGGATCAGGCAAAACAACTGTTGTGAATAAGATTATCAAAAAGCTTCCGGCAGGCGAAGTAGCTGTGATTTCCCAGGATTCGTATTACAGGGACAACAGTCATTTGCCGATGGAAGAACGGCAGAAGATTAACTACGATCATCCGGCATCGATCGAATTTGAATTACTGGTGGAACATATCAAAATGCTGAAGGCAGGAAAACCTGTACCTGAACCCATTTATTCGTATCTCACCTGTACCCGCTCAGATGAAACCCGTGAAATTCAGCCCAAATCAGTTGTTATAATTGAAGGAATACTTGTGCTTTTTCCGGCCATCCTCCGCGAACAAATGGAAATTAAAGTCTATGTCGACTGCGAATCTGATGTTCGCCTGTCGCGTGTCATTCAACGTGATATCATCGAACGGGGAAGAAATGTACAGATGGTTCTCGATCGCTATGCCAAAACAGTCAGGCCAAGTCATATTCAATTTATAGAACCGACCAAACAGTTTGCCGACATCATTGTTCCTGAAGGTGGCAACAATCTGGTTGCTATTAATATCTTAACCAATTACATCCAGCAAAACCTCAAATAAATGTACAATTCACTTTCATCCGAAGACATTCTGTTTCTCGATATCGAAACTGCACCTCAAAAAGCAGAATTCGGTGAACTACCGGAACATTTCCAGAAATTATGGGAAAAGAAATCAAGTTATTTCAGGGATGAAAATCAACTGGCAGCCGATGTGTATGAAAGGGCCGGAATTTATGCCGAATTCGGAAGAATCATTTGCATTTCAGCAGGAGTTATTATTCAGAAAAACGGAGAACGGTTCTACAGGGTAAAGTCGTTTCATGATGTTGATGAAAAGAAGTTGTTACTGGAGTTCAACGATATGCTCGAAAAATTCACAGCAAATCCCGGCAAAAAGCTTTGCGCTCACAACGGACTGGAATTCGACTATCCTTATATTGCCCGACGAACTCTAATCAACGGACTTCGGCTTCCCAGAATTCTGGATATTTCAGGAGCCAAACCCTGGGAAATAAAAGACCGGCTGTTGGATACCTTACAAATGTGGAAGTTTGGAGACTATAAAAATTACACCTCCCTCGATTTGCTTTGTGCCGTTTTCGATATACCAACACCTAAAGACGACATTGACGGAAGTCAGGTGGCCAGTGTCTATTATAAAGAAGGAGATCTTGACCGAATCATTCACTACTGCGAAAAAGATACGCTCGCTCTGACAAACCTGATGATGCGATACAAGGGTGAACCTATTATTCCAATCGGGAATATGCTGATTGTTTAACGAACAATCCAGTAAAAACAGAAGACCGAGTAAAAACAGAAGACCGAATAAAGTATTGAATGCATTATTCATAACAACCAAAAATTGAACATATTTGTGAACGACATTCTGACTATGAAAAAGCTTTGGTTATTTCTTGGAATACTTTTTTTTGTTTTTGCCGCATCAGCCCAGTCAAGCATTGATAGTTTACTGCGACTAAGCGAAAAAGCAAGCGAAGTGCTAAAACCAGGATTATATCTTGAATTATCTTTTGAATCAAGAAATGATACGGCAAAAAGCAATTTATACTCCCGGAAGGCCAACAAACTGGCGATTAAAAATAATCTGATTCCGGAACAGGCCAAAGCAATTTATTATTTGGGAGAAACTGGGTTTTATGCCAGAGACTTCGCTGGAGCTATTCCCTATTATGAGCAGGCCATACCCATATATGAACAGCTTAAAGACACATTCAATTTAATCAACTGTTACAGTTCCGTTGGATTATGCTACCACAATATGTTTCAGGGAGAAAAAGCGATAGTTCAATTTTTCAAAGCACTGAAGTTATCGGAGAACGACCCGGATTATACCGCTGAAATAACCGCGAATATCGCATTGGCACATGCACGGATGAACAACCACAAGGAGGCTATTGCCTATTTCCGCAAGGCACTGGTTATTAATATATTAATTAAAGATTCGGTAAGCACCGCTGTTGATTACAACGGACTGGGAGAAGCATTTTCAAACCTGAACGAAACAGACTCGGCTCTTGTCAACTTTTCAAAAGCATTGCACCTGTTTAAGGAAATAAACAAAACTGGCTACGAGGCTATCGCTCTTGCCAATATTGCGGCCATTTATCCAATTTATCCTGACAGTTTAAATAAAGCGATTGATTCTTTCAATCAGGCCTGGACTAAATTTCAGGAATTGGGGTGGAATTATTACGAAGCTGAAATCCGGCAAGGAATTGGATCCGTTTACAGTAAACAAGGGAAATATAAAGATGCAATTGAAGCTTATCGTGAAAGTCTGCGATTGACAGATCTTTTTAACCGGGGCTTTGAATTAAAGAAAACAAATTGCCTGGGTTTATCTGAGACCTACGAAAATATGGGCAACTATAAAACTGCATTAGAATACTATGTGCTGTATGCTCAATATTCAGACAGCCTGGATAAGAGAGACAAATACGAGCAGCTTGTAAATCTCGAGAAACAGTACGAAACTGAAAAGAAGGAAAATGAAATCATCCGATTGAATGCCAAGCAGGAATTGATGAATGTACAGCTCCGAAAAAACAAACAACTCAAGTTTCTTGGTTTTTTTACCGCCACGCTCCTACTCATTTTTATGTTCTTTGTTCTGATTAAATATTTCGATAAAATAAAATCGAATCAATTACTCGAAGAAAAGAATAAAAAGATTGAGCAAAGTGAGCATGAATTACAGATATTAAACGCATCAAAAAACAAATTTTTCTCCATTATTGCACACGATTTAAAAAATCCGTTTCACACTGTAATGGGATATTCCTGGTTGCTAAGCAAAGATTATGACCGTTTCACTGAAGAAGAACGCCGTAAATTTGCCGGCGACATCCATCAGTCGACCAATAATATTTTCAGGTTACTGCAAAACCTGCTTGAATGGTCAAGGTCCCAAACGGGAAGATTGAAATTCACCCCTTTAGAAATTGAATTTAAGCAGGTATTTGAAAATTCGTTGAGCGTTTTACGTTCACTGGCCGAACAAAAAAATATCAGTATCCAATCCGACTACAAAGACAATCTGATTTTATTTGCTGATCCATTGATGATTGAGACAGTACTCCGGAACCTCATTAACAATGCCATTAAATTCACTCCGGAAAACGGAATGATCGAAATTAGCGCAAAACAAGATGCAGATCAAATCAGCATAAGTATAAATGATTCCGGAGTTGGCATTTCGGAGGAAGATATTCCTAATTTATTCCGGATCGATTCAAAAGTAAAACGCAAGGGAACAAACGATGAAGATGGCTCCGGACTCGGACTCATCCTTTGTAAGGAATTTGTGGATAAAAACAATGGTGAAATCTGGGCCGAAAGCACCTTGGGAAAAGGAAGTTCATTCATTTTCACTATTCCAGCCAAAGCGATTACCTAAAAAACAAATGCCCAGCTAGTCAAATTAAGAAAAGGCTAAAGTTAAAATACCACAATAAAAACAGATACAATAATTTCCACCAATTCACCATTGACAGGAGAATAAATACTGGTTAAATGGCCTTTTATTCCACCAACATTTGTTTGGCGACCAGTTCCGCTTTCGCTACAGAAGCAGCTTTCTCAACAATTTTCAGGGCAAATTGAATCGCTGCGGCTGGGCCCCTTCCGGTAATCACATTTTCCGATTCAACAACCGGTACAGAAAGAACTTCAGCCCCTTTCAGGAAATGTTCGAACCCAGGATAACAAACGACCTGTTTTCCCTTCAGAATACCCAAATTGCCATAAACCAGGGGAGCAGCACAAATAGCAGCTAACGGTTTGTTTTCTGCATTAAATTGTTTGATCTGTATTTTCAAACTTGCATGTGCGTCCAGATTGGCGGCTCCCGGCATTCCACCCGGCAAAACAATCATGTAGATTTCATCGTAATTCACCTGTTCAAAAAGAGTATCGGCCATTACGCTGAGCTGATGAGCTCCCGAAACCTCCTTTTCCCCGGTTACTGAAACCACGACAACATCAAGCTCAGCCCGACGTAAAACATCAATGATGCTAACAGCTTCAATTTCTTCAAACCCATTAGCCAAATGAACAGCAATTTTTTTCTTCATAACAATCTGATTTTTTTTCAAAGATAAGCCATTGAAAGGCAAAAAAAAATGATCCACTAACGTGGATCATTTTACCCGTAAAATCAACTTATTATGCGAATAAAAAGAATTCTAATTAATAAGCGTAATCTTTTAAAGACTTTTCCAGCTTTTTTCTGGTAAAAAAGATTCTGCTTTTTACTGTTCCAAGGGGCAAACTAAGTTCTTCAGCAATTTCCTTGTATTTAAAACCATCCAGAAACATATTGAACGGAACCTTGTATTCACTATCAAGAGCATTAATACATTTGATAATTTCTTTCGAGCTATAGATCGATTCGGGAGAAGGATAACTTTTATCTTTCTGAAATTTCAAATGAAAATCATTATTGGCCCCGTCGAAAGTGTTTTTTGTTTTTACATTCCGGCGGTAGTTATTAATAAAAGTGTTTTTCATGATCGTGTAAATCCAAGCTTTGAAATTGGTGTTTTGCGTAAATTTATCTCTATATATGAGTGCCTTCAGAAAAGTTTCCTGAAGAAGATCCTGCGCCTTTTCCTGGTCTGAAGTCAGACTTAGTGCGTAATACAACAACTTGTCCTGTAGTCCTAAAAGAGCTGTGTTAAATTGAAGCTGTGTCATGGCGTTCGATATTTAAGTGTTAATGTTGTGACAAATATATGTATTCAATCATTCAAAAAAAGGATTTACAACTCTTTTATTCTTCGATATTTTTGATAGCTGATAAAGAATATTTATATCAGTACAGAAAGTATTTCACTTGTCTAAAATACGAAGGTTTTCATAAGTTTGTTCTTACTTTACAACATGTTCTTAAACAAATATTTTCGCCTAAAAAAAAACAAAAACTTTCATCTATTGGTTAACCATTTTCATAAATTAGATGTTAATTTTTCGAACTCTCCCTATTCCCAAATTATTGTTATTTTTGCCCCCTTCAATTTTTAATAATTCTAAATGAAAAAAGTTATCAAATCCATTAACCGGGCTGAAGTGTTTACTTTCAACCGTTGGGGACGAAAAGCTTATTCAATGTTTAATGCTCTGAAACAGCCAGTACGCATCGGTGTACTTTTGGCTGTTTATACCACAGTAGCTAAACCTGAATATGTTTTTGCACAGGCCGACAGTACGAAAGTAAGCATGGAGTACAATCTTGACGAAGTCGAGGTCAGCGCCCAAAGAGCACCTGTTGCTTTCTCGCAGGTGGCGCGGATTGTATCCGTGATCAGCAGAGAAGAAATTGAGGCGGCCCCCGTCCAAAGTATTCAGGAACTGCTTGAATATGCGCTGAGTGTAGATGTCCGACAGCGCGGTGTTCATGGAGTTCAGGCCGACATTTCGGTCAGGGGAGGTTCCTCCGAACAAACCCTCATCCTTCTAAATGGCATCAGCATTTCAGATCCCCAGACCGGCCATCATGCCCTCAACCTTCCGGTCAGCCTTAAAAACATCCAGCGTATTGAAATCCTCGAAGGCCCTGCTGCCAGAGTTTTTGGGCCCAATGCATTTTCGGGTGCCATTAACATTATCACCAGCCCGGATGGCGAAACCAGCGTAAAACTTGATGTTTCAGGCGGACAGCACAAACTGGCCGATGTCAATGTTTCCGGAAATCTAAACACCGGAGCATGGAATCAGTTCATTGCGTTTAACCGCATGTCGTCTGACGGCTACATCGACAACACCGACTTCAAGACCTGGAATGCCTTTTACCAAACCGAACTAAAGACTAAACCAGGGAAACTTGATTTTCAGATTGGCCGTACCAATAAAGCATTTGGTGCAAACAGCTTTTACTCGGCAACCTACCCTAATCAGTACGAAGAAACCAAAACCACTTTTGCATCGCTTAAATTTCAGTCGGGTACAAAAATACACCTGACTCCTTCCATATACTGGCGCCGCAACCAGGATCGGTTTGAACTTTTCAGAAGTGATGCCACCACCTGGCCCAGCTGGTACAAAGGTCACAATTACCATTTAACCGATGTATTCGGAAGTAATCTGAATGCCTGGTTTGCGTCTCGTTTTGGAAAAACAGCATTTGGAGCTGAAATCAGGACCGAAAATGTATGGAGTAATGTTCTGGGTGAAGCACTGACGACTCCCATTGCAGTTCCGGGTGAATCGGGTCAATTCTTTACCAAATCCTATTCACGCACCACCATTTCCTATTTTGCAGAACATTCGGTTTACCTGAAAAAACTTACAGTGTCAGCCGGTGCAATGACCAACTGGATTTCGGATCTTGATTTTGGATGGAACATTTATCCGGGGCTCGATGCATCCTATGCACTTTCCAATCATGTGAAAATTTATGGTTCGTTCAGTACCAGTTTAAGGATGCCAACTTTTACCGATTTGTTTTACAACGGGCCAACCAACATCGGTAATCCGGACTTAAAACCTGAAAAATCGGTTAATTATGAAGGTGGTGTAAAACTTAACTTCCCCGGATTTTCAGGTCACGCCGAAACATACTTCAGGAAAGGTAAAGACTTGATTGACTGGGTACGTACAAACGACACAGACAAATGGCAAACGCAAAACCTGACCAATATAAATACAACAGGAATTGAATTCAGCGGAAATATTTTTCCTGAAAAGATTTGGAATAAGCCTATTTTCCTGACCAAACTTGGAGTCAATTATTCATATTGCAAGCTCGACAAAGGACAAAACGATCTGTTTTCCTATTATATACTTGATAACCTAAAACATAAACTCGACCTGGAAATCAATCATAAAATATGGAAGAAATTAAAAGGTTCATGGAGGGTTAGCTATCAGGACAGAAACGGGTTGCGCACTGCGACCGATTCATTCAGCCCATTCTGGACAGTCAACGCCCGTATCATGTGGGAAACACCCTCAACCGAAATTTATGCTATGGCAGCCAACCTTTTCGACAAGGCATATTACGATTACGATACGGTTGAACAACCTGGCCGTTGGATTAGTTTTGGGATCAGTCATCAGATCAGATTCAAATAAAAAAAGGCTCCCGGTAAATTCGGGAGTTTTTTTTTACTTCAGGGAAAATATTATCTTCGTCGACTGAAATAATTTAAATCGTATGTTAAAAGGAATATTATCGATAAGTGGTCAGCCAGGATTATTTAAAATGGTGACCGAAGCGAAAAACAGCATCATTGTTGAATCTTTGCTAACGGGAAAACGCATTCCTGCCTATTCAACTTCCAAAATCAGTACTCTTACTGACATTTCAGTATTTACTGCTACAGGAGAAATTCAGTTGAAGGAACTTTTCAAAAAAATGCAGGAAAGTGGAAAACCGATTTCGCCAAAATTAGCATCAAATGAGATAAAATCTCTTTTTGAAGAAATTTTGCCTGAATATGACAAAGATCGGGTTTATGTGTCTGACATGAAAAAGATTTTTCAATGGTATCAACTACTCAGTGACCTCAATTTGCTGGTCGAAACAGAAGAAGAAAAAGAAACAGAAGTATAAGACAAAAAAACCGCATCGAACATGCGGTTTTTTTTATTTAAAATAATCGCAATTGATAAGGAGACTGCTTACTCTCTTTCAGAGCTTTCCGGGCCAGTATAATTTCAAATAGTTTAACGGTAGCAAGTGCATCTCCGGAAGCCCGATGCCGGCCGTTAACCTCGAATCCTAGTTCATTGCACAACTTCCCCAATGAATAGGATTTATGACCCGGTAAAAATTTCCTTCCCATCCGCACCGTACACATGGTTTTCCGCTGATAATCGTAACCCAGGCGTTTAAATTCCTCCTGAATAAATTTATAGTCAAAACTCACATTGTGCGCAACAAATACCTTATCCTGGGTTATTTCTACAATTCTTCGGGCTACTTCGTGAAATTTAGGTGCAGTTCTCACCATCTCATTATCAATTCCGGTCAGGCTGGTAATGAATCCTGAAATGTAGCATTCTGGATTAATCAGACTTGAAAATGAATCTGTTATCTCAAAGCCATCATAGATATAAATGGCAACCTCGGTAATTTTACCTTTAGCAGCTGACTGTCCTGTGGTTTCGATATCAATTATTGCGTACAAAGTCTGTTTTTTTTTGTAAAAATACTATTTAAGAATAGTTTTCACCTCATTCATCAAAATAACTCAAGATAGACCATCTGTGAATGATGTAACTTTTTGAAAAAGTTATGTAACAATTTAAATCACTAAGTTTCCCACATTTGTATAATGAAACATTTAACAAAATTATTAAAGGGAAAAGAGACTTTGCAGTAGCCGGATTAAGCCTCTATATTTGTTTAGGCGACAAAACAAATATCAAAACAAATCGTATCAGATAAATGAATGATAATTTACAATTATCAACATAACAGTTAAATACGAGATTTGAGAAATGAATTTAAATTATCCTTACAGCATTTTTTAAACAAATATTACCAAATCAATAATTTTTCGTATGACGAAAAATAAGATAAACAGTTTTACCTATTTTTAACAAACAAAAAATCAAAAAAAGATGAGAAAAGTACTTTTATTTTCATTGATTCTGGCATTTACAGCAAGTGTAAATGCTCAGACCTCCGATAAAAAATGGGGAATTGGTGCAGCACTTGGCGGATATGGTACAATAAATAACGGTGGCATTGGTTTAATGCCCGAAGGATATTTTCTTAGCAGGTATCTGAGTCCACGATTTGATCTTGTATTCCAAGGTGACCTTGGACTTTTCAGGTCGAATGCAAATAATGATGTCAATCTGGCCAATGGCTTACTAAACCTGAGGCTTAAACTCTCTGACGAGAGCCAGAATTTCCGTCCATATATTTATGGTGGACCTGGTGTTTTATCTGTAAATACCGGAACTAGCGATTTAGGTGAAGCCAATAAAACAATTGTAAACTTCGATTTAGGTTTCGGAAGCAAATTGTATGTAAGTCCAGCTACGGCTCTCTATGTGGAAGCAGGTTATATTCACGGTCTTGAAACAACTATTGCAGGAGTTACCGAACGCGAAAGCTACTGGAAAACGACAATTGGTATTGAAACTGCTTTCGGAAAAACCAAAGATTCCGACATGGACGGTGTTTCAGACAAAAAAGACAAATGTCCAAATACTCCTGACGGAGTTGCAGTAGACAAAGATGGCTGTCCGATTGATACCGACGGTGATGGAGTTGCTGATTACATTGATGACTGCCCTACTGTTGCCGGATTAACTTCATTGAAAGGTTGTCCGGACAAGGACAAAGACGGCATTGCCGATAAAGATGACGCATGCCCGGATGTTGCCGGATTAGCCAGTTTGAAAGGTTGCCCGGATTCTGATGGTGATGGGATCACCGATAATGATGACATTTGTCCGAATACCCCCAAAGGTTATAAAGTGGACGCCAGCGGATGTCCGTTCGATACCGACAAAGATGGCGTAATTGATGAAGAAGACGATTGTCCAACAGTTGCCGGACCAAAAGACAACAAAGGTTGCCCTGTAATCGAAGTTGTCAAGTCAAAAGAAGTAACACTGGATCAGGTTATTCTGCAAAATATAAGTGTCGATCCTGTTCATTTTGCCTTTGATAAAAGTAAACTTACTGATTACTCAAAAGGGAAAATCGAAAAACTAATTGAAACATTAAATACGGATACCGAATTTCATGTGAACCTTTTTGGATATACCGACAACCTGGGGCCCAGCGAATATAATCTAAAACTAGCTCAGAAGCGGATTCAGTCAGTAATGGATTACCTGATTTCAAAGGGAATTTCGGAAGACCGGATTATTAAACAAAAAGCTTTAGGCGAATCCAAACCTATGGCTTCAAACAATACTGCCGAAGGACGCAAACTTAACCGCCGCGTTGAATTTGAAATATATAAGATGAAATAATTCATTCATAATGGAAAATCCCTGTCTTGTCGGCAGGGATTTAAAAAAAACATTTTATCTATATTAGCTTCATAATCTTATCTGTTTATATAATCACAGTTGAACAACATGATACAAAATACATTCACCTAATCTGATTATTATGAAAAAAACACTTTTCCTTTTATTAATTGTAGCCTTTTCTGCAAGTATTAATGCTCAGACTTCCGATAAAAAATGGGGTATCGGAGCAGCGCTCGGCGCATATGGCACACTAAACAATGGTGGCATTGGATTAATGCCCGAAGGTTATTTCCTTAGCAGATATCTTAGTCCTAAATTCGATCTTGTATTTCAAGGTGATCTTGGGATGTTCAGATCTAATGCTAATAATGATTTAAATTTTGCCAATGGATTACTAAACCTGAGGTACAAACTATCTGACGAAAGCAAGAATTTCCGTCCATATATTTATGGTGGACCTGGTGTTTTGTCTGTAAATACAGGGACTGGTTCTTTGGGCGAAGCTAATAAATCGATTGTAAACTTTGATTTGGGGCTTGGAGGCAAATTGTATGTGAGTCCAAGGACTGCTTTTTATATGGAAGCAGGTTATATTCACGGTCTTGAAACAACTGTTGCAGGAGTTACTGAACGCGAAAGCTACTGGAAAACGACATTTGGTCTTGAAACTGCTTTCGGAAAAACCAAAGATACCGACATGGACGGTGTTTCAGACAGAAAAGACAAATGTCCGAATACACCTACCGGAGTTGCAGTTGACAAAGATGGCTGTCCGGTTGATACCGACGGCGATGGTGTTGCTGACTACATGGACGACTGTCCTACCGAAGCTGGATTAACTTCCACCAAAGGTTGTCCGGACACGGATAAAGACGGCATTGCCGATAAAGATGATGCATGTCCGGAAATCGCAGGATTAGCCAGTTTGAAAGGCTGCCCGGATGCTGATGGCGATGGTGTAACTGATAAAGATGACAAATGTCCGAACACTCCAAAAGGATATAAAGTGGACGCCAGCGGATGTCCGTTTGATACTGACAATGACGGTGTAATTAACGAAGAAGACGATTGCCCTACAGTTGCCGGACCGAAAGAAAACAAAGGCTGCCCTGTTGAAGAAATTATAACTTCAGAAATGCAAATCGATCCGGTTCTTTTTGGATTTGAT
>DASRMB010000067.1:0-6170 GCA_035648135.1 Prolixibacteraceae bacterium
GATAACATTGAGGCTGAATCTTTATCCAGATAAAGCCACACTGCCTCATGGTTTCGCATGATCGATGCTGGAATGGTCGGAGAAATTGAACCTTCAACAGTTTTTTTAACAGCATCTGCCTTACGTAAATCAGGAACACAACATATAATGGCTTTCGATTTCATGATCTGTTTTATTGACATACTGATCGCCTTTTCGGGAACATCGTTAACCGTAGGAAACCAACCTTCACCCAACTGCTGACGTCGACAGGCGTCATTCAGAGTTACTACAATATAGGCTTCTTCTGTTTCGAAATCTGCCGGTGGATCGTTAAAAGCTAAATGGCTGTTTTCACCAATACCCACAAAAGCAACATCAATAGGCTGTTTGCTTATAAGCTTCCCCAAACGGACACATTCTTCATAAGGCTCATTACCTCCATTGACATAGTTAAATTCCATAGGTGAAACTATATCTACAAATCGTTCTTTGAGATATTTGCGAAAGGATGCCGGGTGCATTTCAGATATTCCAATGTATTCATCCAAATGAAAGGCTCTAACTGCCTTCCAATTAATGTCTTCCTTCACCAATTCGTTAAGCATTTCAAACTGCGAAGCACCGGTTGCAACGATGATATTTGCTTTTCCATTGTTGAGGATAGCATTACGAATTAATTCAGCTCCCTTTTTGGCAGCTATTTTACCAAGAACAAGTTTGTTTTCTGAAATTACAATCTCCATGTTTTTCATTTGTGTGAAATTTTATTTTGTGTGATTTATTAAATTAATGTAATATCTATTTGTTTTGAATTATTTGAAATTTTGAAAAAAGTCAATGCTTATTTGGGGCGTATATAATTCAAGTTATCATCTAGAGGAGTCATCTTTGGCATTAAAATGTGTACAAATCCCAATATGAGGATATAAGAGAAACCTGCGATCATAAATGCCCAAAAATAACCTGAATTACCGGCGGTATCCAATACTGCTCCCAAGGCAACATCAGCAATTATCGCGATCGCTACCCCAACCATTTTGCCTATTCCTATCACAGATGCAATTGCTTTTTTGGGGAAAACATCTGGAACCAGCGTGTAGCTATTAATCGACCACGATTGATGGCCTGCAGCAGCAAGACCAATTAAAAAAACGGCAATCCATTTGTTTGCAATGACAGGCACTAAGCTTACAGGTAGAATAATAATGGCACAAACCAACATTGTTATTTTTCTGGACTTGTTTATTGACCACCCTTTTTTTATTAAGGCCCCGGAAGCATATCCCCCAAATAGGCTTCCGGCATCGGCCATGATAAAAATAATAAGGAAAGGAAGTCCTATATTATTAATGTCGACACCAAACTGTTCCCCAAGGAATTTTGCACCCCAGAAAAGATAAAACCACCAAACACCGTCAGTGACAGTTGTTAAAGAGAAAGCCCATGTCTCTTTCTTGGGTAGTAGTTTTAACCAAGGTATTTTTTCTGTTGTCTCTTCTTCAGAATCACTGTTAATATAAGTCAACTCCTCTATTGATAATTTTGGATGTACTTCAGGTTTTTTATATGTTTTCAGCCATAAAAAGACCCATAAGGAACTAAGAACTCCTGTAAAAAGAAATGGAATTTGCCAGTTATCTCCATTGGTGGAAACAACTGCTCCAACAAGGAATGGAGCTAAAATTGCCCCAACGCTGGTTGATGCATCAAAAATACCAGTTGCAAAAGCCCGATCCTTTTTGGGGAACCACTCAGCCACAGTTTTAATTGCTGCAGGAAAATTTCCCGCTTCACCAATTCCCAGCCCGAATCGCGCCACAATAAATCCAATTAAACTATATGCTGCAGTTACCACCGCATGCAACATCCCGAATATACTCCATATCGCAATTGAAATAGTATATCCCATTTTAGTACCAAGCCTGTCAATAATACTCCCCATGAACAGTAATCCTATTCCATAAGCAATTTTGAAGGACACCATAATGGCTGCATAGTCTTTATTTGACCAGTCGAAAAGTTTTTGTAAGGTTGGAGCCATTACTGCAACAATACTGCGATCGAAATAATTAATCGTAGTGGCCATAAATACCAGTGCCAGAATCCTATAGCGATAATTGCCAATTTTTGGATTTAGATCCATCATGTTTTCTTGTTTATTTAATGTGCGTATTTAACTATTTTGAAAATACTTCATTGCCATAATCGTTTTCTGAATAACTATATTTCTGCCTTCAATGATAAACAGGATTAATTCAACGCGTTTCCCCTGCTTCTTCTGATCCATATCAGAAATGGGCCGCTAACGCCAGAATAAAGTATCGCCTATTCATAAATGAGACTCATCTTCATATGCAGTCCCGAGCAGCCTCAGCAAATTCTTAAGCTTCTCAAATATTAAAGATCTTCATGGCAGTACCCCGATAAAGTGATTCTAACACTGGTCCGGGTAGCTCGAGACCATAATACCGCCACCATACTCTGCCGACTATGTATTCGTCATCGGTCTCAAACAGCCTCCAATGAATCTGATACATACTCTTCTCCCGACTCTGGTCGGTTCCAAATAAAATCCTGTTCTGGTATTTTGTGAGAAACTTTGCAGAAGCTCTGGGTGTCCGCCCCAATTCGTAGTCTCGTGCAGAGGTGTCAAGGCAGAGGTTGGGGTATCTATCCATAGCCAGGCTCAACTTTTCCAGATCATTGCCCTGATTACCAAGATGACATGCGATAAAAATCGTCTTCGGATGGCTCTCAAGTGTTCGGTTTCTAATGGTTATCAGTTCATCATAGGAGGGGACATCCTTTCCGTACTGATTGAAATGCTGGTAGTCAGGTGTACGCTCCTGATAAACATCCAGCGGGGTCCAGCATGAGGGATGGTCAGCAACATGAAGATTCACCGGCATCTTTAACTCTGCACATTTTTCCCAAAATGCGTCCAAACGTGGATCGTCCGGATGGAGCCTCTTGTCGCGTGGCAGTGCGTCCTCTGTGAACCCAAAACCCTTGTCTGAAAGCTCTCCAACTCCGCGTGCTCCATTATTATGACACCTTACCAACTCTGCAACAGCCCTATCGGAATAATCAGATTTGTCGATATCTGTCCTGTCCAAGCCGCAGTAAAGCAAAAACCGTCCGGGATAGGCTTTAGGTAACGAATCCACGAGAGCGTCAAATGCAGCACCAGTCTCTCCTGTCAGAACTATCGATTTTTCCATGCCAACCTCATCCATGGTCCTGACCCAATCAGCTACCTCCTCAGGAGTCTTGGCCACTACGTGTACATGACAATCGATGACTGGATATTTGGCCTTGGGCACATGGGTTTCCCGGGATACCACTGAGGACCTGGGTGCATAATCCTTAACCCGAATAGCATCCATAGGGCCAGGTTCGGCTGAGACTCCGGGTCCACCCCAGTCACCATATTTTATCTTATTCCACTCCGGGTCAGTATGCCAATCCTTCAGTGACTTGACATCGACAGTTGGAGTTGAAGTAGAAAATTTACAGCTGAATCCCATACTGCCAACGGCTATTCCGGCAGTTCCTATTATACTTTTCCTGATAAAATCTCTTCTTTCTGTCATTTGATTATCTTTTTGAAATAGTTAATAAGTATTAATTTTAAATAATTTGCTTATACCAATTAAGTAGGATAGATTTTGAAAAACATTAATACTTACTTGCGAAATCATCTGCATAACCATTAATTTCAGCATCAGTTAAATGGACACCGGAACTAATAATGATCCGGTATCTCAAGGTTAAGGATTTACCGGCAGGAATAGTATAGTTCAATTCGTCTTTCCCTTTTGTGAAATCCTTCGCTCCAAATGGATTGGCTGCAAATAATCCATAGCCTCGAGCATGCCAATAAGTTGGATAGCTTAGGTTCTTGGGGTGGTCACAAATAACCAAAGAGATTTCTTCATCACCGATACTTCCATACAGATCCATCCATTTTGCACGGGTACTCCAAACGGCCTCACCCATAACTCCCTCACTACTTCTGTAGTTGCCTGTTACTCCTTCATTTGACAATGCTTTTACTGTAGTAGGATTACCTTGAGCATCTGTAAGAGTAACATCTTCACTGGAAGGTAATTCAAGTTGACGTGCAACACGAATGCCAAAACTACCTTCTTTTGTATCTTTAAACAATACGGTTTCTCCCGTGGCCGCTAATGTTGTAATCCGATCAATAATACGGACTAAACCTTCAGCTATAAAATGATATTCAGTATGCTCTTTTAGCAGTTCTTTACCTGATGTATCAACCCAACTTTCGGAAGCAACCAGTACTCCTTCACCTGTTCCTTCTGATATTTTATCAAATTTAAGGTGTTTTATTACCCCGCCATTAGCATTCCTGGTTCCTAATCCCTGGGAGCCATTTCCCCAGAAATCATTACCGTTAACATTTCCGTAGGTTAACCACATCCCAATCTGATGAGGATGGTCAGCCCGTTCTCCAGTCTTTGGTTTGATCGGATATCCACGTGTAATTTCAGTACCTGCTGATGTGAAAATCGGATATAATATAGGTTTACATACATTATCCGGCCATCGATACGAAGTTAAAATCTTCCCGCCTATCAGTACATCGATTTTCTTATCAGAGTCATTTTCAACAAAAGTCACCTTTGTCCCTTGATCTGTTTGAGCTTGCTTTTTGGATTTAAAGTTGCAGGCGGAAGAGAGAATAAAAACTAATATAACAATTGATATTGATAGTGTTTTCATGTTTTTTTAATTTATCAGATTTTTAAAAATAATTAACTTGTAAATATCGCTTTGCGTTATACTTCATCAGGGACAACATAAGGAGGGCGGTATATTCGTGTTAACATAGCATTTGCTTCAGAATCATTGACTACCATTTCTCTATCCATATCCGCACCCATAAACTTCAATTCACGCCCAAGGCGATAGGAAATATTGGCCATTAAAGGAAGTACTGATGAAAAAAAGCCTTCGTTAATGTCACAATGTAAGTCTCCATTATTCCCGGAACGTATGGCGTCAATAAAGTTCGAAAAATGTGCTGTATCACTTCCCCCTGTGAGTGAAACATCTTCATTGCTTCCGGCTTTTGTTTTTGAACCTGCAAAAGGTACTTTCTCACTTTTACGGAATGCTTTCCATGTTCCACCATCAATTTCAAGGTATCCATCCGTACCGTAAAAGATGTTTCCAATCTTGGTATCCAGGCTTGATTCGCCATTTGAATATCTGCCCCTGGTTTCAAATTCAAGCATTGTTCCATCCTCGTATTTAAATACCGAACTTTGAGTATTCGGCGTTTCCTGTGCACATTCATCAGGATCGATACCATAAACGCCGCCGGTAGAATAGATGGAGATTGGGTGTTCATTTTTATTAAGCCCCCAACGGGCAATATCAAATTGATGCGGCCCTTGGTTTCCTGTATCGCCATTACCTGTATCCCAAAACCAATGCCAGTTATAATGGCTTCGTTTTTCATTGTACGCGCGCATTGTTGCCGGCCCTAGCCAGCGGTCATAATGAAGTGTTGCAGGTGGATTACTATCTTTTGCTATTCCAAATGAATCTCTCGGTTTTATGCACAGTCCACGTGCCATATACACCTTTCCGATACCACCTTCGTGCAGGAATTTAATGGCTTCCATAACATTTGTGACAGAACGGTTTTGAAAACCAACTTGTATACGTTTATCATATTTACGCGATGCTTCAATCATTTTCCGGCCTTCCCAAACATTATGTGTGGCCGGTTTTTCTACATAAACATGTTTGCCAGCCTGGCAAGCCCAAATTGCCCCTAGTGCATGCCAATGGTTAGGTGTGGCAAAGGATACTGCATGTATTTCCTTGTCGTCCAATACTTTTTGCATATCCCATTCCGTTAATGGTTTTTCACCACCCTTATCAATCACCATTTTAGAACGGGGCTCAAAAAATTGTTCGTCGGTATCACAAAGGGTTGTCAATCGCACATTATGGCTGTCTCTCAATTTACACCATGCATCGATATGAGAAGTGCCACGACCACGGATACCAATTACAGCTATGTTGATACGTTCATTGGCACCGATAATTGAAGCATAAGATTTTGAACTGAAACCCATTCCACCAATGGCAATGCCGGCAGTTCCCAGTAAACTTTTCTTAATAAAATCTCTTCTTTCTGTCATTTTGAT
>DASRMB010000068.1:0-26682 GCA_035648135.1 Prolixibacteraceae bacterium
TGCTGTTGAACTAAACCTCCTTTGGAGGCGGACTTCGCAGCATCATTGTTTTGTACAACAGAGCTGTTGTTATCTTTAGCCCATCATCTATAAAAATTAAAGATATGAAAAAAACAAGATTCGGCATTTGATGTCCAGTTAGAGAAATTCCGGCAGCGGATGGTGGTCAACCATTTTTCGGTCAATACCATCAAGGGATACATGGTTGCCAAAAAGAAGTACCTGCACCCTTTGTACCGGACCAAATGGGTGGTTTATGCCAGGAAACCACTCCCAACGAGCGACAACGTGGTCGAATATATAGGGAGGTACTCGCACCGGGTAGCCATCAGCAACCACCGCATCAATGCGTTTTCCGATGGAAAGGTGACCTTTTCGTGGATAGACTACCGGACCTCGAAACCTGGGCTGATGCCCCTCAAGGGCACGGACTTCCTGCAACGCTTCATCAGCCATGTGCTGCCCGTTGGGTTTATGAAGATAAGGCATTTCGGCATATTGTCTTCGCGAAACAAAGCGGACTGTATTGCTAAAATAAGGGAGCAGTTTGATGTTGCGCCCATTGCCAAACCGGCAAAAGGCCTTAACTGGATGGAAACATTCGAGATGCTTTATGGGCACCACCCAAAGCAGTGCCCTTGTTGTGGGAAAGGTATTATGCTGGTAGTGGCAACCATTGAATCAGGCTACTGCATCCGACAGCGCGACGGGCCTAAACTAACGGCCAATCCTGGCTTCGGCAAACGGCAAGCATGAAATAGCCGCAACTAAAGTATGCCCCGAATAACCGGGGCTGGAATCGTATTGCCCAAACTGTCGAAAAATGACCGGTTTTACACCGAAAACCAGAAAAACAGGCTGAAAAAAAGTTCGGATAAATAAAAAAAAGCCATTCTGAAATAAAATGGCGCATCGGGGAAACAAAATCCCCACTCTTCAAAACACAAAATCCCAATTCAATTCCTATAAGAGGCGTGCTGCCGGAGGTAACGTTCAACACCGTTCATAATCAAACTGCGTTCCTGTTTTGGATTATGACCTAATTGATAGCAGCCAGTGTATCTAATCCAAAAACAGAAGCACAGCTGGACCAACGTGCCCGGTTTGGTACTGCAATCAAGTTCTTGCAACCGATTACCTCGTTTATTCGGGTGGGGTTCAAAAATTATGCTGTAAAGATGACAACTTTCAACAGCGCTATGTCTTACACATTGGGCAATGCACTTTCAGTAGTATATCCTGATTATTTCATCGACTATGCAAGCGCATTGGTTTCTCGCGGTATTCTTCCGGAAGCATTAAATCCAACAGTGACGTCCACTGTTGCCGGTCAGGTAGATTTTGCATGGGAAGACAATTCTCTGGATTACAATGCAAACGCCTCCGATCTGGTTTTGTTGGTTGTTTTTAATCCAGCAAAAAACCAGGCAGTAACAGTTACGAGTGGAAACCCAAGGTCTGCTGTTGGCCAGATTATGACCGTCCCCGCCACGTTTAGCGGTGATGAAGTACATTGCTATGTTGCATTTCAGAATGCAAACCAATCTGTTTTATCAAACAGTGTTTATGTTGGTGCAGTTGTAGTTGCTTGATTCTTATAAGTGCTTAAAGGTTTGTAAAACCGCTTTCTTTCTGAGGGCGGTTTTTGTTTTTAGTCACCATTTAACATCACTTATTTGTATGAATCTGGTATGTATCAAACGAAAAAAGCAGCTAAGAAATTTTCTTAACTGCTTTATTATCAAGTAGCGAGAGCCGGGGATGATCCGGCGACCTCATGATTATGAATCATGCGCTCTAACCAGCTGAGCTACCTCGCCATTGTTTTACTGAATGTTCCTCAAATCACTTTTCAGTTCCGTTTTTTGAGGTTGCAAATATAGTACTTTATTTAATTGTTAATCGAAGGAAATCAAAAAAGATCAAAAAAAAATGTTCGCTGAATTTACGCAAGCGTTGTTTTTACTGTTTAAATACATATATTGCAGAAAATCAAAGAATATATGGCTGATAAAATTAAATTACAATTGGAATATATTGTAAATTGTTCACCTAAAATACTGTATGCCAGACTTAGTACCGCTACTGGACTTGCTGAATGGTTTGCTGATGATGTTCGGGTAAAAGGTAATCATTACACATTTATTTGGGAAGGTGCCAACGAGGAAGCAGAAAAAAAGATTCACAAGGAAAATAAAATGGTTCGCTTCGAATGGATTGGCGATGATTTGGATAAAGATGAGTCCTATTTCGAGTTTGTGATTAATCAGGATGACTTAACCAATGATGTTTCCCTTGTTATTGTCGATTTTGCCGATGCCGATGAAGTAGAACAAATTTCCGATCTCTGGAATAGTCAGATAGGCAAATTGAAACAAATCCTAGGTTCTTGATTTTTTTTTCTGATGCTAAGCATCTTTTTCTATCATTTTATCCTTTTGAAGGTTTCTCATCTCTTAAAATAAGTTGTATAAAGACGTAATCGCAATTCCGGTTATTTTTTTTAATCGACTGATTGTGTGCGTTATCTGTCTTGTGTTGGCAGGTGAATCGTCACTGATAAATATTGACTCGTTTAGTCTGTAAAAAGATTTATCCTGAAGTCGTCTGATATCTTTCTTCCGGGATAGATACAGGTTTGCTTATGAAATTTTGCTTCTTAATTGCATCTGTTTCCGATTCACTTCAATGTTACTGTGTTTGAGCATAGGAAACGCAGGTTCCATTCTTTTTTTTTTTTCAAGATTATGACTTTTTATTGGCAAGTCCGTTTTATTTCTGGATCGGTCTTTAAATAATTGCTGAAGGTATTCGTGTTTTGCTTTTTAATTCTTCAAAATACCTTAGTTTTGTAATCTTTATTACTACGCAAGCACAAAGCATGAAGCGACTGCATAAGTTTGTTATTAAAAGTTTTTTGGGTCCTTTTTTTATGACCTTTTTTATCTGTGTGTTTATCCTCCTGATGCAATTTCTGTGGAAATACATTGATGACCTGGTCGGAAAGGGGTTGGACGGAGAGGTTGTAGCCGAATTGCTGATGTATGCCTCTTTTGGGCTTGTGCCTCTTGCATTTCCGTTGGCTATGTTGCTGGCTTCTATCATGACTTTTGGAAATCTGGGTGAAAATTACGAACTGGTAGCCATGAAAGCTTCCGGGATTTCTCTTTTTCGGATTATGCGACCTCTTTTTGTTATCACTCTTATTTTGACCTCGATCGCCTTTTACTTTTCAAACAATATTCTTCCTAAAACGAACCTGAAGTTTTATTCTTTATTATATAGTGTCAAACAGCAAAAACCAGAAATGGTAATTAAAGAAGGGGTTTTCTCCAACGATATGGCTAACTACAGCATTAAGGTTGAGCGTAAAGGTAAAGAAAACAACATGTTGTATGATTTAATGATATATAATCATTCGAGTAAGGATGGGAATGTGAATGTGACCGTGGCTGATTCGGGAAAAATGGAAGTTATTGAGGGTAATAAATTAGCAACGGGTACTGGTGCTGATCCGGGGAAAATTAAAGATACAGGGGGTGAGAAATTTATGTCGATCACCTTATTTAGTGGTCAAAGTTATACGGATGTAAAGGATCGCAAACAAGGCTCAAGCAATCGGTTTCCTTTTCGGCGGGAATCATTTCAGAAAGAAGTGATTAATATCAGTATGCTCGATTTTGAGTTTAACCGAACCGATGAGAAACTTTTTAGCCGTGGTTCCCGGATGATGAACATCAGTCAGTTAACCAATCAGGGCGATTCGCTGTTTGCTGATTACAAAATAAGGCTTTTTCGGTTTATGACTTCACTGAATTACCCCAGTGCAGTGAACCGGCAAATGTCATGGCTGGCTTTGCCTTATGATTCACTAAGAGTAAATCCAAAAATAAAACCTGACAGCATTGTGGATGTTGAGCGGATTATTGCATCAATGAGTACTTTCCAAAAGGAAGAGATGTATCAGAGAGCTATTGGGAGTGCCCGAAGTAATTCTCAATTGATCAGTCAACAACTTGATGAAATGTATAGCCGGAAGAAAAATTTGAATACTTATGCCATGGAGTGGCATCGAAAATTCACCCTTTCTTTTGCCTGTCTGATCTTCTTCTTTATCGGCGCGCCTCTTGGTGCCATCATCCGAAAAGGGGGGCTTGGAATGCCGGTGGTTGTATCGATTCTGATGTTTATTGCTTACTATATTTTGATGATAACAGGCGAAAAATTTGCGCGTGAAGATGCATGGTCGATGACTGAAGGAATGTGGTTCTCCTCATTTGTTTTTTTACCTTTGGGAATCTGGCTCACCTATAAAGCGGCAACAGATTCCGGAGTTATGAATATGGAAAGTTATCAAATGTTCTTCAAAAAACTGATTAATTTAAAAATATTTAAGCGACAAAAACCTGAATAATAGATAGATGCGAATACTTCAACTGATGAATAAAGTGCCATGGCCTGCAAACGACGGAGGAGCGATTGCGTGTCTGAGCATGACAAAGGGTTTTTCAATGCTTGGACACGAAGTGACCGTATTAAGCATGAATACTTCCAAACATCATATCCGTAAAAAAGATATGCCATCACAAATCAGAAGTAAAGCCGACTTTCATCTGGTAGAAGTCCCTGCTGCAATCAATTGGATTGAAGCAACCTTAAATCTGCTGTTTTCAAAGCTTCCTTACAATGCGCAGCGTTTTATTTCCGATGATTTCAGTTTCGATTTGATTAAACTTTTAACTGAAAAAACCTTCGATGTGATTCAGCTTGAAGGCTTATATCTCTGCCCTTATATCCCCGTTATTCGGAAATATTCTGGAGCTTTAATTGCTTATCGTGCTCACAACATTGAATATGAAATTTGGGAACGGACAGCCACTTTGTCTCATGGGTTACGTTCAACTTACCTCCGGAATCTTTCGAAAAGAATCAAACGATTTGAGATCAGCTATTTGAATTCATACGATTTACTGGTTCCGATAACTGATCGGGATGGAAAGATTCTCGATTCGCTTGGCAACATCAAACCACGTCATACTTCTCAAACAGGGATTGATTTTTCAGCCCTTGTTCCAACAGCAAAAAAACTCGAATTTCCATCCTTGTTTCATATCGGTGCACTTGACTGGTCTCCCAATCAGGAAGGACTGATCTGGTTTTTTGATCGTTGCTGGCCTAAAATTCACAGCGAAAATCCGGAACTTAAGTTTTATCTGGCAGGCAGAAATGCCCCCGAATGGTTCGAACGACACATCAAACGTGCAGGGGTTGAATATCTGGGCGAAATAGATGATGCTTACGATTTTATGAACTCGAAGGCTGTTATGGTGGTTCCTCTCTTCTCCGGAAGTGGAATGCGGATTAAAATTATAGAAGGTATGGCACTTGGAAAACCAATCGTGACAACCGATATCGGGACAGAAGGTATTCCTACTGTGGACGGAAACAATATCCTGATAGCTAATGATGCGACTCAGTTTACTGAAGCCATTTCCCGATTGATTAAAAACCGGGATCTTGCCGATCAGATTGGAAAGAATGCCATTGGTTTTATTCAGGAGAAATTTGATAACCTGACACAGGCCGGAGCGCTTATCGAATTTTATAAAACGCAAATCAAATAGAATTAGGAAGGAAACCTGCATGTGATTCAGATTTGGGAAATAATTTTTTGGCTGTCCGGATTTATTATTGTCTATACCTTTGGAGGCTATGGATTTATTCTGCTTTTTTTACTGAAAATAAGACACGCTTTTTATCCCGAAGACAAACCTTTTACTGATACCGAAACCGAATCGCTTCCGGAAGTTTGCCTGATTATTTCTGCCTACAATGAGCGGGACTATGTGGATCTAAAAATTAAAAATTCACTGGCATTTGATTATCCTGCAGATAAACTTCAGGTCATCTGGGTGAATGACGGATCAGATGATGGAACTCCGGAATTGGTTGCCAATTATCCGGAGGTAATATTATTGCATAACCCCAAACGCTCCGGAAAAATTGAAGCGATGAACCGTGGTGTTGAGTTCTCAAAAGCACCTATTCTGATGTTTAGCGATGCAAATACAGTACTTTCTTCAAACTCGATACGATCAGTTGTACGCCATTTTCTGGATAATTCTATAGGTTGTGTTGCCGGCGAAAAACAATTTTTTCAAAGCGAAAATCAGCCTGTTGCTGCTGCTGGTGAGGGATTTTACTGGAAAATTGAATCATGGCTGAAGCAACTCGATTACCGGTTTTATAGTACCATTGGAGCTACTGGCGAGTTGTTTGCGGTGAGACGCGAATTATTTTGCCAGATAGAGCCGGATACCTTGCTCGATGATTTTATGATTTCAATGCGCGTTGCCGAACAAGGGTTTCGGGTAGCCTACGAGCCAACCGCTATTGCCTCCGAAAATGGTTCTTCGAATGTAAAAGAGGAACTGAAGCGCAAAGTCCGGATTGCGGCCGGTTGTTATCAGTCGTTGTTTCGCCTGAAAAAGCTACTTAATCCGTTCTTTAATCTGAAATTATTTTTCCAGTATGTTTCTCACAAGGTATTGCGCTGGACACTTGCCCCTTTGGCCTTAATCAGCCTGTTGATTTCGAATGTTTTCGTCCTTGCAGGGCAAGAGACATTTCTGTCGCCAACAGTCTATTCAGCCATGTGCCTGGTCCAAATTTTATTTTATGGGTTGGCTGTGTTTGGACTGTTTTCTCAAAACCATCCGGTACGCATTAAATATATTTATGCCCCATTTTACTTCACAGCAATGAATTATGCCATGTTTAAAGGTTTTTACCGATTCCTGAAAGGTAAACAAACCGTCCTTTGGGAAAAGTCGAAGAGGGCATAAAAGGCTTTGATTTACTTTCAAACCGATAATTTTCCGTATTTTTGCACCGTTATTTGAAAATCATTTTACTGAAATGAACGAGATAAAACTGAATACAATCTCTGAGGCTATTGAAGCCATAAGAGCTGGACAAATGATCATCGTAGTTGATGATGAAGATCGGGAAAATGAAGGAGATTTTGTTGCTGCCGCTGAAATGGTAACTCCTGAAATGGTTAATTTCATGACCAAGTATGGAAGGGGACTTGTTTGTGCGCCAATTACTGAAGAGCGTTGCGAAGAACTGGAACTGGAAATGATGGTAGGAAATAATACCTCTACTCATGAAACTCCGTTTACGGTGTCAGTTGATCTTTTAGGTCATGGATGTACGACTGGCATCTCTGCTTCCGATCGTGCAAAAACACTGAACGCTTTGGCTAATCCGGATATGAAACCGGAAGACCTTGGTCGTCCGGGGCATATATTCCCGCTTAGGGCCCGAAGCAGGGGAGTACTACGCCGTGCAGGACATACAGAAGCTGCTGTGGATATAGCACGTCTGGCTGGATTGAAACCTGCAGGTGTACTGATCGAAATCATGAATGACGATGGTTCGATGGCCAGATTGCCTGAACTGATGAAATTAGCAGGGCGCTTTGACCTGAAGATCATTTCAATCAAAGATATGATTACTTACCGCGTACAAAGCGAAAGCCTGATAGAACGCGGTGATGATGTTATTCTGCCTACTCAGCATGGTATCTTCCGGGCGATTCCTTTCAAACAATTGTCGAATGGACTGGAGCACATTGCCTTAATAAAAGGCGAATGGGCTATTGATGAACCAATTCTGGTTCGGGTTCATTCATCGTGTATGACTGGTGATGTCTTTGGATCGATGCGTTGCGAATGTGGCGAACAATTGCATCGTTCCATGGATCTGATAGAGAAGGAGGGCAAAGGAGTATTGGTTTACATGATGCAGGAAGGCCGCGGAATTGGCCTGATGAATAAAATTGCTGCTTACAAATTGCAGGATCAGGGGATGGATACAGTCGATGCGAATATCCATCTTGGATTTGATGCCGATGAACGCGATTATGGGGTAGGAGCGCAGATCTTACGAAGTCTGGGAGTTACCAAAATGCGGTTAATAACCAATAATCCGGTTAAACGTGTCGGAATGGAAGGTTACAATCTGGAAGTCGTTTCGACTGTAAATATTGAAATTGAACCCAACCAGTACAACCAGTCCTACATGAAAACAAAAAGAGACCGGATGGGACATAACCTTAAGAATTTTAAATACGACAAATAGTACTTCAAAATCCTGCTTCTGCAGGATTTTTTTTGTTCTGAATGGTGGAATTTTAGTGACAACGAAGGATCAATTCATATTGTTGTGGGGAATGGTATTCTCCTCAATGAGGTAATCCGGATAAAAAGGCGTGATTTAGAGTAAAGACGCACGGTGGTGCGTCTCTGCGAATGTCATAATATCCTGTAATTATTGAGTAAACACTGGATCAAATTAATTTCTTGTGGGCTTAGCAGAATGACACGCCGGGATTGAGTCTGTTTTGTCCTCAAGCCGGACTGGCTCTTCCTTTTCCAATCCCTGCCCGACAGTAGGCGGGGATGAAAAGGAGAGATCCCGATTTTCATCGGGATGACTGTCAAAACGAACCCTCAGCCGGGCGTTTTGACGGCCCTCTCACTCGCTCCGATTAAAGGATGAACTCAATTGAAAGACCAGAATTTTAATCTGATTATTTGCATTTGATTGCGGCGGCTGTTCGATAACTATCGGATTTTTTTTATGTAGAATAAAAGTAAAAGCTCGTCCCGCTTGAGGATAGTATAATTGATTTCTCGTGACCGATTTATGTTTTCATTTCATATCGGGAAACAATACAAACAACTTTCCCCACAACGATATCAATTGATCCACAACGAATTCAAATCATCAATTGGATCGTTGTCAGAACCCCGAAAACATTTGGCGGTTATATGGTGTTTCTCTGGTAAAATGGGAAAGATATGGGAATGTTCGACGATATGTTTGAGTCTGGTTTTGGTGAGACTCAGGTTGAAGGTGTTGATTATTATATGAATCCGGATGGGTACAGGGTAATGACTGAACACTACCTTGTTAAACGCGGGTATTGTTGCTCAAATGGATGCACGAATTGTCCATATTCACCAAAAGCAGTTAAGGGAAACCGAAAACTACGTCGGGATGTGCAGAAAAGCACAGGCCAATAGAGTCGTATGATTCATGAAGAATTTGCGAATTGAACTATCCCTTGTCGTCAAATGAGTTGTAAATGGAAAAGCAGTAACCTGGCAAACAAATTGCCGGGTTACTGCTTTTCATCCAATTTGTTACCAGATTGTGAAATTACGCTTTTGTTGAGATTACACCATTTTCTTCACCCAGATTGTTGGCAACAAAATAATCTGATTTTGAGTCATTTTTCCAGACAGAGCCGTCGATAAGATAACGAAACTGGTATTCTTTGCCTGTTTCCAACTCAAGTGTGGCTGTGAAATCATTTGTTTTCAATGCAGTCATCGGCTCAGCCGATTCATTCCAATTATTGAAATCGCCAAGCAACTGAACTTTTTTAGCTCCTGAAGTATCGATGGCATCCAACCGAAAAGAAACCTTGCAGACCGGTTTTGATTTTAAAAATTGTTTTTTAAAGCTCATAACTTAATTTTTAGATTAGAAAGTAGATCACTTACTATGCAAAAATAGCATAAAGCTTTCATGCAATTTGATGTAAATTGTTGTACGGAAATTATTTAGCAATATGGTAATGATAAATTAACGTCACTGAGATGCAACATGCTGATTGTCAGATTAATTATTTTTGTTTGTTTTGTTATCTCTGCTTTAATATATTCATATTCAGGAAACTGATTTCAAAGCTGCATTTTTTTTAGCATTTTTTTCATCTCCGTTTTGAGGTTCATAGGCTTGGCTTATCTTTGTAAAAAAAAACAATGCATCCGAAAAAAATCCGCATCGTATTTATGGGAACTCCTGACTTTGCTGTTGAGAGTTTGAAGGCTTTGGTTGAGAAGGATTATCAGGTTGTGGGTGTAATAACAGCACCCGACAAACCTGCAGGTCGTGGCCGCCAGCTGAGCGAATCGGCTGTTAAAAAATATGCAGTTGAAAATAATCTAAAAGTTCTTCAGCCTGAAAAATTAAAAAATCCGGAATTTATTACTGAATTGGATAGCCTGAAGGCCGATCTTCAGATCGTGGTTGCTTTCCGGATGTTACCTGAAATAGTATGGAATATGCCTCCGCTTGGAACTATTAATCTTCATGGGTCGCTTTTACCTCAATATCGCGGAGCTGCGCCGCTTAACTGGGCAATCATCAATGGCGAAACAGAAACGGGTGTAACTACTTTTTTACTTTCTCATGAAATAGACACCGGACAGATTATTTATCAGGAAAAAACAAACATTGCTGAAAATGATACGGTAGGCGATTTGCACGACCGGTTGATGGAAATTGGTGCCCGCTTGGTTCTGAAAACTGTGGATGCTTTGGCTGAAGGAAATGTTAATGCGATTGATCAGTCTCAATTGGTTGATAGACAGGATGGTATAAGGCAGGCGCCCAAAATATTTAAAGACGATTGCCGAATCGACTGGACCAAAGATACCGAATCGGTTCGCAACCTGATCCGGGGATTATCGCCTCATCCGGCAGCATGGACTGAGCTGCTTCATCCGGAGAAAAATGAACTGATTACAGCGAAAATATATGCTGCAACACGCGACAGTGACAGTTTGCCAGCTGCTCCCGGAAGCATACAGACCGATGGTAAAAAATACCTGAAAATTGCTTGTTCTGACGGATGGTTGTCGGTGACTGAAATTCAACTTTCAGGAAAAAAACAGATGAAAATTGATGAGTTATTGCGAGGATTTCAGCACATGAATGAATGGCAGATCAAAATGTAAAGCCATTCTTTCCGGATGACTTTACATTTTGTTTCTCATGATCTCATGGCTTTGAGTCACCTGGAATTTCTAATGCATTAGATTACTGGCTAATCGAACCTTTCTTAACCCGCCTTTTTGTTTATTTTTTTTTGCTGAAATTCACAATTAGGAAATACACGAGAAATCCCAATGAAATGGAAACCAGTTCAATGCCAAATGGAAGCAGACTGTCCTGCATGAAATTCCGATAATTATCATGATTTAAAACGCTCGGACTTAATTGGTCAATTAAGATAAATCCTAGTCCGGCAAAGAATGCAACAAGCCCCCATTTGAGTGATGGGTATTTATTGTCTTCCTGTGTCTGGATGCTTTCAGAAGCAACTTTTTGTTCTAAAATGCCTGCATTCTCGAAATGCCCGGCTTTAATGATTTTCCGTTTCAGTAAAAAATCAGTAAAATTTTTGATGATCTGGAAGATTGCGAAAAAGACAACTGCTGCCATTAATACTTCATTCATAATTTTCAGTTTTAAGTGTTTGTAAGATGTGACAGCAGGTATTTGTAAAATGTTGCAGAAGTTTCGGTTTTTTTTCTGAAAAAAATGCAGTTCTTCATGCAACATTTAAATAGAGGTTGCTGTCAAACATTCTGTATGGATGACTTTGAATTAATAAGCCAGATTTTAAAAGGGAACAGGAATGCATTTGCATTTTTGGTGAGCCGTTACCAGAAACTGGTGGTTCATATTACTGGTCGTTTAATTCATCGTCAGGAAGAAGTGGAAGATGTTTGCCAGGATGTATTCCTGAAGGTATACCAGAATCTGGGAAAGTACCGGAACGAATGCAAGCTGTCGACCTGGATTGCTACTATTGCCTACAATACCAGCATCAATTACCTACGGAAATTCAAGAAGGGCGGGGAGCTTAATCCGGATGACTCCGCAGCATTGCGAAACCTGTCGGATTTTAAATCTGACGATTATGAGCAGGCTGATTTGCACCGGTATCTTCGGGAGCAAATTGAAATCTTACCCGTTCAATACCGTACCGTATTGACCTTGTACCACCTGGAGGAGTTTTCGTACCAGGAGATTGAACAGATTACCGGGATGCCGCAGGGAACGGTGAAAAGTTACCTGTTTAGGGCAAAGGCACTTTTAAAGGAAAAACTTAAGTTTGTAGTTGACGAAACGAGTCTAAACACGGTGAAGGAGATAAGTCATGAGAAATGAGGAATTGGATCAAATCATTGAAAAATCGTTCAGGTCTGAACCTGATTTTCAGCTGCCTGCTGATTTTGCGCAGAAGGTCACGTTTTCGCTTATTCGTCGTGAGCAATGGAAAACTGATTTGTATGAATATCTATATCTGTCAGCTGTTTTATTCGCTCTGCTGGCTGTAGTTTCGGGATTTTATTATTTTGTTGACAAAGAGTTTGTTCTGCAAATTTTCGCTTTCGTCTCCGGAAATATCATTCAGATCATTTTTCTGGCCTTTATTCTGAATTTCATCCTGTTTGCTGATCGGGTATTGTTGCGCCTTCTTTTCAACAGATGGAAAATAAATGAATAAGTCTTGCGTTTCAGGCTCATTTAAACGAACTCGTACAGTCCTTTTATATCAATTATTCCCGACAGAGATTAGTCTAAAACAGAAACAGGTTAATTTCTGCGATGTTTTTTATGCCGGAGATAGACGATCTGTCCTTCGTCCGGTTCGTCTCCTTCCTTCATCCGGTTTCTTCGGAGTAAAGGTTTCAGTTTCAATCCATATCGTTGGGCGATGTAATGCATGGTATCGCCATTTTCTGCAATGTGTTGTTCGTGTTTCCTGTCAGCCTTTCTGAATTTGGCTTCTATATAGAGAATTTCGTTTACTCTTGGTTGTCTTCCCTTGGCAAAGTCGTTATAGGTGTACAATTCCCAGTCTTTCAGTCCTAAATTAGTAGTGATACTTTCATAAGTTTCACCTTCGCCAACTACAATTGTACGCAATTCATTACGCAACTCGATTTTGTGTGAGGCATCCGTCTTTTTCAACGTTGAGTTGGACGGAATGTGCACAGAAGGTTCCTGTTTCCTTGATGCGATCTGCCGGTTATCGCCATATTCGTCGAACAGTTGAAGTTTATAATCCTCAATAACTTTGATCAGGCGGTCCGGATACTTCGGATCGGTGGCATATCCTGCTTTTTTTAAACCATAGGCCCAGCCCACGTAGTCTTTTGGATCAAGCTGAAACAGAAAGCTGTACCGGCTTCCGTTCATCAGGAAATTGGAATGATCAATGTATGAAGCTTCGGCATGAGCATATCTCCGAAAACACTCATGTTTGGCATCATCATCGTGATATATTTTTTTACCTCTCCATTCACTTTTACATTTAATGCCGAAATGATTGTTTCCTTCGGTGGCCAGACGACTGTTGCCATTTTGTGATTCCCAGATTCCCTGTGCCATCGTTATACTGGCAGGAATTCCGCTGCGCTCCATTTCCGAAATGGCCAGTTTGTAGTATTTTTGAATGTATTCTTCTCTTGTTATTTGGTTCTTCTGGGCAAATCCTGAAGTAAATATAAAAAGTACAAGAAAAAGCAAGGTGTATTTCAGCATAACTGTTGTTTGGTGTATTTCACTCGAAAATAGCGGTCCTGATAAATCGAATAGCTTTGTGTCCTCATGGAAATCTCCTGTTCTGAGTTTTCCGATTCGAACAATATTATTTTTTCTTTTTGTGCTGCCTGTTTAAAATCATTTCAGCAGCATATTTTTTACAAAAATAAGAAAATGTTGCAAGTTGTAGTCATAGGCAAGTAACAAGTATTAATGTACATTTGGTGAAAACTATACACCAATGAAAACGAGAGAAATCCGAATTGTAGTATACGAATATCAAACGATTGACGAACTGCCTGAAAATGACCGCTTGCTCTTGCTGGAAGCCAGAAGAATTACTGCGCTGGCCTATGCCCCTTATTCCGGATTTCATGTTGGAGCTGCTGTTTTGCTTGCCAACGATCAAATATTTACGGGAAATAATCAGGAGAATTCAGCTTATCCTTCAGGATTATGTGCAGAAAGGGTGGCTTTGTTTTATGCAAATGCCAATTATCCTGAATCTGAAGTGAAAGCGATTGCAGTTTCAGCTGCAAAAAATGGTGTTTTGGTGAATGATTCTGTTAAACCATGCGGAGCGTGCAGGCAGGCACTGGCCGAAGCGGAAGTTAGGTTTGACAGTCCAATCCGTATTATTCTCGACGGGCAGGATTCAATCCTGGTTTTGCAGGGTGTCGGGAGTTTATTACCCTTGAGCTTTTCGAAGAATTCGTTATAAAAAAAGGGATTGTGCCCGAAAGCACAATCCCTTCACAAATCCCAGTTAAATAAGTGCTTATTGAATTTCGATCTGACGCAAAGAGCTGTCTTTTTGCTCCACTCTTTTCGGAAGTTCGATGGTTAAAATTCCATTTTTGTGGCTTGCATTGATGGCAGTAGTGTCAATATCTTTTGGTACCGCAAAAGACCTCTGGAACGAAGAATACCTGAATTCAGTGCGCAAAACTTTCCCTTTTCCTTTTCCTTCCTTATTTTCTTTTTTTTCAGAGTAAACCATCAAATAATCGTCTTTCAGTTCAATCTTGAAATCTTCTTTTTCGAGGCCCGGAGCTGCAATTTCGATTTCGAACTTGTCGTTGGTTTCGTAAATATTTACAGCCGGAGTCGATTTCCATGCTCCTTCTTCAATGTAATTCGGGAGTAAATTTCCGTTAAAAAATTCATCGAATAATCCCGGTAAGCTTCTTGTTTTAAATACTGGTAACATAATTTAGTCCTCCATTTTTTTAATGATACATTAATTTATCTGTTTTCATGACTGTTCATTACAAATCAAAAACCAACTGCTATATGACTGATGTATAGTGCCATGTAGTCATTTTTGATGTCACTTTTTCCGGGTTTGGAAATACGCGAATGACAATTTTTCAGAAAGCGACTGGTGATACTTCCACGGTTTTAAAAGCCTGAAGGGATTCATACAGTCACTTTTTTTCAGAATAATTTTGATTCGGAGGACTAAAAATCTACATTTGCGCCATCAATTTACGCAATGGGGTGCCTTCCTGGTGAAAACCGGGGTAATTACGGGCTGAGATCACACCCACCGAACCTGATACGGGTAATGCCGGCGAAGGGATGGCGAAAGGGAATAACTTGCCTCATTGGTTATTTATTAACCATTTAAAAAACAAGAATGAAACGTATTTATTTGACATTGCTTTTGCAATGTGCAGTGTTTATGGCAATCGCCCAGTTTACACTGAAGGGAACTGTTAAAAACGAAACAGGTGAACGGCTGATTGGCGCCAACCTGATGATTTCGAACAGTTTTAATGGAACAACTACCGATAAGAATGGCGGTTATGTCTTCAAAAACCTGAAAGCCGGGAACTATCAACTGACTATTTCCTATCTCGGTTACGAAAAACAAATTACAGATGTTGAACTTAGCGGTGATCAATCGCTTGATGTAATCTTGAAACAGGATTTTATCCTGTCAGAAGAAGTGCTGGTTTCTGCCAGCCGCGTAAAGGAAAATACGCCGGTTGCCTTTTCAACTGTGACTAAAGCTGAAATCAGAGATAATAACATGGGACAGGACATTCCTTATTTGCTGGGCCTGACTCCCTCTTTTGTGGCTACTTCGGATGCCGGGACAGGTGTGGGTTATACAAATTTCAGAATTCGCGGTACTGATTTGAACCGAATCAATGTGACTGTAAACGGCATCCCGATGAACGATGCCGAGTCGCATGGAACATGGTGGGTTGATATTCCCGACCTGGCCTCTTCAACCGACAATATTCAGGTACAGCGGGGAGTCGGAACATCAACCAACGGCGCTGCAGCTTTTGGAGCAACCATCAATCTGCAAACGATCACCATCAACAAAGATGCTTTTGCTGAATATAGTACAACTGCCGGTTCGTTCGGAACAACGAAAAATTCGGTTGGTGTGGGTTCAGGTCTGATCAATGGAAAATTCACTTTCGATGCCCGATTGTCGAAAGTTAGTTCTGATGGATTTATTGACCGGGCTTCTTCCGATTTAAAATCATTTTTTGTTTCAGGAGGATATTTTACTCCAAATACAATTCTGAAAGTCAATGTTTTTTCAGGATTGGAAGATACGTATCAGGCTTGGAACGGCGTGCCTTCGGTTCGTTTAAACAACGATGCTGACGGAATGAAACGCTATCTTGATCACTGGCTTTGGTCATCAAGTTCAGAACGAGAAAACCAGATTCGGTATGATCAAATGATCAGTTCAGACAGCCGGACTTACAATTTGTATACTTATGAAAATCAGGTTGATTATTATCAACAGGATCATTATCAGTTGCTTTTTTCTCATAAATTAAATCCGGCACTAAACGTCAATGCCAGCTTATTCTACACCAAAGGGAAAGGTTACTACGAAGAATACAAATACGATCAAAACCTGGCTGATTACCTGATTACGCCTCCTGTAATTGGCGGAGAAACGGTTACCAATTCAGACTTGATTCGCCGCAAATGGCTCGACAATGATTTCTACGGAATGACTTTTTCGGTCAATCAGAAAGATGAAATCAGCGAATTTACTTTTGGTGGCGGATATAACGAGTACGATGGAAATCATTTTGGGAAAGTAATATGGGCCCGGAATGCCGGGAATTCAGAAATGAACCACGAATGGTACCGTGGAACCGGACTGAAGAAAGACCTGAATTTATATGCCAAATACAATTACCAACTGGTCGAAAACCTGAATTTGTTCGCCGATTTGCAATACCGCAAGATTGATTATACGATTGGTGGATTTGATGATGATTTGCGTGACCTGACACAAAAGCACAACTTTGAGTTTTTTAATCCTAAAGTTGGAATCTATTATCAGTTGAGCGAAAAACAAAATATGTATGTCAATTTTGCACGTGCCAACCGCGAACCCAATCGCGACAATTACGTGGATGCTGATCCTGAAGGAAAACAACCTGATTATGAAACCCTGAATGACTTCGAGCTGGGCTATAAATACAACTCTAAACGTCTGGCACTGGCGGTGAACGCGTATTATATGATGTATGAGAACCAGTTAATCCTTACCGGCGAGATCAACGATGTTGGTGCGCCAATTATGACCAATGTCGACAACAGTTTTAGGGCTGGAATTGAACTGATGCTGGGAATGAAATTGACCGATAAGTTAAAATGGGATGTTAACCTGACTTTAAGTAAAAACCAAATCAAAGATTTTGTTGAGTCTGTTGAGGAATACGATGCGTATTGGGGATATATTAAACAAATAGAAACTCCCCTGGGAAATACGAATTTGGCCTTTTCCCCTGAAATGATTGCGAACAGCCAATTAAGCTGGATGGCAGTTAAAGGTTTAAAAGTTAGCCTTCAAACTTATTCGGTGAGTAAACAATACATCGACAATTCTTCGAGCAACGACCGGAAACTGGATGGTTATTTGCTGAATAACCTAAAATTCAACTATCACGTTCCGCAGAAATTTGCCAAAGATCTGAATCTGTATTTTATGGTAAATAACCTGTTTGATACAAAATATGAAAATAATGCATGGGTATATTCCTATGTTCTGGGTGGCGAACGCTTTGCCATGGATGGATATTTCCCTCAGGCCGGAATTAATTTTATGGCCGGATTGGATATCAGGTTTTAAAATCTCAACTCAACATGAAAACAGTAGGGTCAGGACATGATACATATTCAGTTGCAGTTCAATGAGTAAGGTCAGGACATGTCCTGACCTTATGAGAAATTAGCCAAATTACAGGGGTCAGGACGTGTCCTGACCTTACAAATAGTCAAGACATGTCCTATATTTTTTGCTCAACACTGCTACTGGCCACTGATCACTTTTTCTCGTGTTTCAAAAACCAGTCGAACAGTCCAGCCTTATTGTATGCATAAATCCATGCATCAGCATGACCACCTTCAGGCAATACCGTGTATTCTACATTCGCTCCAATCTTCTTTAATGCTTCAACCATTTCAGCCGAACGTTCTTCGGGTACCGATGTATCTTTTTTCCCATGAAATACCCAGATTGGTATATCTTTTAACTGATAGATCAATTGTGGATTTCCGCCGCCACAAATTGGTGCGATTGCTGCAAAATAGTTGGGGTAAGCTATTGCCAGATCCCAGGTTCCAAATCCGCCCATGCTCAGGCCAGTCAGATAAACACGGTTTTTATCCACATTGTACGTGGCCAGAACATCGTCGATCATTCCTTTGATCAGGTAGGAATTCCACCACTGTCCTTCGGGACATTGTGGTGATAAAACGATAAACGGGAAATCCGGATTTTTTTCGACGATGGCCGGTGGTCCCCATGCCTTTACTTTTTCAAGATCGTTTCCCCGTTCGCCTGAACCGTGCAGAAAGACAATCATGGGCGAAGGCTCGCCTTTTTCAGAATAATCTTTGGGTAAAAACATCAGGTAATTGATTTCTGCCTGAATGGTAGTTTTCATTTTTTTCTGAGCAGATTGTCCCATCGATGGAACAATCATTGTCAGGCTCAGGAAGCTAATTAGGATCATTTTTTTCATTGTTGGATGTTTTAGTTTTTTTGTGTGGATATATGATTTTTCAACACAAAGACACGACGAAGGTGAATTTCTAAACTATTGAAATTAAGTATTGTCTGGGTTTTGTGTCTTCGTGTTTCAATTTTTCTATTTCACTTCAGTTACTGATTCATGTCATCCAAAATCTTCTCCACTTCTGCTTCTGTTTTGTGCAGCTTATCCTTGCAGATTGCGATTAACACCGAAACACGGGTTACCTGTTCTGAAAGTTCATCCACATCCAATTCTTCGTTTTCAATTTTCTCCAGAATTTCTTCAATTTCCGTGATTGCTTCTTTGTAAGTTACTTTTTTCGTTGCCATATTATTTAAGTTTCAAGTTCAAAGTTCCAGCTTGCTTTTCAAAAATGTTGTTCGACGATCGCAGCGTCATGCTGAAACAAGTTCAGCATGACGCTCAATATCTTAGAATAAAAGTCATTAAATCCAATTGCTTAAATCGGATTTGATTTCGTCATTTCTTATTTGTTTTGTTCGGTATTGGATCTTTCAAGGCTTAATTTGTGTCATTTTTTCACCTTGCTTCCAAAAGTTCCGTCACTCACGCGGGTTTCAATCAGGTCGCCTTCCGTTACCTGGCTAACCGATTTGACAATCTTTCCATTGATCATCGTAAGCGAATAACCACGTTTAATGATGTTTTGCGGATCAACCAGGCGAAGTTTTTCTTGAAAGGAGTTCAGTTCTTTCTTTTCACTTCGGATCATTTCGATGGTTCTGATTTTAATCAAATGCTGAAATTGACTTAGCAGATTCGTCTTTCTGATCACCTGTTCGCGAAAAATAAATTTCAGTTTATTCCCGGATTGATCGAGCAGATGATTCTGACGGGTTACAAACCGGCTGGTTTTATTTTTTGTTCCTATTGTGAGCTGTTTCAGTTCCGACTGCTGGTCTTTCAGAAATGTTTCCGATCGGTTTGCCAGATGAATCCGAGCAATGTTCAGCCGGTTTTGCTGAGTCACTATCAGTTGATTGACCAGTTGATTGAGCTGTTCTGCCGCATCATTCAACCTGTTTTTATTCTCTTCGAGCTGATCGGTTACCAATTCCGAGAAATGAGTTTCAAGTTCTTTCAGTTCCTGAGAAAACCGAAGTGCTCCCGAAATCAGGAATTCAGCCACTGCAGTGGGAGTTTTCATTCGGGTGTGTGCTACCAGATCGACCACCGTATCGTCTTTTTCGTGCCCGATACCTGTAATCACCGGAAGCGGAAACTGAGCTACGTGGAAAGCCAGTTCGTACTGATCGAAACAGGCCAGATCGAGTTGCGCGCCACCACCGCGGATAATCACTACCGCATCAAAGAAATCTTCGTATTGATAAATCAGCCCCAATGCATTCATGATACTTCGGGGGGCTTCGCCGCCCTGCATCACGGCAGGAAACAGTTTGCTGTAAAAAACGAATTGATTCGGGTTGTTGTGCAACTGTTCCAGAAAATCCTGTAAGCCAGCTGCTGTTGGTGATGAAATGATGGCAATGCGCTGCGGAACCAGCGGTAATTCAAGTTCCTTGTTCATTTCCAGTACGCCATCCTCTTCAAGCCTCCGAATGATTTCGCGGCGTTGACGAGCCAAATCACCCAATGTATAGACCGGATCGATGTCGCGTATATTCAGGCTAAAACCATATACTGCGTGGTATTCAACTTTGGCCTGCAACAGGACTTTCAGCCCTTCAGTAAAAGCTTGTCCACTTGTAGTTTCGAAGTAAGGTTTGAGCATCCGGAACGTGTACGACCAAATGGTAGCGCGGCATCTGGCAATCACTGTATCGGTTCCCTGTTCGGTTTCAACCAGATCGAGGTAACAGTGTCCGCTACGGTTCACTGTCATCTCACTAATTTCAGCTTTGATCCAGATTGGTCCGGGGAAAGTCTGATCCAGTCTCCCTTTAACCTGGCTTTGCAATTCAAAAAGGGTATGTTGCTGATCGCTCATTTAAAATATTCCAAGTTTCTAATTTCAAATTCCAGGTCATTTATCATTCCGATGAATATATGCCTGCTGTGACTGAACAACGCCAGGTCCAACTTTACCGGGCCGTCTTTATCAGTTTAACCCGTTCTTCTTTTTCTCCGGAACGAATGCCCAGTATTAAAAATCCATCAGGCAAGTTAGCAAGATTCTTCAGGAAAATGGTTTCATAAGATTTGAATTTTGATTGCCAGAGACAAATTCCCTGAATGTTGTAAATGCTGATCAGGCAGTAATCGCCGGAAGCCGGATTCAGAGGATTGATAAAAAGATAGTCGTTGAACGGATTGGGTGAAACAGCCCATAAACGTTCCCCGTTCAGATAAGCAGCACTGTTTACTTTCAGGTACTTGTCGGCCTTTTCGAAATCAGGAATTCCATAGCCCAGCAACGAATCAGGCATATTATACTGGTGAGCACTTTGTTCAATTGCGAGTTTTACTTGTGTCACATTTGCATACGGATTGGCTTGCAGCAGACAGGCACCCATTCCGGCCAAAACAGGTGACGAAAAAGATGTTCCGTTTGAATAGCCCAAAACACCGATGCTGGTCTCCAGATAAGTTGATGAACCCATGGCTGCAACGTTCGGTTTTATAGCTCCTCCAAATGCCGGACCAACCGAGCTGAAGGAGGCTCGTATGCCATTCTTGTCGACGGCAGCTACGCCAATAACATTTTCTCCATCAGAAGGTGAAATGATATATTTCCACGAATTATTTCCTTCGTTGCCGGCACTTGTGAAAACGAGAATTCCTTTCTGAAAAGCCATGTTGGCACCCCGGGTTACGCGGTTCTTTTTACCATTCATATCAGCATACGAATGGTTCATCCGGGGATCATCAAACAGATAGTACCCAAGCGATGAGTTGATGAGGTCGACTCCCAGACTGTCGGCCAGCTCGGCAGCGGCTACCCAGTTGTCTTCTTCAATCAGATATTCAGTCAGCACGTCTTCTGAACGAAGCAGATAATAGGAAGCATCCGGAGCAGTACCAATCAAGCTTCCGGGCAGATTACCACCCATGCATGAAAGTACGTTCATTCCGTGGGTGTGTTGCTGGTAAAAATCCGAATAGGGATCAACAAAATCGCGCGCGCCCAAAATACGGTTGGTAGTGCGGAGGCTATCAAAAGCATCAATTTCGTCGACATGCCAGAATCCGGCATCGAGAACAGCTATCTGAATATCTTTTCCACGAAAGCCCTGGTTGTGCAGGTATTGACCGTTTAGTTGCGTGAGCTGGTTAATGGCACTGCCATAATTGATTGGATCATAATCTGTACTTACTTCTTCTTCTTCCCTGAATTTCAGGATGCTTGATTTTAGTATGTTGGCAGGTTTTGTGAGTTGTACTGAATCGACAAACGAAAGTACTGCAATTTCCCGAATTAAGGCGGTATCAGAAGTTCCGACAGTCACTCCGTTCAGCCATTTCGAGGTGTGGATCACTTCCATTCCGCGTTTTTTGAGACTGTCCAAATAATCGGGCGAAACAGGTAAATCGGTTTCGTCGATCAGGATGTGTTGTCTGTTCCTCCGGCTAATGGCTCGTTGCGATAAAAAATCTTCGGGGCGATTGATCTGGTATGGTGTTCCTTTTTTGTCTTTAAGCTGTACCCAGTAATAACTTTTGGGTTCGGTTTGTGCAAACAAATCAAGCTCAAAAACAAAAAGAGTGATTGTAAGAAACAGCCAGGTTTTCATTGTTCGTTGTTAATGGTTTTGCATCAGTCGCATATATTCCTCCGGATTTTGCCTGAATTTTTCCGGATCAGGGATGTTGTTTTCTTTGGTTTGGTACATTCCTGATTTTACATTTTCAATACTATCCTGAACTTCCGGATTCAGCAATTGTCCCTGGTTAAATTTAAGCGTATAGAGCAGATGCCCTTCTTGATCGAAATAATTCCAGTCCTTATCCCTGACATCATCGAAATAATTTCCATCAAGTTCAATGGTTCCATCAGGAAAAGCGGATGTGAACTTGCCGCTCCGGAGGCCATTTGCGTAATTGTATTCCAGATAAGTTTTTCCATTCTGAAAATAAGTGTGGTAAACTCCCTGTAATTGATCATTCTGCCAGTTCGATTCTTCCAGAAGTTCGCCGGTTTCATAGTATCGTTTACTGACGCCTTCCTTTTGTCCGTTCAGGTAGGTTTCACTTGATACCACCCTGGTGTTTCTGAAATAGCTCCATTCACCGGTTTTCTTTTGTCCTGAATATTTGCCCTGTGCAATCTGAGCACCATTTTCGTCAAACAATTGAACATCGGAAATGTCGCTGCCTTCCCCGAAAACGAACAAGGCTTTTATTTTTCCGTTCGGATGAAAGCGTTTCATTTCGCCCACCGGCTGATCATCTTTGAAAGTGGCCTGATACATCAATTTCCCATCAATATCTTTTTTAGTCCAGAAACCTTGCTTCTTTCCTTGTGCATCCAATTGATTTACTGTGTTCTGGGCAATAATACTACCTGAGATCAGGAGCAATAAACAAATGATTAATCCACGCATATCCAACATTTTTTAGAAACCACTAAGTTAAATATTTATTTGGCGGAAAAGACTTTCAGATTTTCTCTTTTCTATGGATGAACATATCCTCAATGAATATATAATCCTTAGTTTTAGGCCCGTATAAAACCAAAATTATGTACCCAGTTCAACTTCCTGAATTCCTGCACACAACCAGTGACCATTCCGATTTCCGAAAAATGGTACATGCTCTGGATGAAGATTTATACCAACGCAATGGCGAAACCCAGAAACAATATGAACAGTACAATCAGATCGATAAAATCAAACATGCTATTGTAATATATATCGATAACAAACCTTTTGGTTGCGGCTGTTTCAAGCGGTTTGATGATCACACAATTGAAATAAAGCGAATGTTTGTTCTTCCGGAGTTTAGGGGAAAACAACTGGCTGCCCGATTACTTCAGGAGTTGGAGATATGGGCGATTGAAGAAGGTTTTACCAAAGCGGTGCTCGAAACCGGACTCCGGCAAGTAGAAGCCCAAAGTCTTTACTCGAAGGGCGGATATTTCAGAACCGAAAATTATGGACAGTATTTGGGGATGGAAGACAGTATTTGCTATCGGAAAGCACTGAAATAAGATCTGATAAAATCTTGATCTTTAAAAATTACAGGTTAATCAGGCTAAATTGCTGGTTTGTCAGGAATGGTTTGGTAATGCAGAAAGGGTAGTGCAACTTCGATAAAAAATAAAACTATTTCAATGAAAAAGCGATTTTCAATTATCCTGTATCTTCTGTTGTGTTCTGTTACACTTTTCGCTGAGAAAACAACGAACGAAGATTTTTGGGTCCGGCTCGACTACATGATCAGGGGAACTGTACCTTTTAAATATGAAAAAGAAAGCGCTGAAATTGAACTGACAAAATGGGATTCCAAGGTTTGGGTTTCCATTCAGGGGAATTACACGATTGCCGATTCGCTCGAATTGGACAAGGCCATGAAAAACTTTGGTGAAATGCTCCCTCAACTCGGCATCAACTGGGCAGGGAAAAGTGATCCTTCATTGGTTGTTGTATTTTCAGGATTGCCAGAAATATATTCGATACAGAAATATAACCTGTTTAAATACAGCGTACCAAGGAACAGAATTCTTTTAAATCACCGGTTCAAAATAAAAAACACAAGTGATGGAATCCTTATCGTAAATGATACAATTTCCGGCAATAATCGATTGAATACCATTTGGAGTAGTTTTGGTAAAATATTAGTCGAATACAATGGCTATGGGTACAATTCCGGAACAGAATCTGTTTTGGGAGGAAAAATCAGGAAACTGACAGATTTTGACCGTTTCTTTTTCAGCACTATTTATGCCGACAGTTTTACTGATCAGTATTTGCAATTTATAAAAGGAAGATACAATCTCACAGATCAGTTTCGGTATTTAACTGATTACAACACCCGATATTCCATCATCTATTCTATTTATCTAATAATTGCATTTTTGCTAACCTATTTTTCGTACAAGATACTTTGGCAAAACTGGCAAGAGAAAAAAAACAGATCAAAATTTGCCAGGTTCCAAATTTCAGGCTTGCTGTTTTTTGCACCTCAGATTTTTGCATCAGTTATCTTGCTCATTCCGGACGTTTTGAAATTGCAGCATTTCCCATCAAAAGTTCCTTTCATTCTTATTGTTGGCTCAATTTTATTTGTAATTTTCACTTTGCTCTATTTCATTTTCGCTTTGGTTATTTATTTAATTGAAGAAGTCCTTTTAAGAAATTTCAAAGAGTATAAACAAAAGCAACTCACCCGCGTATTTTCCGTCATATTCCTGACCTCATTATTTGTCTATTTCTATGTGTCAATCGATCGGCCTCAATTTTTGCTGAGTATGAATATATTCATGGTCTTCCTGTCATTTTTATTAATTATTGTTATTCGGTTTTTGTATTTCCACGATCAGCACCAGAAGGAAATTATTCGAAAGCATCAGGCTTTAAGAATTGAAAAGTTGGAAGAACTTCAGACAAAATTTCAATTGGAAGCAATACAGGCCAGAACAAATCCGCATTTTTTGTACAACTCGCTAAATACTATCGCTTCATTAGCAAGTCAGGATCCGAAAAAGACAGAAGAATTCGCAATAAATCTTTCCAGGTTTCTTCGCTTTCGACTAAATGAAAATGCGGCCATTGAAGTATCGGTACAACAGGAAATAGAAAACATTCGTCTTTATCTGGAGATAGAAACGGAACGTTTTTTTGATCGTCTTGAATATTCGATCCATGTTGAGAAGAATGCAGAAACCCTGAAAATTCCATCCGATATTCTGTTAAACCTTACTGAAAATGCGATTAAACATGGTATCGCCAAATTGCCTGAGAAAGGAATGCTAAAAATAGAGATTAAAACAAATGGTAGTCAACTAAAGATGAGTGTTTCAGACACTGGCCCTGATTTTCCTGAAGCGCCGATTTACGGGACCGGTTTAAAAAGTATTTTGGAAAAACTCGATATTATTTATCCCAATGAATATGAATTCACTATCTTCAATCAGCCAGATAAACGTATCGAAATAACCTTGAAGAATGTTCATCCATGATTACTAAATATAAAAGCATCATCGTTGACGATGAACCTCATGCCCGATTTCGGTTGAAGCAGATTCTGGAACAATCCGGAAAATTTGAATTGATTGCTGAAGCCAGAGATGGTCTGGAGGGGGCAACTCTAATCAACCAGCTTCATCCTGAAGTCGTATTTCTCGACATCCAAATGCCAGGGATGAATGGTTTCGAAATGCTTGAACGAATCACAACCGATCCTTACGTGATATTCTGCACTGCTTTCGATCAATATGCTTTACAGGCTTTCGAGACTCAATCTATCGATTATCTTTTAAAACCAATTGAACTTCCCAGACTTATAAAGACCATCGAAAAACTGCGCCGATTATCGGAACAATCGAGTGCTATTCTGAAGCTGCAATCCGATATTCTGAATAACTCATCTGGTTCAAAATCAACCATTATTCCGGTAAAAATTGGTGATCGTATTCTTCTTATAAGCCTGAATAAAATAGTCTATTTCGAAGCTAGTGAAAAATCCGTTTACTTTTACGATCAAAACAGGAAGCAATATCTCAGCGATAATTCGTTACAATGTCTTGAAACCAAACTTCCAGAAGAATTTATTCGCGTAAGCCGTTCTGTTATTGTTAACAAAAATTTCATTGCTGAATTCCGAAGGTATTTCAAAGGAAAATACATCTTGATTTTGAACGACTCAGAAAAAACTAAAATTATCACTGGAAGTTCCTATTCTGAAAGAATCAATAAACTTCTGGAATACTAAAAAGCCCCGTCGGAAAATCAGACAGGGCTTTAACTCTTTTATCATGTCTGTTGCAAGGCCACATGATCTTGTGGCCTTGCAACAGACTTCTTATGTTCTTACTTGACTTCTTCAAAAATAAACAATACTGAATATCAGATAATTGCAATCTAGTGGTACAAATACGATACAGTTAGCGGTAATTTTCTGTAGACTTTCTTATTACTGTTGGTTTGTCTCAGCTAAGTTTCCTACTTAAAAAGAATTATGGAGACTGGAGTTGCTAACTTAGGCCGGACACAGAGTTAAGCATAAAAGTTTAATTTAGTGTATTATGAAAAAACAAAGAACGCATTATGACAAAGCATTCAAGGAGAATGCCGTCAAGTTGAGTTTTGAGCGTAAGAACGTGTCC
>DASRMB010000069.1:0-125258 GCA_035648135.1 Prolixibacteraceae bacterium
GGAACCTCGTTTGATTGAATTTCTTTCAGAATTTATTACAACTGAAAGACTTGCTTTATTTAATAAAATACTTTCGCTTCGGACAAATTACCTTACTGTTGTGCTCGAAGATATTTTTCAGACTCAGAATGCGAGTGCCGTATTGCGTTCCGCCGATTGTTTTGGTATTCAAAATGTGCATGTCATCGAAAACAGAAATAAATTTCAGGTAAACGCTGATGTGGTAAGGGGAGCCTCCAACTGGGTTTCGGTTAACCATTACAATGAGGAAAGTATGAATACGGTTAATGCCATCCGCAAACTGAAGCAGGATGGTTACCGCATTATTGCTACCAGCCCGCATGAGCATGATGTTGATCTTGAAACTTTTGATCTGGAGAAAGGAAAAGCTGCATTCATTTTTGGAACGGAACGACCCGGATTAACCGACATTGCCAAAAATGAGGCTGATGAATTTATGAAAATTCCAATGGTTGGTTTCACCGAAAGCTTGAATCTATCTGTTTCTGTTGCGGTAACGATGCATCACCTCACTCATAAGCTTCGTAGTCATCCATCCATCCATTGGCAACTTACCGATGATGAGAAACAAAAACTACTTCTCAACTGGCTGCGTATGTCAATTAAGCGAGCTGATTTGCTCGAGAAAAAATTTGAAGAACTTAATAAATAACAGATTTCGATTTTTTACCTAAAATGTATTCTCATGAATGTTTTTGCCGAAAAGTTTGCTGACCTGAAAATATTACGTTATGCCGTTCCTGAGTTCGAAAGTCTCGGGCTGCAAAAGAAACTGTACATTTATAACCTGTCTCAGGCAGCGCTCTGTGGCCGCGATATTTTGTGGGATCAGAACAATCGGTATAATTTAAGCGTTCGTGCTATTCTCGAAACCATTTGGCAAACATATAGCGGAAACCGCGATACTCCAGATTTTAAACTGTTCGAAATTTATCTGAAACGGATTTGGTTTTCCAATGGTATCCATCACCATTATTCAACCGAAAAAATAGCTGCAGGTTTTTTTGAAACCTATTTCGAAGAACTGGTTGCAAAATCGGATTGGTCAGTTTTTAAAGTGCCTTCAGGAAAAAGCATTGATCTGTTTATGGCTGAAATTCAGCTTGTAATTTTCAATACGGAAAAAGAAGTAAAACGGGTCAGTCTTGATTCTGAAAAAGACCTGCTTCTATCTTCATACAACAATTTCTACCAGAATGTTGAACAGTGCGAAGCCGAGAAGTTTTATGCCGATTTAAAAGCCGTCGCAGGATCGGAACCTGTTTCGTTTGGCCTGAATTCGACCCTGGTGAAAGAAGCTGATCAGTTGGTTGAAAAGGTTTGGAAACTGGGTGGTAAGTATGGACCGGCCATTGAGCAAATCATTTTCTGGCTGAATAAAGCGGTTGACTATGCTGAAAATGATCTTCAGAAAAAGTACATCGGACTTTTGATTCAGTATTACACGACTGGCGATTTGGCCTTATTTGACCAATACAGTATCGATTGGGTGAAAGAGCTGGAAGGAGAGGTTGATTTTGTGAATGGTTTTATTGAGAATTACGGCGATGCTCTTGGCATAAAAGGTACCTGGGAGTCAATCGTGAATTTCAAGGACAAGGAAGCCTCTAAACGGGCAACTGTTTTAAGTGAAAATGCCCAGTGGTTCGAAGATCATTCACCTGTTAATCCTGAATTTAAAAAGACCGAAGTTAAAGGCGTAAGTGCAAAGGTGATCAATGTGGCTATTCTGGCTGGCGATTGTTACCCGGCAACTCCAATAGGGATCAATTTGCCGAATGCTGAATGGATACGTGAAAAATACGGTTCAAAATCGGTTACTGTCGAAAATATTACCCAGGCTTATTTTCTTGATTCCATGAACAATGGAATGCTGGAAGAATTTGCCGCTTCTACTGAAGAGATTGAAAGAACCCGGCAATATGGCTATCTGACAGGAAATCTGCATACCGATCTGCACGAATGTCTGGGCCATGGTTCTGGAAAGGTTCTGGAAGGTGTAAGTACGGACAGTTTGAAAAATTATTATTCGACCATTGAAGAAACACGTGCCGATCTTTTTGCCTTGTATTACGTCATGGATGAACAATTGGTAGCACTAGGACTTGTTCCATCACTTGACGCTGCAAAGGCCGAATTTGATGCCTATTTGCGCAATGGACTGATCACACAGTTGACCCGTATTGACTCGGGGAAAGACATTGAAGAATCGCACATGCGAAACCGTCAGTTGATTGCCCGCTGGGTTTATGAGGCAGGGACGAAGTTTAATGTGGTTGAATTCGTCCGTTCTGATGAGAAAACTTTTGTGAGAATAAATGATTATCAGGAATTAAGAAAATTGTTTGGCTTGCTTCTGAAAGAAGTTCAGCGCATTAAGTCGGAAGGTGATTTCACCGCTGCCCGAAATTTGGTTGAAAACTTTGGAGTAAAAGTTGACCAGCTACTTCATGCCGAAGTTCTCGAACGATTTAAAAAGCTGGATTTGGCTCCCTATGCCGGGTTTTTAAATCCGGTTTACGAAATTCAGTACGACGCTTCAGGTAGTCCTGTCGATGTTTTGATTCGTTACGATGAAGATTATACTTCTCAAATGATGAGATACAGTAACGATTACGGGTTTTTGCCGCTGGAGAATGACTAATGTGATTTTGCATAAAAGAGTAAGGTCAGGACATGTCCTGACCTTACATTAGACAAGAAACCAATTTTTCACAATTTCTTCGTACCGATTTTCATTCCGATGCCTGAAAATGTTTTCTTTTGGGAAATAGGTGTAATTAGCTGCATATTCTTCGTGATTCGCTGTGATATCCTGAAGTGCCCGGATAAAGATTTCAACTTCCTTATTTGTCATTGTCGGATGTAGCGACCAACGTACCCAACCCGGCTTTAACGAAAGGTCGCCCTGATTGATGCGGCAGGTTATTTCGTCTGATAATTCATGACTCACTTCAAGCAATATATGACCGTAAGTTCCGGCGCAGGCGCAGCCACCGCGAACCTGGATGCCATATAAATCATTCATTAGTTTCACCAACAGGTTGTAATGAATCTTAACGACAAAGAATGAAATTACGGCCAGTCTGTCGCGATGACTGGTATCCATAATTTTTACACCCGGAATAAGATCGAGACCTTCAAAAGCAATTTTAAGCAATTCCTTTTCCCGCTGATGGATATTTTCAACGCCCATTTTTTCTTTCAGTCTGAGGCAGAGTGCTGTCCGGATGGTCTGTAAAAAACCGGGGGTTCCGCCATCTTCGCGCAATTCAATGTTATCGACGTATTTGTATTCGCCCCAGGGATTGGTCCATTCAACTGTTCCTCCGCCTGGCTGATCAGGAACTGAATTGTGATACATTTTTTGGTCAAAAACTAAAACTCCGGAAGACCCCGGACCTCCCAGAAATTTGTGTGGAGAGAACATAATGGCATCCAGTTTCTGCATCGGATCGGCCGGATGCATATCCATGAGGTCATATGGGGCTGATGCCGCAAAGTCGATAAATACAACGCCACCATGCTCATGCATGATTTGCGCCAGTTCGTAATAGTGCGTACGAATGCCGGTTACATTGGAGCAGGCAGTAAACGAACCGATTTTAAAAGGTCGGTCTTTATATTCTTCGAGTTTCTTCCGGAGATTTTCCGGATCAACCTGTAAGTTTTCGTCCGGATCAACAATCACCACATCTGCATTCGTTTCGTACCAGCTGGTGTGATTCGAATGGTGTTCCATATGAGTAATGAAAACAACCGGTCGTTCACGTTTGGCAAGGCATTCGGTATGATTGACCAGTCCACAGTATTTCAATCCCAACATGCGTTGAAACTTGTTGATTACAGCTGTCATTCCTGAACCGGCTGTAATAATAATGTCATTTGGACCCGCATTTACATGTGATTTGATGATTTGTTGTGACTGATGATAGGCATGAGTTATCAGCGCACCGGTTTCGCTGGTTTCGGTATGTGTATTTGCAACAAACGGACCGAACACCTCAGTAATTTGCTTTTCGATGGGTTTATAAAGTCTGCCACTTGCAAGCCAGTCAGCATAGATGATCTTTTTTTCTCCGAAAGGCGATTTGAAATGCTGATCAATGCCAACAATTTCTTTTCTAAACTGGTCAAAATAAGATTCAAGTTTTGTCATTTTTCCGAGAGGTTCAAAATTACGGTACAAAAATATCCCTTTCCGTCAGATAAAAGCAGAATAAAATCAGTTTTTGTCACCTCTATTTTTACGTATGTGTCAACTTCGGTGACAAAAAGTCATTTTTGACTCGTGGTATAGTCTTTGAAAAAATGATGCTCACAAAGATGAATGTTTAACTAAAAAAATAATAACGATGAAAAAAGGAAAAATTGGTGTAACCAGTGATAATCTATTTCCAATCATTAAAAAGTTTCTGTATTCTGATCACGATATTTTCCTTCGTGAAATTATATCGAATGCCGTTGATGCCACGCAAAAACTGCGTACTCTGGCTTTAAAAGGCGAATATTCAGGCGAATTGTCAAATGCCAAAGTGCTTGTTAAAATTGATAAAGAAGCAAAGACCATTACGGTTTCTGATAACGGTATTGGAATGACGGCTGAAGAAGTTGAAAAATTCATCAACCAGATTGCTTTTTCAGGAGCTGAAGAGTTTCTTGAAAAGTACAAAGATGATGCAAATGCAATTATCGGTCATTTCGGCCTCGGATTTTATTCCTCATTCATGGTCTCAAGTCAGGTTGATATTATTTCAAAATCATACCGCGAAGGCGCAACCGCAATTCGCTGGGAGTGCGACGGAAGTCCGGAATACACTCTGGAAGAATCTGAACGGGCTGAAGTTGGAACTGATATTGTCATGCACATCAATTCCGATTCAGAAGAATTTCTCGAAAAAGCACGGATTTCAGGAATGCTTGATAAATACTGTAAATTTCTGCAGGTACCGGTAGTTTTTGGTAAAAAAACAAGCTGGAAAGACGGAAAAGAAGAGGATACCGATGAAGATAACCAAATCAATGATGTGGCTCCGGCATGGACTAAAAAGCCGGCTGATCTCACCGATGAAGATTATACCAAATTCTATCATCAGCTGTATCCAATGGCCGATGATCCACTTTTCAATATTCACCTGAATGTGGATTACCCGTTTAATCTGACAGGTATTTTGTATTTCCCGAAACTGAAGAATAACATCGAAGTTCAGAAAAATAAAATTCAGCTGTATTCCAATCAGGTTTTTGTGACCGATTCGGTTGAAGGTATTGTTCCTGAATTTCTGACGCTTCTGCACGGAGTACTAGACTCTCCGGATATACCGCTTAATGTTTCGCGTTCGTACCTGCAGAGTGATTCGAATGTGAAAAAAATCAGCAGTCATATCACCAGAAAAGTGGCTGACCGTCTGGCTCAGCTATTTACCGATAAACGTGCCGATTTTGAAGCCAAGTGGGACGATCTGAGAATGTTTATCGAATACGGAATGCTGACTGACGAAAAGTTCTACGAAAAAGCATTGAAATTCTTTCTGTTCAAAAATGTGGATGGAAAGAATTTTACCATGGATGAATACGAAACTTTGATCAAGGGAGAGCAAACCGATAAGGATAATAACCTGATTTATTTGTACACCAATAATCTGGAAGAACAATTCTCATTTGTTCAGGCTGCTAAAAACAAAGGTTACGATGTGTTGGTAATGAACAATGTTTTATCAACTCCACTCATTAATCAGCTGGAACAGAAATTTACTGATAAACGGTTTGTTCGCGTTGACTCTGATGTTGTTGAGCATCTGATTGCTAAAGAAAATCCAGCCAGCGAATTAAGCTGGGAAGAAAAGAATGAGTTGAGTCCAATTTTCAAAGCTGTCTGTCCTGAAAATAAAGATTACGGTTTTATTGTCGATTTCAAAGATTTGGGCGAAAGCGGTAATCCGATGGTTATTACCCGCAACGAGTTTATGAGGCGTATGAAAGATATGAGCCAGATGCAGGGAGGAATGAGTTTTTACGGTGATATGCCCGAAAACCTGAACCTTGTGGTGAATACTTCACATCCACTGGTTAAGCATATCTTCGCAGATCGTGATGCAATTCTGGGCGAAGAACTTGTGAAATTCAAGTCAGATATTCAGACTAAAACAAAGGAAAAAGAAGAACTCGACCTTCAGAAAAAAGATAAGAAGGAAGAGGAAATTCCAACTGAAGTAAAAGAAAAAACGGAGGAACTCGAAAAAGTGATCAATGCCCTTACGGATGATCGTAAAGCTAAACTGACTACATTTGGTAAAGAAAACAAATTAGCCAAACAGCTGGTTGATTTGGCCTTACTTGCAAACGGTATGCTGAAAGGTGAAGACCTCGATAAATTTGTAAAACGTAGTTTTGAACTGATCAAATAATATTTTTTTCAAATCTTATATTCAGGCAGGTTCTCTTCGGGGAGCCTGCCTTTTTTTTTCTTGATACTTTATGCCAAGTTGTTTGTAACGACCTTCCAGAATACTTCATTGTGTAATTTAAATATTTAGCGTTAGCTTGGAATTTTCTCACCAAAAGCTTAACTTTTCGCGGTATTTCAATGAAGAAGATATTCAATGAATGCTAAAAAAATAGTTGGATCGAAATCGGATCACAAAAAGGGAAAGTCCAAAAAACGAAAGCAAAAAATCAGTAAGTATCGTTCCATCAGGTTCGATAAAGAACGGTTTTTTATTGTTTTAGGAGTTGGTCTTTTGTCCTCTGCAATCGGCCTTTGGATCATTTGGGCTACGAAATCTGCTCCGGAAGTTGCTTCCCATTCGATTGGGTTTGCCACTGCCCAAAAGTTTGCACCTGTTTTTCCTCAATCAACCTTAGGAATACTGGCATTCATCGGAGGTAATCTTTTTGTTTTGTGCGGGGTGATTTGTATTTTTATTTGCCTAAAGTTTGTTGTCCGGTATACTGCAGGTAAGTTTCGGAATTAGAACCCTTGAAAGACCATCCTATTTTAACCGAATGTTTACAAATTAAAACTTCCTTTTAAAAATAAAGATTCTAATTTTGAACTTCATTGTTAAAATGCTGAAATGAACAAAAAATTAGATGCTTTTGCCCGTCTGTTGGATATTATGGACGAGTTGCGCGAGAAATGTCCCTGGGACAAAGAGCAAACCCTTGAATCATTGCGAAAACTTACCATTGAAGAAACATACGAACTGGCTGATGCGATCCTGAATAACGATCTGAACGGAATCAAAAAGGAGCTGGGCGACCTGATGTTGCACATTGTTTTTTATGCTAAAATTGGATCTGAAAAAGGTGCTTTTGATATGGCTGATGTGCTGAATTCCATTAACGAAAAGCTGATTTATCGTCATCCGCATGTGTTTGGCGATGTGGATGTGGAGAATGCCCGCGAGGTAGAGCAAAACTGGGAAACACTTAAACTGGTTGAGAAAGGTGGAAATACACGTGTCTTGGAAGGCGTTCCCGTCGCATTGCCTGCTCTGGTTAAAGCAAACCGAATACAGGAAAAGACGAGTGGGGTAGGATTCGACTGGGAATATAAGGAACAGGTTTGGGATAAGGTCAGGGAAGAAATCAATGAATTAAGTGTCGAAATTGATGCTGTTGATCAGGATAAAATTGAAGGCGAATTTGGCGACTTGTTTTTTGCAATGGTAAATGCCGCCCGCCTATATGGCATCGATCCGGAAACTGCATTGGAGCGAACCAACCTGAAATTTACCAACCGGTTTAATTACCTCGAAAGTCAGACCCTACAGAAGGGAATAGACCTGAAAAAAATGTCGCTGGCCGAAATGAATGAAGTCTGGGACGAAGCCAAACGACTGGAAAGACTGTAATTGATGTAATGTTGTAGTATTCAGCAAGAATTGAAATTGATTTGAAAATTAGTAGTATTATTCAAAATTGATAACAAGAGTAAATACATATTTATGAAAAAATATTTTCTCTATCTGATCGTTGGTTTTTTAGTTCTGGATTCCTGTTCTACAGGCCAGAAGTCGCTTGAGCGAGGCAATTATTACGATGCCATCATGAAAGCTGCCAACCGGCTAAGTAGCGATCCCGATAATCGTAAAGCAACTGAGGTTGTTCGAGATGGCTACCCAATGGCAGTTGCTTATTACCAGGAGGAAATAGACAAGATTCTGACCAGCAATGATCCGTTTAAATGGAAGCGGACACTTGAAATCATGCAGACTGTCAATCAGATTTCGGATGAAATCAGGCGGATACCAGCCGCTCACAAGCTGGTATCTTCACCAAAAACATATACTTCCGAATTGGCTGATGTCCAAATCCGGGCTGCACAGGAGTTTTATGATGCCGGAACAGATGCACTTAACCGAAATACACGAGAAACAGCGAAACAAGCTTTTTTTTATTTTCAGAATGCCGATGGACTGGTTCGTGGATTTAAGGATACCAAACAAAAAATGTTGGAATCAAAAGATCTAGCCACATTGAAAGTGGTGGTTGAACAAATTCCGGTAAACGGCAAATACGAATATTCGGCTCAGTTCTTTTATGACAATGTTTTTCAGATGCTGAACCAAAGGTTTCAGGAAAAGGATTTTGTGCATTTCTTTTCTCCTGAAGAGGCCGATAAGGCCAAACTGACCTATCCGGACATGGTTTTACAAATGGGCTTTTACGATTTTTTCATCGGCAAGCCACAGCATTTTGAGGAAGAGCAAGGACTTTCCCGCGAAGTCGATGAAAAATATCAGGTTAAAATTTCCAGAGATTCAGTAGCAACCCGAACAAGAAAGGTGATTAAGAACGGCAAAATAAAAATTGTGACAGATCAGGTAGACGCGGGCGGGCTTCTGGAACTGAAAGCCGTTGATTTTCAGTCGCAAAAGATAGTTTTTACAGATAAAATTCCGGGACAATATACCTGGGAGAACAGATATGGCATTTTTGTAGGCGACAAAGAAGTTTTGGATGACAACCTGATCAATATTTTGAATAACAAGATTATGATGCCGCCAGCTCCTCAGGATATGTTCATCCTGTTTACCAAACCAATATTTAATCAGTTGACCGACAAACTGGTGAATTATTTCAGGCAATATAATTAATGAAGCGTTGCCATAAAGTGTGATTTCACACACGAATTAAAGAATTGATAATGTAAACATTCAATAAATAGAAAGCTATGAGACGTTTAACCAAATTAATTCCACAGCCCTTGTGGAACTATTTCGAGGATATTTGTCAGATTCCCAGACCTTCAAAGAAAGAAGAAAAAATCATCGGGTTTTTGCTCGATTTTGCAAAAACAAATGGACTGAAAGCCCGGCAGGATGAGATTGGTAATGTGTTGATCAGCAAACCTGCCACAAAAGGACGTGAAAAGGACCAGATTGTGATTTTGCAGTCGCATGTGGATATGGTTTGCGAAAAGAACAGCGAAACGAAACACAATTTCGAAAGCGATGCCATTAAACCTTTTATCGCTGATGGCTGGGTAAAAGCTGAAGGAACCACTTTGGGCTCTGATGATGGGATTGGAATAGCTGCTCAAATGGCTATACTTGCTGCTACTGACATATCACATGGTCCAATCGAATGTTTATTCACCGTTGATGAAGAAACAGGTCTTTCCGGAGCTTTTGCCTTGCAACCCGGATTTTTAAGTGGACATACTTTGCTGAATCTCGATTCTGAAGATGAAGGTGAATTGTTTATCGGTTGCGCCGGAGGAATTGATACCATCGGAACGTTAAGGTATACTCCCGAAGAATTAAAGCTTGCATCGTTCGCGGTCAAACTTGAAATTAAAGGACTTCAGGGAGGACATTCCGGTGATGATATTAATAAAAAACGTGGAAATGCCAATAAAATACTTAATCGGTTTTTGGTGGATGCTGACCGGAAATTTGATATGCACCTTGCGGTGTTTAATGGTGGAAACCTTAGGAATGCGATCGCCAGGGAGGCTTCAGCTGTGGTTGTTATTCATAATTCACAGAAGGAAAACTTCATTGTAGAGTGGAATGTTTTTGCCTCGGAAATGGAATTTGAATTCGAACGTTCGGAACCTAATCTCAGATTGATGCATCAATCGGTTAATTTGCCCGATTTTGTTATTGATTCTGATACAAAAACCAGATTATTGAATTTGATTTCCGCCTGTCCGCATGGTGTTTTGGAAATGAGCAGCCGGATGATTGGAATGGTTGAAACCTCGACAAATCTGGCATCAGTGAAATTTACAGGCAAGAATGAGATTGTTTTGACTACAAGCCAGCGCAGTGAAATTGACAGCCGCAAATATATGGCCGGAGATATGGTAGAGTCGGTCATGCTTTTAGCCGGAGCTCTAGTCGTGCATTCTGACGGGTATCCGGGTTGGACTCCAAATCCGGACTCTGCTGTTGCAAAAATTGTCGCTGATTCGTACCGGAAACTATTCGGGACAGAACCAGCAGTCAAATCCATTCATGCAGGCTTGGAATGTGGTTTATTTCTGGAAAAATACCCTGAACTCGATATGGTATCATTTGGCCCTACAATCCTTGGAGCTCATTCGCCCGATGAACGAATCAATATCGAAACAGTTACTAAATTCTGGAAGCTGTTGGTTGATGTACTTGGAAATATTCATTAAAAAGCTTCGTTTCAAATCAGAATACGAAGTTAAAAAGACAGGCAGAAACAGATTCCGGATATTTGTTTCTGCCCGTCTTTGTTTGTTATTCCCTTTTGATGAAGGAATCGGATTCGTCCGGATTTATTCCTATAATAGAATGAATGCAAGTTTTTTAGCAGACCCTAGTTTATGCAGTCGTAATTCCTCCCAAAAGTTTCAGATTTTGTATGATAGGGGTCACCTGATATTTATAAAGCCTTCTAATCGTTTGATTTTGAAGGCTTTTTTTGTTTGATATATTGAGTAATAAATCAGGATAAAACAAAACCAGCTGATTTACAGTCCTCATTTGGTTCGAGTACCTTGAGGGTTTAACTATTGCGAATAGTTATTCCTAATTACTGAAATCCTTAGGTCAGTAGATATTTCAAAATTCACGAGATTATTTGCATTCAATTCTGCAAGCCGAGATCGTAGATTCAAGTTCCAAATGCGACAAATCAATTCAGGTCTGTATAACTATCTGAATGGATACTGCATTGAATCGTTGAAGTATTTCTTTTGATTGTACCTGTTTAGTCCTGTCCCTAACGATTCTGAATTTAACTTTATCGGTAATAATGCTAATCTATAAGTTTATATTGTTCTGAAAATTCTGACAAACAGATTATTCTGCAGCGGAGGAGAATCTTTTCTGAATTATTTTCGTCCCGACATTCTGTGTATTTATATATTGTTATATTTGCATTCTTGACTATAGAGCAAATGCTCATAATTAATGCAAATAAAACACATGAAATGCTATGCTTAGGAATCTGCTGTTCGTAATTTTTGCTGTCATACTCTCGCTTATATTGGTAAATTTTCTTCACAAGGATGATACTTACAATCTTAAACTTGAAGAACTCAGGCACAAGTATGCTATAAAGGATGTTCCTTCTGTTGATCACAGTAAACTTCCAGCCTTACAGAAGGAATTTAAAACTCCTCAGGAAGTAACGGAAGCTTGTCTCTCCTGTCATACCGAGACTCACAAAGAGGTAATGGCTTCATCGCATTGGAATTGGGAACGAGCTTCTTACGTTGAAGGACGCGGTATTTCTTCTACCGGAAAGAAAAACGTGATGAATAATTTTTGTATCGGAACAAACTCGAACCAACAGTCGTGTGCAAAATGCCACATTGGTTATGGAATGACCAGCAGTCATTTTGATTTCAACAATGCACGGAATGTAGATTGTATGGTTTGCCACGACAATAGTGAAGAGTATATGAAAGGAGCTTCAATGGCAGGCTATCCCGATCGTAACGTCAACCTTGAAAACGTAGCTCAGAGTGTTGGCTCTCCGCTAAAAAGCAATTGCGGATCGTGTCACTCATTTGGTGGAGGTGGAAATAATGTAAAACATGGGGACCTTGACGTTGCATTAAACTCTTGCAGTCGCGATGTCGATGTTCACATGGGAGCCAATGGGATGAACATGGAATGTGTTGCCTGTCATACCGCTAAAAATCACAACATAATAGGAAAATTGTATTCGGTTTCTTCGGATAACACGAACAGGGCTACCTGTGAACAATGTCATACAAATACTCCACACCTTAGTGAAGTACTCAATCGTCACGGATCAAGGGTTTCGTGTCAGGCGTGTCATATTCCGGAGTACGCCAAGGTGAATTCAACAAAAATGTCATGGAAATGGTCTGAAGCCGGAAAATTGAAGGATGGTGAGCCATACGCAGAAGAAGATTCTCTGGGCAATCATAATTATTTGTCGATTAAAGGTGCGTTTGTTTGGAAACGAAATGTGACGCCTGATTATATTTGGTTTAATGGCACGGCTGATCATTACTTGCTGGGTGATACCATTCAGTCCATCCCTGTAGAAATGAATACATTAAATGGTTCCTTTCATGATCGTTCATCCAAAATAATTCCGGTGAAGATTCATGTTGGCGACCAGATTTACGATAAGGTTTTTAACCGCCTGGTACAACCGAAACTTTATGGCGCAACCGAAGGTGATAGCGCTTTCTGGAAAGATTTTAACTGGGATAAAGCTGTGGCAGCCGGAATGAAAGAATCAGGGCTTAAATATAGCGGGCAATATGGTTTTGTTGAAACAGTAATGTACTGGCCTGTAAACCACATGGTGTCTCCAAAGGAACAATCAGTGAGTTGTGCCGAATGTCATACCAGGGATAATGGTCGCCTGGCCAAATTAACCGGATTCTATCTGCCAGGGCGTGATCGGAATGTCCCTCTTGATATTATGGGCATTTGGGCTTTCTTCATTACTCTTGGAGCCGTAATGATTCACGCATTCATTCGGATTTACATGCAGATATCGAGAGATAAATATGAAAAACAAATTATCAGCTACGATGAAGATAAACCAACCGAATAAGCAGATTATTTTCTGAATGTTTCATTTTAAGTAAAACTTATAAGATGCGTAAAGTATATATTTATAAAGGATTTGAACGCTTTTGGCACTGGACACAAGCTTCACTCATTATGTTTCTGGCTATTACAGGATTCGAGGTTCACGGTTCATATTCCATATTTGGATTCGAGAAAGCAACTGAATATCACCATACCGCTTCTTGGATGCTAATCGGATTGCTGATTTTTGCCATTTTCTGGCACCTTACAACCGGCGAATGGCGGCAATACATCCCTACCACCAAACAATTAAAGGATCAGATTATTTTCTATGTTTCCGGAATCTTTAAAGGGGAGCACCATCCGACACAAAAGTCGGAACTTAGTAAGCTAAATCCTTTGCAACGACTCGTTTACCTCGGTTTTAAAATCATACTGATTCCATTGACTACCACATCCGGCATTTTATATATGCTATACAAAACAATTGATCAAAACAATCTGATTGTGGTTGAAGATTACCCATTGGCTTCTATTGCCTTTTGGCACACGCTCGGTGCAATTCTCCTGATGATTTTCCTTGTTGTACATGTTTACATGACGACCACCGGAAAAACACCAACATCAAATATCAATGCGATGATAACCGGTTACGAGGAACTTGAAGAAATTAAACAAGATACAACAATTGAAAACGATAATATCCAGAAATAATGAAACCAATTAAATACATGAATCCATATCTGGCCGGGTTTTTACTCGGGCTGGTTCTTTTGGGAACAATTTATGTTACAGGCCGTGGACTTGGTGCCAGCGGCGCGGTAAAAAGTGTTGTACTTTCATCCGTTGTTGAAGTGGCCCCGCAACATTCTTTAAATACTCCTTACATTAAATCATACGAAGAAGAGCATTCCGGAGGACCATTAAAAAACTGGCTTGTTTTTGAAGTGATTGGAGTTGTCATCGGTGCATTCTTTTCCGGTGTGATTTCAAACCGGGTAGGAATTAAGTTGGAAAGGGGTCCAAACATAACCAACAGTACCCGGATTTTTGCAGCTATTATTGGCGGAGCACTATTCGGTCTGGGTTCACAGCTTGGCCGCGGATGTACCAGCGGAGCAGCCTTAAGTGGCATGGCCGTGATGTCGTTTGGTGGTATCATCACCATGTTCGCCATTTTTGGGTCAGGTTATGCTTTTGCTTATTTTTTCAGAAAACTTTGGTTGAAATAAGTTTCATGTTTCAGGTTCAAAGTTTCATGTTGAGCTTTGGTTATTGGATATTTAAAAGTTATTTTTTAATCTAATAAAGTCTTTATTCTCAAATAATAATTCATCAATAATAAATCACAAATCGCATGGGTCCTTTAGTACCGTATATAATAAGTAATGAGTTTAATCTGATTGTGGCCTTAATCGCCGGAATTGGGTTTGGATTTGTCCTTGAACAGGCAGGTTTTTCTTCAACCAAAAAACTGGTTGGTTTATTTTATGGCTACGATTTTACAGTGCTGAAAGTTTTTTTAACAGCCGGTGTTACCGCCATGATTGGTGTTTTACTATTCGGTCAGATTGGCATTCTCGATCTGAGTCTCATCTATGTTAATCCTACGTTTCTTTGGTCGGCATTGGTCGGTGGAGCGATCATGGGCCTGGGTTTCATTATTGGCGGTTTTTGCCCCGGAACCAGCGTTTGTGCAGCTTCAATTGGAAAACTAGATGGGTTGGCTTTTGTATTCGGATCAGGACTTGGCGTTCTTATCTTTGCCGAAGGATATCCAATGTTCGAAAAATTATACCTCGCTGAAGCCTGGGGTCCTGTTCTGATCAACGAAAAATTGGGAATGTCGAAAATTGTGTTTGGATTCCTTTTGACAGCAATTGCAATTATCGCTTTCTTTCTCACCCGACTCATCGAAAAAAGAGTGAACAATGATCAATCGAAATTACCTAAAAGGCGGGTATATACATACGTATCGGCTGTAGGCTTTGCCTTTGCTGTGTTAATTGTTATCGCAATTATGCCGGATAGGTACAGCCGGATGGAAGCAAAAATTAATAAGGAACTTGTTCATTCAGATCTAAGCTTAGTCGCGGTTCCGGCAGATAAGCTTGCAACAGAAATTGTAAATAATTATTACCGGATCAATATCATCGACGTTCGAACTCCGGAAGCTTTTAAAGCTTACCATTTGCCATTTGCCATTAATATACCGATTGACAAGATGAAAGACCGGCAATGGAAAACAATTCTTGATCAAAAACACAAGATAAATTACATTTATGCCGATGATCAGCAAGTTGCAAATAAGGGTTATCTGATGGCTGATTATTTGGGTAAAGCCAACAATTACATTCTTACTGAATCATCGGATGATTTCAGGAAAATGTTTTCTGACTTGGTACTCCCAGGTCAGGACGCGACTAAGGAAGAATTAAATACATATAATTTCAGGCAAAAAGCGGCTACAGAGATGAAGATGCTGGTTGAAGCGCTTAAAAATTCATCAGAACCAGTTATTGTAAAAGTATCAAAAATAAAGGGTGGGTGTTAGGATTGATACCAATACTCAGTTTAGCTTAACCCGACAAAATAAAAAAAACCGGTTATCTCATCGAATTCTGAGATAACCGGTTTTTTATTTAACCTGGATTAATTTGCTATCTGACCTTAATTGCATCCATTACTTTTCTTCTGATAATTCATGGGTATAGTATCTCCAATAAATGGTATTTCATTTACAACTGATTGATTGAAAATTCCATCCAATTCAATATCCTGTTAAATATTTGTATTTTGTTTGAAATTTTGTTTTAGAATAACATACATACCAAACAAGAATGTTGAAAATAACGGAGCGATGCCAAAATAGCCATAGATTTCTGGGAAAGTTATTATTAGCCCCTAAAACGTTTTAAAAACAACCAACAACAATCATTATTATCCAATCTGAAAAAAATGGGAATGAAATAATGAGAATCAATTTTACCAGTAAATTTTTCATTTTGAATGAATTTTAACTTAGATTCATCAACTTATTTAATCAGATAAAATCAAAAAAAAAATCAATTATAAGCAAATACTCAATATATGTATTATAAACATTTGATCAAAAAAATATGTCCAGACCAAAACGAATAAGAAAGATGACGAATCCCCCGCATTTTAAGGGATTCAGACCTATTGGCTTGCCGGAAGAAAACCATCCGGTGGTTATAAATTATGAAGAATACGAATCGATCCGTTTAAGCGATTTTGAATTCTACGGACATCTTGAAGCTTCACGAATAATGGACGTTTCAAGACCAACTTATACGCGTATTTATGAAAGTGCACGGCGAAAAGTTGCACAGGCTTTTGTGCTGGGAAAAGCTATTGTGTTTGAGGGTGGCAAGGTTTATTTCGACAGCGAATGGTATTCGTGTAATAATTGTGGTTGTTGGTTTAACCATCTGGCAAAAGAAGATGAAATCAAGAACTGTACGCTTTGTGGTTCGCCGGACATCGAACAATACAATGATAATTCAATAGTAAATGGAGTATAAATCAAGAACTGTTAATACAATGAAAGTAGCAATCACATCAGTCGGGAATAGTCCTGATGCAAAGTTAGACAGCCATTTTGGGCGCTGTTCATACTTCGTAATTTATGATACCGAAACCAAATCCACCGAGTATATTCCTAATATAAATAAAGATAACATCGAAGGATGTGGTCCTGATTCAGTTCAATTTATTGCTTCAAGGGGGGTTACAAAAATAGTCTCAGGTGAATTCGGGGCTAAAGCTAAAGCTATCTCCGACAGCTTGCAAATTCAGCTTATTGTGCTAAAAAATCAGGAAAAGACAATAAGTGAGATCATTCAAATATTAAACCACTGATTGCTATGTGTATGGGCGAAAATATCAAATAAAAAACGGCAAATCTCCTTCAAATTGGAATTTAGCCGTTTTTTTTTATATGTATTTTATCTTAGCCGACTTTTATGGCTTTCATAACTTTTTCTTCCGATAATTCCTGTGTGCAGAAGAACCAGTCGTAGCATTTCTTTCCTTCCACCTTGGTTTCCATGCGTTCTTTGGCGGTTCCGCATGATCCGGCTGTTGGAATGATCACTGCATCGCCTGGTCTCCAGTCGGCTGGCGTTGCCACATTAAAACTATCAGCAGCCTGAAGTGCAATTATCACTCGTTTCAATTCGTCGAAATTACGGCCCAGAGAAAGCGGATAATAAATCATAGCGCGGATAATTCCTTTTGGATCGATGAAGAATACTGCGCGTACAGCTTTGGTGTTGCTTTCACCCGGTTGAATCATCCCATACTTTTTTGCTACTTCCATGGTAATGTCTTCAATCAAAGGAAAATTAACTTCCACATTTTTCATCCCTTTGTATTCGATTTTCTCTTTAATCGTGCGCAACCACGCTATGTGGCTGTAAAGTCCGTCAACAGACAAACCAACCAAATCACAATTAAACGCTTTAAATTCAGCTTCCATCGAAGCGAACGTCATAAACTCTGAAGTACAAACCGGGGTGAAATCGGCAGGGTGACTAAACAGAATGACCCATTTCCCTTTATAATCACTGGGGAAATCAATTGGTCCCTGGGTTGTTACTGCTTTAAATTCTGGAGCAGCTTCGCCAATTCGTGGTAATGTCAATGCAACTTGTGATGATAAATTTTCCATGTTATTGTTTTTAAATTAAAAACTAAAAATATAATTAAAGTCCTGTTTGTAATTTACGTACTCAAAATTAAATATTCATTTTGAGATAAATTTAGCTTATTTTCAACAACTTATCAGATCAAAACAAATATATAAAATAATTTCATTTTAAGCAAATGTTCTTTATGTTTGTATCGGACATATGCTCAAAACAAATGGCGAGACCAAAACGAATACGGAAGATGACAAATCCCCCACATTTTAAGGGATTTAAGCCTATCGGATTGACTGAAGAAGAAATTCCGATAGTTTTTAACTATGAAGAATATGAAGCCATTCGTTTAAGCGACTTTGACTTTTTAGGTCAGATGGAAGCTTCGCGGATTATGGGGATTTCTCGTTCCACGTATGCCCGGATATATGAAAGTGCACGGCGTAAAGTGGCACAGGCTTTCATATTGGGCAAAGCAATTCTGTTTGAAGGAGGTAAAGTTTATTTCGATAGTGAATGGTACTCGTGTAACAGTTGCGGCTGTTGGTTTAACCATGCGGCAAAAGAAGAGGAAATCAGGAATTGCACCCTTTGTGGTTCAATCGATATCGACCAATACAATGAAAAGGTCCAGTTAAACTCCACTGACGATATTTGTATTTGTCCACTTTGCGGAAAAGAAAAAATACATTCATTGGGAGCTCCTTGCCATTACGAGATTTGCCCGGATTGTAATTGCCAAATGATACGAAAAGGGGCGCCACACCAACATCTAATGAGAAAAAGAAACTGTAATTAAAAAAATAAAGTATGAAGATAGCAATAACATCAACAGGAAATAGTCCGGAATCAAAATTGGACAGCCGTTTTGGCCGTTGTTCTTATTTCGTGATTTACGATTCAATAAACCACTCTACAGAGTTTATTCCGAATCCAAATAAAGAAAATATAGAAGGAGCAGGACCTGCTTCAGTTCAGGTAATTGCATCACGAGGGGCTGAAAAGGTCGTATCCGGTGAGTTCGGTGCCAAAGTAAAATCACTTTTCGATAGTCTGCAAATTCAATTGGTGGTGTTAAACAATCCTGAAAAGAAAATAAGTGAAATTATCGAATTATTAAATTCTGAAAACTAATCATCATGCCACAACTGGATGGAACCGGCCCTGAAAAAAAAGGCACACAAACTGGTCGGGGATTAGGTAAATGCAATGAAGTGCCGGAAAAAGAAGCTCTTGAGAAATTGGGTAAAGGGATGGGCTTACGTCGCAAAACCGGCGGCGGACAAGGAGAAGGTAAACGCTTAAAAAGCGGTTTAAAATAGTATAAACACATTTTAAAGGAGGTTATTATGCCAGATTTAATCAACCTGGTCCAATGGGGCAAGGCCCTAAGACAGGTCGTCGTATGGGACGTTGTACCAATGTGGGTACACAATTGAACGCTCAACCAACAACTGCCAACGAAAATTCAGAAGAACCTCTTCCTGAAAATCTTTCAGGAAGAGGTCAGGGTTTAGAACGTGGTCAGGGATTGGGGCGGCAAAACCGTTTCAGAGGTGGAGTTTAAAACAATCAGGAGGGGTTATTATGCCCCTTCTCTTTATATATAATAAACTTAAAAATTAGAAACATGAATAAACGAATTGCTATTCCAATGGAAAATGGGGTTTTATGTGCCCATTTTGGGCATTGCCAACAATTTGCAATTGTTGAAGTGGTAAATGGAGTAATTACCGATTATAAGGAAGAAACACCTCCCGAACACGAACCGGGGTTGTATCCGCGTTGGGTCGCTGAATTTGGCGTAACCGATGTGATTGGCGGAGGTATGGGACAAAAGGCGATTAATTTATTTAATCAGCAACATATCAATGCTTTTGTAGGTGCACCAATAAAATCGGCAAAACAACTTGTCAACGATTTTATTGCCGATAAACTCAATCTGACTGCCAACTATTGCAATCACGATGAAAATCATGACTGCAATAATTAACGAAGAGAAAGAAGTCATATCAGATTATCGTTGTTTCTTCTGTTTTGCCAGAGCATTTGAACGAGTACTTGAGAAGGAGAAATTACCAGCCGAAGATAAATAACGGTTTGCCAATGATCTATTCGGTTTATTTAACAAGGTAAAGGATAACTTTTCGGTACCTGTATTATCAAGGGAAGTACATGTTCTTTTAAAACAATACAGCGACAATCCGGATGAGCATTTATTGATTATTGGATGCCAAATGTCGAAATCATTGCATCAGCTCAGGAACGAACATCTGTTGAATCATATAACGGCGATATTGAAACTGCCATTTTGGAAACAATAGCTCGTCGCCCATGTATGCTTGATGATTTGCATCGTTTTTTAGGTATTCATGTGAATGAAATAAATAAATATTTAGGAACTTTAGAATCAAATAATAAAATCGAGACTGTTAATCTTGAAAGAGGTGTCTTTTATGAATTAAAACACAAATAATTTTAATCTTAAAATAGATAGAATATGAAACTGGTTTTATTACGACATGGCGAAAGTCAATGGAATAAAGAAAACCGTTTTACCGGTTGGACTGACATTGATTTGACGGAAAAAGGGATAGAAGAAGCTAAGGATGCAGGTAAACTTTTTAAAGCAGAAGGTTTTACCTTTGATGTAGTTTACACTTCGGTGTTGAAAAGAGCCATACATACCCTGTGGAATGTGTTGGACGAAATGGATCTCGTTTGGCTTCCGGTGTATCGTTCATGGAGGTTAAACGAAAAGAGTTATGGCGATTTGCAAGGGTTGAATAAAGCTGAAACAGCACTAAAATATGGAGAGGAGCAAGTATTACTCTGGCGCAGAAGTTTTGATGTCAGGCCTCCGGCATTGGATGTGGCTGATAAAAGACATCCTGTTAATGAATTGAAATACGGCACGATAAATAAATCATTATTGCCTGCAACCGAATGTTTAAAAGATACTGTTGAACGATTTTTACCTTATTGGCACGAAACCATTAAACCTGCTATTCTCAATCACAATGCTTCGGTTAAAACTTAGTTATTTATCTGATTTACAGCAAAATAACTGATTATTTATTAGTGTAAAACCGCAGGGATTTGTATCTTTAAAGTATTAATTACCAGTTAATTACTTTAATTATGGCCACCCCTGCGATTTATGATTTGTACTCAAAAATTGTTCTTGATGCTTTATCTCTTTCTAAAATAAAGCTCAATAAATGCAGACGAGATTTTATGATTGAGATTTTCATGCTATACCTGAGTATTCCTTCACGGATTAACTTTCTCCAGTTAGGCAGATACAGTCGTTTTGGCGAACAACGTTTCCGCCGTCAGTTTGAGGAGCGCTTTGACTTCTTTGGCTTTAATAAAGCCTTATCAATGCCTTTGATTGGCCGTCGCACTGCGGTTGCCTTTGATCCAAGCTTCATTCACAAATCAGGTAAGAAAACCCCTGGCATTGGATACTTTTGGTCGGGTTGTGCAGGCAGGGTACTCAGAGGGATTGAAATCCTTGGACTTTCAGTAATCGATGCAGACACCAGATTAAGTTTTCATTTGGATGCTATACAAACGCCTCCGACAAACTGTCTTCAGAATTACGACCTGTCGTTAATCGATTGGTACGCGGGGGTTATCAAGAAATACATGAAACAGATATTATCCATTACCAAATATGTTGTTGCAGATGCGTATTTCTCCAAGAAAAACTTTGTCGAAAAGATACTGGGATGCTCCCTCCATTTGGTAAGCAAACTTCGGGGGGACGCGGACTTATCTTATCTTTCGATACAACCTAAGACTGGCAAAAGAGGTCGACCAGCAAAATATGGAGGAAAAATCGATTTCAAGAAACTAAATCATGAACAATTCAATCAGGTGGTGAACGACAAAGGTATAACGGCATACTCTGCCATTGTATACTCCAAGTCTCTTGAAAGGAATATCTTGCTGGTTGTAGAACTATTCCAATTGAAAGGGAAAACAATTTACAGGCTTTTATTTTCAACCGATACCACGCAAGCCCCAATCGATGTGATCGATATTTATCATACCCGCTTTCAAATAGAATTTGGATTTAGGGATGCCAAGCAATTTGCAGGACTTGAAAATTCGCAGGCAAGAAGTGGAAATAAACTTAATTTTCATTTCAATGCGGCCTTAACAACGGTAAATATTGCCAAGATAATGCAACTGAGTAATCCTGAATCCAGGGAAAACTCATTTTCTATGGCTACATACAAGATACTGTTTCACAATACGTTGTTGTTATCCAGATTTTTTCGCCTGTTCGCTATTAACCCGAACTCAATCAAAAATCGTCAACATGTCAATGAACTATTGTATTTCGGAACTATGGCCGCTTAAATATTATTACTTTTTGAACGAACTATTGCAATCAGCAAAAAGTTTTAATTGTAGCGCATGGAAATAGTTTAAGGGCTTTGGTGAAGCATTTAGACCATTTGTCGGATGAAGAAATCCTGAAAATAAACATTTCAACAGGAATTCCGCTGGTTTATGATCTGGACGAAAATCTAAATGTAAGATCAAAAAAATATCTTGGTGATGCGGAAGCCATTAGTCAGGCCATGAATTTGGTGAAAAATCAAGGGAAAGCTAAATAGTAGTATTTTTAACTGATTAAGAATCTATTTTAATATTACATAGATGAAAATTTTAACTTTAATCGAAAACCTTGTTTACAAACAGGGTTTAGTTGCCGAACATGGTTTGGCTATTTATCTTGAAACCGAAAACCGGAAAATTCTTTTCGACACCGGCCAAACCGGCTTATTCCTTCAGAACGCCCAAAAGTTGGGTGTTGACATTGAAGACATCGACACGCTGATACTTTCACACGGCCATTACGATCATACCGGAGGTTTGTATCCTTTTCTCGAAAAAAACAGCAAGGCCAAAGTGTATGCAAAAAGCAGCATTTTTACTCCCAAATACCATGGACCTAATCGTTTTATTGGAACATTACGGAATGAAAAACTGCTCAAAGACAGACTTATATTTGCGGATATAGTTACTGAGATAGCGGATGGTATTTTTATTATGCCTGAAATTACTATTCACAATCCCGTGGATACCCATTTTAAAGGAATGAATAGAAAAATAGGTGGAGAATCTGTTCCTGATAAGTTTGACGACGAGCTATTTTTGGTGCTAAGGCAAAAGGAACAAATAAACATCGTCACAGCATGTTCGCACAGGGGTATTACCAATATTTGCACTACGGCCACCGAACATTTTAAACTTCCGGTCGGTTTTATCCTTGGCGGTTTCCATATGAAGAATTGCACCACAGAGCAATTCAATCATATAATCCACCATTTCAGGCAACTAAAACCAAAATCAATTGGTGTTTGCCATTGTACCGGAGTTGATAAATATGCTGAAATGGCCAAAGAATGTGAAGCACCTGTTTTTTATAACTTCACCGGAAATGAAATAAGCATTCCATAAAAAAAGAGACCGTCTCTTTTCTATCTTGAGGCGGTCTCTTTCGTATTTCTATAAATCTTTGCGATTTTCCGGAAGTCCGTATGTTTCGAGAACAAAGTCAATGTCTTTATCACCGCGTCCGCTAAGGTTAATAAGAATCGATTTTTGTGGTTCTTTTTGTGCCAGTTTTAAAGCAAAAGCTACTGCATGAGCACTTTCCAATGCCGGAATAATTCCTTCCAACCGGCTCAATTCATAAAAAGCATCGATACATTCTTTATCAGAAATTGTATCATACTTAACCTTCTTCAAATCCTTAAGCATACAATGTTCGGGGCCAACTCCTGGATAATCCAATCCGCTTGCCACCGAGTACACAGGCGATGGTTCTCCTTTTTCGTCTTGCAAAAGATAACACTTGAAACCATGAATAATTCCTGGTGTTCCTTTGGTCATTGTGGCAGCGTGGTCGCCTAGATTAAGCGATAGCCCACCTGGCTCAACTCCATACAATTCACATTCATCATCGTCAAGAAAAGCGGTGAAGATTCCCATGGCATTACTACCACCACCAACACAAGCCACAACGCTATCGGGCAGTTCACCGGTCATTTCAAAAAACTGTTCTTTGGCTTCAATTCCGACAACCCGTTGAAAATCGCGAACCATCATTGGGAATGGATGCGGTCCAACTACTGAGCCAATGCAATAAATTGAGTTAACAGGGTCTTCCATATAGGCTGAAAAAGCAGAGTCAACTGCTTCTTTAAGCGTTTTTAACCCATGCGAAACCGGTACAACTGTTGCGCCCAGTATTTGCATCCGTACAACATTGGGATGTTCTTTGACAATATCAACTTCTCCCATGTGGATTTCGCACTCAAGCCCGAAGTAGGCAGCAGCAGTTGCCAGAGCTACTCCATGCTGTCCGGCTCCGGTTTCAGCAATTAATTTTTTCTTTCCCATGAATTTGGCCAAAAGGGCTTCGCCCATGCAATGGTTAAGCTTGTGGGCACCGGTATGGTTCAAATCTTCGCGTTTAAGGTAGATTCGGGCTCCATATTTATCCGAAAGACGGTTGCAGTAATATACAGGAGTTGGACGTCCCTGGTAATGTTTACGAATGCTTCTAAGTTCTGAAATGAAATTATGCGATTTGCTTATCGTATAATAAGCATCGTTTATTTTCTTCATTTCAGCCTCAAGCACCGGAGGTATAAATGCTCCACCATATTCATTAAAGAAACCTTCTTTGTTTGGGTATTTCTTAAAATAGTTATCCGACATGGTTTAAATATTAAGTTAATAATGTAGCTCTTGTGAAAACCAAAATTAAAATAATATTAGGCAAATATATTCTATAAGCGTTTTTTTTTTACACGGAACGCAAACATATAGGCTTTTCTTCTAAAACATTAAATCCTGTCTTTTCTACCATACTTATTAATCATTTTTGCTGGACCCTTGATCGGATTTAGGATCAATTCATATTGTTGTGGGGAATGGTATTCTCCTCAATGAGGTAATCCGGATGGAAAAGGCGTGATTTAGAGTAAAGACGCACGGAGGTGCGTCTCTGCGAATGTCATAATATCCTGTAATTATTGAGGAGACACTGGATCAAATTAATTTCTTGTGGGCTTAGCAGAATGACGCGCCGGGATTGAGTCTGTTTTGTCCTCAAGCCGGACCGGCTCTTCCTTTTTCAATCGATGAAAAGGAAGCAAAAATCTAGTCAAAACGAATCCTCAGCCAGGCGTTTTGACGGCCCTCGCACTCGCTCCGATCAAAGGTTGAACCCAATTGAAAGACCAGTATTTTAATCTGAATATTTGCATTTGATTGCGGCGGCTGTCCGGTAACTATCGGAATATTTTTTTTCTGTAGAAGAAAAGTAAAAGTGCGTCCCGCTTGAGGATAGTATAATTGATTTCGCATGACCGATTTATGTTTTGATTTCATATCGGGAAACAATACCAACGACTTTCCCCACAACCATATCAACTGCTCCCTGATTTAATGGTAAACCTGAGAATTGAACCAAAGATAATGATGATACTGTATGAGTACAGTATCATCGAATGATCCGATATAAAAACCTTTCCCTCAGGAATATGAAGTGATCTGTTAAAAGTCTTTAGGAGTGTCCACGGTTCTCTTTATTTAGCTGTACAAAAAACGTTTGATTTTTTGTGTAGCTGTTTTTTGGAAAGGTTCGGGTTGAATAAGTAACATTTGAATCTGCGAAAATTTATTGACCTTTTGATTGACGTAGGTCTGAAGCTCCTTTAATAATTCATTCATCTTCTGTTCTGCCGGGGTTGAGCCCTTTTCAATCAGTTCCGAATATTTCGATTGCAGTTCTTCCATGTTCAAATGAACCATGGCCACAATCTTGCCTTTTTTCTGAATAACCAATGATTCAAGGACATCAGGGAAATCATTGATGACTGATTCTATTTCTTCAGGATAAATATTCTCTCCACTTGACCCGATTATGATATTTTTCAATCGGCCCCGGATGAAAAGAAAACCATCTTTATCTAACTTTCCCAGATCACCTGTTTTAAACCACCCATCAGGAGTAATCACTTCTGATGTCAGTTCAGGTTCCTTGTAATAACCTTTCATGACATTGGCGCCTCTGGCCCATATTTCGCCTTCTCCTGTCTTTCTTCCCGGATTGTTAATCTTTAACTCAACTCCGGCAATGGCAGGTCCTGTTGATTGAAGGCGGAAAGAGTATGTTTTCATTCCGGCCAGAAGAGGAGCAGTTTCAGTCAGTCCATAGCCAATGCTGTAAGGGAAACGTGCTTCGATCAGGAATTTCTCCACATTCCGGTCAAGTTTGGCACCACCAATTCCGAAGAATTCGATTTTGCCACCAAATGTTTCGATTAATTTTTTGCCTGCCAAACGGTTTAATTTCTTCCGGATATAAGGAACTTTATACAGTTGGCGTATAGGCCATTTTGCGGTAAAAGCCGGCAGTATTTTATTTCGGTATATCTTCTCAATAATTAATGGAACGGTAAACATCATGGTTGGTTTTACTTCAAGTAAAGCTGGAAGTAAAATCGATGGGGTAGGCTGTTTACCAAGATAATAAACTGAAGATCCTTTAAGCATTGGCATCACAAAACCAAGAGAATTTTCGTAGGTGTGCGACAGGGGTAAAATAGAAAGGTAACGGTCATTTTCATTGACAGGGCGCACGCTTAAAGACTGTTCTGTGGTAATGCAAATATTTTTGTGGCTCAGCATGACACCTTTCGATTTTCCTGTTGTTCCTGAAGTATAAATGATGGCAGCAACATCATCTTCCTGAACCTCGTATCGGTTCAAAAAAGTTTGATCCGGATTGTAAACAGGAATTTGTCCGGGGGTTTTAGTCACTGCAAAATCTTCAATCCGGATCCGTTGAGTGAGTGAATTCAGCTGGATGGAGTCTAGTTTGACCGCAAGTTTTTCAGATAGAAAAATGGCTTTTGTTTCCGAGTGAATGATAATATTTTCAATTTCGGAAGGCAGGAAATCAGGCAACAATGGCACAGCTACAGCTCCCATAAAGGTAATGGCAAAATAGGCAATACCCCAGTTAGGGCTGTTTGCACCTAAAATGGCAATCTTATCACCGGCTTGTATTCCCAGTTCTTCAAGTAGCCTGATCAGGGCATTAACATTCTGGCTTAACATGCTGTATGTTAAAGGTTTTTCGCCAACGAATGAAAGTGCATTCCGTTCCCCGAATTTCTGTACAATCTGACTAAAACGATCTGGAAGAGTAAGTTTAATAGCTTCGTTCATGTTCTAATATCCATTAATCCATGCGAAAGTACTATTTTCTTTGATCTGAAACAACGATTTAAATCTCATATGTAGACGTTCAATTGAACGATTCTTTATACGTAGAAAGGTTAAAAAAGATAAAATTTCAGGAATTCAGTATTTTGATTTTTTGATCTCCACGGAATAAGCCTATATTTAAAGACCTTTTTAAAAACCTATGTTTACTTGCCGGATAGCCGTTATTTTTAGTTTTGTTTTGATCTTCTCAGGTGCATTTTCGCAGCAGCAGTTTACTCTTAGCGGAACAATTTCTGATGATTCAAGCGGAGAAGATCTGGCTGGCTCAATCGTTACAGTTCTGAATGCCAGTTATTCTACTGTATGTAATTCATATGGTTTCTATTCGATCACTATTCCTGAAGATGATTATAGTATCAATGTGCGGCTTCTGGGTTATGAAAATCAGTCTGTTCCTGTGAGTCTTCATTCAAACCAAATTATAAACTTCAGGATGAAATCAGTAAGCTATGAACTGGAGAATATTGAAGTCCGGGGCGAAAGTCTGAACCATAATATTACATCGCTTGATATGGGAAGCGTTAAGATTAATCCAAAGCAAATCGAAAATATTCCGGTTTTTTTCGGGGAGATGGATCTGATCAAAACGATGCAGTTATTGCCCGGTATCAAACAGGCTGGCGAAGGAAATGCTGGTTTTTATGTTCGTGGTGGTGGACTGGATCAGAATCTGATTTTACTCGACGAAGCTCCAGTTTACAATGCCTCGCATTTGCTGGGATTTTTCTCGGTTTTCAATTCTGAAGCGATTCGCGATGCTGTTCTGTTCAAGGGATCTATTCCTGCCGAATATGGTGGACGCGCTTCATCAGTGCTGGATATCCGAATGAAGGAAGGAAATAAGAAAGAATACCATACAGCAGGTAATGTCGGATTGATTTCGTCGAATCTGAGTTTTGAAGGCCCGATTAAAGAAGATGTGAGTTCATTCATGGTGAGTACCCGCAGAACTTACGCCGATTTATTTTTGCAATTTGTCCCTGATGAAGACATTAGTAATACGCAATTGTACTTCTATGATCTCAATATGAAAACCAACTTTAAACTGAATGAATCGAACAGGTTGTTTATTTCAGGCTATTGCGGGCGTGACAAGTTTAGCCTGCCGGATCAGTTCGGATTTAACTGGGGAAGCAAAACAGCAACAGTTCGGCTGAATCATACGTACAGCGAAAAACTATTCTCGAACATCTCGTTTATTTTTAGTAATTATTCTTATCAGATTGATGTTGATGGAAATAATGATGTCATTATGGGATCCAGAATTGAGGATTTTAACCTGAAGCAAGATTTTAGTTGGTATCTCAATCCTCGAAATACCCTGAAAATTGGAGCTAACCTGATTAGCCATAAAATTGTCCCCGGCGAGATTGAAGCTGCACCAGGAAGCATCTATAGTTCGTTTGCGGTAAGGCCGCGCAGGGCGGTTGAAAGCGCTTTATATGCGTCCAACAGTCAGCAAATTTCATCTCACCTGCAAATTTATTATGGCTTGAGGCTGGCTTTGTTCTCGAATGTCGGTCCCGGCGATTTTTACCGTTTTGATACCGATGGAAATATTGTAGACTCAACGAGTTATGATCGCTTTAAATGGGTAAAAACACAGGGAGGCCTGGAACCACGTTTGGCCCTGAATTATCAGATTGGTACTCAGTCGGCTGTAAAAGCCTCTTATAACCGTATTTACCAGTTCGTTCATTTACTGTCTAATTCAACTTCGTCGACACCTACCGATGTCTGGTTGCCAAGCAGCGACAACGTGAAGCCTCAGCTTTCCGATCAATGGTCGCTCGGATATTTCAGAAACAGCAAAAAGAATACATTCGAATCATCGCTGGAAGTTTATTACAAGAATCTGCAACACCAGATTGATTACAGAAACGGAGCTGATCTGATTTTTAATTCAACGGTCGAAAAGGAATTGGTTTACGGGCGTGGCTGGGCCTATGGTGCTGAATTTTTATTCCGGAAAAACAATGGACGACTGACAGGCTGGATAGGCTATACATGGTCGAAAACAATGCGTCAGTTTGATCAGATTAATAGTGGCAATCCTTTTCCTGCAAGACAGGACCGGCGACATGACATTTCGGTTGTTGCCATGTACGATTTATCCCGAAAAGTAAAAATTTCAGCAACATGGGTGTTCAGTACCGGAAATGCAGTAACTTTCCCCAATGGTAAATATGTGATCGACGGGAGAACTTATGGTTATTATACACAACGAAATGGTTACCGGATGCCTGATTATCACCGGCTCGATCTGGGATTGACATGGATCAGGAAACAATCGGCAAAATTTGAATCGAGCTGGAATTTTTCTGTTTACAATGCCTATGCGAGGGAAAATGCTTACTTTATTTCCTTCAGGGAAAATGAAGAGAATCCGGATCAGACTGAAGCTGTGCAGATTTCATTGTTTAAGTTCATTCCTTCGGTTAGTTATAAATTCAAATTTTAATCGCTTTTGAAAAAATCACTTCCCATATTAATGCTTTTTTTTATTTGTTTTTCCTTCGTGGCATGCGAAAAAGTGATCGAGCTTGATTTGGCCGATTCTGAATCGGTCATTGTAATTGAAGCAACCATAACGAATAACAAAATCCCATTTAAGGTATTGGTTTCAAAAACAACATCCTATTTTGGAGAAGAAACGGACAATCCAGTTTCTGGTGCAACTGTAAGTGTGAGGGCTGTGGATGGTGAACCCAGGTACTTTGAAGAAACAGAGCCTGGTGTCTATAAATTGGAGAAGATGATGGCATTAACCAATCATTGGTATATTGTTGATGTTGAATATGAAGGGCTTACCTATTCTGCACGATCGTTTATGAATGAACCTGTTAAAATTGTTGATTTTGGTATATCCTATTTCGAAGGATATGGAATTTTAGATAGTGGCTACAAAGTGAGTTGCTATCTCAGAGATCCTGCCAATATTGAAAATTATTACCGGTTGAAATACTACGTAAATGGCAATATGAACAGCGACCAGGGAAATATTTGTGTCTATACGGACAAACTTTTTGATGGAATGGCGATAGGCTTGAGTCTGCCGACAGATGTGTCTCAAACAAATGATACTTTAATTATTGAACTGCAGTCGATTGATAAGGCAGCTTATGACTACTTTGCGACTCTTGAAAGTATTTCAGGACTTGAAATAGTTCAATCGGCTTCTCCGACAAACCCGAACAGTAACTTTAATAATGGTGCACTTGGTTATTTTTCAGCTTACTCTTTCGACCAACGTAAATTGGTTATCAAGGATTACATCGTGGAGTAACATGCGGTCAAACCGACTGTTTCTAACGCAACCGCAGAAAAATTAAAAAAGCAGCCTTGATTTACTGCATTTTTTAAATTTCCTTTACACTACATTTTAAAACCCGAAACATTGAAGATCATCGTATTGGACGGATTTGCCCTGAATCCGGGCGACCTGTCATGGAATATTTTAAGAAATATGGGCGAATGCCGGATTTTTGACCGAACCAAACCGGAGGAAGTATTCGACCGGATTCAGGACGCTGATATCATTATTACCAACAAGGTTGTGATCGATAAACTATTAATTGACCGGTTGCCGGCATTGAAATACATTGGTGTTACGGCTACCGGCTACAACGTGGTTGATGTTCAGGCTGCCAGCAGTCGAAACATTGTGGTAACCAATATCCCGGCTTACAGCACAGAATCGGTTGCGCAGCTTGTTTTTTCACATATACTGAATGTGGCCAACCGCATTGAACTGCATGCCAATTCAGTAAAAGAAGGAGAATGGACAAGAAACCCCGATTTTTCGTACTGGCAATCTCCACAGATGGAATTAGCTGGGAAAACCATTGGAATCGTTGGATTTGGCCGGATTGGCCGGAAAGTAGCAGAAATTGCACTGGCTTTTGGAATGAAAGTAATTTTTCAGAATCGCTCGCAAAAAGCTGATATTCCGGAAGGAATCGTTCAGAAAAATATTTCGGAAGTTTTTGCTGAAAGTGACTTTGTAAGTTTGAACTGTCCGCTCTCTGCCGAAAATAGTGCATTTGTGAATCAGAGTTTGCTGAAAACCATGAAGACAACAGCCGTTTTGGTCAATACGGGCAGGGGCGGCTTGATCAATGAAACTGATCTGGCTGAAGCGCTAAATTCAGGGCAAATTGCTGCCGCTTGTCTTGATGTACTTTCGACCGAACCCCCTTTGCCTGAAAACCCGCTCATTTCAGCCCGGAATTGTTTTATTACTCCTCATATTGCCTGGGCAACAATTGAGGCACGGCAACGTTTAATGAATATTACCGGTGATAATCTGAACTGTTTTCTTTCGGGTAGTCCTCAAAATGTGGTAATGGAATAAATTCAATTTAATCCGGACAACCTGCGTTGTTTTATACCGTACATGAAACGAGTTATGGCAATGCTTGCAGCGTTAGTTAACTATTCACATAAACCTCAAAAGCAGATTAAATGAAAACAATAGGAATACTTGTTTTAGTTGCTTTGTTCCTTGGATTGTCAGGTTTTCAGGCAAATGATAAAAAGGAAAAAAAAGCTAAGGCACGGTTAGAAATGGCACAGCTTATTCAGAATGGCCGCTTCCGGTTTGTCGCACGATCTGCAAATTCTGAATTAGGTAATTTCAATAATCTTTCATCCAATTACGATCTGGTTTTTGACAGCCTTCAGGTCAAAGCTTATTTACCTTATTATGGGAGGGCATATTCAGTTCCATATGGAGGAAGCGGAGGAGTGGATTTTGATTTAACGGCTAAAAGTATTGACAGGAAATGGAACAAGAGGAAAAAAATGTTTACTATTTCGACAGAATTAGCTGATTCAGAAGATTCTTATTACATATACCTCACAGCCGGATTGGATGGATATGCTGATTTGAAAATCAATTTTCGAAATCGCAGATTGATCAATTACTCCGGAACAATCGAAAAAATAGAAATAAAGAACAAATGAGAGAAAATAAAAAGGGCCAGAAAAATCTGGTCCTTTAGTATTTTTTGTTTAAACGTCAACCCCTTGGGAAGCATTTATTCTATAGTAAACGATTCTTATTCTTCATCAAATTGATCGTCGCTTAATTTGTAATTAAATTCATCAGGAATTTCATCCGCAAAGTCATCATAAATAGACAATCTTCTTTTAGAGCTCTTGTCCTTTAGCAATTTGGCGCTTTTCATAGAATCACCATCAGCCTTTAAAGGTTCGATACCTTTTTTTGTAATTTTCAGATTCTTGTTTGTTTTCATTTCGAAAAATCTAAAAGTTTGATAATTAACATTTTAATAGTTTATTAGTGTTATTATTATTTGATGGTTAAACTATGAAAAAAAACAAATATTTCAAGCGTCTTTCTTTAAAATATTTTTTGTTTTTTTTCAATTTCAGAAAATCTGATTAATCTGATTTGTGCTCAAAATTTTATTTTAATACGACAAAATGGATTTTAAGTTCCTGGTCGTATCGAATAGTTGGAATAAGTTATAAATTCGGCGAAGCAACACAGGTACTATGAAAATATTTTTTGCTATTAGCATCATGCTCTTCTGTCTGTCTTTTAGGCAAGCCACTTCCTCTGATGATAAAAAGCTTACGAAACTGTTTGAGCAGGCGAAACTGGCATACAGTAGTAATCAGTTCAGTAAATCGTTAAGTCTTCTGGACGATGTATTAGCAATTGATTCCAGTTATCTGGATGTGTATTTGTTAAAATCGGATATTTACCAGGAGCTCGATTCAATTGTCCCTCAAATCAATTCCATCGAAGCTGCCCTTCAAATTAATTCTGAAAAATACCCCAAATTGTACTATCTTCTGGGAAATGCATATTATCGTACCGGAATATACGAGAAAGCGTTGGGTGCGTATCAGGCCTATCTTGATAGGGTAGATGATAAAGCTTCGTTTGTAAACCAGGTCCGGCAAAACATAAATAAATGTACCCAGTCGGTTTTTTTGCAGAAGCATCCGGTCCCTTTTAGTTTAATTAATCTGGGTGCAAACATTAATTCTGAAGATAATGAATACTGGCCAAGTTTGACTGTTGATGGGGAAACCATCATTTTCACCCGGCTCGTAGGCTCAAAAAATACGACCCGACAGCAGCGTGCTCTTATTCAGGAAGATTTTTACACTTCTCATCTGGAAAATAATATCTGGCAACCCTGCGAAGCAATTTCAACCATCAATACGATCGATAACGAAGGCGCGCAAACCATTTCGGCTGATGGGAAACTGCTTTTTTTTACTGCATGTGCCAGGAACGACAGCAAAGGTAGTTGCGATATCTATTTTTCGCGAAACAAAGCCGGAATATGGTCGGCTCCTCAAAATGCCGGTGAACCAGTAAATTCTCCGTCATGGGAATCAATGCCTTCCATTTCGGCCAATGGTAAAACTATCTATTTTGTGAGCAACCGCAAGGGCGGAAAAGGTGGCATGGACATCTGGAAATGTAATTTATTGGAATTCTCGGAGTGGGGAACACCAATCTGGGGTTATCCCGTCAACCTGGGTGATTCGGTCAATACACCGGGTAATGAAATGTCCCCATTCATCCATGCGGATGGTAAAACTATTTATTTTGCATCTGATTACTGGCCGGGAATGGGTGGTTTCGATATTTTTTACTGCCGTCAGAAAAATGATTCGGTTTGGAGCAGACCACAAAATATCGGATATCCGATCAATTCTTACAAGAATGAACAGGGATTGGTTGTTGATGCCTCTGGTGAAAAAGCCTATTATTCGTCCGACCGGCCCGGCTCAAAAGGCATGGATATCTATTCTTTTGAGCTGTACCCGGATGCGCGGCCTGCGCCGGTCTCCTATATCAAAGGAAAGGTGGTTGACGAAGATACCGGGGCACCGCTTTGTGCCAAAGTTGAACTGATTGATCTGCAAAACCCAAAGTCGGTAATTACAAGTGAGTCGTGTGGGGGAGTGGGTGAATTCCTGATGTGCCTTCCTTTAGGTAGCGAGTATGCATTTAATGTATCGAAAGAGGGCTATTTATTCTATTCTGAAAACTTTCAGCTGAAAGAAAAGAAAGAAATCATTGATCCGTATATTCTTGAAATTAAAATGAAGAAGATTAAAATCGGTGGTTCTGTTGTTCTCCGGAATATATTTTTCAGTACAGGTTCGTATGAATTACTTTCAGAATCAAAAATTGAACTTCAGGAACTGACTGATTTCCTGAATCTGAACCGGATTCTTATAATCGAAATCGGCGGACATACCGATGATGTTGGCAGCGCAGCATATAATCAGGAACTTTCTGAATCAAGAGCAAAAGAAGTGTATAAGTATTTGATTGGCATCGGAATACCTGAAAACAGAATGAAATACAATGGATATGGTCTCTCAGTGCCAGTATGCCCGAACGATACACCTGAAGGCAGAGCATTAAACCGAAGGACAGAATTTAAGATCATAAAAAACTGAAAGTGACTATCTTAAGCCGTTCTTCAGGAAGCATTCCCGATACTCCTTGTCGACCACCAAAATATGATGTTCAATCCATTCTTTCAGAAAATTAAACAGCTCAAACGCAGGGGCAATTTTACTGTCTTTTATGGCCGCTTTTAGTTCTGTAATTTTTTGTATAAAAAGCTGATGTTCCCTGATATGTTGTTCTGCTCCGGAATAGTTGAACCGTTGAAAAAAGAACTCTTCTTTCTGGAAATGCATAGCAGCATATTTTTCTAATTCCAGAATGATCTGAGTGGTAACGTTACCAGCCTGACCAAGCTTCAAAGCCTGAAGCAGATTGTTTAAAAGATTGAATACTTCCTTGTGTTGTTTATCAATCGACTGAATTCCAACACTGTATCTTTCTTCCCATTTGTACATTGGTTGTTTTTTTTAAGTTGAAATTCAAAAGGAAGATAACCTTTTGGGAGTTTCAATGATTATTGAAAAAGAATTTAAAAAGTTCATTCAGATTTCGAAGTCCAAAAAATCCAGATTGTAGGGTGTTTGTTGATAAACGTAATAATTTAGCCAGTTGGTAATCAGTAAATTGGCGTGGCCTCTCCAACGCATTACGGGTTCTTTTTCCGGATTATTATCCTGATAATAGTTTGCTGGTACTTCAATGGGTAGTTTTTTCCTCAAATCACGTTTATACTCGGTATCCAGTGTGAATTTCGAATATTCAGAATGTCCGGTAATGAAGAATTGACGTCCATCATTCGTCATAACCATATTGACACCCGATTCATCTGATTTTGAAATGATTTCCAGTTCAGGCACCTTCCGGATATCTTCTTCATGAATTTCAGTATGACGTGAATGCGGAACATAGTATTCATCGTCAAAGCCTCTGAAAATAGGCACTGTATCATTGATATTTCGGTGTTTGAAAACACCAAACATTTTTTTGCTGAGCAAATACTTCGGAACTCCGTAAAAATGATACAATCCTGCCTGGGCTGCCCAGCAAATAAAGAGCGATGAAGTTACATGTTTTTTCGACCAGTCGAATATTTCGGTAAGCTCTTTCCAATAAGTAACATCCTCAAAAGGAAGCATTTCTACCGGAGCGCCTGTAATAATCATTCCATCGTAATTTCTGGATTTTAACTGATCAAAAGTCTTGTAAAAAGCTTTCATATGAACGTCAGACGTGTTTTTCGACTTGTGACTTTTCATTCGCAGAAAATCGACCTCTACCTGCAATGGACTATTGGAAAGCAAACGAATCAGGTCGGTTTCCGTAGTTATTTTAACAGGCATCAGATTCACAATGATGACTTTTAGCGGACGAATATCCTGTTTTGATGCACGCGATTCGTCCATGATGAATATATTTTCCTTCTGAAGTATTTCAATCGCAGGTAATTGATCAGGAACATTTATTGGCATGATTTAACCGTTTTAATTAAATAATATAGTTGTACGTTTATTTTCCTAGAACTCTTCATGGTAGTCAAATGTGGTCATTTATTGTTTCAGGACAACTTTGATAATCGGATAAACGACCTTAGGCAAACTCACGGATTCATATTAAATTAACTCCGGAGTTTCAGAAGAAAGACTAAAACTCCGGAATATTAGGATTGTGAAATTAAACAATTTGATTCAATGCCTGATCAAAATCGGCAATGATGTCATCGATGTGTTCAAGTCCGACTGAAACGCGCAATGATGCTGGATAAACACCAGCTGCAAGTTGTGCTTCATCTGATAGTTGCTGATGTGTTGTAGCTGAGGGTTGTATGATCAGTGTTTTGGCATCTCCAACATTGGCCAGATGGCTCACAAGCTTCAAGCTTTCTACCAGCTTGATGGCCGCATCTTTGTCACCTTTCACTTCAAACGAAAGAACGCCACCTGCTCCTTTGGTTAAATATTTCTGAGCCATTGCATACGACGGATTGCTTTCGAGTCCGGGATAATTTACACTGGCCACTTTAGGGTTTTTCTCGAGCCATTTGGCCAGTGCCAGCGTATTCTGAATGTGTCGTTCCATCCGCAATGAAAGCGTTTCGAGACCTTGAAGCAGTAAAAATGAATTGAACGGACTTTGAGACGGACCGATATCGCGCAATCCTTCAACACGTGCTTTAATGATAAAAGCAATATTGCCAAATGGACCTTCCGGATTGAATATTTCCCAGTACTTCAATCCGTGATAACCGTCTGAAGGTTCAGTAAATCCGGGGAATTTACCATTTCCCCAGTTGAAATTTCCGCCATCAATAATTACTCCGCCAATGGTTGTTCCATGGCCGCCAATCCACTTGGTGGCTGATTCAACCACGATGTTCGCACCATGTTCAATTGGGCGAAACAGGTATCCACCAGCGCCAAAGGTATTATCGACAATGAATGGAATATCGTATTTTTTGGCAAGTGCACCGAAGGCATCAAAATCGGGAATGACATATCCTGGATTGCCAATGGTTTCCAGATAGATGGCTTTGGTATTTTCATCGATCATTTTTTCGAATGACTCAATGGCCAGATCTTTGGCCAAGCGGGCTTCAATACCCAGCTTCCTGAAGGTCACCGTAAATTGATTGTATGAACCGCCATACAGATAGGGAGAAGTCACAAAATTATCACCAACACCCATGATGTTGGTGAAGGTTAAAAACTGTGCCGCATGGCCCGAAGCTACACCCAGAGCAGCGACTCCACCTTCAAGTGCGGCTATTCGCTGCTCAAACACATCGGTTGTCGGATTCATGATCCGTGTATAAATATTGCCAAACTCTTTCAGGGCAAACAAATTTGCTGCCTGTTCTGAATTTTTAAATACGTAGGACGAAGTCTGGTAAATGGGTACTGCACGCGATTGCGTTGTTTCATCAACCTGTTGCCCTGCATGCAATTGCAGTGTTTCAAAATGTATTTTTTTTTCAGTCATGATTTCTATTTTAAGATTTAAATAATTTCGTTGAAAAATATGTTGTGAATTTCGGTAATTGCTTTTCGGGTGTCTTTCTGGTCAACAATGAGGTAGCTGACTAAATCAGAGGCTCCGGAACCGCTCAGTAAAACATTGATTTTGTGTTGGGCAACTGCTGTAAATAGTTTGGCCGAAACTCCATGATGGTGCTGCATTCCATGACCAACAACCGCAATGAGTGAAACCTGATTTTCAATAATTATTTCACTGACCGAAGAAAGCTGCAACTGATTACATATTTGTCTGGCCTTCTCAATTTCATTTTTATTCAGGATGATGTTGATGCTCACCTGAGATGTAATCACTGATCGGATATTGATTCCGGAATGATGAAATGCGGTGGTTACCTTGGCCAGAATTCCAGGTTTAAAACCAACTCCCGGGCCATTCAGCTTGAGTACTGCAATATCGACGGTATGAACAACACTTTTTACCACATTGGGCGAAACAAACGATTCTGAATTGATAATGGTCGTCAGTTCCTTTCCCTTATTAACCAGACGGTAAACATGAATTGGAATGTGATTGCTGATTAATGGCTCAACAATTCGCGGATGAATGGACTGCTCGCTGAAATAGGATAATTCGGAGGCTTCATCATAAGTCAGACGTGGAATTAGGTTTGCTTCAGCAATAAACTCTGAATCACTGGTTCTGAATTCTTTATCCAACTCCCAAAGCTGAAGCGAATCTGCTTCGAGAAGCCGGGTAATTCCGGCAGCAGAATAATCGGCAGACCGTTTTCCGAGTCTGGCAATTTTTCCACCTGAAGTGATGCCATATGAACCTGGAATCAGGTTTATTCCTTTGGTTAGTAAATCTTTGAGCTGGATTGATTCTTCATACAGAATACTTGCATTTCCGAATTCTTCAGTTACTGTTAATCCAATATCTTCAGGATAAATCAGGTTTGAAGCAATTTGATTCTTTTTCAGGAACGAATGGATGATGCATGCCGTGATTCTTTCTGAAAAACTGACGACCTGATCTTTTAATGCAAGTGAATAATCGCCTGTAAATTCAATTCCTTTCAACAAATTATTCAGGTTTTTCAGTTCTGTCTCCAGATTTTTATCGGGACCGGACTGTTCAAATACCTGTAATTTCTGATTCGTAATTTGGCTTATCTGGCTAGTAATCAGATCAGCGGTTGCTGAATTACTAATTAACAGTTCGATACCCTGTTCGATGGATTGTTGTATTTCTGGAACGGCGGAAACCACTATAGTTTCATCATTTCCTGATTCGGACAAGAGGCTGGCAAAAGCTTCCAGAACAGGAAATTTGGATAAACTGGTTCCGCCAAATCGTACGACACAATTTGACATGATAAAAGTTTAAAATGTTATTTGGGAAAAAAGTTTGAATTTAAGCCTTCGAACAACATGAGTAATCACACCGCCTGAAGGCTAGCGCATTATCATAGGCATGACAGACATCATAAAATCATTGCAACCCATCGGAAGGGAAACACAGAAAGTGATATATTTTGCTGAATGATTCATATTTGATAAGCTGGTAGAATTGACTGCAAACATAAATAGTTTTTTAAAATAGACAATGCTATATCGTAATTGTTTAACCAAATTCAGGTTATTAAATTATTAAGAGCATTCTTGCATTTTGTAATACACTCACTATCTATTGTTTGTGTCTTATTCGCGACAATGAATCCCGACGAATAATTTTCAGAGCAATAAGCCGCGAATGACTACCGAAGCACAAAAACAACCAAAAATAGGTGGCATGTACGATATGGTTCCCACTGTTGATGCCTTGTTTCTCTCTTGTACCGAAATTACTTTTTCGATGTCAATCATTTCGGAGGAGAAAACCGCCTCAAAACCTGTACTTATTCCGACTCTGTTCAGTCGCTTCCGGAGCATTCGTGCAAGTTTACAGTTGAATGTTTTCGAAATATCAGTAACTGAAACCAGAGACGGATCGAATTTTCCTCCTGCACCCAGCGAAGAAACCAGCGGAAGCCCGGCTTTCACGGTTTCTTCAATCAGAAATGCTTTGGGAGTAAGGGTATCGATTGCGTCAACCACATAGTCGTATTTACTGGCGTCCAAAAGTTCGGTTATCTCCTTATTTTCGAGATAATGATTGAAAACATGAAGCTTGATTTCAGGATTAATATCGCGGAAACGTTCCGCCAGAATTTCGGCCTTAGGTCGTCCTTCATTGCTTTTCAGGGCTGGCAACTGCCTGTTCCGGTTGCTTTCTTCAACAACATCGCCATCAACAATAGTCATGGTTCCAACGCCTGCCCGACAGATTTGTTCCGCGGCATAAGCTCCAACTCCACCTAAACCAACTACCAGTACATGAGCATTTTTCAACTTTTGAATTCCTTCTGCACCAATCAATAATTCAGTTCTTTGCAACCAGTTTGTCATCTCCGAAAAGGGTTTTAAAATTGTTGAAGATCGCTTCAGTGAGCACTTCTTCATCGATCTTCAGTATTTGTGCCGCAAGTAAATAAATTTTTTTGATTGAAATTTCACGATTGTCAGTTTCCAGAAATAATCGTTCAACCGGAATTATCCGAAGAATTGGATGTTTCGATTCATCTTTCAGGAGTTGTTCGCCCACCGAAAAATAGAATCCATGCTTAATCAGGCTCAGCGTTGTTTCCTGATTCCCGCGATAAGCATGAATAATCCACGGAATATCTGATTTAGATTCTTTTTTGAATTTCATCAAATCAGAGTATGCCCGTACACAATGAATGATCAGTGGTTTATGGTATTTTTCAGCAATGTGAATTTGTTCTTTAAAATACATTTTCTGAAGTGCGAAGTCGGTCGGAATCGATCGATCCATCCCACATTCGCCCAGTGCAAGCATATTTTCCTGCATAGCTGCGAGTTCAAGAGCCTCAAAACATTCCTCCGGATTTACCTTCCCGATATGCCATGGATGAAGGCCGGAAGAAAAAAGAAATCCGGATGAAAATGAGGATAAATCCTGAGCAAAAACATTCAGGATTTGAATATTACCCTCGTCACTAATCTGGTGTGTATGTATGTCAATTTGTTGCATAATTTATAAACTTGCCCAGATTCGCGCCAGCGAAAAACCCGGAGCTTTGATATTTAAATCCAAAAAATAACCAAATGGTGTTTGCGCTGTTTTATATTCGGCATTCTGAAGTCTTTTTTCGGCCAGGCAAAATAACTCGCTGGTGAATTCGGGCGAAGCTTTCGATTCGGATAAATGCGCGAAAGAGTGAAGTACAATCGTATTGGTTTCATTCTTTCTTGCTACCCACTTCAGGTGGTTAACAAGCTTTTTTTCACGCGATTTCAAATCATTTTCTTCGTCTGTTTGTTCCACCTGAATAAAGGCGAGAATAGCATTTGAAAAACTTCGCCCTTCAGTAATTACTTCCATCATTTCCAGATTTTTTTGAGCCGGATGGTAACTGAATTCATTAACATACATGGTTAATACTTTCACTGTGTATCTCTTTTAGTATTCAAATTTAATTGCTTTTGCCGGAAGTATCTCCCCTGATTAATTATTTATCTTAAATTTGGAATTTAATAACTGATAATGCGTTTTAAAACGATATACCAAATTGTACTTATTTTTTCGATCCTTTTGCCTGTTGCGGTAAGCGGACAGATTTCGCACGGCGGGGTTCCCATTCAAATCAAAAAGCTTAAATCATGGTCGCCTGATGCAGATTTGGTCGTTATGCCAACTGTCGACAATCAGACAATGCGCAACATGAATAGCAGCACCAGCCCCAATATGTTGAAATCGTTTCATTTTGCACATCCGTTTCCGGTTTCTCTTACGCCTGAAAATTCAGGAAAATGGTATGCTACTGACGAGGTCAATGTCTGGCAACTGCGCATCCGTTCAGTCGGAGCCTATTCGCTGAACCTTATTTTTGATCGTTACAATTTACCCGAAAATGCCCGTCTATTTCTAATTAGCGAGAAGACAGGTGAACTAAAGGGTGCATATACTTCCGATAACAATTCCGACAGCCAGATATTTGCCGTCGAACCGATTGAAGGTGATGAACTTATTGTGCAATACGAAGAACCTACCCGGGTTAAATTCTCCGGTGAACTGCGTATTTCTCAGGTTGCCCACGATTTTATTGGTGTAACTGCTTCTGATGCACATCGTCCGCTTGGGATTTCCGGATCATGCAATGTGAATGTGAATTGTGATCTGGCCAACGGCACAGAGAATATCCGCGATGCTGTTTGCAGGATCCTTGTTGAAGGAACCGAACTTTGCTCCGGAACTTTAATTAATAATACGGCAATGGATGGAATTCCTTATGTTCTGACAGCCAATCATTGCATCCGCAATGACCGTCAGGCTCAGTCTTCCATATTTCTGTTTAATTACGAATCGCCATCCTGTTCGACGATCGATGGTGATGTCAGCCGTTCCTTGTCGGGCAGCACCTTAAAAGCTGCATTCGATAGCCTTGATTTCACCCTGGTTCTATTGAATACAATTCCTCCCTATAATTACCGATCCTATATGGCTGGTTGGAACCGGAAAAATACAGCACCTACCTCCTCAATCTGCATTCATCATCCGCTTGGCGATATCAAGAAAATTGCCATAGACAGCAATGCACCAAAAACCTCCAGCTTCAATATTAATTATTATCCGAATGGTTTCTGGCAGGTGTTGAGATGGGATAATGGTGTGACAGAAGCCGGATCGTCCGGTGGACCGCTGTTCGACCAAAATAATCAGCTTGTTGGAACACTTACCGGTGGTCTAGCAAACTGCACTTTGCCAACCAACGATTATTTCGAAAAATTTGCTTTAGCCTGGAATCACCGGAAAGAAAAAGAGAAACAACTGAAAGCCTGGCTTGATCCGCTAAGTTCTAATGTTGAAACACTAACTGGTATGTCGCTTGATACCGGGATAAATATCTGTATGCCTTTTACCAACATCAAGAATAATGATACTCCTGCGGCCATTCAAATAATAAATGGAACAACCAACAACGGTTACTGGAGTGGAACAAACCGAAGTGGTTTTACCGATTTTGCCGAGAAATATACATTTTCGAAAAACAGTGAAGTGCAGGGGGTTTCACTTGGTATAGCAAAAAAAACAATCAATTCTTCCTATCTAAATTCGTACATTGGGATTGAGATTTACAGCGGAACCGATAAACCTGAAACCTTGTTGTATTCCGAAACATTTAGAATCAATACGTTTTACAATGATGCGATGAATTATGTTTCATTTGAAAATCCGGTGAAGACGGTAGGTACATTTTTCGTTTCGTACAATATTTCGCTAATGAACGAAGGTGATACACTGGCCGTTTATATGGCTAAGCGGGAATCAGATACAACGAACAGTTTTTACCTGAAAAATCAGGATGGCTGGTCAACCTATAATTCTCAAAGCCTGGACGGCAACGGTTCTGCCTTACTGATGGAGATAATAGTCTGCAATGTTGATGATACTACAATTGGAGAAGATACTCTTGACGTTTTCCCGGAAGTACGCTTCTTCCCCAATCCGCTTTATGGAAGTTTACGATTAAATGTACAAACAGTCGATACGATTGATTGTCCTGAAGATATTGCAGTTTATGATCTTCTGGGAAAGAAACAGAATATTCCCTGGACACTCAACGATGTTAACAGGATGAGTCTTGATTTTTCAGGACAAAGACCTGGAATCTATTTGATTCATCTGGAATGTGAAGGCCGTTCTGTTGTTGGAAAAATCTCCTACACGCCTTAATCTGATATTTATTTCCTGTTAATCATCTGTTTATAGGTCAGTAAATTTCTCCCAATGTACCAGTTCCGAAAGATTCTTCCTTGTTTTTACAGGTGCTTCTGAATTGGTGTAACCTATTGGAATAATGGCCACAGGTTCAATATGATCAGGTAATTGCAGTTTCTCACGAGCTTGTCCGGTATCGAAATTACAGACCCAACAGGTGCCAAGTCCAAGTTCAGTCGCTTTTAAAACCAGATGATCAATAGCGATGGCAACATCAACATCGGCATAATCTTTTCCGTCCGATTTTCTTTTCCACGATTGCAGATGATCTGAACAAATCACAATACATACAGGTGCCTCCCTAAACCAGTTTCTGGGGTAAACTTTTTGAATTTCAGTTAGATTTTTGGGTTCAGTGATCACCACGAAATGCAAGGGTTGGAAATTTACGGCCGAAGGAGCCATACGTGCAGCTTCCAGTATTTCCAAAATGGTGGTACGGTCAACTTTCTGATCAGTAAATGATCTGACAGAAAACCGACTGGTAATGAGTTTGTCAAATTCCATAGTTATCTTTTTTTTCAAAATTAGACAATCGTTTCCAGATCGCCCAAAATAAAAAGGAATTTGGGGATCACTTCATATAATTGTGGAGCAATATTAAAACGGTCAATTTCAAATCCGTTTTCTGTCCTTAGGCCGGACAGGCCCTTACTTTTCCAATCGATGAAAAGTAAGCAAAAATCTTGTCAAAACGAACCCTCGGCCGGGCGTTTTGACGGCCTTCGCACTCGCTTCGATCAATTGTTGCTTCAAATTTGAAGACTGATGTTTCAATCCAATTCATTCGGGAATTTATGAAATATTGGAGTTGTTCCGCCTAAGAATAAAAAGCCTGTTCGGCTTGAGTAAAGTATCTTTGATTTCGGGCTAAACAATCTTATTTTGAATCGAAACTTGAAAACCATACCAATAATTTTCCCCACAACAATATCAACTGATCCTAATATGGCTATGTAACAATTGCGAGGCTTGTGCGTCTTATTTTCTGAAAACAAAGAACAAAAAAAAATGCCGAAAAACATGGTTTTTCAGGCAACATCGGGAAACACCGATCTTCTTTAAAAGCAGAAAACCGTATTTGAGAAACAACATGTTTAACATTTAAATTCAAAGCCATGAAAAACACAATGATTCGAACGACAGTTCTTGCGGCCTTGTTATTTGCTGGTCCGATTACATTTGCAAGCTCTCCTGAAACCGGATTGACTGAATACAAAATTACTCCGGTGGAAAACCTTATTTTAGGTGAAAATATTAAAAAAGTCTGGACGGTTGATTATTCTGAATTTGAGAAGCCGGTTACTATTACCCTTCAAAAGGTGGGTAAATACAATAGGTTTATAGTTCGGTCCAAATTTTTTGAATTGGTTTATGCTTCGTGTAACGAAGGATTTGGTGTGAAATGCATTAAAAATTCGGAACGCAATGTTGATCCGAAAATATGCTCCAGCGTTTTAAATGAACAGCAAATGCAAAATCAACGGATCTTAACTTCGAATCCGGTTTCAGAGGAACAAGCACTGGAGTTAATTGCAAGTTATCTGCCTGATTTAATCAATGAGGAATACCGACATGTAATCGATTAATTGGAGATTATTTTCAATTTGAACAAGGCCGTTGGTAATTCCAATGGCCTTGTTTGTTGGTTCCGTATATTTCACACACACCGAAAGGTTGAATTATTTATTCTATCCAATATTCGATGGATCAATTTCTTTTCTGCATACCAAACACAGGCTTGAAAATTCCTGCATTTTAGGATGTTCGTATCTGATTTTAATGCAAAAGCATGTCAAAAAATCCGGATTGAAAATTACTTTTTTGAACCACAATGTCATTAGCAAAAGTTGCTTTCAGGCATTTTTACTGATTTATTGGCAGTTATCCGAATTTAAAAGCCAATTCTGTCCGATCTCAGACGGAATCAATCGATGGCATGATAATCGTAAAAGGCAATTCAAGATTTAAACATTATAACTACATTTGTGACTTTCAATTTTTGATCAATTAAAACCTATATAATGGCATTTCTAAACAAAATTCTAGGCAAGTTTATCGGCTCGAAAGCTGACAAAGACATGACTGAGATAGCACCTCTTCTTGAACTTATTAAAAAAGAATACGAACGCATTAAGTTGCTGTCGAACGATGAACTGAGAGCCGAAACGGTCCGGATAAAAGAATTGATTCAGGAACGGATTAAACCAGAGCAAGACCGGATCAACGAATTGAACGAGCTTGCTGATACGGTTGATATTCAGGAAAGTGAGAAACTTTATCAGGAAATAGATAAACTGGAAGAGAAAATTAATGATAAACTGGAGGAAGTTCTGAATGAAATTCTTCCGGTCGCATTCTCTATTGTCAAGTCAACCGCAAGCCTTTTCAAAGAAAATGAACGTGTTATCGTTAAAGCCAGCGACTTTGACCGTGATCTGGCAGCTACCAGAGCCAGTATTCTCATTGAAGGTGAAAATGCAATTTGGCTTAATCAGTGGATCGCTGGTGGAACCCAGATAACCTGGGATATGGTTCATTACGATGTTCAGTTGATTGGTGGAATCATTTTGCATCAGGGTAAAGTAGCTGAAATGGGAACAGGTGAAGGAAAAACACTGGTTGCAACGCTGTCTGTATTCCTTAATGCTTTAACCGGAAGAGGTGTCCACTTGGTTACCGTGAACGATTACTTAGCGAAACGTGACTCGGAATGGATGGGGCCAATCTTTGAATTTCACGGGCTGAAAGTCGATTGCATCGACAAACATCAGCCAAACTCCGACGGACGCCGGAAAGCCTATATGGCCGATGTTACCTATGGAACGAACAATGAGTTTGGTTTCGATTATCTCCGCGATAATATGGCTATTAGCGAACACGATCTGGTTCAGCGAAAACATCACTATTCGATAGTTGATGAAGTTGACTCGGTTTTGATAGATGATGCAAGAACTCCGTTGATTATTTCCGGTCCGGTACCAAAAGGTGAAAACCAGAAATTTGAAGAACTAAAACCCAAAGTTGAAAAACTATATGCTGCTCAGCGGAACCTGGCTGTTCAGTACTTATCTGATGCCAAACGGATTCTGACGAATCCGAATGCAACGAAGGAAGAGAAAGAAGAAGGTTCGATTTTGCTGCTTCGCGCTCATAAAGGACTGCCTAAAAGTAAGCCGCTGATTAAGTTCCTGAGTGAGGAAGGCATTAAGTCAATGATGACCAAGACAGAGAATTACCACATGCAGGACAATAACAAACTCATGTATATTGTTACTGATCCTCTGTATTTTGTGATTGAAGAAAAACAAAATTCAGTTGAATTAACTGACAAGGGAATTGATCTGATTTCGGATGATGTGGATGATTCGAAATTCTTTGTTTTGCCTGATGTTGGTTCTGAAATCGCTGAAATTGAAAATAATAAAGAGCTTACCAAGGAACAGATTCTGGAGAAAAAAGATGAATTGCTGACGAACTATGCACTCAAATCGGAGCGTGTTCATACCATCAACCAGTTGCTTAAAGCATACACCATGTTCGAAAAAGATGTGGAATATGTGGTGATTGATAACAAGGTGAAAATTGTTGATGAACAAACCGGCCGTATTATGGAAGGACGTCGTTATTCCGACGGCTTGCATCAGGCGATTGAAGCCAAGGAACATGTAAAAGTTGAAGCTGCTACTCAGACATTCGCAACGGTTACCCTCCAGAATTATTTCAGAATGTATCACAAGCTTGCCGGTATGACCGGTACTGCCGAAACGGAAGCGGGCGAATTGTGGGACATCTATAAACTCGATGTGGTGGTTATTCCGACCAACCGTAAAATAATCCGTGACGACCGTGAAGATCTGGTATATAAAACCAAACGCGAAAAATATAACGCAGTAGTTGAAGAAATTGTTGAACTGAATAAAATCGGAAGACCAATTCTGGTCGGTACAACTTCGGTTGAGATCTCGGAATTGTTAAGCCGTTACCTTAAAATGCGCGGCATTAAACACAATGTACTGAATGCCAAAATGCATGCCCGGGAGGCTGAAATTGTTGCTGATGCCGGTTCAAAAGGTATGGTAACCATTGCGACCAACATGGCTGGACGTGGTACCGATATCAAATTAACTGCTGAAGTGAAAGGATTGGGCGGTTTGGCTATCCTTGGTACTGAACGTCACGAATCACGCCGTGTCGATCGCCAGTTGCGTGGACGTTCCGGTCGACAGGGAGATCCGGGTTCTTCACAGTTCTTTGTTTCGCTTGAAGACGATTTGATGCGTCTGTTTGGTTCCGACCGGATTACCGGAATCATGGACAAAATCGGACTGAAGGAAGGCGAAATGATTCAGCATTCAATGATTACCAAATCAATTGAGCGTGCTCAGCGGAAAGTGGAAGAAAACAACTTCGGTATTCGTAAGCGTTTGCTCGAATACGATGACGTGATGAACTCACAGCGTGAAGTTATCTACAAAAAACGCCGTCATGCCTTGTTTGGTGAACGTCTGGAGGTTGATATCCTCAATACCATGTACGATGTCATCGATAACCTGGTGAGCGAGTTTCAGGATGACCAAATGTTTGAGGAATTCAATTTTGAATTGATTCGCCTGATGTCAATCGAATCACCCGTTTCGCACGAGGATTTCATGAAGTTAAAAACAGACGAACTGGTTGATATGGCCTATCATGAGATGGTGACTACCTATTCACGTCGAATGGAGATCATTGCCAAACAGGCATTTCCGGTCATTCGCGATGTCTATGAAGAAAAGGCACATATATACAAAAATATTGTAGTACCTATTTCGGATGGAATACACATTTTCCAGATTATTACCAACCTGGAAAAAGCCTATAATAACGAGGGAAAAGAGCTTGTCAAATCATACCAAAAACAAACCATACTGTCAACCATTGACGAAGCATGGAAAGAGCAGCTGCGCGAAATGGATGATTTGAAACAGTCGGTTCAGAATGCTTCTTACGAACAAAAAGATCCGCTTCTTATCTACAAATTCGAATCGTTCAATTTGTTCAAAATCATGATCACCAAGGTAAACAAACAGATTGTTTCCACCCTGACCAAAGGGCACATTCCGATCAACGATGCGCAGCAGGTGCACGAAGGTCATGAGCGAAGAGGTATTGATATGAGTAAATTTTCAACCACAAAATCCGAATTGCCGGGCAGTTCATCAAGTCAGAACCGGCCCGATGCGCCCAGCGAACCCAAACACATACAACCGGTAAGGGTTGAAAAAAAGGTGGGACGCAACGAACCTTGTCCATGCGGAAGTGGTAAAAAATTCAAATCCTGCCACGGTAAAGATTTAATTGATTAATAGACCTTAGTTCTGTCAGGGTTTAAAACCCTGACAGAACTCGCATTTTTTAAAAATCCAAACAAACAAGACTATGGACATTCTTTCATTTATCCACTGGAACGTAAACCCTGAAATTTTTTCGCTGGGACCAATACATGTTCGGTGGTACGGACTTCTTTTTGCCATAGGCTTTTTATTTGGCTATAATCAGGGTGAAAAAATGTTCAAGCGTGAAAATATTAATCCGGAATGGCTTGAAAGCCTGTTTATATACCTGATTGTAGCTACCGTTGTTGGTGCGCGTCTGGGACATGTTTTCTTTTACGGATGGGATTATTATTCACAGCATCCCATTGAAATTCTGTATGTTTGGCAGGGAGGTCTGGCCAGTCATGGCGGTGTTATCGGTATTTTGGTTGCACTGAGCTTCTGGAGCATGAAAGTATCCAAACGTTCCCTGCTTTGGATACTCGACCGTGTTGTTGTTCCCTCAGCACTTGTTGCCGCCTTAATTCGTTTCGGTAACCTGATGAATTCTGAAATTTACGGGATACCAACTTCATTACCCTGGGGTATTATTTTTGAGCGCAATCACGAAACAGTCGCCAAACATCCGACACAGATTTACGAATCGCTGAGTTACCTGTTTACTTTTGGGGTGATGATGTATATGTACTGGAAAACCAAAGCAAAAGACTATCAGGGACTTTTAGTTGGGGTATTTTTTGTCCTCGTTTTTAGCGCCCGTTTCTTCATCGAATTTATCAAGGAAGTTCAGGAGCCTTTTGAAAAGGGAATGAGTCTGGATATGGGACAATGGCTGAGTATTCCATTTATCGTAACCGGAATTATTCTGATTCTTTTGTCTATCCGGAAAGGACCGGTCATTTATACGAATCAACCTGTCAAAGGCAATACGAATCAATCTGCCAAAGGCAAAAAATAGAAGTTATAACCAAAGAAGCCCTGAAATCTCAGCATTTTGTCTGAGATTTCAGGGCTTCTTTTAGGTTATAATCGCGAAGCGATTGAATGTGAATAGTCCTATCTGAAATGCATGGGGTAGGAATGAATGATACCATCGCAACTTCGAATGTGGTTGAATGTTTTTTACCAAGCCAGTTATTTCATGTTCAACCCCATTTGGGCTTGTTGCCGCGTTTGTAATTTGATTCCATGGGTTTCGCCCATGGCTATTCACATTGAAGCCCTTCAGGCTTGAGCAGTGTCTGTTTGGGAAAGAAAAGGTCAACTGTATCAGAAGGTAACTGACTTCTCTCTCACTTGCTGGTCAAGCTTTTCAATTTCCCTTTTCCGCAAAGCCAGAATATTCAGGTATCGCTGACAATTGGCTCGGTGTTCCACATTATTTTTGCTCATAACCGAATAGGATTTGACAAGCCAGTCGATACCGGCATCATAATTACCTTCCATTTCGCAGGCCAATGCCATATTGTAGCTTGCCTTCACTGCAATATGCAGGTTTTTATTTTTTGTTTCTTTATTCCAGATTTCAGCAGCCTTCAGCCAGTCATTGTGAAGTGCAAATTTTTCAGCATTAAGCATATTGTGATTACTTGAATTGTAATAAATACGTTCCACCGGTAACCACGATGGAATTATTTTTGTTCCGAAGTAACGCCCCAAATATTCCGAAGTATTGTTTAAAATTGGTTTAATTTCATATTTCAGTCGAGAATTAAACGACACCGGAAGATCTTCAGGTTCATAAACCAAGGTGTCTATCTGGTTATAGATGTATGCAAAAGTATCCGTTTTAAACGCAATTGTCCACCTCAGATATGCTTCAGTACGGAGAAGAGGATAGAATATAGTTGTATTATTCAAACTGAAAAAATCCAGAAAAATACAAATGTCAGATTTTGTTTTTTCAAACAAATCAGATGGACTAATGATAGTTTGATCGTTAGTCCACCAATGATTCAAACTATCGCGATAGTTTATTACTTTCCGGAAATAAGCTTCTTTTTCGAGGAACCCGGATAGCGCATCAACACAGGTTGTTGAAAGTTCATGGTCGTTGATTGTGGTGTCAGCAACTAATCTGAAATTGTATTGATAGATGAAATCGCTGGTATCGGATTGATAGATATCGCGGTTTAAAATAGCAACCGTATTCAGATCTTCAGGAATAATAATGAGTCCGGGTTTCATGATCTCAAGCTGAATCGTCCGGGCACTATCAGTAATCAGACAAGAAGTGAGACTCACGAAAACCAATGAAAACAACAGAAAATTTCTATTGAAGGTCATTTTGAGCGTTTAACTTACTGATTTCAATTTTCCGTCGGTAAAGGACTGCCGAATAGTTACGGACTACCTCATTTTCAGACGACATAAATGCTCCTGAACTGATCGTTGCTGCCTGGGCGGTTAATTCAATGGCCTTGTCGATATCTCCGTTCATTTCGCTGGCAAGGGCCAGGTTGTATACCGAAATGACCTTATTTCGTTTGCTTTTGCTATCTGAATAGTTCTGCCAGATCGCTGAAGCTTCTTCCCATTTGTTTTTCTGCGCAAGTTCTGAAGCTTGTTTTAATTCGGGTTTATCGCAGGTCATAATATTCCGGGAAGCCTTAGTCCATGCAGGTAAGATATGTTTCGAATAGTTTTTGCCAATGATTCCGGCAGCCAGGAAAATCGCATCCTTTTTCGCAGGTATCCGGAGTTTTGAAAAATGTTCGTTTTCATCTATCCCATCCCAGTAAAGTGTATCAACCTGCGTGAAACGGTCGGTTATTTTTTGTTTCCGGACATTATAAACGGACCATATATTTGAGATTACAACATTCGCGACCGGTGTAGAATTAGTTTCGGACTGGCTGTAAAAACAGGAAAACATATCGAGTAAAATCAACGCGTCAGCTCCGGTTTTTTCAGAAATATTCTGATAATATTCACTCCGGTCAGGTCTGATCTCATTGACACGCATTTGGGGAAAGGAATAAACAGGTATTATTGATACTTTATCGAATTGGTTTTCGGATGACAATCTGGCGGAAAGACTATCCATACAGGCTTTAATTGCCAGACTATCCGTATTGAATCGGGTTTTATCCTTTACGAGCCGGTGATTTTTTACCTGATAGTTTTGCAGCGTATCGTTCTTATACTTCAGGTTTCGGGAAACAACAGCTATTTCCCGAATATCAGATGGAAGGCTAAATTCAGCAGGTTTAAAAACCTCCATCGAAAATTTCTCATAGCTCACACATGAGCTCATGCTCAACAACAAAACAAACAAAAATAATTGGGTCTCTCGTTTCATGTTATTCTGTCTTTTGAATAGTTTCTTTTCTGATCTTCAGTTTTTTCAGATAGGTTTCCGTCTGATGCCGGTAATACGAATAAAAGGATTTTAATCCCCAGTCAATAGCCGCATCAATATCGCCATTTAATTCCCCAATCAGTGCAAGATTGTATTCTGCTTTACTTCTTATTTTTTTATTTTCCGATTGAGCCATTTCACGCCAGTATTTGGCAGCTTCTTCGGTATTGTTTTCATTCATGAATTGCTGTCCCCGGTCACCCTTGGTTTTGAACAGAAAATATCCTCTTTTTTCAGGAATCCAGGTAGGAGAGAGCTTGTCGTCCATATCCAAAGCTACCTTTATTCCGGCATTAATCAGGGCCTGTTTAATCGAAGGCAATTTACTGAATAACCGTTCCTGCGAAAAATCAGCACTTTCCCAGTAAATGGTGTCAGTCAGTTCAATTTCTTTAATCCAGGTTTTGTTTCCCGGTTTATAAATCCTGAAAAAAGCATTGTATTTCAGATCGAGTGTTGCATAAAAGGAATAATTAGTCCCGGTTGTGGGGTCATTGTATTTTTCAGCGGAATAATCGGCCATGGTCTTCGTTGAAAACCGTTCTAAAACCATCAGCGCATCCGTATTGTAGTCGGTGCATATTTTTTTAACCTGATCCGGATTAAGCGTGTCAGGAAGGATCTCATAGAAAAGGCTTCTGTAAATGTTTCGTTCAACCGGAACAACCACATCATAACGACCCGATTCAAATAAAAGAGCAGCCAGAGCCTGGACGGTCGTGTCTACGGCTGTACTGTCCAAAACAATTTTTGAAAGTTGATAGTTATTGCGGTAAAAATACATCTGAAGTGAATCTACCTGGTGGTTCAGAAACTGGTTGTTCATACTTCGGTTCATCAAAGTCAGACTTTGGATGTCAGAAGGTAACTCTTCTTTTGCCGGTTGTATGTTTTCAATGGTCAGAGCCGCATAATAGCTTTTACACGAAACCAGAAGAATTCCGGTCATGAAAATAATAAGCCCCCGGTATGATATGATTTTCTTGAACAGTTGCATCATCTAATTTCTTTAATAAATTCCCCAGTATTTCCTGAAAAACCATTCAACTCCTAATAAAATGATCAGCATCAAAAACAATCCTTTCAGATTAATCCATTCGTTTTGAGTGGTTTGCTGATGTTCCTGAACTGTAATTTGTTTGTTGTCACGGATGGCCTCCAGCAAGGAATCCTGCCTGGCAATCGGGTAAAACTGGCCGCCAGTTTGTTGCGACAATTGTACTAAAACACCAAAATCGGCCCGGTTGTTTTGGACCTCAAGTTCATTTTTTACAATGCTGAAAGTTCCTTTTTCTGTGAAATGTTGATTTCCAAGCTGTGTTTCAGCTTCGAACGTATAATCACCAGGCTCCATGTTTCCGGCATTCAGATTGTAAGAGTCATTGGTCCGGTCAAACAGGTAATTGAATTCCTTCAGACTGTCATTTTGTATCCGGATAGTTACATCCGGAGTGTTCACCAATTCGTAGCTGTCATTGTATAACTCAGCTGTTAATTCGATATTGTCGGTTTCCTGAAAAAGTGCCGGATGATAGACATTGAAGTTGTCTTCGTTTTCGCGGAGAGCAAGGTATTGTATGGTTTTTTGAATCCATTCGTTAAATGCCTCGTGATTTCCGCTTTTCTGAAAATCGTATAAACGCCAGCGCCAAAGTCCTTCGCCCAGTACAAAACCGGTTTTTCGCCCTTTGTTGGTTCCGAAGGCCATCATGGTTTTATTCGTCTGAATATTCCGTATATATTGAAAAGCCAGATTCTGCATCATTGGCGAAAGTTCGGTATTTCCGAAAGGTGATAATAGGGGCGGGGAGCCTGCCAGAATTTCTTTGGTTCCTGAAGAAAGCACAAAAAGCGAAAAATTGTCATCAAATTTGGCCTGTACTTCTTCGGTATTTTTACTTGCAGAAATTTTCAGGCCCATATCCAGCGAATTCAATTGTTCGAGCAATGAGTTTGGCCCAACCAGAAATAAAACAGGAATCCGGCTCTCCTTAATTCTGGTCAAAAGCTTACTTGCAGCGTTTTTCAGTGCTGGAATCTGATTTAAAATAATCAGGTTGTAAGACGAAAGGCTATCCGGAATTTCATTACCTGTAACTAGTTTTGTTTCATAGTTTTGGAGTTCGGAAAGGCTGTTGCGAATAGCGCCCATGTCGGGGTGAGGACCATCACTGAGCAGCAATATTTTCTGCTTGTTTTCCAATATCTGAATCACAAACTCGAATTCATTGTTTTTGAGATTTACCTCACCATCAAAAGGACGTATCCTGATTTTGTAATGCTGCAAGCCGGCATGGGTAGCTTCCAGACTAGCCAATTCAAGTTTAAAATCATCGTCCGAAACAATTGAAATGGTGCTTGAATAAATTTGCTGGTGGTTGTTTTCGATGTCGATGTAGGCCATCTTATTTTTCAGTTTCGAAAACTTTAACTCAATTTCAACCGGAAATTTATTTTTCAGGAATGCAACTTTGTTTGTTTTAACGTTCCCGATTACCGCATCGGTCTTACGTGCGGTATCTCCAACGCCAATCGTGTAAACCGGAAATTTCAGTCCTGAAGCGAAGTTTTCAGGATTCTGTCCCTGATTGTAGATGCCGTCGCCAAACAAAATTAATGCACCTATATTTTTGTTGATGTAATTATTTTTCACCGACTGGATGAGTTGTCCATAGTCCGATCTGCGTTCAGTTCCGGTAAAGGTTTCCGTATTTTCAACTTTTTCGCCGAACGACCAGAATTCAAGCTGATAATCCCCGGCGAACCGATCCTTCAGGCTTTGTTCGAAATGTCCTAATTCGGACGAATAAGGTTGAACAGACTGCGAATTATCGAAGGCAACTGCAAGAATTGGCAACTGCTTGATTTTCTTTGTCCTCTCCATTAGCGGAGAAAGCAAAAACAGGAAGATCAGAAAAAGCGACAAAAAGCGCAGTATGACAAGAAATACCTTTTGAACCGTTGTCAGGCTTGAGTTTTCAGGATTTCGGAAATAGAGCAGATAGCTGATTCCTGCTGCCAAAAAGATGGACAACAAAACAAAAAATCCGGCATAACTGTGATCGAAACTAATTTCCAAAGTGATTCATTTTTTAGAAAGATTCAAAATTAACAAACTTGGGCGAACAAGGCATTCTGAGAACCATCTTTCTGTTTAATAAATAGAATTATTCTCTTCGGAATGGCAGGAATAAGAAAAAAGGGCTCTATAACGTTTGGTCTGGGTATTTACTTATTAAAAAGTGATCAATTTACTTCATTGATCATTTGGGCTTATGCACCGGAGGTGCTAAATATGAATGACCCCCAATAAAATTGGGGGTGAAAAATAGCTATGACTGCAACCCTGACCAGGGTTGAATAAGTGTTATGTAATTAATATTCAACCCTGTTCAGGGTTGGAGTCTGCGGTACGCCCTCACCCCCAGTATTACTGGGGGTGATTAATATTATACTACTTCGTAGTATGTGCTTCATTGAATTGGTCTAAATACTATTATTTTTTCTTACATGACCCACACGATTCGTTGTATAATCATTAATAGTCTTGAAATCCGGAACAAACTGCCCGTTGAAAAATTTCAAAACCACCAACCTGTTCAGTTAATGCTTCGGAAAATTTTCCGAAGCATTAACTGCTCCCATTTTGCCTTCTGAAATTTTTCCAAGGCACCAACCCGACTCATTTTATGCTTTCGAAATTTTTCCGAATCAATAACTGCTCTACTTTTGCCCTCTGAAATTTTTCCGAAGTACCAAGCTGATCATTTTCTCCTTCTGAAATTTTTCCGAAGCTCTGTCAAAGCATCTTTTACGCTGTGAAAATTTTCAGGCGCTTTTCCCAGTGTCTTTTTACTTTGGAAACAAAAGTGGTATTCTACCGGTAAATCATTTTGTCCCGCTCAGGAATTCAGGTACTCCAAAATATACTGACTATCGGTATGAAGTCGTTTAAATAATTTGATTATTTTTAAATTTTCGCTTTAACCTGAATTGTAGAAAGACAAATGGAGGGGGAAATCGGGACATTCCATCAAATCAAATGCATGAAGAAAATATCATTACTAGTTATACTGGCTGTTTTATATATACATTCTGCGAAGGCGCAGTATTTTCAGACCGGACAAGACCCTTCGTCAATCAGCTGGAGACAAATTAATACGGAAAATTTTCAGATTATTTATCCTGAAGAGTTTGAAAAACAAGCACAACGCGTTTCGTTTGTGCTTGAAAAGGTTTATGACTACGGATCAAAAACGTTGGAATTTCCGCCGCGAAAAATTTCGGTCGTTTTACATACACGAACAGTCAATTCAAATGGTTTGGTGGGCTGGGCTCCCAAACGAATAGAACTTTTTACCACGCCTCACCAGCAAATTTATGCCCAGGACTGGCTGGAAGAACTGGCCTTGCATGAATTTCGGCATGTGGTTCAAATGGATAAAATTCAGAGTGAATTGCCTGTATTAGTCAAAGCCATTTTGGGCGAACAGGCCACCGCAATTGTTGTTGGAGCCTACCTGCCTTTCTGGTTTTTGGAGGGCGACGCGGTAGTTACTGAAACTGCTTTATCGAATTCCGGACGCGGTCGGATGGCTTCTTTTAGTATGGATTACCGTGCGCAACTCATTGAAAAGAGAGCCTATTCTTTCGACAAAGCTTACCTGGGTTCCTACAAAGATTATGTGCCCGATCATTATCAGTTAGGTTACTGGATGGTTGGCAAAAGCCGCGAAAAATATGGAGCTGAAATCTGGGCTGATGCACTGCAAAAAGTCGGGCAACAGCCTTTTTCGCTGACACCTTTGAATTCTTCCATGAAACAATCTACCGGACTTTCAACCAAACAAATGTATTCAGATATTTTTCAGAACCTGACCGAAGATTGGACACAAAGCCTGGCGTCACGAACAATTGATTCCATTACAGTTCTTTCTCCGGCAAAGAAGATTTATACCCAATACCTTTATCCTGAAATTTTCCGTGATTCGATCCTATTCGCCTATCGAACCTCCATTGCTGATATCGGACGGTTTGTATTGGTTAATCCGGATCAGACTGAAAAAGTAATTTACACGCCGGGAACAATTTTCGAAGAATCAGTTTCGATGAAAGATAACCTGATTATCTGGGCCGAAAGAAGAGCTGATCTTCGCTGGACACATTCTGAGCGCTCTGTTATTCTGGTTTATAACATGGAGTCTAAAATCAAACATGAAATCAAGCCTGAAAATAAATTATTCAGTCCGGTAATATCTCCCGATTTAAAATCATTTGCAGCTGTCGAAGTCGATCCTGAAAACAATATTTTTCTATCGGTTTTTGATCTGGAAACAGGTCGTCTGAAATACCGGTTTAATACTCCTGATAATCAGTATTTTTTCACGCCTTGCTGGGATGAAAAAGGGGAGAAGTTGTATGTTGTCGCTTTGTCTTCAAAAGGGAAATACCTGGCTTCGGTTGATATCAAAACCAAACAATTTCAGTCGTTAACGGTCAACACCTTTGCCAACCTGAAAAATCCGGTTTATTCAAAAGGTCAGATTTTCTTTTCATCCGATTTTTCAGGAGTAGATAATCTGTATTCATTGGATACAGAAAGCGAAAAAATAACTCAAATTGCTTCGGTATCGTTCGGAGCTGATTATCCATCGGTTTCGGATTCCGAAAATCAGCTCATCTTCAGCAACTATACTTCTTCCGGTTATCAGCTTGGAGCCATTCAGCTTCCGGGAAAAAACACCTCAAAAGAAGTCACCAGCATCCAATTGGAAACCAATACGCTGGCCGAAAATCTGGCTTCACAGGAAAAAGGGGTTCCAGATTTTGCGAATGCCGATTCGGTTGTTTACGCCACCAAAAAGTATTCAAAACTGGGCCATTTGTTCAATTTTCACAGCTGGGCTCCGGCTTACATCGATGTAAACAGTTATGAAATCAGGCCAGGTTTTTCTTTGTTATCGCAGAATAAACTAGGTACCGCCGAAACCATATTGGGCTACGATTACAATGTTGCCGACCGCACTGGCCGTTATAAATTGGCGTTTAATTATTTAGGTTGGTATCCTGAAATCAAGACTGAAATCTCAGCGGGTAACGAAGCTTCCAATTATTATCAGATCAATAATACAGTCAATCAGAATAATGAGGTCATTAGCAGCGATACTACTATTCAGCGATTTACCTGGAGAGAGGTAAGAGCTGATGTGGATGTCCGATTACCATTAAATCTTTCGAAAGGAAAATTTTCAAGGATACTTTATCCAGAGGTAAACTATTCTTTAAAAAACATATCAGGTACCGATTCAACACTTACAGAATTATATCCAGGAAGTTATCATGCCATGACTTACCGGCTTTATTATTATAACTTGTTGCACCAGTCAGTCCTAAGTATCATGCCCAGATGGGGGCAGATGTTTGATTTAATATACAGGCATACTCCATTCACTGGATCTGATTTAGGTACACTTTCAGGTGCGCAGTCTATTTTTTATTTTCCGGGACTGACAAAAAATTCAGGCTTAAAAATTTATCAGGGATATCAGGAAAAGAATTTCACCAGCTATTCCTTTTCCGATTTCATCCGCTTTCCGCGTGGTTTTCAAAGTTCTCTGAACAATAAAATGTATTCGCTGGCAGCCGATTATAAATTCCCTGTTTTTTATCCTGATTTTAGTATCGGAAAGTTGGCATATATTAAACGTTTGAAAGCATCTTTATTTTATGATTATGCCTGGCTGTCAGTTCCAAAAATTGAAAATCACAAGATCTATTCCAATGATCATGTAGTGGAAATGAAGTCTTTCGGTGTTGAAATGACTTCAGACCTTCATGTTTTGCGTTTTTTTGCACCCGTTGAAATTGGTTTCCGAACCACTTACCGGCCTGACTATGGTGATTTCCAGTTTAATCTATTGCTTTCGACTGACTTCAGTGGTTTTTAGTCCGGAATAAAGTGAGCAGGGTAATTTCAGGACGCATTTCTATACGACCGGGAAATCCAACGGTTCCGAGTCCTCTGTTCACATAAAGCAACTGATCGCCGGACTGGTAGAGTCCTCCCCATTTCTTCTGAATAAAATACATCGGACTGAATTCGATTCCGGCAATTTTGACCCCAAACTGTCCACCATGGGTATGTCCTGAAAGTGTTAAAGGGATGTCTGTTTGCGGAACAACAAAGGCATTCCAATATTCCGGATCGTGAGACATCAGAATTTTAAATGAGTTCTCCGGGATACCTTTTGTTGCCAGATTCATATCGGCATATTGCGGAAAAGGTGGGTGGCCCCAGTTTTCAACGCCTATCAAAGAAAAAGAAGTATCCTTAACGGCAATTTTTGCCCACTGGTTCAGTAAAAGTTTAAATCCGGCATTAGTCAGTCCAGCCTCAATGTGTTCAAGATTTATTCTTTTGCTGGTTGAATCAGGCCAATTGAAATAATCGCCGTAATCATGATTGCCTTGAATAGCAAACTTCCCATATCTGGCCGAAAGCTGTTTCAACAGCGGCTCAAAGCCATTAAACTCTTCACCAAAATTATTAACAATATCGCCTGTAAACAGTAAAATATCAGGCTGTAGTTGCTCAATGATCGCGACGGTTTCCTTCATTGCACTAGTGTTTTTTCCAAAACTCCCCAGGTGAATGTCAGATAGTTGAACTATTTTAAACCCATCGAGTTGTTTGGGCAAATCAGTAAAATACAAGTTTTGCTTTTCAACACGAATATCATAACGTCCTGCCCAGATGCCATAGTTTATAAGCAGAAAAAAACCGGTACTTAAAATGGCAGCACCGGCCAAAGCGATCCTTTGTCCGCGTATGCCGGACAACCAACGGATAAGAAAACTAATCAGTGTGATAAGGGCAAAAAAGGTCTTTGGCATCAGGTTTAGAAAACTCAGGGAAATTACAACAAAAAAGAGCGTATAATCGCGGCTCTGTCTGATGACTTCCGGGTTGGAAAAGGAATATACAATCAGACCGGTAACCGATATACTAAGTAAAAGATAAATAACAAGCAGGGAGCTTTGTATTTTTTTCGACAAGCTACTGATCAGGATACGAAATCCAAAATAGGAGATCAGCTCCACCAAAAATACGACCGCAAAAAAAAGTATTAACAAAGAAGAAGGGATACCTCTCATAATTACAAATTTTAATCAGGTAAGAAAATTACGCATTTTGATGACGACTTACAGGACTTCCGGCCAGTTTTTACACCTTTTTGTGTGATTTTACCTGTTTTCATACAGATTGATCCCGGTTTTAATACAAGCCGGACATGCTTATTTTTGTGATAATTAGTTTGTTACAGATGTAAACCGTGCTTTTTACCTGTGTCAGAATTCAATATATTGTACGGAATAGGCAAGGGGCAGGGAATAAACGCTGTATTTCTCCTGAAGCAACATTCAGATTCATTTTTCAATTCAAACAATCATTTTAAAAACCAATGGAAGGGAAGGGAACTTTTCAGGCTTCCGGAAAATCAGTTTATAGTTTTTATTTCTGATGATCTTAAAAATGGTATTCACAATTGGAGCTGATTCGTTTTACATGAATTAGTAAATCGGTATGATGAATCAAATTAGTTGTAATAATTGGCAGTTTACAAATGACAATCAGAAAAACCCAACAAAATACGTTTACATATATAAATTACATCGCATTAATACAAATGTGAATTGAGATTATTCGTTAAATATTCAGATTTATAACTCAAATAATTGATATTAGTAACACGACAAACAGGCCACGTTTAATCGGAATAAAATAACATATAAAGTATTTAATATTAACTAGTTATTATAATCTACATGTACTTATGGTTTAATCTATTGTTTACGACTGTTAATTTTGCATGTATTAGGCAGTTTAAAGTATTTTAAGTAATACAAAACCAGTAGAATACATCTTTTATATAAAGTGTAATAACAATGTATATTTGATTGAAACAGAAGAATAAAAGAGGATTGTATACAAATGTAACAACCCATAATTGCCATATATAAATCAAATTCGTACATTAATTTATTACATTTGTGCATTGGCTAATTTACATTTATATGGAAGACAGGATCAGAAAATTCATGGAGTATAAAGGGATCTCTCCCTCTGAACTTGCAGATTCAATCGGTGTGCAACGATCAAATGTGACACACGTTCTAAAAGCAAGAAATAAACCCAGCTTTCAGTTTATAGAAAAGATGTTGCAGATATATCCTGAGCTGGATGCCAAGTGGCTGATGCTCGGAACCGGCAATATGGTTGATACGCCTGTAAAAACCAAAACGTTATTTGATCAAATCACTGAGACTGAAAGTCCTTCAGCAAAAAAAACGGAAACAACAGAACAAAAACCGTTTCTAAATGAACCTATGCCCGTTGAACCAAAAGAACTGACTATTCCTCCGGTCAGTGAAAACAACGAAAAAAAGATTGCCGGAGATGAGCTTCAGGATCAATTTTTTAGTTCAGAAAAACCAATAGAACGCCTGGTCGTTTTCTATAAAGACTCAACATTTAAGGTTTATAATCCATCCAGATAAGATTATTCGACTATCTTTGCCGCCAAATTCATGTGCATGAAAAAGACGGTTACAGATTTTCTATTGCTTGAAAATAAGCAACTTAACAAAGATAATTTCCGATTGATACTTCAATCTCCTCATCCGGTTTCTGATTTGTTCCCAGGTCAGTTTATCAATGTGGAAATCAAGGACGCGGCAGAGATTTTTCTTCGCCGGCCATTTTCGATATTGGATGTCGATTATGAGCAACAAACAATTTCGTTGCTGGTGAAAATTCTTGGACGAGGATCCAAAAAATTGACTGAATCAAAGGCCGGTCAAACGATCAGCGCTATATTCCCATTAGGAAAATCGTTTACATTGCCTGATAAAACCGACCGCATCTTATTAATTGGTGGCGGTAGCGGTGTTGCGCCAATGTTGTTTCTTGCAAAAATATGTGGGTTAGATCCCGGTCAGATTAACGTTCTGATTGGTGCCCGGTCAGCTTCCGATCATATTGATGTTTCCGCTTATCAACAATTTGGACAGTTTTACTTTGCTACCGAAGATGGTTCTTTAGGTGAAAAGGGCTACGTTACCAATCATCCTGTATTTTCCGGTGAGCTGAATCAGTTCAGCAAAATATATACCTGTGGCCCTGACCTGATGATGAAATCGATAGGCCGGAGAGCAATTGCAGAGAATATTTTTTGTGAAGTATCGCTCGAAAATATGATGGCTTGTGGCTTTGGTGCTTGTTTGTGTTGTGTTGAAGATACTAAAACCGGTCACAAATGTGTTTGTACTGATGGACCTGTATTTAATGTAAACGATCTGAAATGGTGAATTTAGGAATAAAAATACACAAGCTGGATTTTAAAAATCCGGTTTTAACTGCCTCCGGAACATGTGGATTTGGAGAAGAAATCGCCGATTTTATAGATCTTTCGCTTTTGGGTGGAATTGTTGTAAAAGGTACTACCCTGAAACACCGGGAGGGAAATGCATACCCCAGAATGGCTGAAACGCCTTCAGGAATGTTGAATGCCGTTGGACTTCAAAACAAGGGGGTTGATAATTTCATTACCAATATTTATCCCCGGATCAAGGATTTGAATACTCACATTATTGTCAATGTAAATGGCTCAACAATTGACGAATACGTTGAGTTAACTGAACGGTTAAATGAAATGGATCATATTCCTGCCATTGAATTAAACATCAGTTGCCCGAACGTTAAAGAAGGAGGGATGGCATTTGGAATCAGTTGTCCATCAGCAGAAGCTGTCGTGAGAGCTGTCCGGAAGGTTTACAGCAAAACGATGATAGTGAAACTTTCACCCAATGTCACCAATATTGCGGATATCGCCAGGGCAGTTGAAGGGCAGGGAGCCGATAGTGTTTCGCTCATCAATACCTTATTGGGAATGGCTGTTAATTCCGAAACCAGAAAACCTGTTCTATCAACAATCACCGGAGGCCTTTCTGGTCCTGCAATAAAACCAATCGCGCTTCGGATGGTTTGGCAGGTTTATAATGCGGTAAAAATACCTGTAATCGGGATGGGAGGTATCATGAATGCAACTGACGCCATCGAATTTATGATTGCTGGTGCTTCTGCCATTCAGGTTGGTACAGCTCTTTTTATTGATCCAACGATACCAGTTCAAATCATTGATGGCCTATCTGAATACATGGAACGGCATAAGATGCAGTCTGTTAACGAATTGATAGGGAGTTTACAATGCTGAATTACGTAAAGACACATATCTATATTCTAAAATATTTCATTGTCGGATTAATTTTCCTGCTGATCATTTTCCACTATAAAATTCGTCTTTCCCCAAATGAAATGCCTGATCGATATCCTGAATTGGACACGAAAGGTTTAAATTACAGAATTACGAACGATCTTTCAGAGTTTGCCGGGAGCAAATTCATTGAAAAAGAGGCCAATGAATTTCTTCGGAGATGGAATTTGGCAGGAATGACCATGTCTGTTGTTAAAGATGGCAAACTGGTTTATGCACATGGTTTTGGGTATTCCGATTTAGAAGCCAAACAGCCGGTTACGCCAGGTCAGTTATTTCGAATAGCAAGTGTCAGCAAGCTAATTACAGCTGTTGCCATTATGAAATTAGTCGATAAGAAAAAAATTTCACTCGATTCAAAAGTATTTGGACCTGATGCCATTCTGAAAGATTCTGTTTTTAATAAAGTTGCTGATAAACGATTGTATAACATTACAATACGCCATCTTTTGGCTCATGCAGGTGGTTGGTCACAGCTATACGGAGATCCTGCTTTCAATTCATTGGTTGTTCTTGAAAAGATCGGCGAAACCGGAACTCCGACCATGGATTCCTATTGTCGGTTTGTTGCTACCCGGAAGTTACATTTTGATCCGGGATCACGTTCTTCCTATTCGAATATGGGGTACATGTTTTTGCAAAATGTAGTTCAGGCAGTTACAGGCCAGTCGTATGAGGAATTTATTTGTCAGGAAGTCTTAAAACCGGAAGGTATCACTGATATGCATATTGGCCGGAGTTTCCTTTCTGAACGACGAACGAATGAAGTGAAATATTACGAATCAGAAGTAAGTCCGCAGGTTTCCGCTTTTGACGGGTCTGGCAGGATGGTATCGAAGCCTTATGGGGGAAATCCAATCGAATTGCTTGGTTCTGCCGGTGGCTGGATTGCATCTTCTGTTGAATTGGCTAAACTGATGGTATTGGTTGATGGGTTCAGAAATGTGCCGGATATGATACCACATCGGTTAATCAAACAGATGACTGAAAACGAAGATTTTAAGGGACCGCTTGGATGGAAAGTTGTAAAAGATAACGGCGATTGGATCCGTACAGGAAGTATGTCTGGTACTTCAGCGATTATGAAGCGGCAAAGTAATGGGTTTTGCTGGGTCGTGATTCTGAATTCGAGCAGTTGGAAAGGCCCCCGATTACCCTCCTATGTCAGTTACATGATGGGAAAGATTGAGAAGGATATTAAAACCTGGCCCAAGCATGATTTGTTTAAATACGAACCTAAAAAATTATAAATGGGCTAAAAGCACATCGATATATTTTTTCTCGAAAAAGATGAACCAGTTTAGGTTCGTCTTTTTTTTGCTAAAGACTATACCTGAAAATAAATGAACCCCTATCTTTTAAGAAAAAAGACTTAATGACTGATCATTGGTTAATTTCAAGACGTACAATTAGTTATGAACTGAAATTTTCATTATAACAGGAAATCCATTTCGGCGTTAGTAGATTGCTTTTTACTATTGAACTTTTCAATCTGTATCTTGTTTATGGGTGTGAAAACGTCAAGTCATAAATGTCAAAATAATTATAGATAATATGTCAGAATTTAAAATCCAAATGCCTAAACTGGGCGAAAGTGTCCAGGAAGCGACCATTACCAAATGGTTTATTAAGGAAGGTGATAAAATAGAAGAAGATGAACCGCTTTTTGAGGTTGCTACCGATAAAGTTGATTCTGAAATTCCTTCACCTGTTGATGGCATTGTAAAAAAAATACTTTATGAGCTAAATGCCCTGGTTCCGGTTGGTGAAATCGTTGCGATTATAACTACTGAAGACGAAGACGAGCCAGAACAAAGTGCTGAGAAGAAAGAAGTTGTTCAGGAATCAGTTCAGGAACAAAAAGCGGTTGCCGAACCTGCAATTGCAAGTTCCCCCGTTGAAGTTTCACAGTCGAAACCTGCTACTGAAATTGAAGAAGAAAAAGGTACACGGTTTTATTCTCCCCTGGTTATGTCAATTGCTAAATCGGAGAAAGTCAGTTTAGCTGAACTGGAATTGATAAAAGGTTCCGGAGCAAACGGAAGGGTGCAAAAAAATGATATACTCAACTATGTTGATGACCGGAAAAATGGAAATATTGCTGAGAAATCTCCTGTTGCTGAAGTAAAGTCAAAAGATACTTCAGTTCCTGAAAAATCTCCTATCTCAATGGGTGGCAGTGATCAGATCATCGAAATGGATCGTGTCCGCAAAATTATTGCTGACCACATGGTCATGTCGAAAAAGGTTTCGCCACATGTAACTGCGGTCGTTGAAGCTGATGTGACCAATCTGGTACTTTGGAGAACCAAAGTAAAAGATTCTTTTCAGACAAAATATGGTGATAAAATTACTTATATGCCAGTATTCATTGAAGCAGTAGCCCGGGCAATCACTGAATACCCTATGTTGAATTCATCAGTCGATGACTATAAAATCATTATTCATAAAGATGTGAATATTGCCATTGCTGTTGCCAAGCCTGACGGGAATCTGGTTGTCCCGGTAATTAAAAATGCGGAACAGAAGAATCTGGTTGGCCTGACCAAAAACATGAACCAACTGGCTGATGCCGCACGCAAAAACAAACTTTCGGTTGAAGATTACCAGGGCGGTACGTTTACCATTACCAACTTCGGATCGTTCCGGAATTTAATTGGTACTCCTATTATTAGTCAGCCCCAGGTTGCCATTCTGGCTACCGGCAGTATAGAGAAAAAACCGGCAGTAATGGAAACTCCAACAGGTGACGCAATCGTGGTCCGGCATAAAATGTTTCTTTCACTCTCTTATGATCATAGAGTTATAGATGGCGCTTTGGGTGGGGCTTTCCTCCGGCGAATAGCAGATATTCTTGAAGAATTCAGTATTGATCGCGAAGTGTAAATTCATAAATTAAAATCAAATATATGACAACAGTTCCAAAAGTATTTTCGGTTAAAACAACACCCAAAGAAATACTTGAAAAATGGTACCGATTGATGACTTTAGGACGGGCGATTGACGAAAAAGCCCCGAATTACCTAAAACAGGCCATTGGCTGGTCCTATCATGCACCGTATGCCGGACATGATGGAATTCAGCTTGCAATCGGACAAACATTTGAAAAAGAAATCGACCATATTTTTTTATATTACCGGGATTTGCTAACCGCTTTATCTTGCGGAATGACTGCCGAAGAAATTATTCTGAACGGCATCTCAAAAGCAACTGACCCCACGAGCGGTGGCCGCCACATGTCGAACCACTTTGCTAAACCGGCATGGAATATTCACAATGTGTCTTCCTTAACCGGAAATCATACGTTGCATGCTGTTGGCGTTGCCCGTGCAATTAAATATTATGGAGAAAAGGCTGTGGCAATAAGTGTTCAGGGCGAATCGTCCTTGTCAGAAGGTTTTGTTTATGAGGCCATCAATGGTGCTTCAAAAGAAAAGCTTCCGGTAATCTTTGCCATTCAGGATAATGGTTTTGGGATTTCTGTTCCAAAGAAGGATCAGACTGCCAACCGAAAAGTGGCCAATAATTTTACAGGATTTAAAAATCTCCGGATCATTCATTGCAATGGGAAAGATGTTTTCGATTCCATGAATGCCATGCACGAGGCTAAAAAGCATGCATTGGAAACCGGTATGCCAGTGATGGTTCAGGCAAATTGCATTCGTATTCATTCTCATTCCAATTCAGACAGGCACGAACTATACCGCTCGGAAGAAGAACGGAACTATGTTCAGGATTATGACCCTTTATTTAAATTCAAACGAATGCTGATTCGTTACGAACGATTTACTCCTGAAGAACTGGAGAACATCGAAAGTGAGTCAAAAATTGAACTGAAAGAGGCCCATAAGCTGGCGTTAAAAGCACCGGATCCTGATCCTGATACCTTTATGGATTTTGTTTTGCCTGAACCTTATGTATCTCAGAAATATCCGGACGGAACACATCAGGAAACCGGAGAAAAGAAGAAACTAATCGCTGCTCTGAATGAAACGATAAAAGCTGAATTCAGACTGAATCCGGATACCTTCATGTGGGGTCAGGATATGGCCAATAAAGAGAAGGGTGGTATCTTTAATGTATCGAAGGGATTGCAGCAGGAATTCGGCCCTAAAAGGGTGTTTAATGCTCCAATTGCAGAAGACTTTATTGTTGGTACTGCAAATGGTATGTCGCGATACAATGAAAAAATCAGGATTGTGATCGAGGGAGCTGAATTTGCTGATTATTTCTGGCCGGCAATGGAGCAGTATGTTGATTCAAGTCACGATTACTGGCGGTCGAACGGTCAGTTCACACCCAATGTGACTATCCGTCTTGCTTCGGGCGGTTATATCGGCGGAGGATTATACCATTCGCAGAACATCGAAGGTTCACTGGCTTCAATTCCGGGAGTTCGGATCGTCTATCCGTCGTTTGCCGATGACGCAGCAGGACTTCTGAGAACGGCTATTCGGTCAAGAGGTTTAACCATGTTTATGGAGCCAAAGGCATTGTACAACGATCCCAAAGCCGCAACTGTTATTCCGGATGATTTCGAAGTGCCATTTGGTAAAGCCAGAATTCGCCGTGATGGAGAAGATTTGGTGATGATTACATATGGAAACACTACACATATGTGTCTTGAAGCTGCTGAACGACTTTCAAAAGATGGTGTTTCGGTTGAAGTAATTGACTTAAGATCTCTGATACCGCTTGACAAAGAAACAATTCTGAATTCGGTGAAAAGAATTGGAAAAGTAATGGTTGTACATGAAGATAAAGTACATTCCGGATTCGGAGCAGAAATCACATCAATCATCATGGAAGAAGCTTTTGAATATCTGGACGGACCAGTTAAACGGGTAGGCTCAACTTTTACTCCGGTTGGATTTCACCGTTCGTTTGAACGAATGATTTTACCCAATACCGAAAAAATTTACAATACCGCCAAAGAAGTTCTGGCATATTAAAAACTTGACAATCATGAATAAAACAGGGATTTTTTATAGTTTTAATTCAACCAAAACGGCCAAGGCAGCTGAAAAAATCAGTGCAGATTTTGGTCCGGATTTTAACATTATACCAGTTAATGCAGAAGAATTAACTGAAGAGCTATTTCTTTCGTTTACCAATTTAATTCTTGGAGTTCCTACCTGGTTCGATGGTGAATTACCAAACTATTGGGATGAATTTGTTCCGGCATTGGAAGATCTGAATTTAAAAGGAAAAACAATTGCGATATACGGGCTTGGTAATCAGGTTGAATATCCTGAGAATTTTGGTGATGCTGTTGGAATCATGGCCGAATTGGTTCAGGAAAGAGGAGCAAAGCTGGTAGGTAATACTGCGGCGGAAGGTTACAATTATGAATCATCAAGAGCTGTCGTTGAAGGTAAATTCCAGGGATTGATTCTTGATCAGGAAAATCAACCCCGGCAATCCAAAGAGCGAATAGCAAATTGGGTGAAAGAACTGAAAACGCAATTCAGTTAGTTATTGTTGTTTTGAATTTGTTTAAGGGCATGTTAATTAGTAACATGCCCTTAATTTTTGCAGAAAAATTAATGATTTGTTATCAACGCCCGGCGCAGAAAAAAGCCTAAAATTCGAGATTAAATATATCTTTGTTTAGTAAAAAATTAAAATAAGTGTAAATCACTATAAGAAAGAAAGATATGAAAAAGAAAAAAGTAATTGCAATTGTTGCCCATGATAACCGTAAGAAAGACCTGATCGAATGGGTCTCCTGGAATTGGCAGGAATTGATACCTCATGGCCTTATATGTACCGGAACAACAGGTATTCTGGTTCAGGCAAAATTAGAACAGAAATGCCATGAAAATGATATTACTCCACCTGATGTAGTCAGATTAAAATCAGGTCCACTAGGAGGTGATCAGCAATTGGGAGCCTTGATTAGTGAAGGTAAAGTTGATTTGTTGATTTTCTTTTGGGATCCGATGCAGCCTCAGCCGCATGATGTTGATGTTAAAGCCTTGCTTCGTATTTCAACTTTGTACAATATTCCAACCGCTATCAACCGTTCAACCGCTGATTTTATCATCTCCTCCAAGCTGTTTCATCACGAATATGAACCCATTTTGAAGGATTACAGCAATTACATTACACGTGATGTTGATTTTAACCAATAAGTTTACTTTTTTTTAACCAAAAAGTAAACTCTGCATCTAGCGTTTTGTAATTTGTCTTTTTAGATTTGATGCATCAAACAATGCAGCCATGAAAGAAGACAGATTGAAAAAAATGATCAAAGCAATGTATCTTCTTCGCGAAGTCTTAAGACAGAAACAAGAAGACGACAGGGCATTTAAATTTAAACCGAAATCCAAAGTCATGACAGAGGTGGATGATATTATTGACCAACGTCTGGAAGAGTTTTATTCACAGCGTGTTAGCTGAGTCGATTTGTAATTCACATATTTGAATTACTACTATTTACATTTGTAACGATGATATTCCAAATTAATTGATGGAAATATCATCGTTTTATTTTGAGGTATTCCGTTACCTACCCACAAAGAGTTCCCATTCACTTTTTATTAAGTCGAATTACTAATTCGACCAAAATCTTATATACAATCTCCGGAATCATGGTTGGCACATAAATCGATGAGAATTCATTTTTCACAGCAATTTATCTTTCAACTTCAAATAATGAATTCTCGTGAGGTTTACCTCGAAGCAATTTCACCTCTTGTTTTATGTATTTGCGTGCTCCAGCCAGCCAGCCAGATGATGTTCAAGTCTCATGGTTTTTAACCTTGATTGCAGATTAATAAGGATTACAATATTGATCGAAAGTTTCGTAAACAGAATATTTTATCAAAAATGCAGTGCATGGAAATTATCAATCGATATACTGATCGGGATGCATTAAAATTTTAGATAAACCAGAATCGCTTCAACCGAAAAAAAAAAGGCTAACTCTTTCGAGCCAGCCTAAATTATATCATTTGATTTTGCTTTATTCTTTCGAAACAAGCTTGTCAACATTCGAAATCTCCATAAATGTTGATCCTCCGCCGATACCAAAACTACCCCCAACATAAATCACCGTATCTTCGGTCTTTATGGAGTTGTTGTTTAGTAGCGATTTTAGAGCAGAACGAACCATTTTGAATTTGTCCTTTTTAGGTTCCAAATGACTTGGAAACACACCGTAAGAAAGAGAAAGCTCACGCATAACACGGGTTTCGTAGCAAATGGCATAAACCGGGTTTTCACCGCGGAAAGCAGCAAGATACCTTGGAGTCCGTCCGGTTAAGGTATTGGTTACGATGGCTGTTGTATTTAATTCCGCAGAGGCCATGATTGCAGATTCCGCAAGGAAAGCTGTTGTTTCATTCTTTAATGGAGGAATCGTTATATCATTGCGTTTATCTTTACTATATTCAATTTCCATCGCAATTCTCGACATACATTCAACTGCTTCAACCGGATATTTTCCATAGGCAGTTTCGCCGCTTAGCATGATTGCATCAGTTCTTGAGAAAATAGCATTTGCGACATCACTCACTTCTGCACGTGTTGGTCGTGGATTGTCGATCATGCTATGCAACATTTGGGTTGCAACAATAACCGGTTTTTTTTGCTGAACTGCTTTTTTTATCAGTGTTCGCTGGATACCTGGAATTTTTTCAGCAGGAATTTCGATTCCGAGATCGCCTCGGGCCACCATAATTCCATAGGCATATTCCAAAATTTCGTCAATATTGTTGACTCCATCCAGATTTTCGATTTTAGCAATAATTTTAACTTTACTGTTATACTTATCCAGAATATCCTGAACAGCCAGCACATCTTGTTTATTGCGAACAAATGAATGAGCAATAAAATCCACTTCATTTTTGGCTGCAAACTCGATAAAAGAAACATCTTTTTCGCTTATCGAAGGCAAATCCATACTAACGCCTGGAGTATTAATACTTTTTTTATTTTTAATCTGACCACTATTTTCAACCCTGCAGATTAAACAATCTTCGGCCTGTTCTATTACTTCAAGAGCGAGGTCACCATCATCAATAAGTATGTGATTTCCGACCGGAACATCAATGTGAATATTCGCGTAACTCACAAAGAAAATATTCTGGTCCGACTGTCCTTCGCCACCCTTTACTTTAATAATGTCACCTTCTTTAACTTCGATTGGTTCGCTGATGTTTTTTGTGCGTATTTCAGGACCTTTTGTATCAACTAAAATACCGATGTTTTCTGAAACAGCCCGGACATTATTGATCATCACCAATGCACTCTCTGGTGTAATATGTGCTGTATTTAATCTGGCAACATTCATTCCGGCATCATACAACTGACGGATAAAATCAATTTCGCAACGTATATCAGAAATAGTTGCTACGATTTTGGTGTGTTTCATAGTTTGTAAATATTATTTTGAAGGCGGCAAAAGTAGTTAATTTTTTACGTTTTAAGTTCACAATTAGCTTTGATAACATTAATGGTCATCAAGATTTAATGTATTCTTTAATAGCCTCAATACCAAGACGATAAGAATCCAGCCCGAAACCCATGATACTGCCAATACAAACCGGACCAATCAATGATTCATGCCTGAAACTTTCTCTGGTCAGTATATTTGAGATATGAACTTCGATCACGGGAGTTTTAACTCCTGAAATGGCATCTCTGATTGCTACTGAGGTATGCGTATATGCTCCTGCATTGATTATTATTCCGCTGAAATCAAACCCCCTTTCATGTATTTTGTTGATCAGTTCTCCTTCAATGTTGGATTGAAAATACTCCATCTCAACATCGGGATACTTGCTCTGGAGGGTTTGGAAATAGTTTTCAAAGGAAGTATTTCCATAAATGCCTTTTTCCCGAATACCCAATAAATTTAAATTTGGGCCATTTATTAACAAAATTTTCATGATTTGATAGATTATTATAAAAATATAGTAACTTAACAGCTTGTAAACTCGTAGTGAAAATTATGTAATCTTGGTGGATGCTCATAATTTATTAGTACAAAGTTCATTTTCTAAAGTTTACAAAACCAAAATTATCAATATTTGTTATAGAAATTTAAATCTAAAGTATTAAATTATGAAATGGGAAGATAGCAAAAAGGGATTTGAGTCTTTCTTACGTTTGGAGAAAGGTTTGTCAGCAAACTCTATCGCTGCTTATATCAATGATATAAACAAGCTTATGACCTTTGCCGACCAAGAACTTAAGAAACTGGCTCCGGAAAAAGTAAAACTGGCTCACTTGAAAAAATTTGTTGAGTGGATCAATGAAAAAGGTGTTTCACCCCGAACACAAGCGAGAACTATCTCTGGTATCAAATCATTCTTTAAGTATTTGCTTATGGAAGGTAAAGTCACCAATGATCCTACTACTTTATTGGAATCTCCAAAAATCGGCAGGAAATTACCTGACGTTTTGACTATTGAAGAGATTGATCTGATGATTGACACAGTTGAATTAAGTAAACCAGAAGGTCAACGGAACAAGGCAATGCTCGAAACATTGTACAGTTGTGGTCTACGTGTTTCTGAATTAGTGAATCTGAAGATTTCAAATCTTTCTTTTGATCAGGGTTATATTAAAGTAGAAGGTAAAGCGAATAAGGAAAGATTGGTTCCGGTCAGCGAAAAGGCCATTGAGGAGATCAATAAATACATGGACGTTTACCGTAAATCACTGAAGATATCTAAGGACAGTGAAGATATTTTGTTCCTGAACAGAAGAGGAAAAAAACTAAGCAGAGTAATGATCTTTACGATTATCAAAAATCTGGCATTGAAAGCCGGATTTGAGAAAAAGATCAGTCCTCATACTTTCCGTCATTCATTTGCAACACATTTGATTAATGGTGGCGCTGATTTACGTGCTGTGCAGGAAATGCTCGGGCATGAATCTATTTTAACTACAGAAATTTACACTCATCTCGACAGAGATTACCTGAAATCTACTTTAAATCAATTTCACCCCAGGTCGTAATTGATACAGTTTTCAGTGCTGAAAGAATGTCAGGAAATTAATAATTTCTTAACATTCTTTTTTTTTGCTTTTTATTATTGATGTATTGAAATTCAGTCAATTAACAATTAACTATTTCCCATCTTCTTTCGTATGCCTCAAATGATCTTAATTTAATATTTTCCGCCCTGAAGCAGCTTGAAAAAAGCCTATTTTTGATACCGAGAAAATTTAGTTTTGTTGAAACTATTAAATTATAAACACTTAGTATGAAAAATTTAGATCTAAGCAAGTACGGTATTACTGACGTACAGGAAATCCTTCACAATCCATCTTTCGAAGTTCTATTCGCTGAAGAAATGAAACCTGAATTAGAAGGTTTTGAAAAAGGACAATTAACGGAATTAGATGCAGTTAATGTGATGACCGGAATTTTTACCGGACGTTCTCCTAAAGATAAGTTTATTGTGATGGATGACATCACAAAAGATACCATGTGGTGGACTTCTGAAACAGCTAAAAATGATAACAAAGCAACTACTCCAAAAGTTTGGGCTGAATTAAAAGCTACAACAGCAAAACAACTTTCGGGAAAGAAATTATATGTAATGGACACTTTCTGTGGGGCTAACGAAGATTCACGTTTGAAAGTTCGTTTCATAATGGAAGTTGCATGGCAAGCTCACTTTGTGAAAAACATGTTTATTCGTCCTTCCGACGAAGAATTGGCAAATTATGGCGAACCTGATTTTGTTTCATTAAATGCATCGAAAACAACAAACCCTAACTGGAAAGAACAAGGTTTAAATTCAGAAAATTATACTGTTTTTAACCTGACCGAAAAAATGCAGGTTATTGGTGGCACATGGTATGGTGGCGAAATGAAAAAAGGAATTTTTGCCATGATGAATTATTACCTGCCATTGCGTGGAATGGCTGCAATGCATTGTTCGTCCAATGTTGGAAAAGATGGTGACACAGCGATCTTCTTCGGTCTTTCAGGTACTGGAAAAACTACACTTTCAACTGATGCAAGCCGCCAGCTGATTGGTGACGATGAGCACGGTTGGGATGATGCAGGTATCTTCAACTTCGAAGGTGGATGTTATGCAAAAACAATCAATTTAGATAAAGATTCTGAACCTGAAATTTTTGCTGCTATCCGTCGTAACGCATTGTTAGAAAACGTTACGGTTGATGCTAATGGTAAAATTGATTTTAGTGATAATTCGGTAACTGAAAACACACGTGTTTCTTACCCTATCGATCACATTGATAACATCGTTAAACCAGTATCAAAAGCAGGTCCTGCCAAAAAAGTAATTTTCCTTTCGGCTGATGCTTTCGGAACTTTGCCTCCAGTTTCAAAATTGACTCCTGAACAAACAAAATATCATTTCCTTTCAGGTTTTACTGCAAAACTGGCTGGTACTGAGCGCGGAATTACTGAGCCAACTCCAACTTTTTCAGCCTGCTTTGGTGCAGCATTCCTTTCACTTCATCCTACCAAATACGGTCAGGAATTAGTGAAGAAAATGGAAGCCAACGGAGCTGAAGCTTATTTGGTGAATACAGGATGGAACGGATCAGGAAAACGTATCTCTATTAAAGATACCCGTGGTATTATTAACGCAATTTTGGACGGTTCAATTGAAAAAGCTGAAACCAAAATGATTCCTATTTTCAACCTTGAAGTTCCAACTTCATTACCAGGTGTTGCTACCAGCATACTTGATCCTCGCGACACTTACGCTGATGCAAAAGAATGGGAAAGAAAAGCAAAAGATCTTGCAGGGCGTTTTATCAAAAACTTCGTTAAATATACCGACAACGAAGAAGGTAAAGCATTAGTTGCTGCCGGACCACAATTAGACTAATTATTAGTTTAAATTACGATATGAAACCCTGTTGGTAACGACAGGGTTTTTTTATGCTGTTATTTCCGACAAACAGGATTGAATATCAGGATAGCTAAATTTAAATCCGGAGTTTAGTAAGCGTTCCGGATAAACAACTGGTGATTGCAGTATAAGTGAAGCTGCTTCGCCATAAATGATTTTCAGCGCAAATTCCGGAACAACAAACAAGGCTGGCTTATGCAGGTTTTTCGAAAGCTCACCTGTAAATTGTTCATTGGTAATATTTTGAGGTGCAACCAGATTATATATTCCTTTTTCTTCAGGATTCATAATGGCCCACAAAACAGCTTTGGTAACATCATCGATATGTACAAACGGGAATGCCTGTTTTCCTGAACCGATGCGACCGCCAAGCCCAAGTTTAAATAAAGGCAACAATTGCTTCATCGTTTTGGCTTCTTTTCCCAGTACCAATCCGAACCTGAAAATAACTTTCCGGACTGAATCCGTTAATTCTACTGAGGCATTTTCCCATTGCTTTACAACATTGCCAACAAAATCATCGGAAAAAGATGTGCTTTCTTCGGTGTGATGCAAATCCAAAGTATAAATTCCAATAGCAGATGCTGATATAAATGTTTGAGGCCTTTCCCTGTCAGGCAATTGATTAATTACACCGATGATATTCCGGGTAGTTTCGGTTCTGCTGCTTAAAATTTCAGCTTTATTGGCCTCGGTCCATCTGCAAAGAATCGGGGATCCGGCCAAATGAATAACGGTATCTGTTCCTGAAAGTTTTTCGGTCAAAGCCGGAATGTCATACAATATATTCCGGCCAAGAATTACGACTTCATGGACGGCAGCTTTCAGTTCAAGAATCAACTTTCCGCCAATGTATCCATTCGTTCCTGAAATAGCAATTTTCATATTTGTTCTGTTTAAAATGAAAACATCCTGAGTAAAGAAATACAATCTACTTGAAATTAAGTTTATCTTTTCCGGATATATACACCATTCAAGACATTTTAATGTAATTTTGCGCCACTCTAACTTGCCATCAATGCCAATACATCTGAAAAACGAAATAATGTTAATAATCAGATTTTTAAGTCTGTGTTATATTTATGCTTTACGAAAATTTTTTATAAATTTTCCCGTTACGTTTGTTATCAATTAACTGTACTCTAAATAAAGAAAATCAAAAGAAATTACAGGATGAAAAAGAAAGCACCTATATCTTTAGCAAAAACAAAATCAACAACCAGGAAAAAGCCCGGCTCATCGAAAAGTTTCAAACGTAAAGTTTTTATATTTTTAATGAAAACCGGAGTTGCTCTCATGTTGCTTGCTTTTTTGCTTTTCCTGATTGTATATGTTGGTTTTACCGGTCCTGTGCCATCATCGGAGGAGCTGCAGAAAATTAAAAACCCAGTGGGTACCGAAGTTTATGCCAATGATGGCCGTTTGCTGGGTCGGTACTACGTCGAAAACAGGAGCAATGTGAGTTTTGATCAGATTTCTCCGAATATCATCAATGCCTTGATCGCCACAGAAGATTCGCGTTTTTACCATCATCGCGGTATCGATGAAATCGCATTAATGCGGGTATTCTTTAAATCCGTTCTATTACAGGACCATAGCTCTGGCGGAGGAAGTACTCTGAGTCAGCAGATTGCCAAAAATTTATATCCGCGCAAGTCATTCGGTCCGCTGACCATGCCAGTTAATAAACTGAGGGAATCAATTATTGCTTACCGGCTCGAAAAACTTTATACCAAGGAAGAAATACTGGCACTTTACCTGAATACCGTTCCGTTTGCTGAAAACACTTTTGGAATTGAAATTGCATCCGAACGTTTTTTCAGCAAACAGCCATCAAAACTCAATGTCCCGGAAGCAGCTACCATTATCGGGATGTTGAAAGCAAATAATAGTTACAATCCGCGAAAAAATCCTGAACGCTCGCTCGAAAGACGCAATGTGGTAATTGATCAGATGCTGAAATACAGTTATCTGTCTGAAGGAGAAGCACGATTGTATAAAGCCGAACCCTTGGATGTGTCTTACAATCTGATTACCTACAACGAAGGCCCTGCTCCTTATCTGATGGAGAAACTTCGGCCATTTCTTCAGAAATGGTGCGACGATCATCTGAAAGAAGATCAAACCATATATAATTTATATACTGATGGTTTAAAAGTTCAGACCACCATTGATTTTGATATGCAGATGGCGGCCGAGAATGCGGTTACCGAGCAAATGAAAAATCTGCAGAACAAGTTTGATGAACATTGGGGGAAAAATAAACCATGGGGGAATGACAAGTCGGTTGTTACCCGGGGAATGAAACGTTCCGAAAGATACCGGAATTTAAAGAAAAGTGCTGTTCCTGAAGATCAGATCAAGAAAATTTTCAATACGCCAACCTCTGTTTCTTTATTTTCATGGAATGGTAAAAAGCAGGAAGAAATGACTCCAATGGATTCCATTCAGTATTATTTAAAGATATTGAATACCGGTTTTATGGCGATGGATCCATATTCAGGAGAATTGAAGGCCTATATTGGAGGTAACGATTTTCGTTATTTTAAATATGATCATACCACATCGAAACGTCAGGTAGGTTCAACCTTTAAGCCAATTGTTTATTTGGGTGCTCTGGAATCAGGTATTCCTCCTGACACCTATTTCCCGAACGAAAAAAAGATTTATACCGACTTTAACGATTGGTCGCCTGAAAATTCGCATGACGATTATACCGGTTTTTATTCGATGGAGGGCGCATTATCAAAATCAATCAATACCATTGCTGTTGATGTGCTGATGCAGACAGGAATACCCAATGTAATTGATCTGGCCAAACGCATGGGAATTGAATCAGAATTACCTGCATATCCGTCACTGGCTCTTGGTACCGCATCAGTTTCGCTCGAAGAAATGGTCTGTGTGTACTCTGAAATTGTGAATGGAGGACGCAAAGTCAGCCCTTATTACTTAAAAGCGATTGAATCGAATTCAGGTCAGAAGCTGGAAGAGTTTCAGAATATTCAACCTAACGAACAAGTGGCGCAACCTGAAAATTGCAGGATTATAACCCATATGCTGAAATCGGTTGTTAACGGCGGCACCGGTAGTGCAATCCGGTCGGTTTGGGGAATTGATTCTGAATTTGCAGGAAAAACAGGAACAACACAAGATCAGGCTGACGGATGGTTTATTGGAATGACTCCAACACTGGTTGCCGGCGCGTGGGTTGGGGGCGAAGACCCTTCCATTCATTTCCGAACGCTCGGAGCTGGAGCCGGAGGACATACAGCTCTACCCATTGTTGGTCAGTTTTACAGTCAGATTTTACACCAAAGTAAGTTTCAGAATATAAGGATGAGCAGGTTCGAATCACCATCCGAAGAAAGTCTGGAGATGATGGATATTCCTCCTTATCGCGAGATAATAGAAGTTGGGCTAAGGGGATTTTTTAGAGATTTATTTGGTGAAAGAGATGGTTCTCAGGACTCAACCACGGAACTAAAAGATAAAAATCAACAGGACAAACTCCAGACTGAAGAGCAAAAACCTGCTTCAGATCGAGAAAGAAAACCATTTTGGCAGAGTATGAAAGATATTTTCAAGAAGAAAAGTAAATAACGATTGATTTAAAGATGAATAAAAGAATTGAGAAATTACTATCAGGAATCTCGGAAAAAAACCTGATTTACATCCTAAGTTTATTGGTGGGAATCCTCAGCGGGACTGCCGCTTTTATGCTGAAAAACTTCATCCATTATGTCAGTCATTTTTTAACCCGGCATTTCAAGGACTCCGATGAAAGTTTTTATTATCTGGCCTATCCGATGATTGGTATCCTGATCAGTATGCTGATTGTGAAGTATCTGATTAAGGATGATATCAGTCATGGAGTGTCCAAAATATTATCAGCACTTTCCAGAAAAGGTAGTCATATTAAGGCGCATAACATGTTTTCCTCGATGATTACCAGCGGATTCACCATTGGGTTTGGAGGTTCCGTTGGGGCTGAAGCACCGATTGTGTATACCGGTTCTGCAATCGGTGCGAATATTTCAAGGGTGTTTAAACTGAATCAGAATCAGGTTCGTTTGCTGATAGGCTGTGGAGCCACCGGCGCCATTGCAGGTATTTTTAAAGCTCCAATGGCAGGAGTCATGTTTACCCTGGAAGTACTGATGCTTGATTTGACCATGTCTTCTTTGATTCCACTGTTGATTTCAGGAATTACAGCGGCAACTCTTGCTCACTTTTTCATGGGTAACACGGTATTGTTTCATTTCTCCGTTCAGAATCAGTTTGACTACAGTAATCTGATTTATTACATTTTACTGGGAATATTTGCCGGGTTTATATCCTTATACTTCACCCGGATAGGCATGCTTGTTGAAAAAAGAATTAAACGAATTGACAACAGATATACAAAGCTCATCGTTGGTGGAATTTCGCTGGGATTGATGGTATTCGTCTTTCCTTCATTATGGGGCGAAGGTTATGACTCGATCAATAAAATCTTCAATGGTTTAGGTCCCGATTTGTTGAATAATTCGATCTTTTTTGGCCTGAAGTCTGAGCCTCTGTATTTAATAGGCATATTATTTCTGATCCTGGTATTTAAAGTTGTGGCGATGTCAGTAACTACGGCAAGTGGTGGAGTCGGCGGAATTTTTGCACCTACGTTGTTCGTGGGAGCAGTAGGAGGTTATATTTTATCACTTTCCATGAATACTTTATTTGGTTTGCATCTGTCAAATGCCAATTTCGCACTGGCAGGAATGGGGGCATTGATGGCTGGTGTTATGCATGCACCACTACTTGGTATTTTCCTAATTGCTGAAATAACAGGTGGATATCAATTGCTGGTTCCGCTAATTATTTCTGCGACTGTTGCTTATGTTACAATTACCCGTTTCGAACCACATTCAATTTACTCCAAACGACTGGCTGAGACCGGAGAGTTGGTTACACACCATAAGGACAAGGCTGCGATGCATTTTATGGAAGTTCAGGAAATGATTGAAACAGATTTTACAATTTTATCACCGGATCTGAGCCTGGGACAAATGACTCATTTTATTGCCCGCTCGAAACGCGATTTATTTCCGGTCGTGGATGAAAACGGTATGATGAAGGGAATGATAAAAATGAATGATATTCGAAACCTTATTTTTGAGCAGGATTTATATGAAAAAATAAAGGTTCGGGATCTGATGTATATGCCTGAATTCTTTATCTCTCCACATGATCCAATGGATGTTGTTGTCGAAAAATTCCAGACATGTAAACGATTTAACCTGGCTGTCCTCGATGAAGGAAAATACATTGGATTTATTTCCAGAGCCCGAGTATTCTCGGAGTACCGTGACACAATGGCCGATTTATCATATGATTGATGGGTGCAACAAAATCTCCAGTGTTTTAAATACCCCGGAGATTTTAACTATTCTTTCATACAGTTATTCGGTAATAATAAATATACACTCCTGAAAAAAGAAGTGTAAAAATGGCATTGGTGACTGAAAATGCGTTGGATCCAAGCCAAATTACCGGCAAAAACAAAATCACTGCCTGAGCCATCAGGTAAAAATAGATACCACTTCGGCGCATCCGGTAAAGTTTGATTGCTCCGACCAGCGAGATACAAAATACAGTGCCGAGCAAGGCAAAATAGATTGGACTTAGTTTTTCGGTAGCAGTTATGTTGGTAAGCAAGCTTATTTTTTCAGTAACAATCTTAAAAAAGAAAGTAGTTATGAACATGCTAACAAAACCGATGCTGCTTCCAATAATACTGAATATGCAGGCTGCCTCATAAAGTATTGGTTTCTTCGTCATTTTACCGAATGTTTAAATGTTCAAAAATATCTCGTTTTTTGAATACCTCATTTTTTAGGCATCCTTAATTTATTGTAACTTTACCAGCTCAATTTTAATCAATATTTTACCGGAATGGAAAGAGATACCAAAGTATTTGAGATCATTGAAAAGGAACGTCAACGCCAGCTGAGCGGAATTGAATTGATTGCTTCTGAAAATTTTGTCAGTGATCAGGTTTTGGAGGCTATGGGGTCAGTTATGACCAACAAATATGCTGAAGGATATCCTGGACATCGTTATTACGGCGGCTGCCAGTTTGTCGACATGACCGAGCAACTCGCCATTGATCGTATTAAGGAACTATTTGGAGCTGTTTATGCTAATGTTCAGCCACACTCAGGGGCTCAGGCTAATGCAGCTGTTTTGGCTGTAATCTTAAACCCGGGTGATACCTTTTTAGGTTTGGATTTAGCTCATGGTGGGCACCTTTCACATGGTTCTCCTGTTAATTCTTCCGGAGTATTATATAACCCGATTGCCTATCATGTGATCGAAGAAACCGGAATAGTTGATTACGACGAAATGGAAGCTTTGGCTTTTGAACACAAACCAAAACTTATTATCGGTGGTGCTTCGGCTTATTCTCGCGAATGGGATTATGCCCGCATGCGTGCTATTGCTGATCAGGTTGGAGCGATGCTGATGATTGATATGGCTCATCCGGCTGGTTTAATTGCTGCAGGATTATTGGATAATCCTGTAAAATATGCACACATTGTAACTTCTACAACTCATAAAACCTTACGTGGACCACGTGGAGGAATCATCCTGATGGGAGCAGATTTTGAAAATCCATTTGGGTTCAAAACACCGAAAGGCGTGACCAAAATGATGTCTCAGGTTCTCGATTTCAGTGTTTTTCCCGGACAACAAGGCGGACCATTGGAACATGTGATTGCTTCGAAAGCAGTTTCATTTGCTGAAGCTCTCGATCCATCGTATAAGGTGTATCAGTCACAGGTGAAAAAAAATGCTTCTGTGATGGCCGACGCATTTATGAACAAAGGATACAAAGTGATTTCAGGAGGAACTGACAATCATTCGATGTTAATCGACCTTCGCACCAAGTTTCCTGAAATCACAGGGAAACAGGCTGAAAATGCACTGGTACGTGCCGATATTACCATCAACAAAAATATGGTTCCATTCGATAGCCGTTCACCGTTTACCACATCAGGTCTTCGTGTTGGAACGCCTGCTATTACAACCAGAGGCTTAAAAGAAGATTTGATGCCGGTTATTGTTGATCTGATAGACGAAGTAATGAGCAACATTGATAACGAAGAAATTATTCTGTCAGTTCGCAAAAGAGTGAATTCGATGATGAAAGATCTTCCGCTTTTTGCCTGGTAGAGAAAAAAATCTGAATGACATATAAAAAATCCGGAAGGGTCGCAAACAGCGATTGCCTTCCGGATTTTTTTTGCCTTACGATTATGATTAAGTATGAATTGTAACCAATAACGTTTGTCTTAGAATTAATATTATGTTATTTTTGTACATTAAAAAAGAAGGAGCTTTTGCTCCTTCTTTTTTAATACCCCTTATTGTAGGTTTTTCATTTTTTCTAAAATCTCTGCATGTTTATCCAACATTTTCAAACGATAATACAATGTCTTCAACGATTCCAATGTAAACTTATCTGTCGGATTAATTTCATGAGCCTTTTCCATGTATGGAATTGCTTTTTCGAATTCAAGATCTGCTTTTTCTTTTTCTACTTCGTATTTCTCTGGTTGATTGCTTGGGACAGCATTGGCAACATCAACTTGTTTTACGCCTTTGTTATAATATAAGGCACCAAGGTTGTAATAAGCATCAAAATAATCATCTTTAAATTCAATTGCTTTAAGGTAGCTGTTTGTTGCTTCGTCTGTTTTTTGAAGTTTATCATACAGTGTTCCCCGGGCAAAATAATACGACGAATTTTCAGGATCCTGGGCAATTGCCATATCCAAATATTTCATTGCATCATCTACTTTATTTGCATTCAAATAAACATTGATTACTTCAACCATAAGAGCTCCATTATCAGAATATTCTTTTAGACCTTCCTGTAATACTTGTAAAGCACCAATAGTGTCTTGTTTCTGAAAATAACTGCTGGCAATTAACGAATACGTTTTTGCACCGTTGTATTTGTATTTGGCAGCCTCTCTATAATATTCAATTGCTTTGTCATATTTCTGAGCATTGTATGCAGCTAAACCAGCATTGAAAATAATCACTGTATCTACAGCATTTGGATCATCAGCTTTAAAAACTGGAGTTTCTTCAATTGCCATAATATGTTCAAATGACAACATCGCTTTTTCAAAGTTCTCCTCATTAAAAGCAGCTACTGCCTGATTCGTAAGATCTCCAATCAAAAGTGTAAGTTTAATTTTTACACTATTTGAATTACGATCCTTATCATCAAGTTCCAACGCTTTTATATAGGATTCAAAAGCTACAGTTAACGGATCATTACTCAGCTTTTTGTAATTCTCATCTTTCGATTGAAATACAGCCTGATAAATTTCTCCACGAACTTCCCAGGTTCTTGGCCAGGATATGGAATTATCTGATTTCGGGTTGTTTGGATCAATAGTCTCTTCTATTGCTTCAACCGCCTTATCAAGATTCCCGGCTTCTTTATAACTCAAAGCACTGGTTACTTTGCCTTTCTGAGCGAATACGCATGTTACGGCAAAAAGTAAAACAAATAAAATTGTCGTTCTCTTCATTGTAATTAAAAGTTTGTTATTTATACAGTAAATATAATTAATCCTTCTCAGTTATCTATTGATCATCTGATTGAATATTGTCGTCTGATAATTCAATGTCTTCGTCTGAAATTACAGAAACATCATCTGGTTCTTCGGTTGCCGGCACAATCGTTATTGATGCAATCTTATCTGTGCCTTTCAGATTTATCAGGCGAACACCCTGAGCTGTTCGTCCTATAACCCTAAGTGCTGAAATTGACATCCTGATTGTTAAACCTATTTGAGTAATAATCATCAGGTCGTTTGTTTCGTCAACACTTTTGATTGTAATTACCTGACCGGTTTTTTCAGTAACATTAATCGTTTTGACTCCTTTTCCGCCTCTATGGGTTAATCTGTAGTCTTCAATTTTTGACCGTTTACCGTAGCCATTTTCAGAAACCACTAAAATATCCTCGGTTTCGTTCTCAACACAAACCATGCCAACGACTTCATCCTGATCATCCCGGAGAGTAATTCCACGCACTCCTGAAGCTGTTCTTCCTATCGGACGAATGCTACTGTCTTCAAAACGAACTGCTTTACCTGATCGAACAGCCATCATAATATGGTGATTTCCGTTGGTCATTCTGGCTTCAAAGAGTTGATCGCCTTCCCTGATAGTTATTGCATTCACTCCGTTCTGACGAGGACGTGAATAGGCTTCCAGTGAAGTTTTCTTTATTATCCCTTTTTTAGTACAAAGAATGATGAAGTTGTTATTAATGTAATCCGGGTCGGTAAGGTTTTTTACATTAATATATGCCAGAATCTGATCGTCCTGTTCAATATTAATTACATTCTGAATGGCCCGGCCTTTTGATGTCTTTGTGCCTTCAGGAATTTCATAAACCTTCAACCAAAAACACTTCCCTTTTTCTGAAAACAAAAGTAGTGTATTGTGCATCGATGCGTTAAACATATGTTCCAGGAAATCAGAATCCCTTGTTGTACTGCCTTTCGAGCCAACTCCTCCCCTTCCCTGAGTTTTAAAATCAGTCAGTGGAGTCCGTTTTAAATATCCCAAATGAGAAATTGTAATTACCATTTCTTCATCCGCATAAAAGTCTTCAGGATTGAACTCTTCTGCATTAGGGACAATTTCTGTCCTTCGATCGTCACCGTATTTATCTTTTACCTCAAGAAGTTCAGTTTTAATAATCTCCATTCGCAGATTAATATCAGCCAATATGCTTTTCAGGTATTCAATCTGTTTAATGATATCCTGATATTCAACATGTAATTTATCCTGTTCGAGGCCAGTAAGCTGACGTAAACGCATTTCTACGATGGCACGTGACTGAATATCAGATAAACTAAATCGTTCCATCAGGTTTTGCCTTGCTTCATCAGGGTTTTTGGCAGCCCTAATAATGGCGATTACTTCTTCAATATTATCGCTGGCAATAATCAGTCCTTCCAGAATATGAGCACGCTTTTCGGCCTGATCCAATTCAAATTGTGTTCTCCGGATTACAACATCGTGCCGGTGCTCAACGAAATAATGAATTAAATCTTTGAGGTTAAGCATTTTTGGTCTGCCATTTACCAGAGCTATATTATTTACACTAAAACTGTTTTGCAGTTGCGTATATTTATATAGTTTATTCAGAACAACATTCGAAATTTCATCGCGCTTGATATCAAAAACGATGCGCATTCCATCACGGTCAGATTCATCATTTACGTTCGAAATTCCTTCAATTTTCTTTTCATTGATTAATTCAGCAGTCTTTATAATGAGCTCTGCTTTATTGACCATGTATGGAATTTCAGTAATGATAATCTTTTCCCGTCCATTCGGAGTGGTTTCGATATGAGCTTTTCCACGGACAACAATCCGGCCTCTTCCGGTTTCAAAAGCATCCTGAACGCCTTTGTAGCCGTAAATAATACCTCCGGTTGGAAAATCAGGTGCTTTGATAATCGGAATCAGATCCTGAATGTCTATTTCAGGGTTTTCAATGTATGCAATAATTGCATCAATGGTGTCTGATAAATTATGGGGAGGCATATTGGTCGCCATACCCACGGCAATACCCGATGCACCATTAACCAACAGATTTGGAATCCGGGTTGGTAATACGGTTGGTTCTTTTAAGGTCTCATCAAAGTTTGGCTGATAATCTACCGTATTTTTCTCCAAATCGGCAAGTGTTTCTTCTGCGATTTTTGACAATCTAGCTTCGGTATAACGCATTGCAGCCGGACTATCGCCATCGACAGACCCGAAATTTCCCTGTCCATCGACAAGTGGATAACGCAATGACCAGTGCTGGGCCATACGAACCATGGTAAAATATACAGATGAATCACCATGCGGGTGAAATTTACCTAAAACCTCCCCAACAATCCTTGCTGATTTTTTATAGGCCTTATTTGAATAGGTTCCTAATTCACTCATTCCAAACAATACACGTCGATGTACCGGTTTTAAACCATCTCGTACATCCGGAAGCGCTCTGGAAACAATGACAGACATCGAATAATCGATGTAAGCTGATTTCATTTGCTCTTCAATATTAATCTTGATAATTTTTTCGCCTTCAGCCATTTACTCCTTTTTTAAATAAATTTTGCTTAAAAATTTGACTGACAAAAATACAAAAATACTTCTTGAATCAAGCCATTTACCTGCTTTTCATTGATAAAATAAGAATAAGATTTCAACAATGTAATGTTCAAAAAATCAGTAAATTAAACGATAAGCTTAATTATTATTGCGTAATTTTGGGTGAATAAATTAACATTCAGTAAAATGACTCCCAACATTTTGGAATACTTTTTGTTATTTTGAGTACGCAATTTATTAATGTGACGATGTATATGGATTCACAATTTTCACCACGAATTAAAGATGTTCTTTCATACAGTCGGGAGGAAGCTATCCGATTAGGTAATGAGAGCATTGGGTTAGAACATATTTTCTTAGGAATCCTAAGAGATGGAGAAGGTATTGCCATTGAAATTCTTACGAATCTGAGTGTCAATCTGGCTGAAATAAAACAATCTCTAGAAGAGAAGCTAAGAACAGGTAAGGATGTCGATTCACAAGCCTCGGTGCAACTGCTTAAGTCAGCTGAAAAAGCCTTGAAACTTGTTTATCTTGAAGCCAGAGCCTTTAACAGCCCAACCATCAATACAGGCCATCTGCTTCTGGCTTTAATAAAAGATAAAGCTAGTATGATCAGTAGTATTTTGAGCGAATACCATATCAATTATTATATTCTGAAATCCAGGCTTGAAGATTATAAAAATCTGGAAGCCAAATCGGAATTTGATGACGAAGACGATGATGCGGATGATAGTTTTTCAAGATCAGCGGGAAGTTCTTCCTCTGCTTTTTCTGCAAAAAAACCTGCAAATCCCAAGTCCGAAACTCCGGTGCTTGATAATTTTGGTACTGATATCACTAAGGCAGCTGAAGAAAATAATCTGGATCCGATTGTTGGTCGCGAACGTGAAATTGAACGATTGGCACAGATATTATCGCGAAGAAAGAAAAACAATCCGATTCTGATTGGAGAACCGGGTGTTGGTAAATCTGCAATTGCCGAAGGACTTGCTTTAAGGATTGTTCAGAAAAAAGTATCCAGAGTATTATTTGATAAGCGAGTTGTAAGTTTGGACATTGCTTCGATTGTTGCCGGGACTAAGTATCGGGGACAGTTTGAAGAACGAATGAAAGCAATTTTAAATGAATTATCCAAAGTTAGTAACGTTATTCTTTTCATCGACGAAATTCATACCATTGTTGGTGCGGGTGGTGCAACAGGCTCACTCGATGCCGCGAATATGCTAAAACCAGCATTGGCCCGTGGCGAAATTCAATGTATCGGAGCAACTACTCTTGACGAATACCGTCAGCAGATTGAAAAAGATGGTGCTTTGGAAAGAAGATTTCAGAAAATAATGGTTGAGCCAACATCGGTAGATGAAACAATAGAAATTCTCAACAACATTAAAGAACGATACGAGGACCATCACAATGTGATTTATACTCCTGAAGCCATCAATGCATGTGTTAAGCTGACAGCCAGATATATTCCGGATCGGTTTTTACCCGATAAAGCTATTGATGCTTTGGATGAATCTGGTTCCCGGGTTCATATATCGAACATCAATGTCCCGGAACGCATCGTGAAACTTGAAGAAAAAATAGAAAAAACCAAAGAAGAAAAAATAAAAGCGGTTAAAAGTCAGAATTTCGAACTGGCTGCCAATCATCGTGACAAAGAAAAAAGTCTTCTGCAATTGCTTGAGCAGGAAAAAGAAGAGTGGGAAAAAGAACTTATCAGTCACCGTGAAACGGTTACCGAAGACAAAGTTGCCGAAGTAGTTGCCATGATGTCAGGTATACCTGTTCAGCGTATTGCTCAGGCTGAAGGGAAACGGTTGATGGATATGGGCAAGCAGATCAAGGGAAGTGTCGTTGGTCAGGATGAAGCCATTCTTAAAATCGTAAAGGCTATTCAGCGAAACAGAGCCGGACTTAAAGATCCCAACAAACCAATCGGATCATTCGTCTTCCTCGGGCCTACTGGTGTTGGTAAAACACAACTTGCAAAGGTTTTAGCCAAATATCTGTTTGACAGTGTGGATTCACTGATTAGAGTTGATATGAGCGAATACATGGAGAAATTTTCGGTTTCAAGATTGGTTGGTGCTCCTCCCGGATATGTTGGTTATGAAGAAGGTGGTCAGTTAACTGAAAAAGTTCGCCGGAAACCTTATTGTGTTGTTCTTTTAGATGAAATCGAAAAAGCCCATCCGGATGTATTTCATTTACTGCTTCAGGTGTTGGATGAAGGACGTTTAACTGATAGTTTGGGTCGTAACATCGACTTCAAGAATACTATAATTATCATGACCTCCAATATTGGTTCACGTCAATTGTCTGATTTTGGGCGTGGAGTAGGTTTTTCAACGCAAAGTTCAATGCTTGAAGAAGGTGATAACACCAAGTATATTTTGGAAAAAGCCCTGAAAAAAGCATTTGCTCCTGAATTTCTGAATCGTATCGATGATGTAATCATGTTCAATTCATTAAACAAAGAACACATTCATCAAATCATTGATATTGAATTAAAAGGACTATTCGATCGGGTGAATTCACTGAATTACAAGTTAAAGATTTCTGCTGCTGCTAAAGATTTCATTGCAAATAAAGGATTTGATGCACAATTCGGTGCCCGACCATTGAAGCGGGCTATCCAGAAATATCTGGAAGACGAAATGGCAGAAGTTATCATAAAAGCTTCAGTAGTTGAAGGAGATACTATTTCTGTAGGTTTTGATAAAAAAACTGAAAAAATAAAAATCAGGATTTTATCTTCAGTTCCAAAAAAATAGAAAATACGAAAACCAGGCTTAGGTCTGGTTTTCTCTTTTAGGAAGATATTTCATAGCCATATTGAAATATCTTCAGACTGAACCACACAATCCGTTATAGAACCAAACACTTCGTATCGGAGCATATACAGACTTCTGAAATTACTTATATTTTCAATGTCTGGCCCTTTATAAGCATTCCCTCATTGAGGAGAATACCATTCCCCCGACCAAATAAATGTCTTGATGTTAGCCCGTTTTTCCTGAGAAGTCAGTTCTCAAACAGATTCAGCTTAAATTGAGTGCGGTAGGTATCCGATAAATACTGATCGATCCATGCATAAAACGACTGAATGTCCTTTCCGTTTTTCCGGCCTTTTTCGAGTTCAGCGGATAACAAGCCTGCCTTTTCAAATATTTCCTGCTCGATGGGTTGAAATAACTGCACATAACCGGTTTGCTGCTGATTAATGACGACCGATAAATTGATGTAGTTAAATCCTTTATCGTACGTGAGCGGGAAACATTCCGCTTTCAGTTTTAAGGCAGCCGTGCATATGGGCGATTGAAACTGGTCATCCATCGTTACTGCCCGGGGCAAAACATTACCTCCGGAAATCCATACAGGAATAGCCACCGAAGTGAGCGGGAAACCTAAAATGGTCCATGCCACAAGGTCTTTAACATGTTTCTTGTCTTTGGCGCCAACAATCAGGATGGCCGATGCGGTTGAAATCCGTGGAATGTAATCGATAAAGAATTTGTATTCCGGAATATCCCGGTTCGCTGGCAAATCGGCCCAAAGATCGGTTTTGGTTAAGGAATGAGTGAGATTACGCGACAGATTATTGAACAGATACTGGGGCGACAGTTGTTTTTCGGCTGCAACCCGGTTCAGCGCGCTGACGGCGGTATTGTACCTGCAAAAGCCAAAACCTTTGGTGAGGTCGGCCCGAAGCGAATGATTGGTCCGGACTAAAATTCCATTGGGCGCCTGCAGCAAATCGTTGGCATCGTATTTCGTAAAGTCATTATTTCCGGTTTCGTAATAGGCCGCACCGCCGGAGGCATCAATTACCCCAAAATTGGCATCCAAACCCATCGGCTTCGGCAACGAAACAAGCAGCTTTTCAAAGTCCTTCAAGGTTTTGCAGGTTTGCAGCGCCAGTTTCATGATTACCCCTTCCTGATCGATGAATTTGGTGGTATCGCCCAAATTGTTGTTATAGGCTGCCGAATTAATAATTGCAAATCCCGTTTCATTGTAACCGCCCCAAACCATTTTCTTCCACTCCGGAATTCCATCGACCAATCCAATGTATTTATACCGGCCATCATTAAAATAAGCCAGCGAATTTTGCATCTGATCGGTATCTCTGTTTTTGAACAGAATGGGTTTCCCATCAGCTGTGTTTTTTCCTGAGATGACAAAGGTTGTACAGGCAAAAGTTTGAGATGCAAACACCAGAAGCAGGCCAATCAGGCCTAATGAAGTCACTTTTTTATTCATTGTGTTTTCTTTGTTTCTACATTTTAAACTACCCGCAACACCGATTTAACAGAACAATCGGCACCAACCATTGCCATCTTTTGCATATCCGGAGGAGCAGGGCATATAGTTTTTGTCTGTAGTTGTTTATTCATCAAGATTTCCATTAAAAATATCCTTCCACATTTTCTTTTTAATAAATGCCATCCCAGACGCAGGATTTAGTATTAAGTAAATTTCATCTGTATCTGATAATTCTCCTATTATTCGATATTCTTGGTTGATTTCACCTAATCCTACTTCTCCATTAGAAAATACAATTACTGCTGAATATTTATGTCCTGCGTTGAAACGTTCATCAGCTGTTTGTTTTAAAAAATTAAAGTCAATAGATTCTGAAATAAAAACATCTTCTAATTCGTGATAAACTTCTCCATATACAGAATTAACAAGCTCTAATACCTCATTGGAAAACGAATATTCATAATTCTTTTTTTGTATTTGCTCTAAAATATGCTCCAATGAATTCTTTTCTATATCACAATCAAAAAGATAATAACAAATGCTTTTGTCATTATCGTTAAGATACAACCCTTCTCCCTTAAAAGAGCTTATTATTGAACTCAATACAGATGTTGTATACTTATTAATTTCTTCCTTTACTTCTCTGATATTATCACTACTCAAAGCATCTTTGAAAAAATCACTAAAAAAAGGAGCGTAACTTAAACCTATTTTAAAAAGATTGCTGTGTATACTATCTTTTACTAGAAAACTATTAGCAAACCATTCAACGAATTCATCTAATCTTTGGCGGTATTCGGATTCAACACTTTCTTTTCTATAGTATATTTTTATTGGTGGAATATTGTCTGTCTTTATATTAACCGCATCGATTACCCTCAAATTAATTTCTTTAATAGATTTAATTAAAGGCAAAGTACTCCAAAAAAGAAATGCTTCATTACTAATCATATTATCTTCTGAAGTTTCTAAAGCAGTTTGACAAGCATAGCTGTATAGGTATAACTGTCTACCAAATAGGAAAACATCTTTTGCCGAGAAGTGACCTTTCTTAAAAAGGTAATTCCCTGTAATTATATTGATTATTTGTAATGCAATTCGCGGAATATTTGGACTACTATTTAGTAACTCCTTTTCATGAAAAAAATGATTTCCGACCGCTGGATGATAATAGAAATATCGAAGAAAGTCTCCTATAACGCCAAAAGATTCAACAAACACAGGGAAACGTTGTAATTTATAATATTCATCATCTAAGTCCTGTTCCCAAGTGGTATTTCTATCCCATTTAGCAATGAAGTATCTGTCCAATAATTGTTTTGCTCTGTCTGCAATACGAAAAAGTGAATTAGGTGTCTGTTCAACTCCACTATTTTCAACCTTTTCAAGAATAAATGCAGAAAACTTTGACTTTTCATTTATATCAAACCCTAATTCAATCGCTTTTGGCAAAAACACAAATGGATTGATTGAATAAATCGAGATTCCAAAGTCGAAATCAAAACAATCAGCAATTCCATTTTCCCAAGCAATACAAAAACCACTGCACTTATTTTGATTTGCATCAAAACTTATCAAATCTGTTGCTAGCTGTACTATATTAGCATATGAGATATCAACATCATTTTTTTTCTTTAGACATAAAGTGTAACTCATAAATGAGCTGGCAGGCAAGACATCTTGTCCGATATTAGTCCATGATTTTGGAAAATGAACATCAAAATCAACTTGCTGCTTATTTTCTGTTGCTTTCAGACATAGGATTTTGCTTTCCGTACTCAGAATTTGTGCTGAAATAGAATGGTCAAGTAAGGTGTTAAACTCTGTTGAAATAATAATATAGCTAATATCGAAATCCGAAATAAAGGGTAAATTATTCCTTATTTCTTGACTATATCCTAGTAATTCTGTTACAGCTTCTCTTTCTGTCTGTTTACTTATTTTATTTTCAATTACTACAATTTCATTTGTTTCGTAATTGAATAATAAACAATCAGGAAAGAGTCTTTCACTCTTATCTAATGAAATATTTTTAATCTTATCTCCGCTTATTAACTCATAACAAGTTAATGTTTTTAAAACGCTTTTAGCAGATTTTGAATATTTCCGTTTCAATAAATGGTCAATTGAAAAATCAGGAATTGTATTTGGGTCATGGTCAATTTTTAGTGCATCTTCAAGACTTTGAATATTTCCAATTGATTCCAGAAATGATTCAGTTTTTATTTTTTCAATCAATATTTCTTGTAAGAAACTTTCTTCCATTTAACTATCTCCTTATTGGTAAGCATGAACTACAAATACAGACAACTAGTGTTGCGTTAGCCTGGCTTTGTCAAGTACCAGTCACCCCGAATTTATTTTGGGGTCTCATCCTATTTAGAGATGCCGAAACAAGTTCGGCATGACGGTCCGTCAAAAGCTCGTTAACACAACACGAGTAAATTGCATCAAGTTTATAGTACTATCCCCGATGCTTTTTTTCTTTATGAGATCGATTTTTATTGCCTTATCTACTTTTATTTTTTGCACTGTTAAAAGTAAGAGGTTATGTTTATAAAACAAATTTATTATGGTTTTATCGCTGTTTTTTTATCTGCACTCTACCTGACTGTTCTTCCCCTCATTTGCAACGTAAAAAAATTCCCGGCAGCTTAAACCACTGCCGGGAATAGCTAAACTAGTGTTGCGTTAGCTTGGCTTTGTCAAGTACCAGTCACCCTGAACTTGTTTCAGGGTCTCACGCTATTTAGAGATGCCGAAACCCCGCCTGCCAAGCGAGCGGGCAGGAAGTTCGGCATGACGATCCGTCAAAAGCTCATTAACACGACACTAGTTGGTGCGGTATTATTCGGCTACAACCGCGCTGGCTTCTTCCGTGTCTTTTTTGTGGATCAGACGGGCGTAGGCTTTACGCAATTCGTCGATTTGATTAAACAGGCCGTTCAGAATATCAGAGGGCGTGTAATTAACGGCTTGCTCCAGTGCGGTGCAAAACTGTTCGTAGCTTTTGACTGTTGCCGATCTCAGGCTGGTGGCCGAAGGACCTTCAAGGGCGGCACTCTGCTCGTTGCGGTTTTGGTAAAGTGTGCTTAAGGCAGTATTCGCGGTTTCAAGCCCGGCCATCATACCGGTGATGTCAATGGTTGCAGCATGTGCTTTTAAGGTTTCGCTGGCCTTGATCTTGCCCAACATCTCCGTAGTAAGGCTTGTCTGGGTGTTTAATGGCTTCGAGTCGGAGTCCCAATACGGAGTGAGAAAGATTTTCAGTTCCCCAGCCGCTGCTTTCTTTTCAGGATCGCGGCCCTGCAGGTTGGTACTCACGTTGCGCTTAATTTCAGCGAACCGGTCGTCGCATTCGAGGTCAAGTTCGCTCACTTGTTGGGTCAGTGAGCTCTTCAATGCCTTGTTCATTTGCATGCCCATGGCCTTGTTGTCGGTTTCGAGCTGGTTAAGTGTTACTTTGGGCAATTCGCCGATGCTTTCCCTAAGAGGGCTGGCATACTCAATGGTCGATTTGCTGAGCGAAAATAAATTGTCGATGGACAGGTGATTCAAATGCACAGGTCTAAACTCTTTTGTTTTCATTGTACTTGGGTTTTTAGTTCAATACTATGTAGAATATTTGACTTCGATTATATACACTTTGATCGTTTTACAGCTTTCGCACTTTGCGAAAGTTCCGCTGGACACCGGTTGAGGCTTTCGCACTTTGCGAATGGTTCTCTTGACACCAGTTGGAGCTTTCGCACTTTGCGAATGGTTCCCCGGACACCGTCTGGAGCTTTCGCACTTTGCGAATGGTTCTCCTGACTCCGGTTGAGGCTTTCGCACTTTGCGAATGGATTTTCAATGCTATTTTCGTTTTGGAAACAAAGGTGGTTTTCTACCGCTTATTCGTGCCTGATGAATATGATTTAAAACCTGTACTAATTTATCAAAAAAATAACATCAATAATGATAAACTGTGAAATAATTATGAAAATAAAACGGCAGGATTATAATTTGTTGGTTCCTTTTGTAAAGACGCACGGCGTTGCGTTTTCGGATATTTCAGATATACATATGTTCGTAGAGACGCACGGCCGTGCGTCTCTACGAAAGAGGGCCCTGCGTCTATACAGCGGATTAGCCCGATCTCGTTTTCAGAACCTTCATTTCCATAGGAATCACCGGACATTTCTGAGGGAGAATAAAATGAATCATCGGTAGGATGACTGTCAAAATCCTCCACCGGATATTTCAGGTTAATCAAATATCAAGGGATGTTCGTAAAGACGCACGGCCGTGCGTCTCCATGCATTTCAACACCGATGTTCTTATATGCGCACGGTGCTGCGTTTCCGGATATTTCAGATTAATCAGATTACCAGGATGTTCACAGAGACGCACGGCCGTGCGTCTCTACAAAAGAGGGTCCTGCGTCTATACTGCGGATTAGCCCGATCTCGTTTTTTTTTCAGCATTTCCATAGGAATCACCTGACATTTCTGCGGAAGAATACAATGAATCACCGGTAGGATGACTGTCAAAATTCCTCCACCGGATATTTCAAATTCATCAGATATACCGGGATGTTCGTAGAGACGCACAGCCGTGCGTCTCCATGCATTTCAACACCGATGTTCTTATATGCGCACGGTGCTGCGTTTCCGGATATTTCAGATTAATCAGATTACCAGGATGTTCACAGAGACGCACGGCCGTGCGTCTCTACAAAAGAGGGCCATGCATCTCTAATGCGAATTACCCAGATCTCGTTTTTTTTTCAGCATTTCCATAGGAATCACCTGACATTTCTGCGGAAAAACACAATGAATCACCGGCAGGACGACTGTCCAAATCCTCCGTCGGGAATTTCAGGTTAATCAGTTACCCCGGGATGTTCGCAGAGACGCACGGCGTTGCGTTTTCGGATATTTCAGATATACATATGTTCGTAGAGACGCACGGCCGTGCGTCTCTACAAAAGAGGGCCCTGCGTCTATACAGCGGATTAGCCCGATCTCGTTTTCAGAACCTTCATTTCCATAGGAATCACCGGACATTTCTGAGGGAGAATAAAATGAATCATCGGTAGTATGACTGTCAAAATCCTCCACCGGATATTTCAGGTTAATCAGATATCAAGGGATGTTCGTAGAGACGCACGGCCGTGCGTCTCCATGCATTTCAACACCGATATTCTTATATGCGCACGGTGCTGCGTTTCCGGATATTTCAGATTAATCAGATTACCAGGATGTTCACAGAGACGCACGGCCGTGCGTCTCTACAAAAGAGGGCCATGCGTCTATTCCGCGGATTAGCCCGATCTCGTTTTTATTAACAAGCATTTCCATAGGGGTCAGCGAACATTCCTGAGGGAAAATAAAATGAATTATCGGTAGGATGACAGTCAAAAATTCTTCTACCGGACAGTTCCGATTCATCAGACAGCCCGATGTTCGTAAAGACGCACCTATCCTACCCCTTTCAACGAAACACCGAAACCAGAAATGCAAACGACAAGCAGCGGAGTTTAAATGTTGCTAAACCATTTAAAATCCGCTGCTTACTGTACTTTTAATTTTCAGCCTGAATTTGATACTTCGCCAGGCTTGTTTCTCCAAACTTATGGATTGACCAATACTTCTTGAATGGCCTGAGTGCAAAGATCCATCATTACCTCGTAGCCGGCTTTGTTGGGGTGAACGCCATCTTTCGAATACTCGGCCTTCATGCCTTTTCGATCATCAACCATTGATGAATAATAGTCAAGATATAACATCTTGTGACTATCAGCATACGTTTTTATCATTTCGTTTAGTTGTACAATCTTGTCAGCTGGCTCAAGACCTGGTTTCCATGGATAATCGTATACCGGTAAAACAGAACTGAGAATTACTTTAATCCCATTAGACTTTGCCAGTTCAGCCATCGAAAAAATATTATCGGCTATCATTTCAAGAGTTGAAGGGCCTGTATTGCCTGCAATATCATTTGTACCGGCCAAAATAGTAACAACAACCGGCTTCAGATTAATAACATCAGCCCTAAACCGAACGAGCATCTGTGGAGTCGTTTGTCCGCTTATTCCACGATCAACATAGGGATTGTCCGAAAAATAATCCGGGCAATTGGTAATCCAACCATCAGTAATTGAGTTGCCCATAAAAACGACTCTGTTTTCATCCGTTTGAGGCATTCCAATTTTTTCGTTATCACTTCTGTAACGTTCAAAATTGGCCCAGTCCTGGGCATTGACTTGTTCTCCAATAAAAATGGATAAAAGAAATACGAAAGCTAATTTTAAATTTTTCATCGTTTGATTTTCTTTAAATAGATATTAAGTGGTGAAAACTATTTCTTTTTTAGCCCAAATCTCTGACGATTATGCTATAGCATCAGAAACATTTGCCGATGAACTTCCCGCGAAGTGCTGCTTTTATCTAACGAAGCACCACCTGTCCGCTTTGGCGGAAAACCCGACTTGCGGGTATTTAGCTCTTGGCAGCAGTTTTTCTTCTAAGTCAGTCACTTATTTTATTAGAATTCCTCTGTCCACACTTTCGTTTAGTAAATTATCGGCGTAGTCCCAAATTGCTGTCGATCCGTTTTTAATTGCTTTTTTCTTCTCATAAACTTTTTGATAGGATACATTAAATTCTTTCCAGGTTCCACCATTATTTGAAGTGTTTTGCAGCAAAGGTTCAAATCGGTCCATTGCTTTTGCAAATTTTGCTTCATCAGTCATCCCTTCTTCAAATTCTTTCCAAATTGCAATACATTCTTCTGCTTGTTCTGTCGGTAAAAGTCCAAAAATTCGTTTGGCTGCTTTAAGTTCTTCTTCTGTGTTTGTGTGACTTTTTGTAGAGTCATAAATAAAAATATCGCCTGCATCAATTTCTACAATGTCGTGGATTAAAACCATTTTCAAAACTTTAAGAACGTTAATTGGCTTGTCCGAATGTTCTGCCAATACAATTGTCATCATCGCTAAATGCCAACTGTGTTCAGCGTCATTTTCCGGTCTGTCGCTATTGAATAATTTAGTCTTACGTTGAATGTATTTTAACTTGTCAATCTCTTTTATGAAACTTATTTGTTTTAATAAATTGTCTGTCTGCATCGTTCTATAAGTTTTGTTAGCATTTCAATGTTAATTTGATGTCTGTCAAAATTGCTTCCAACTAGTAAATATCCCCAAAAGTAAAGTGCTTTTCTGAGTTTTCACTCTCATTAAGCATATTTATTCCAATTCTTTTGTTTGGGTTGTGAAGGAGCTTACTATTTGGCTTCGCATTTTACAGAAGGATCCCAGCTATTGATTTCAAGCTTCTGCAATTTATTGTTTCCATGCGTAAAGACGCACCACGGTTCGCCTCCGGACATTTCAGATTAATCAGACAGCCAGGATGTTCACAGAGACGCACGGCCGTGCGTCTTTACAAAAGAGGGTCCTGCGTCTATACTGCGGATTACCCAGATCTCATTTTCAGAACCAGTATTTCCATAGGGGTCATCTGACATTTCTGCGGAAGAATACAATGAATCACCGGCAGGATCACTGTCAAAATTCCTCCGCCGGGCATTTCAGGTTAATCAGATATCAAGGGATGTTCGTAGAGACGCGAGGCGGTGCGTCTCCATGCATTTCAACACCGATGTTCACAGAGACGCACAGCCGTGCGTCTCCATGCATTTCAACACCAATGTTCACAGAGACGCACGGCCGTGCGTCTTTACAAAAGAGGGTCCTGCGTCTATACAGCGGATTAGCCCGATCTCGTTTTTTTAAACCAGTATTTCCATAGGGGTCACCTGACATTTCTGCGGAAGAATACAATGAATCACCGGCAGGATCACTGTCAAAATCCTCCGCCGGATATTTCAGGTTAATCAGAGACACCTGGGATGTGCGTAAAGACGCGAGGCGATGCGTTTCCATGCAATTCAACACCGATGTTCACAGAGACGCACGGCCGTGCGTCTTTACAAAAGATGGCCCTGCGTCTATACAATCCAGAGTGGTCTCAATCTTTGTTCTTAAAACAATACCTGCGATTGATTTGTCTTATTAGTCTGTATCTAAATGATCCTATCAAATTCTTCAGGAATGAAAAAACAAAAATACATGAATCCTTACCTGGCGGGAGTGCTGCTTGGCCTGGTTCTTTTAGCCGCCATGTTTTTATCCGGACGCGGTTTGGGAGCCAGCGGTGGAATCAAATATGCCGTGGTTGCTCTTGTTGGCGCTGTCGATCATCAGCACGCGATGGAAACGCCCTATTACAGCAAATATTTCGAGAATGGTGAAAACCCGCTTAAAAGCTGGCTGGCGCTCGAAGTATTGGGAATGGTTCTGGGCGGTTTTATTTCCGGAGCACTCTCCCACCGTTTAAAATTTAAAATCGAGAAGTCGCCCCGGATATCGAATAAAACCAGGTTGCTATTTTCCTTTCTTGGCGGTGTATTTTTTGTCTACGGAGCACAACTTGCCCGTGGCTGCACCAGTGGCGCTGCACTTTCGGGCATGGCTGTTTTTTCGGTCGCCGGCTTTGTAACCATGATTGCCATCTTTGGATCGGCCTATCTGTTCGCCTGGTTTTTCAGGAAACTTTGGATCTGACCAATTTAAAAGATACAGTTTCATTCGAACGACCAAAGTGAGTGTGGCTATCGCACCGAATCAACAGATTGCTTCATTCGCTCCGCTACTTCGCACTGACATATTCAATTCATCAATCCTTCAATAAAACAATCCATGGGACCACTTTCAATACTTTCAGAACTTCCGGAATGGCTTAACCTGCTGATCGCCTTTTTGATTGGTATCGGTTTTGGCTTTGCCCTCGAACAGGCCGGATTTTCATCGAGCCGCAAATTAGCCGGAATGTTTTACGGCTATGACACGACAGTACTCAAAGTCTTTTTTACAGCCGCTATTGTTGCCCTGGCTGGTTCGCAATTGCTCAGTTATTTTGGTTTATTAAACCTGAAACTGGTGTATGTAAATCCGTATTACATGAATGCCACCTTAATTGGCGGAGTGATCATGGGTGCAGGATTCATCATGGGTGGGTATTGCCCCGGAACCGGAATCAGCGCACTTTCCATCGGCAAAATCGATGCACTGCTATTTCTTTTGGGCGGAATGACCGGAGCGTTTTTATTTGCAGAAACCTATCCAATGATTGAAACCCTGGCTATGGAAAATTACAAAGGCGCCATGCGCATAGATGAATGGATGGGAGTTTCGCCCGGTGTTTTCACCTTAATCCTGATTATTGCTGCCGTTATATTGTTTTGGTTGGCCGAACTGGCCGAAAAGAAATTTAGCCGGGCAGAAATCACGAATGATATTTAAACAGACTAAAATGAACACACGAATCAAATATTCCATTTTACTGCTGGGAGTCGGACTTATTCTCGCCTTTCTGCCTTTCAACGCAAACCGTTCGTTTCAGCTTCGACCCAGCGAACTGCTTGCCCAATCAGTTTCCGAATCTATTTATTTTTCAGTCGATCAGGTTGCCCGTTTTGTGAACAACGAAGACAGCACCGTTCAACTGATTGATTTAAGAAGTTCCGAACAATTTAAGGAATGCAACATTCCGGGATCCATTAATATTCCTTTTTCTGATTTCACGAATCCGGTATGGGAAGGATATCTGAATCAGAAGGATCTGAAAAACATCTTTTACGGTAACGGCGACGAAACTACGAATTATGCCTGGACCATTGCCACCGGAATGGGCTATGCGAATAATTACATCATGAAAGGTGGCTTGAACGAATGGTTCAAAACAGTGATGCTGAGTCAGTTTTCCGGAGAACAAATTACGCCGCTCGAAAATGCACGTTTCGAAAACAGACTGAATGCCCGCAAATCATTTACCCAAATCAACAGTTTACCCGACAGCCTGAAAACTCAGTATTTTAACGCCAAAAGACTGACCATCGCCAAACTGGACGGTGGCTGCGAATAAGCTTGAAAACAAAGAAAAATGAAACAACTAAAAAGTTTAGCGGTAGTCTTACTCATCATCCTGGTTCTTCTGGCTTTGGTTCTGGTAAGAAACTCCGACCAGAACCTCTTTAAACAGGATGTAAATACGGCTATTGAAGCGGTTCAAAGCGGTAGCAATAAACTTTCGCCAGATCAGTTTAAAAACTCCGGAAGCCCCGGGTTAGTGGTGAACCTGGGTAATGAGAACATGCCCGATTCCCTTTTGATCGGGAAAACGATATCGATTCCATTTGAAAATCTGCTTGACCTGACGAACAGGAAAATTTTAAAGGAAGTAAAGGGAAACATCATCCTATATTCTGCCGATGCTGCAACAACTGCAAAAGCATGGTTTATTTTAAACCAACTGGGCTTTGAAAATATTTACATTCTCTCATCAGGCGATAATCCAGAAGTACTCAAATACAAATTCCAGCCTGACACAACGGCCCGACTGGAACAGGATTCGGTTTAGTATTTGATTAATTCTTTACGTACGGATAATCTGCCACTTCTTCTTCAGTAAAAGGAAGCCAGGAAAGTTTTGTTTTATCTGCCAGCATCTTGTCGTGCATAAAAGCATTGTTCCCGTAAATTAACGTTTTGGCGTTGTACCCGAACAAACGGAGGTACGCAGTTACAAATCCGGAGTTGTGACCTGTTCCGCAATAAACGGTTACATTCTTATCGGTTGGAATAGTTTCCATTTCAGAAACAATCCCGAGTGTTCCATTGGGTTTATAGCGAATAGCTCCCGGAATATGACCTGAATCATACTTGTCTTTCCGGTCATAATCAATGGTGTAGTAATTTTGGGGTTGTTCAAAAACTTCTGCAGCCGTGATAAACACATCAGCGCTACCAGCCGCGAATAAACTATTAAAACGTGCATTCATGATCTCTTCGCCAGTCGATTCACCGGTATTCATCAGTGGCAGGTCGACCGAAGCCGCTTTTTCATTTTCAGCCAATTCCAGCTTATTCTCAAATTCAGAAGAAACATTATAAAACCACGAATCCTTAGCAAAATCGTTGTTCCAGCTACTCATTCCCCAACGCATGGCGTACACGTTTCCGTAACCCATCAGGCGTAAAAGCGAAGTGGCATAACTTGAAATCTGCCCATCGTAACAAACCACAACTATTTTGTCGAATTCGAATGGCTTGATTACCTTGGTAAAATAGTCCGGAATCTGACTGAAGTCAACATTAACCGCACCTTTGATATGCCCTAAAGCGAACGATTTGGGATTCCGTAGATCGATAATTTTAATATTACCGGTCAATTCGTCGTAAACCGAAGAAGCTTTAATTAACGAAGGGAAGTTCCGGCTATTCGCGTAATCACCCGTTTCTTCCAGGTATTTCAGCAATTTCTGAGCTTCAGTATTCACTTCAACCGTTTCTGATTTTGTTTGAGCTGAAGTGGCGGTATCAGTCTGCTTCGCTTTCTTTCCGCTTCCTGAACAGGAAACAAGCAATGACACCAGGATAACCGCGATTATTTGGTTGATTGTTTTCAAGTAGTTCATATTCGTTTTTTAGAAAAAGTAAAACTAAGCTTTCTTTTCAACTAAAACATCATCCTTATCATACTGAAGTGTTTCAATCCGACGACCATTTTCATCGTATTTGTAAACGACTTTAGCAACCCCACTACCCGGATTGTTCACAATATTTTTGTCTTTGTCCATCGAAACCTGTTTCACCAAAGCACCATGTTCGTCGTACTCCAATCGGGTTACCGGAACATTCTTACCTCCCAGGTATTCATTATCCTGATCAAACTGAGTCGTTTCCAAAACGTATCCGTTCTCATCAACAACATTCACCCGTTTAGCCCAACCCCAGTATAAATTCGAAAGCTGACCAACAGTGTTATGAACCGAAAAGCTTTCGAGATCACCATTTGCGTTGTTTTCAAATAAAAAATACGAAACACCAATATCTCCGCAGTTTTCGGCGGTGCAATTGTATAAAGTATCAGCCTCGTAATTTGCCATCCGGGTAACAAAACCATTTTCATCGTACGAAAAACGAAGTTCATAAAACGGACAGAATGGATTCATAACAACATTATCACCAGCCAAATTAAACCTGATTTCGCGGATCATTCCGTTATCCAACCTGTTCCACTCAAAATTATGAACCTTGTTTCTGTTTTCTACCGGAGCGTTATTTTCATCTAAAAAGCGCATGGCAATCCGCATTCCTGATTCATCGAGTGTATATTCAAAGGTTGAAACTCCACCATTTTTTGTCGATTTATTTTTATCGTCGAAGAAATGTTTCAGCTGTTTATCCCCTTCATAAGTATAAGTGATTTTTGCTGCCCCAATCGATGAATAATTCAGCAGAGTATCATTCCGGTTGTATTCAACAGAAACAAGCTGTCCATTTTCATTGGTAGAAAATTTGTAATTATTAATGGTTTTGGCTTCCTCTGCAGTGAGCGGATGAGTTCCTTTTTCAATATCCCAGGGGGTTTCGCTGAACTGAATGTTTCGGTAATATTGAACATGACTATCAGCTTCTGTTTTTGCCGGTTTCTGATTACAAGAATTCACAGCAAACGCAATTGCGACTATGAATAAGATTTTGTACAACTTCATGTTTAAACTATTTTAAATTAGTAATCGGGATTTAAATATCATTCTGACTTTTAGTAACACCATCATGCTGTTAATGTTTACTATGGAGGTTTACTTTGAACGAAAATGATATAGGCTTCCGTCAGATTCGGTAGTTCTGCCTTTTCACGAATCAATTCAATTTCGGATGGTGTAATTAAAACGATACACCGGGATTGAGCCCGGCTTGTCCTGAAGCCGGACTGGATTGTTGACTTCAAATGACAGATTAGTGTTTGGATTCAACAGTTAAAGACAATAGAAAGAACTTTTCCGCAAGTAGCTCAACTGATCCAAAGTCGGTGAAAATCAGTAAACATTTATTGGGTAGCTTTGATAAAACGGTTCTATAATGGATTGTTTGTGTAATCAAATTCATCATTGAGCAACTCTTTAAACCTGAATTATATCAAGATAAATTGTTTTGAAACCTTATTTGCCAGGGAAACCTTAGTAGAACCAAAAGGCGAAAAAGCATTGAACCTTATTACCTTATTGAATTACAGTTAGATTAATAAGGTTCAATCAAGGTAGATTATGCTTTCTGCTGAGGTTATTGACATAGAAATTAGGTTTTTCTAAACATCAGATTTTCTCTTTTAAAATTTATTGAATGAACAGTAAAAATTCATATTCTTTATGCATTTCTATTGTGTTCTTTGTGCCTATGTGGTTTCCTTTTGGTTCTATAACGTTTGGTGTGCGTTGATATCATGAACCGAGCCGATAGCTTTTCAAACGGGGAGTATATAAAAACAAAAAAGCCTCAGTTTCCTGAAGCTTTTTTGGCGGTGCGGACGGGACTCGAACCCGCGACCCTCGGCGTGACAGGCCGATATTCTAACCAACTGAACTACCACACCAGGGTTGTTCGTATTACAAATTTTGTGATGGCGGTGCGGACGGGACTCGAACCCGCGACCCTCGGCGTGACAGGCCGATATTCTAACCAACTGAACTACCACACCAGAATAAATCTTTCGAACCTGATTTGTATTAAATCAGGTCAGGTTTTTCAAAATTTGTAACACTTTTTAAAGAACAAACCTTCTGAAATCCGTTTCTCAAAAGGCTTTGCAAATATAGCCTTTCTTTTTTGCCCTGCAATAGGCACAATAAAAAAAGATCATCTTTTTTACGGCTCTAAATCAAACCATTTAAAGATCTAAAAATAAGACGATTAAACGATAGGATCAGAAGTGATAAAATTCATTTTATTTAACATCTTTTCACCATCCCATCTGTATGCCAGCAATTTACCCGATCTGGCCACACAGGAGTCGACACAACACAGATTATCCTCCAATATTCCGTATGATTGCTTTAGGCAGTAATGTCCGAAGAAAACGATAGGATCACTCTTCGGATAAGTCTTCCTTTTCCGGATAATTTCATTGGGTATGGTATAAGCCGGAAGGTCGAACCTGCTTTCGAGCGAAATATCTTTAAAGGTTTTGCCTTCAGGAGTATCCCACCATTTCATGCGAAATGAACGGTGTGGTCGTCCTTCATCATCAAAAATCAACAGATCTTTTGGCAACTGGAAATCCAGACCTTTACAACTTTCCCATAAACTGCTGGAAAATTCGGTTCCGTTCAGGGCAATTTCGCGCAGGATCGTTTTCTTGAGTTTCGGGCCTGTAATTGTATTTTTCAGCAATTGGACATTTTCATCATCCCAGCAGGCATGGATGACACGAATATCACCAAAGTCGAGAAACATCGGTAAGGTTCGCAACCATTTCAAATGACTCTTAAACTCCGATTTGCAGGAAGCAAATTCCTCTAATGTCTGATTGATCTGCAACTGATATTTCGGAATTCTTTTTTTGTAATATTTCCCTTCAGTATCGCGCAAGTAATAAAGAATTGCATACAACTCATGATTTCCAAGTATGGCATAGGCCGATTCCTTTTCAACCATCTTCCTGATCAGAACAAGTGTTTCCCTGATTTTTGGTCCACGGTTAATAAAATCGCCCACAAATACCGCTTTACGTGTAGGATGTGTGTAACAATCATCAACAAGCTGATACCCCATTTTCTTCAGCAGATTCTTCAACTGATCAGCGTGGCCATGAACATCTCCTATAATATCGTACATAAATAAATTGCCCGAATGATTTATTCGGGCAATTTAGAAATTTTTTCAGAAAGAATAAACTTCTGGCCATGGAGAAAATGCCAGTTCAGATAATAATCCTGTTATAACCAGAAATAAATATAGAATGCCACGGCAAGACTTTAGATTATTGCTGTGATGTTACAGAACCCTCTTTATAAAATCCAATTAATGAAAACGCTAAAATCCTTAATTGACCAGGATTGAGCTCCTGACCAATTAAGGATTAATTTTCTACCAAAAAATAGAATATAAAACAACTAAAATCAAACAAATAAAGAATGTACCGATAGAAAATCCTCTGTTTGTTTTGAATAAAGATAAATCAATATCCAATGCTTTTTTGTCTTTCACAGTATCTTTTGCGTTTGAAATCAGAAATAATGCGCAAGAACCAAGTAATGCTGCAAAGAAGAAAAAAGCTTCAAATCCAATATGATTAAGATATACAATAAAGCCCATCAATCCTTCTGTTGCAGATTGATCTCCCGAAGAGTACATAACTTGCTGAATTGTGGCAATAATCAATAAGAAAATTGAAATAGCAGCAAACACACGTCCCCATTTCAACATTTTCTGTTTGTCTTCTTCTGATGGTTTCTCTGCGGCTAAATGGTCTTTGTCCACAAGAGCTATTGCAACAAAAATAATTAGCAAGACAATAAAAACGTAACCCATACGGAATTGGAATGGCATTTCAGGGAGGCCAAATTTAAACAACACACCCATTGGAATTGTCATAATAGAAGTCCAGATTGCCGCATTTCCCGATGCACGTTTCCATAGCAAACCTAGTCCAAAAACAACCACCAGACCCGGATAAATGAAACCGGAATACTCTTGTATATATTGGAAAGCCTGATCTAATCCACCGAGTAAAGGTTTGACGGCAATTGCAGCAATTATAAGAGAAGCTAAAGCAACAATACGTCCAACTTTCACTAACTGATGTTCGGACGCTTTTTTATTCATGTACTGTTTGTAAATATCCATTGTGAATATGGTAGCAGTAGAATTGAACATGGAAGCCAGTGACGAAATTATTGCAGCCACTAATGCAGCAAATGCCAAACCCCTGATTCCTACAGGAGCAAAATTGCGAATCAACCACGGATAAGCATCATCAGCTTTTGAAATAGTTCCATGAAGTTCAAAGAAGTTCGTATGCAATCCGGGGATAACACTTGGATCTAAATTTTGAGCTGTAAATAATACATAGGCAGTAATACCCGGGATAACTACGACAAAAGGAATAAGAATTTTCAGGAATGCTGCAAAAATAAGTCCTTTTTTTGCTTCATCAAGGTTTTTGGCTGCCAATCCTTTTTGTGTAATGTATTGGTTGAAACCCCAATACCCAATATTAGTCAGCCATACACCACCAACAATAGCAGCCATACCTGGAAGGTCCTTGAAAGCTTCAGGACTTTTTGATTTATCAACAATGAGGTTAAAGTGAGTATCGCCAGGAATAGCTTTGGCATATTCATAAACAATTTTAAACCCATCCCATGCTCCTGAACCTGCAGCAACTGCATCTAATGCAAAATAGGCTGTAATCATACCACCACCCACAAGAAACACAACCTGCAAAACATCGGTCCATGCTACGGAGGCTAAACCACCATAAATGGAATAGATTCCTGCCACCAAAAATAAGAATACAATACAAACATCCAAAAATGGCATAGACATTCCAAACATCTGAATTACCTCAATGCCAAGAATTTGTTTGATTGCCAATGCTCCCAGCCAAGCTACAGAAGTAAGGTTTACAAACACATAAAGAAAAAGCCAGAATATTGAAAATGATAAACCTACACCTTTGTTGTAACGTTCAGTTAAGAACTGGGGCATGGTGTAAATTTTCTTCTCAATCATTACAGGGAGTAAAAATTTTGCAACTACAATAAGTGTTGCCGCAGCCATTAACTCGTAAGCTGCAATACTTAACCCAATTCTAAAACCGGAACCGGACATTCCGATAAATTGTTCAGCTGAGATATTTGCCGCAATTAACGACGAACCTACCGCCCACCAAGTCAATGTATTGCCAGCTAGAAAATAGTCATTTGAGTCTTTTTCTTTTCCGCCTTTATTTCGGGATAGAAACAAACCCAACAACATAATCATCGCGATATAAACCGCGAAAATTACAAAGTCAATTGTTTGAAAACCTGAATTCATGTAGTTAGTTTTGAAATTATTATTTGATTTAAAATTAGTATTACTGAAGTTTTACAATTCGTTCCATTTCCTTTTCTGCCAAATCAGAGCGTACCCGATAGTAAAAAGCACCTTTTCGTGATTCAGTAGCATCCTTTTCATTGGTTTTTTCGAGTACTCCCAGCGACAATATTTTTTTTCTGAAATTACCCGGATCAAATTCGCGTTGAAAAATAGCTTCATATAACTTTCTCAATTGAATCAGGGTAAACATTTCAGGCAATAATTCTCTTCCACATAAGCTGTATCCTGCTTTTTGCTGAAGTTTAATCAAGGCTTGCCCAAACATTTCCTGATGATCGAAGATCAGGTTTGGAAGTTTTCGGATTGGTATCCAGTAAGCTCCATTTTCCCTCACTCGTTCTTCATCGTGCAAGTCAATCCGGATCAGGGCATAATAAGCCAGACTAATTACTCTAGCTTCCGGATCACGTTTGGGATCGGAGAAAGAAGCTACCTGTTCCAAAAAAATCTGTTCCAATCCGGTTGTTTGTTTAAGGATACGGGCCGCAGCTTCGTCGGCTGATTCGTCATCCTGAACAAAACCACCCAACAACGACCAATTACCTTTGTATGGTTCGAAACTACGGGGATAAAGCAAAAGCTTAACTTCCTCATTCTGATAACCCAGTATCACACAATCGACAGCAACATAGTGCCGGGGATGTATTTGGTACAATTCCATATTAATCAGGAAAATATATAACGGCTAATTTATAAAAGTAAATTATACTTTTATAAATTCAGATTCACTAAATTCGGTTTCCTGTTGGAAAACATTTTTAGCAGAATTGTAATAGTTATTGTTATATAAAAGAATAACCCTAAAAACAATAATATTTGCTTTTAGGGTTATCTATTAATTGATGAAGGTTTCCAATTCAGAAACCAATCTTTTTAAACCGCGCTACTAACATCTACCGGAATATCTGTATTCACATTTTTACTACCAATTACTGCATAGTAGAACAGATAAGCCAAACCAAGGAATGGAACCCAGTATGATACCATATAGGTTGCGCTATCGGCCACGAAATTCTGAATCAGCGGTAGAATACCACCACCAACAACCATTGTCATGAAAATTCCGGAAGCGGCAGCAACATATTTGCCTAAACCTTCAACAGCAAGATTAAAGATACCACCCCACATAACCGAAGTACACAATCCGCATAATACCAGGAACATGGCATTAATCGGCACATTGGCAGAACCGAATGCCAAACCTTCTGTGGTTGATTCGAATACCGGTATTGATACAGTCATAGTTGTTGGCAGGAAAATTGCCAAAAGAACAAATACCATTCCGAAAAATGATGCAACCATTAACATGGTCTTACTTGAAACTTTACCACCAATGGAGGCTCCAACAAAACGCCCGATCAACATCAGAAACCAATATGTTCCGACAACAAAGCCTGCAGTTGTAGCAGCTAATCCACCGGCAATGGGATCGGCCAGAAACAAAAACAAGGTTCCTGGAATACCAACTTCAATACCAACATATACAAAAATGGCCACTGTACCCAGCACAAAGTGACGGAACGACCATGCGCTATGAGTTAATTTGGCAACAATACCTTTAGCGATAATATGAGGCTCCGGTATATCTACAAAATATAATACAATTCCTGCCAGGGCAAAAATACCTAAAGCAATGAAAAGTACAGGATTCACATCCGGAATAGAAGCTTTTAAGACATTACCAACCAATACGCCAACCAAAATAGGAACAAGGGTTCCCATCAATGAGTTGAATGTACCACCAACCTGAATTAACTGATTACCTTTTTTACCGGCACCACCTAATGTATTCAACATCGGATTTACAACTGTATTCAGCATACACATAGAGAAACCGGCAACAAAAGCACCGAAAAGATATACGGCAAAACTTGCAGCAATACCGGAAAAGAATTGAATTAAAACGCCTATGAAGCCAACTAGAATGGCTATTAAGGCAGTCTTTTTATACCCGATTTTCTCCAGCAACTTACCGGCTGGAATACCCATAACAGCGTAAGCGAGGAAATTAGCGAAGTTACCCAGCATTCCCAAAAAATTGGAAACATGAAACTGGTTTTTTAACACAACACCCATTGGCGCTGCCAGGTTGGTCACAAATGAGATCATACCAAACAGTAAGATCATCATAATGATGGGTAATACGTAGCCTTTTTTCTGAGTCATAATTTAAAAATTTAATTGATTTTAATTGGTATAGTAAATATATTCATGAACTTTTAGTAATCGCTTCAAAAACACCTCACCACAAAAAATGCAATCAGAGCAACAAATGTATCATTTTTGCTTAATAAATTTTCCTTTTTTTCCTTCCAATTACCAACAATCAGTTAGTAAGATTACCTGTATTTTAAAAAAAGCTAAACAGGTTTTACTATTTATATCAGGCCAAACTGGATGAAGTATTTGAATTTGAAAATCTTTGGATGACCATTTTCATCCCAGACAAGGGCCATCCGAATTTCTCCGAATGGCCCTTGTTAATTTGAGTATGTTTTAATTAATAATTTTCAGAAAGCAATTAAGTTCTGATTTTAGAACCTTTGTTTGCAAAGTAAACCAGATAGATATAATAAATAAACAAACAGCTAATCGCTATAACAACAGAACCAGTAGCAGTTTGAATAGCCCCCATCAAAGGCATCAGGATAGCTGCACCAATTACTGAAGTTGCAATAACTCCTGAAGCTACTTTTGCCAACGGTCCCAAATCTTCCAACGCCAGGTTAAAAATGGTTGGCCACATAATGGAGTGAAATAATCCTGTTCCAAGGAACAACCACAATGCAACAGTTGAAGCGCTTGCCCCAATTGCAAGAGAAGCAGCGACTAAAAGTGCACCACCTGCTGCACAAAGCGATAATATTTGACGGGCAGTGTATTTCTGCAGAATGAAAATTCCAACTATACGACCTACCATCAATCCACCCCAGTAGTACTTCAGCATATCGATAACATTAATATTCTCGATACCGATATGTTTTGCATAATCGGCAAAGAAACTTGGAATGCCAATTTCGATACCCATATAAAAGAAAATGGCCAGTGAACCCAACCACATGTGAGGATATTTGAATGCACTTGATTTATAGGTCTTTTTCTCTTTCTTGCTGGTGTCATCCTCTTCTTTAATTTCAGGCAATTTCAGGAAAAACATGATACCTAAAATAACGATAGTGATCGCACCGATAATCATAAATGGTCCCTGAACTGCTTTCGGATCATTGGTATCAGTTACAATAAGCATCGAAACAAAAATTGGAGCAATTACTGTAGCAACCGAGTTTAATGCATTGGTTAAGGTCAATCGGCTGGCAGCAGTTTCGGGCGCCCCGAGAGCATTTACATAAGGATTGGCGGCAACCTGAAGAATTACCACTCCAATTGCAAATACGGAAACAGCACTCAGAAAAGCATAATAACCCATAGCGACTGCAGGAATACAAAGGAAGAACCCGATTGCAACCAGGCCAAGTCCTGAAAGAACACCATTTTTATACCCGATGCGGTTAATCAGAAATCCAACCGGTACTGATAGAATATAGGCTCCATAGAAGAAACTGTTTGGCAATTGTTTTTCAACTTCGTTCAATCCAAAAGCATTTTTCAGAAAGTCGATCATCGAATTGTTCATGGTGGTGATGAACCCAAAAAGGAAAAAGAGGGAAGCCATCACAATCAGCGGAAACAAATACTTGTTTGCACCTTGTTTGTTTGTCATTTTAAAAATAGTTTAAGAATTATTTATAAACGTTTATAATTTATTTTCAGTCATTCACTCCTTTTAATTTCCACAAACATGGATGAAGCAGTGAATTATCAATTTAATGAGATAACTGAAATATTCATCCATATATCAGCATTGAATAAATTTATCAGCAATTACAGGTCTAATTGAATAGCACCTTTGGCACGAATAAACAATTTATGACATTTCCCTTTACCATATACATGTTCAAGAGTTTCGACATATTTATCAAGCAGATCCTGAGGTACGAAAGCCTGAATGGTTCCACCGAAACCACCTCCGTGAACACGCCATGCTCCTTTTCCTTTCAATACCATTTCACTCAAAGCCAATGCAAGAGAAACAACCTGCTCGTTTTTGTGAACGACGTCAAAAATATTTTGATTGTACATGTATGAGCTGTATCCCGATTCAACAACCATTTTAAGGAATGATTGGAAATCATTTTTTTCCAGAGCAGCTACCTGATCAACCACGCGCTGATTATCTCCCTGGAAATGGTATGCACGAAGAATTGCCCTATCTCCGGTTACCTTGCGTATTTCAGGAATTTTCTCTACGATTTGTTCCATTGTAACTTCTCTCAGCACCTTGGCACCAAGTACTGCTGCCACTGCCTTCATTTCTGTTGGAAGAGATGCGTATTCTGCCTGAGATGCAGCATCGTCGTGTCCACCGCCAACATCAGTAATCACCAATGAAAAACCGGTTGAAACGAAATCAAAATCTACTTCTTTCACAATTGGGTTCGAAGGATCTTTAAAATCAATGGTGATCAATCCACCAACAGAACAAGCGGTCTGGTCCATTAATCCGCAAGGTTTTCCGAAGTAATTATTTTCAGCCCACTGACCAACGATGGCATTTTCAACACCACCCATTTTACCGTCGTTAAACAAATTGTTCAGAACTGCGCCAATCAACACTTCGAATGAAGCTGAAGAACTCAGGCCTGAACCTTTTGGAACACGACCATCAATGCAGGCATCGAACCCACCAATTTCGTAACCAACTTCTTTCATGCGGGCACAAATTCCCTTTACGATTGAAGATGAAGTATAAAATTGAGATTCGTCAATTGCCAGTGAATTTAAGTCCACCTGAAATTCAGGATATCCTCCCGATTTTATCCGGATGGCATTTGTTCCATTCGCAGCTGCAACTGCAATCATGTCCAGATTAACAGCACCAGCAAGAACACGTCCGTGGTTGTGATCGGTATGGTTACCACCAATTTCTGTACGCCCGGGAGAACTGAAAAGATTTACATCGTCTGTTCCATACGATTTTTTAAATTCACCCATTAAATCGGCATACCGTGAAGTCTGTTCTTTCAAAACGACTGTATCAACACCATATAATTCATGGAATAACGGATTATTTCCTCCATTTATCTTTTCAATTAAAGCACTAATCTTTGCCATAATAATTTTATTAATTGAGTTAAATTATTTATTAATCTGTTTTTTATAATGTACATCTGATAAATTGCGTAACCGCATGGCTGCTTGTTCTGCTGTAATATCGCGTTGAGGTGTTGCAAGCATTTCGTAGCCAACCATAAATTTTTTCACGGCAGCAGATCTCAGCAGTGGTGGATAAAAGTGCATGTGCAAGTGCCATTCCGGGTAATCTTTTCCATCGGTTGGTGCCTGATGCAAACCAGCAGAATAAGCGAACGACACCTCGAACAGGTTATCGTATTTCACTGTCAATTGTTTGTAAATATCGGCCAGACCGGTTCTCTCTTCTTCAGTCAACTGAAGAAGATTTTGCATCGGACGTTTGCTGATAATCATGGTTTCGAACGGCCAAACAGCCCAATACGGAACCAGAGCCACGAAATGCTCATTTTCAACAACAAGGCGTTCTTTCTTTTCAAGTTCAGCCTTCAAATAATCGCCCAATAAAGTTCTTCCGTTTTTATCAAAATAAGCTTTCTGGGTAATCGATTCTTTTCCAGGTTCAACAGGGACAGAAGAGGATGACCAGACTTGTCCGTGCGGATGTGGATTTGAACAGCCCATAATGGCTCCTTTGTTTTCGAAAATCTGAACGTAATTGATAAGGTCTGTTGCCGCCAACTCAGCAAACTGCTCACACCAGACATCAACAACCTGGCGGATATCTTCAACTTCCATCTCCGGAATGGTCATGCTATGATTTTCGCTAAAGCAAATCACTTTACAAATGCCGCTTTCGCTTTTTGCTTGAAACAGGCTGCCTTCATCCATGCCGCCTTGCGGTGTATTGGTAAGTAAAGCACTAAAATCGTTTGTAAAAACAAATGTTCCTTTATAGTCAGGATTGATTTTTCCTCCTGCACGTTCATTGCCTGCACACAAGTAGCATGTTGGATCGTAGCTCGGACGTTCATCCGAAATCGTCTTTTCAACCTGCCCTTGCCAGGGTCTTTTTGCACGGTGTGGTGATACTAATATCCAATCATTGGTCAGTGGATTAAACCTTGTGTGTGGATGTTCTTCAATATTGAAATTCGTCATAAAACAAGTAGTTAACAACTGGTAGGTACTAGTGGGTGAAATTATTGCTTTTACACATTAAAGAATGATTTGAGTTTGTGTTTAGAAACATGTTAAAGTGAGTTTCTTCTGATTAGTGATGACTTGTTGCGAATCTTTTCAGAACTTCTGTCCTGAATCATCGTGGCGAGTGTCTTTCCCATCGTCTGAAAATCAGTTGAAATGGTTGTGATTCCACCGGCCACCACTTCCTTCAGCACCGTATCGTTAAACGATACAATTCCAACATCAGTACCTAATATAAGATTTTTATCCACGGCCATTTTCACCAAACGCACCAGATTACGGTCAGAAGGGACAAAGTAGGCTTCTCCCCTTTTCATTTCCTTACTTAGCACATTCCGGATGATCTCAGATTTAAATCCTTTCTCTTTGCAAAAACGCTGAAATCCAAGCATCCGTCCTTCCGGTTCTTTTCCTCCGGGAAAAACCATTATCAGGGTAGTATATTTATGAAGCAAATCAATTCCATTATTCAATGCCTCATAAACATCCTGTTCAAAATCCTGATAAACGACAGGATATTCAGAAAGATCGTTTTTGAACCGGTCAAGAATATAGACTTTCTCTTTCGGAAGTTTACAAATGATATCGGCAGTATAATCAAAAGTTGCAGGCATAATCACATAGGAGGTATATTTACCTGCACTTTCCGAAATTAAGCTCTTAAATACGTGATAATTAAAATGATGAAAATAAATATCAACAATCGATTTTGCATCCAGATTATTCAGGAACGATGTATATAAATCTTCTTTAAAAGCGTTGATCTCGTCAAAAAGCACGAAGATCTTCTGATCAACATTAATTTCGGTGCTGTTAATATAGTATCCTTTCCCCGGAATAGAATTAATAACTCCTTTTGCCTTTAGTTCGTTGAAAGCAACCATCACGGTATCGCGCGACAATTCAAATTCGGTGCAAATCTGATTCAGCGAAGGTATTTTATCGCCAAGTTTTAGCTCGCCAATAGAAATAGCCGTATAAATAGAATTAATAATTTGCCTGTATTTGGGAACACCTAAAGAATCATCAATCTGAATATCCTTCACTCGTTTTTGATTTTAGTTAAAAAATTGATTCCAAAAGTAAAAATTATTTGGAACAAATTACACTACCTGTACCCACCAGTACGAGTGAAAATATTTTTTTTGTATATTGCCCAGCGGTTAAAAAGGCTTAGTAAAGAAGAAAGGCAGGCGAATTCATCAGGGTTGGTAAAAATGAAGGTGGAGGATGCCATTTAAAATCGATAATTTGAGATATTCCTCAGACAGTACAGGAACAAAAATTGACTGAATGAGAGAAGTTTAATGAATAAAAAACCAATGAATTAATTTAAATATAGAATTATGAAAATTACAAAATCCCTATTTGGGAAAACAAAAGAAGGAGCAGAAGTTGACCTATTTACCCTATCGAACGACAAACAGGTAAGTATTAAGATTACCAATTACGGAGCAGTCATCACCAGCATTGAAACTCCGGATAAAAACGGAAAAATTGCCAATATTGCCTGTGGTTTTGATAAGCTTGAAACCTACCTCAGTGATGAATATCTGGGTAGTTATCCATATTTCGGTGCGGTATGTGGTCGGTGCTGTAACCGTATTGCTGAAGGTAAATTCTCGCTCGAAGGCAAGAAATACTCACTGGCGGTTAATAACGGCCCCAACCATCTGCATGGCGGATTGGTTGGATACGACCACAGGTTGTGGACTGCCGAACCCATTGAAGGAACCGAAAGTGTGGGCGTGAAATTGAGTTTACTGAGCCCTGACATGGAAGAAGGATATCCCGGTAATCTTAAGGTTAGCTGCACCTTTACATTAAATAACAAGAACGAACTCACCATTGAATACACAGCTGAAACCGATCAAACAACGATTGTGAACCTTACCAATCACACTTATTTTAACCTGACTGGTGGAAAAGATCAAATTCTGAATCACGAACTGGAATTGACTGCCAAATCGTATACCGACTCGATTAACAGTATTCCTACCGGAGAAATTCTTTCAGTAGAAGGAACACCCTTTAATTTTCTGAGCAGAAAGAAACTTGGGAAAGACATCACCGGATTGGCTGATGGATATGATCTGAATTTTGTTTTGGATAATCCGGAAGGTAAGTTAGTTCAAGCAGGATGTTTGTGTGAAGAAACCTCAGGAAGAAAGGTGGAAGTTCACACCACTCAACCAGGAATTCAGCTTTATACAGGTTACTGGATTCCGGAGTTAACCATTGACGGACAGAAAAAATTCGGTAGTTATTCGGGTGTTGCGCTGGAAACCCAACATTTTCCGGATTCAATTAACAAACCACAATTTCCGCCAGTGACACTCACTCCGGAACAGAAACTCTACGAAAAAACGGTTTACATCTTCGGAACAAAATAACAGAAAGGGCTTCGGCCCTTTTTATTTATTTATGCCTGAAAATAAAATTTGTACATTTGGTTTTCTTTGACCAATAAACTTCCAGAACTATGAAGACGATTATCGAACTGTTTGAAACCAGCGTCACCAAATATCCAAACAATATTTATCTGTGGGAAAAACTAAACGGGAAGTATGAAGGAACAAGCTACCGTCAAACCCACGATTTAGTGATACGGTTTGGAGCAGGACTGGTGGCACTGGGGCTTCAAAAGGGCGATCGTGTTGGAATGGTATCAGAAGGCCGGAATGCCTGGATTATTTCTGAATTGGGTATGTTGTATGCAGGAGCCATCAATGTGCCACTTTCGGTAAAACTGGAATCAGGCAACGAACTTAAATTCCGGCTGGCTCATTCCGGAAGTAAAATAATTGTCGTTTCAAAAGGACAAATTTCGAAAGTGGAAGAAATCAGGAACGATCTTCCGCTTCTCGAAAAAGTGATTTACCTGGATGGAGTAGAAAATCCGGGAGTCAACGATTTATCGTATGATCAGGTGCTTGACCTCGGCGATGAATATTTGAAAACCCGGAGGGAAGATTTTGAAGCTATTTACCAGAGTGTGCAACCTGACGATATTGCCAATATTTCTTATACTTCGGGAACAACGGCCGATCCGAAAGGAATTATGCTTTCACATTTAAATTATGCAGCCAATGTAATTCAGGCAAACACCTTGATGGATATCACTCCTGAATGGAAAACACTTGCATTACTTCCCTGGGATCATTGCTTTGCACACACAGCATGCTTGTACTGTTTCATGTATAACGGAGCTAGTATTGCGTCACTTGAAGTAGGTCGAACTCCAATGGAAACATTGAAAAATATTCCAAAAAACATCAAAGAAATTCAGCCGAATATCATGATGAGCGTTCCGGCGCTGGCTAAAAACTTCAGGAAAAGTATAGAATCCAGTATCAGGCAAAAAGGACCAACCATTGAAAAGCTGTTTAACCATGCCCTGAAAATTGCCTATAAATACAACGGACACGGCTGGGACCGGGGCAAAGGCCTAAACATCTTCTACAAACCATTGCTGAGTATCTACGATCAAATTCTATTCAAAAAAATCCGTGAAGGGTTTGGCGGCAAGCTGGAGCTGTTCATTGGCGGAGGTGCTTTGCTTGACATTGAATTGCAACGATTCTTCTTCGCCATCGGAATGCCGATGTGCCAGGGCTACGGCCTGTCGGAAGCCTCGCCGGTAATTTCGTCCAACTCGCTGCATGCCGTTAAATTCGGTTCGTCGGGCAAACTGGTTAAATACATGGATCTGAAAATCTGCGACCTGGATGGCAATGAACTTCAGCAGGGTGAAAAGGGTGAAATAGTGGTGAAAGGCGACAATGTGATGAAAGGCTACTGGAACAATCCGAAAGCAACGGGACAAACCGTCATTAACGGTTGGCTCTACACAGGCGACATGGGTTATATGGATAAAGACGGATTTCTCTATGTCATGGGTCGTTTCAAAAGCCTGCTCATCGGCAGCGATGGTGAAAAATTCAGTCCGGAAGGCATTGAAGAAGCCCTGGTTGATCAATCGCCCTATATCGACCAGTGTCTGTTGTATAATAATCAAAATGCCTATACTTCAGGAATGATTGTGCCAAATATGACTGCCATTAACCGTGAACTGGAAAAACAAGGCATTAAAGCCGGAACTGACGAAGCAGTTACCGAAGCCCTTAAAATCATTCAACGGGAAGTAGATGCCTACAAGGCCGGTGGCAGGTTTGCCGAATCGTTTCCAGAGCGTTGGCTGCCAGCTACTATTGTTATTTTGCCTGAAGCGTTTACCGAACAAAACCATTTGCTCAATTCAACCATGAAAATGGTTCGTGGTAAGATTACCGAATATTTCAGGAATGAACTTGAATTTTTATATACTCCGGAAGCTAAAAACATTCAGAACCAAAGGAATAAGAATGCCTTGAACAAATGGCAAGATCAGAATTGAATAGATTGGAATACATTGAAACGATGAGGCTGTTGACTTATGTTTCAGAATAGAGAGTGACAACAAAACAGGAGAATTCAACAACCGAATCACAACAAAACAGCATAACCTGAAAAACAGAACAACTATGAAACGTGCGAAACTGCTTGTTTTACTGATGTTTTTCTTCGGAATAAGTTCGTTTGCCCAGAAAATGATCGGATATGGCGGAGAATTGTCAGTATTGAGCATCAAGCCAAATGTTCGAAAGTGGTTTTCAAAAACTACCGGAGTCGAAGTCTTCGGAGGAATTGCTTCCGAGTTGGAAGATTTTAATCCTGACGATCTGGAAGCGGGATTTAAATTTCTTCATGCCCTCATATACACCCGAACCGACCGCACCTACATCGGGTTTGTGGGAAAATGGAAATGGGTCAATGGAGTCAATCCTGGCTATCACTTCAATTTACCTGTTGCCGGAGTTCTAATTGGGAAAGAGTGGTTTCTGAAACGAATCCACAGAAAATCCTTTGCCGTTGAACTGGGCTACCAGTACGGCGTAAAAGAGTATGGTAGTTTCTCTAATAACCTTTCTGTCAGTGAGCGATTTGAAGAATTTCCACTGATTCTTAACATTAGATACTCTTTTTACAAAAAAAAATAACCTAGAAATCACTCTTCAAGGAGTTAAGGACTCATCGAACAAATAATTTTCTACTAACTTCGCGGCAGCATTTAAAATATGCATTTAACCGGGCAAAAAACAAATTGTTTACAGCCAGTACTGAAAATACATTAAGATTTATGAACAACATGAATTATGGAGTAATTGGCAATTGCCGGAGTGCTGCCCTTGTATCAGATAAGGGAAGTATCGATTGGTGTTGCCTTCCCAGTTTCGATTCACCTTCAGTTTTCGCCAAACTTCTTGATCAGGAAAAAGGAGGCTCATTTAGTATCGACGTTGATGATACCTATACGATCACCCAAAGTTATTATTACCGGACCAATGTATTATGCACCAAATATAAATCGGCACAAGGTTCCTTTGATGTGATTGATTTTATGCCCAGGTACAAAACGAGCGACAATGAATATTTTGCCCCTGCCGAGATCTATCGCTTTATAAGGTATAAATCAGGAAACCCGACTTTTAAGGTCAACTATTGCCCCATGTTGAATTATGCAAGAGATGAAATCAAACATTCAATAGGGAACAATGCAATACGAACCTATTCTAAGGATAATCCTACGGATTGTATTTTTCTGTATTCCAGCCTGAACCTGAATGATATACTGGAAGCAAAAGAAATCACACTGAATGAACCTCAGTTTTTATTATTATCATACAACCAAAAGTTAATAGATATTGATATCGACAGGGTTTACCTCGAATACCTGCGGACTAAAGTTTATTGGCTAAACTGGTCCAATCATTCCATAAAGTATGGAAAATACAACAACGAAATAAACCGAAGCTTACTGGTATTAAAAATAATGTCATACCAGGCAACCGGAGCAGTATTGGCGGCATTAACCACAAGTGTTCCTGAGACGATTGGCGAGGTACGTAACTGGGATTATCGTTTTTGCTGGTTACGGGATGCTTCCATGTCCATTGACACCTTGCAAAAAACCGGTCATGAGATTTCTGCAAAGCGCTTTTTAGGCTACATCAAGGGAATTCTTCAATCCAAACAGGATTCGTTTCAAATCATGTATGGAATCAGAGGCGAACGGGAGCTTATAGAGGCTGATTTGAATCACTTATCCGGTTACGAAAACTCAAAGCCTGTAAGAATTGGAAACGCGGCATACAATCAAAGGCAGAATGATGTGTTTGGTTATTTGCTCAATGTTATTCATCAGTATTACGAATATTTCCCCGGAACATTAGACGAAATTGAGGATATGTGGGAAATTGTTCGGAATATTTCCCGAACGGTTTCTAATCAATGGGGAAAACCGGACAGGGGAATTTGGGAAATACGAAACGAAGAAAAACACTTTGTTTTCTCGAAAGTAATGAGCTGGGTGGCAATGGATAGGGCCGCCGAAATAGCTTCCCTACTGAATAAAGCTGACTATGCTCAACATTGGAGGAGCATTGCTGATGAAATAAAAGAAGATGTTTTCACCAATGGCTGGAAAGAAGATTTACAAACTTTCACCCAAACCTATTGTAATTCGCACGCCGATGCATCTTTATTACTTATGGCTGAATATGGCTTCATTGATGCCAATGATCCGAAGTATCAAAAGACCGTGATAGCTGTTAAAAATGCCCTTTACCATAAAGGTCTGATGTACCGCTACTTAAATTCCGACGATTTTGGTACACCAACATCTTCGTTTACCATATGCACCTTTTGGTTAGTTCAGGCTATGTATAGAATAGGAATGAAAGATGAGGCAAAAGATATTTTCGAAAACCTGTTATCCTGCGGAAATCATGTAGGACTTTTCAGTGAAGATATTGATTTCACCTCGAAAAGGTTATTGGGGAATTTTCCGCAAGCTTATTCGCATTTAGCTTTAATCAATACAGCTATCTTGTTTTCAGAAGAAAAGCCTTTCTCGAAATTCATTAAACCATAACTACATTTTCCGATCTATTCGATGGCCTGATTGAAAAGCATACCCGAAGACGGGTATAACGGTGAACGTCGGAGAAGAAAGAATAATGAACAATAGAGACCGGACAGAATGAAAAACTGTCCGGTCTTATTATTTCAGAACCTGATTATATGGCTTAAAAGGTCATCCAGTTAGCTACAAGAGAAGGGATGAAAAATATCGGTTTATCGCTGCTTACAGTACCGGGGAGTTTAATCAGGAGTAAGTATTTCTAAATATTTTTTACTTTTACCAACAGAAACAATTTAAGCAATGAAAACGAATAGCTACACAATTGCATTGGTCCAGATTTCGCTGGATGGAACTCCGGAAGTAAACCTGAAGAAGTGTCTGGAATGGATACGTAAAGCTGCCAGACAGGGAGCCAATGTGGTTTGTTTGCCAGAGTTATACAGTTCGTTCTACTTTTGTCAGAGCGAAAACACCGAATATTTTGATCTGGCAGAACCGCTATACAATGATTCATATAAGATATTCAGCGCTTTAGCCGCAGAGTTGGGAGTTGTTTTGATTGTTCCGTTTTTCGAGCGGCGTGCTGCGGGTTTATACCACAATTCGGCTTACATCATCGACACCGACGGATCGCAGGCAGGTTTGTACCGTAAAATGCACATTCCTGATGATCCTGGGTTTTACGAAAAATATTATTTTACTCCCGGCGATATCGGATTCAAAGCATTCAATACCAAAGTCGGAAAAATTGGCACTCTCATTTGCTGGGATCAGTGGTATCCCGAAGGAGCACGAATTACAGCTTTGCAGGGCGCAGAAGTACTCTTCTACCCCACTGCAATTGGCTGGCATCCTGCAGAAAAAGAACAATACGGCAAAAAACAATACGATGCCTGGCAAATTGTTCAGCGCGGACATGCCGTTGCCAACGGCATTTTTGTAGCTGCCTGCAACCGGGTTGGCTTCGAAAAACCAGTGGAATCAACAGCTGGAATAGAGTTCTGGGGAGCTTCGTTCATTGCCGGACCTCAGGGAGAAATTCTGGCACAGGCCTCCCACGACAAGGAAGAAATCATCATGGCTGAAGTTGATTTGGCTCTGATGGAAGATGTTCGCCGCAACTGGCCATTCCTGCGTGACAGAAGGATTGACGCTTATGGCGATATCACCAAAAGGTTTATTGATTAAGACCAAATGAGAATACTCCGGTTTATGCTGCTTATTGCAGCCTGTATCATCATAATTATCTGGTTATTCATTATCGATTATACTGATCTGTCCTGGGAAAATAACTCAGGAAGATATTTAGGAATTGTATCGATGATTTTTGTAATTATGGGCATGACAATTTCTTTCAAACACCATTCAAACAGAAAATAAATTTAATGACAACCCTATCCCGAAGATTCCCCGCTGAATGGGAAAAACATCAGGCTACACTTTTATCATTTCCGGCTGAAGGTCGCGACTGGCCCGGAAAGTACCATGCCATCAAATGGGCTTTTGTAGAGATGATCAAAAAAGTGACAACCTACGAACCGGTTATTCTGATCGTAAAGTCGGACGAACTGCGCGAAAAAGTTGCCGTTATGCTCGAACAGGCACATGTCGATCCGGCTCAGGTGAGCTATGTCATCAAAGATACCAACCGCAACTGGATGCGCGATTCGGGACCAGCCATCGTGAAAACCGCCAACGGAAACCGCGAGGCCATTCAATTTGGGTTTACCGGATGGGCCAAATATAAAAACCATAAAAAAGATCAGGGTATTCCGGCGGCTGTAGCCAGCAATCTGGGTATTCCGGTAACACAGGCAATCTACAACAATAAACTGGTGGTATTGGAAGGCGGGTCCATTGAGGTCAATGGCTGCGGAACCTTAATTACAACCGAAGAGTGTCTGATGGATCCGGTGCAGCAGATCCGGAATAAAGGTTTTAAAAAAGAAGACTACGAAAAGGTTTTTCAGGAATATTTGGGAGTTACCAATACCATATGGTTGGGTGAAGGTATTGAAGGCGACGACACTCACGGTCATGTTGATGATATTTGCCGCTTCGTAAACCGCAATACGGTTGTTGCCGTTCAGGAGAAAAACACAAGCGATCCGAATCATTTAAAGCTGGAAGCAAACCTGGAAATTTTACGCAATTCCAAACTCGAAAACGGAGAAAAACTGAACGTAGTTACTATGCCCATGCCAGGTCGTCTCGACTTCGAAGACTTACGTTTACCTGCCAGTTACGTAAACTTTCTGGTTACCAACGGCTGTGTCCTGATGCCAACTTTCAACGATAAAAACGATTACAAAGCGCTGGGAATTCTGACCGATTTATTTCCGGAACGTGATGTTGTCGGGATTAATGCAGTTGATTTGGTTTGGGGACTGGGAACCTTGCATTGCCTGAGCCACGAAATCGGAGAGTAAATTGTAGCGACCTGAATTATTGTTTCTGACTACATTTCGAATTTAAACAAGCTCCTTGTTTCTTCTCAGAAAAGACATAAGCAGGTAAATCACACTCAAAATTCCGACAAAGCTCACAATACCAATTATTTCATTTGTTGTCAATTTTGACAGAACCCAAAGAATAATCAGGATTGAAATTGCCGGAACGGTATAACCGCCCCAAACTCTAAACGTACCTGGTTCGGCCTTTCTGGATAGCCTTAACTTGATAAAAGCCAAAGCCACGCCCAAATAGATGAGCAAAACCGAAGCGCTTGAAAGAATGGCCAGTTGTTTAAATTCTCCGGTAATCGAAAAGAAGCAGCCCATTGCCGCATACAAAATGATGGAAAAATGAGGAGTTGAATACTTTTTATGAACTTTCGCCAAACTTAAAGGTAAAATCACCTTGTCTCTGGCAGCACTATAAATAACCCGGGGCATATTTAAAACATCACCACTTAAAAATCCGAACATTGAAATAGCGGCTCCCACCAGTATCAGTGTGACACCAAAAGGTCCCAAAATATGCCTCGCAACTTCGGCTAACGGAGCCTCTTTAAACGACGAAAGTGATCCACCTAAAATACCTTGTGCAACTAATTGAATCAGAACATACAACATTATCACAAAAGAAATGCTGATCAGAATTCCTTTGGGAAAAGTTTTCTGTGGATTTTTCACTTCTCCGCCGGTATTTAAAGCACTCTCTGCTCCCTGAAAAGCAAAAAACAGAATGAGTGATACTTTTCCCAAATCATCGGTTGAAGGTATGGAATCCCATGCCAGATTTGACATCGAAATTTTGGTAAAACCAATAAATACCAAAAGCAACAAGGGCGTTAATTTGAGAATTGTAGTGATCACCACCAGCATTATTCCCTGCTTGACTCCTTTAATGTTGATCAGAGCCAGCCCCGTAAAAATGAAGACAAAAAAGAGTGATCTTACGACTTCATCTTTAAAAACAGGAATAAAATAAGCTATTGTTCCGGCAAGCGCATTGGCAACAGCCGCATCGGCCATGATGGTTGCACCAAGAATAAAAAAATTAACCGTCAGGAAACCAAAATATTTCCCGAAAGCAACTTCGATGTAGGAATATGCTCCGCCCGATTGAGTTAATTTACTACCAACTTCGGCAAAACAAAGCATGATGAGCATAATCAAAAACCCGCAAAACAAATAGGCAACAATACTTGCGGCTCCAAGTCCTTCAGCAACAATAGCCGGGATCACAAAAATTCCGGCACCCACAATAAGGTTAATAATATTTGCACTTAAGCCTAAGGTTCCTATTTCCCTTTTTAATCCTTCCTTCGAATTCATCAACGAATAATTCTATTAATATCAGTAGTGACCGACAGACAGTTAAAATAACAGCTTGGCCAACCAAAGCCGACCAACCCTTATTTTTACTGTGTAAACTAGTAATTTATACAGTATGAGCGAAAATACGAATAAAAATTTAGTCGGTCAGCCGATTTTTAGTATTGGTTAGTAAAATCGCATTTAAAGAACTGGATCATCACAATAATGCGTACCTGATTTTTTTATGTAATTACTTTTTGAAGGTCGTTCCCATTTCGTCCGAAAGCAGGGCAAATCCTTGTTCGACTATGTCTCTCGGACGATTGTCATCATCTATTGATCCTTTCTATAAATATGTTGCTCCTCTGGAGCAAGAGCCAATTAAACGTTTTGCCCGATTAGAATGAATTAGTGCCGCTGGCACTAATACCTCTCAGAATAACAGTGCCCCATTGGGGAACGATATTTATAGAAAAAGGGATAAGGCGAAGGAAACCGTTCGGGCGAAAGAGTTTTTCAAGGCATAAACCTTCTTTCGGACGGAATGGATTTCACAATCAAAAAAGTAGTTACATAAAAGTCCCTCAGTATGTTGGCATGCAGCCCATATATGAATAACTTGGGAATTTGCTAAATTTAAGCGTTGCCCCGTGCAGAACAAACCGTTTATTCTATGATGTTTGACATCACATAAAAGTCT
>DASRMB010000070.1:0-3481 GCA_035648135.1 Prolixibacteraceae bacterium
ACCATTGGTCGATTTGGCAACTTCACCAAACCTTGGTGCAAAAACGATTTTGTATCTGCTCGACGGACTATACTGTGGACGGAAATGGCGTACATATCCACTGCATTTCCCCAATCCGCCTTTTAATAACAAAGTTGTTCCTTATGAAAATCCGGAGTGGCCTGCATGTTTGCTGGCATCGTTCGATTGCGTAGCCCTTCAGTCGGTTGGGTTGGATATTGTTTATGCTCAAAGCAAGAATAATACTGAATCAAGTTACCACAATGTCCCCCGCATTTTAGTACGTGATAATGCTGACGATTTTTTACGCGAAATGGCCGATCCTGATCATGCACCTTCTGGAACCAAATATATTCAGAATGGAAAACCAATAAAAAGTTTGGGCGTATTCGAGCATTGGGATAATGATCTTAGCATGCGCTATTCCCGAAATCTTGATCCGAAAAAGGGTAGGGGAATTGAATTTCTTTTCTTGCCACTGGGTAAATCGAATTAGGTTTTTTAAACTGAAAGTTCACAGCATATTACAAATCAATTTTTTTAGTTCAACTTAAAAATAATATGTGCATCTATTTCGGTATTCCGCACTTTACGTGTGTATTGCATCATATGTACTACAAATATGAGCGGTGCTCTGCAACTAATACAATGAGAAAACTACTTTCAACTTTGTTTTTGTTGCTGATATCTTTTTCAGCAACAAAAACAAAAAAACAACCGAATCTGCTGATTGTTTTCACAGATGAGCATCGGCGTCAGGCCATGGAATTTTGGCTGCAACCGGAATATCAAGGTGTAATCAACGGCACCAGCGATTCGGTAATTACTCCTAATCTGGATAAGCTTGCTTCTGAGGGAGTGGTTTTTACTCAAGTCATGAGCACGCATCCAGTTTGCAGTCCACACCGTGCCATGCTGTTGAGTGGCCGCTTTCCCAAACAAAATGGAATCTGGATGAATTGCTATCCAGAAGTAAAAAGCCAACTCAAAAATGATCTTGAATGTTATACCGATGTTCTTTACGAAAAGGGTATAATACGGCTTATTTTGGCAAATGCCACTGGATTACACCAACAAAAGTATTTGACGAAAATGCCAATTACGTTGGAACTACCAATTCTCCAGGTGGGTATTTACCCAACAAGTTTGACATCTATATTCCGCCGGGACCAGACAGGCACAGCATCGAATATTGGTATCAAGTGCTTAAAGACGACCATTTTTCACAATATGTTTATTCCAATGATCCCATTGTCGTCGGTGGTAAAAGCGATGGTGAGATGTTTCAATCACACGAATTTTCGTCAAAGTATGAGGCCCGAACGATAATCGATTACCTGAAAAACAATCGCGAGCAACGCGATACGGACAAACTATTTTGTATTACCTGGTCCCTTAATCCTCCGCATCCTCCATACAATAAAATTGAGGATTGTGAAAAGGAATCCTACAACCTGTATAAAAACATGACTCATGATGAGTTTTTTAACCGTCCCAATAGAACTAGTGTGGCTTCAGATCTTAACGCCAAAATCTATTTTGCCAATGTAACTTCAACCGACAAGTATATCGGCCAGGTTATTGATGCCCTTGCCCTTGGATTAGGTGACAACACGCTTGTTGTATTTACCTCCGACCATGGCGAAATGTTGGGAAGTCATAGCAGAATGCAAAAAAACTGTGAATACGAGGAGGCGTTTGGTGTACCACTGATTATAAGGTTCAAGAGTGAATTGCAGCACAAAACAGATGATCTGCTTATCGGAACTACCGATCTTTATCCAACGTTTCTGGGTTTGATGGGATTGCGCAATTTAATTCCCAAAGAAGTCGCCGGAACAGATTATTCCGATATGATCAAAGACCCGAAGTCTGGGACTGTTTATCGCCCAATTTCTACTCCTTTCATTTCAATCGAAGGCAATAAAAAGAGTTTGCGGACTGCCAGATACCCCTTTACCGTTTCCGGTGATGGTAGTATCACCTTGTACAACAATATCAGCGATCCATACCAACTGACCAATCGTAACTTCACTTCTTTGCCTGATGAAGATCAACTGATGCTGAGTCAGGAGCTTGGTTATTGGTTGAAATTATCCCAGGATCCATGGGTTAAAGAGGAAAAATATTCAGCGGTAATTGATTATTCGGCAATTAAAAATAAATGAATATCCGCTTATGTATCTATTCTAAGAATGAGTCGATCAGAGCAGTAACGGCCTTATTCGGAGAGCCGGAAAACAAGTGAAGTTGGTGTTGAAAAATCTTTTCTGTTTGAGCCGATAGGCGAGTTTAAAAGATTTTGGCCAGCAAACGCTAGTTTTTCGAGCGAGGTTAACACAGCCTTGACTTTTTTTGATTCCTTTTTTGTGTCAAGGCAAAAAAGGGATTGGGGTCACAGGGGCAACGCCCCTTCATTAAAATATTAGGTATTAAAAAGTATATTCATGAAAATATAAATCACTTAAAATAAGAATGATATGAAATCAGAAGGCTGTAGTTTAATTCTGCGTTGCAATTAACATTTGGTACCTGTCATTTATTTTTCGATACCGAGACAATGCCAATCTATCTTCAATTGATCTGTCTATCATATCTTGTTCCGCACAGATTGATTTTCTGAATGTTTGCTCTAATCTGAACCAATTCATATAGTTTTGGAGGTATTTTGTTGAAACTCCCCAGAAGGTTGAATCAATCCATTTTTTAATCCTGTTGTGCAAAGAGTTCACATTTTGGATATGATATATTCCTTGTTTAACATGCTGTTTAAGATCTGCACGCAAGACTATTTGAGTGAGGTTACCGTCCTTTGCAAACCCTTTGTAACTTACATATCCATCTGTACATAATATTGATCCTTTTGAAATCCGGCTTCCTATTGCATTCTGGATATCTTTCTTTTCAATACGCCCCATCGCTGCAACCGATAAATCCAACGTGCCTTTGCGATCTGTTGTGACAATTACGGCAACCTGATCGTCAGAAACCCCTCTTTTAGAGGAAGTACCGCCACGTTTACGCCCTTTGTGTTTCAAGTGCCTATTCCCTTTGTCTGATTGAAGGAAGAAGGTTTCATCACTTTCAATAATGCCATTGAAATCTTGCTTTTCAACTTCCTGAAAGGATGAAAGTATCTTGTGCCGCCAGTTAAATGCAGTCTTCTTATTTATGTTTAAGGCTGATTTTATCTTATCTAATGACTTTTGTTGATGCATCAGATCCAGATAATCATTTACAAGCTCTTTCTTATGCAATCCAGCCAACCAGGTGCCAGTGTATTCGGTAAATGTCCGGGTACATTCTTTACACATAAACCGAATACTGCCCTTATCTTTTCCATCTGTCGATTGGGAAAATGCCCGGTGGATCGGTTACGAAGACATGCCCGATTCGATGCGGGTTGTTCCCGGCTCTGCGGAAGTTGATGAAGAACTCGGTGCAAAAGCTTTGAAAAGGCCGGTGGTTCCCCTTTTCAGAA
>DASRMB010000071.1:0-17650 GCA_035648135.1 Prolixibacteraceae bacterium
AACTAAACCGACCAAATTGAAGGAAGTTAATCTTACCTTTGATGCTCAAAATATGCCAAAGAACGCACACTATAAAATCTTTTCGAGGCTTATTTAACTCTAAAAAAGAGTCTCCTCATAATATACTGCAAATAAGCATTTAAACATTCCCACTAACTCTGGAGATCATTCTTGTTATATTACGGAATAATCTTCCAAAATGCTGATTTTCAGGTTTTATCCAAATATAAATGCACTTACTTTACTGTTAATAAAATATTTATACCACTATTTACCGAAGTATTGACTAATACAAAGGCGTTAAAATAATTACCATTAAAAAGATGACAATAAGACCTAAATAAAATTAACCAAAAACCATAATGCGACACAATCCTCTCTTTGTGCATTTTCATATCACAAAAATGAATCTCGATCTAAACAATTTTAACTTTTATCTCCACATAATGAGGAAGATCAATAAACTTTTCGATGATTATACCGACATTTTTTGTAACTTGTATAACAATTCCAGATCCATGACACTTACCTCTACCATAAAAATTTTAATTTCTTATGACCAGCAATTGGTGGCCGAAGGATTAGCATCTATTTTGTTGAACCAAAAAGATATAAGAGTTAACGATTTATTTGAAAATAATTCGTTCTGGGATAAGAAAATATTAGATTATCAAGCTGATATTTTAATCATAGAGTTTCATAATTGGTATTCCAAACATTTTGAATATATCAAGCGCATTCACGAACACTTTCCGGAATTGAAACTATTGATTCTTTCGGACCCAATCACGCACTATCAGTTGGATAAAATAATGCAAAACATTCATGGATATATTCTTAAAACATGTTCTTCGGAGACAGTTATTTTTGCTATACGAGAAATCTTTGGCTCAGGCAAATATCTTTGTTCCAGGGAAATTGATATTATTTTTGGAAGTGCAAACAATAATGAATCAGAATTGGAACTCACGATACGTGAAAAAGAAATTCTTGCGAACTGGCTAACTTCAAAAGATAATAATGAATTAGCAGAGAAGTTAAACATCAGTTATTCAACGGTTCGCACACACATTAAAAACATCCGACAAAAATTGGGTGCAGTAACTCACGCTCAGTTAATGAACTTTGCTTGCCGTGAAAACATTCGAATGGGTAATTATAAGCCAGTTTGTGAAAACTGTAAGTCATGCTTAAAATGATAGTTAAAATTAAAAGGCCCTTTGCTGTCGCAAAGAGCCTTTCGGTATTCTTATGAAAAACGGTTCAAAACCGCTTCGCCTTTAGTTTTTTACAATCCAGTCCGTAATCCAGTCGCCAACTTCCGAAGTCGAGTAAGATTTTTCTTCGGCAATGTCAATCGTTACCACCTTAGCGTCCAGTGAAGCATCAACAGCTTTCCGGATTATGGCGCCTTCAGCCTGAAGATCGAATGCATATTCGAACATCATAGCAGTCGATAAAATGGTTGCAACCGGGTTGGCAATATTTTTACCTGCCGCCTGTGGATACGATCCGTGAATTGGTTCGAACACCGAAGTGTGAATTCCAATAGAAGCTGATGGAGATAATCCAAGTGAACCGGTAATTACACTGGCCTCGTCGGTCAGGATATCACCGAACATATTTTCGGTTACCATCACATCAAAGTCTTTAGGCCATTGAATTATTCGCATGGCGGCATTGTCCACAAACATGTATTCAGTAGTTACTTCCGGAAAAGTCGGAGCCATTTCCTGAGCTACTTCGCGCCAAAGACGTGAACTTTCCAAAACATTGGCTTTGTCAACCACCGTCAGTTTTTTCTTACGTTTCATGGCATATTCGTACCCCAGTTTCAGAATACGTTCAACCTCAACGCGGGTATAAGTACACGTATCGAAAGCGGTATTTCCGTTATCCAGACGACCTTTTTCACCAAAATAAATACCTCCGGTTAATTCGCGGATGGCCACAAAATCGGCGCCTTCAATCAATTCGCGACGAAGTGGTGATTTGTGTAACAACGACGGGAAAGTTACAACCGGACGAATGTTGGCATACAATCCCAGTTTTTTGCGCATCAGTAACAAACCTTGTTCCGGACGAACAGTCGCTTTCGGGTCGTTATCGTATTTGGGGTCGCCAATGGCACCAAATAAAACGGCATCCGAATTCATACACAAATCGTGAGTTACATCCGGATAAGGCGCACCAAACTCATCGATGGCACAGGCACCGGTCAGTGCATATTCGTATTCCAGTTCGTGGTTATATTTGGCAGCAACTGCCTTCACTACTTTCATGGCCTGATCGATAATTTCAGGACCGATCCCATCGCCGGGAAGAATGGCTAATTTGAGTTTCATATTTTTGGTTTTTTTATTCTTTACCTTTTGATATTGAACCCCTTCAGGGTTCTGTATTTTGATGTTCATTTCAGCCACGGGTTTCACCCGCGGTTATTCATATTTCACCCCTTCGGGGTTTTGGTGTGATTGACATTCATTGAGCAGCCGGTCTGAATTTTCACTGAACCAGCCTCTCACTTTTGGGGAGAGGTTGGAGAGTGGCTTTTATTTTATCGCGCCAAAGGCTGCAAAGTTAAAATGTTTGTGCAGAACTATAGTTTTCGAAAATCCGACTTTTTTCATCAGTTCAAGCTGAAAACTGAGCGTTCGTGGAGTGTCTTCCGATTCATAACGTCCCATATACATCTCAATTTCCTCATCGGAATGATGTCTCTTAAGTTCACCAATCCATCCGGCCAGCATCATTTGATTTAAAATGGCAGTTTCGCCAATCACGATATCGTTGATCCAGAACGTTCCACCAGGTTTTAGTGCATGATAGATTTTTGTGAATACCAATTCCCATTCCTGATCTTCGCGCAGGTGGTGAAGCGTTGTTCCGGCAGTAATTACATCGTAAGAATTTTCTTCCAAAGGAATATTGCGGTAATCCCCCTGAACCGAAGTAACCGTTCCTGAAGTATTTTTCTCCACACGTTCTTTTGCTTTGGCGAGCATGTTTGCACTCAAATCGATTAAGGTGCAATCGGCTTCCGGGAAAAAGGAAGTCACTTTAACGGCATAGTTTCCACCACCGCAGCCCAAATCCATGACACGTTTGGCATCAGGATTTAATAATGCGGCCGATCTGGAAATTAATTCCATGCACAAAGGCGAATCAATGGCAGTGGTTTGCCCCGTTTCGATATTCGAAAAACGTTCAACCTGCTGGTCGAAATTCTTTCGAATAGCTTCCGGCGTTGATTTTATTTGTTGTGAATTCATTCAGTAATATAATATCTAAGGATGAAGTCTCAATATCCAAAACATTTCTGTTAGCGACCGAGACTTGAAACCTGGAACTTTAAACTATTTCTCAATCAAATTGAGCATACGCATGGTAGCCTTAATAGCAGCGGCCGTCTGATCAGAATCCAGTCCACGGGTTTTAAACTCGTGACCCTGTTCCCAGGTTATCAACGTTTCAACCAATGCATCCGTTCGCCCTCCGGGGGGAATAGTAACCGTATAGTCCAGCAATTTCGGAAATGGTTTTTTCAACTCACTGTACACCGATTTAACCGCATTCATAAATGCATCATACATTCCATCACCGGCAGCTGTTGCTTCATAGTTTTCACCTTTAATCTGAAAACTAACCGTTGCTGAAGGTCGCATCCCCAAGGCACTCGACAGCGAATAATTGATCAGTGTGATGGCAGATTCGCTATCTTCATAATTCAGTACATCGGCAACAATGTATGGAAGATCCTCGATTGTTACGGTTTCTTTTCGGTCACCCAATTCGATAATCCGGTCGGTCACCAGTTTGAGTGAAGCCGGATCGAGTTCAATACCCAAATCTTCCAGATTATTTTTGATGTTGGCTTTTCCTGAAGTTTTTCCAAGCGCATAAACACGGGTACGACCAAAACGTTCGGGAAGCAAATCATTGAAATACAAATTGTTTTTACTGTCGCCATCGGCATGAATCCCACTGCATTGAGTAAATACAAATTCACCGATCAAAGGTTTATTCGTTGGGATGCGGATTCCGGAGAACGATTCGACCAGCTTCGAAATTTTATTAAGCTGGGTTTCATTCACCTTTGTTTCCATCTTCAGGTGATCTTTTACCGTAGCAATCACACTTGAAAGCGGTGCGTTTCCAGCCCGTTCGCCCAGTCCGTTAACGGTGGTGTGCACACAGCGGATTCCGGCTTTGATGGCATGAAAAACATTAGCACAGGCCAAGTCGTAATCGTTGTGCGCATGGAAATCGAAACGTGCATCAGGAAATGATTCAATCATCTCGCGGCAAAACTCATAGGTTTCATCCGGATCAAGAATTCCAAGCGTATCGGGTAACATGATTCGATCGACCTTTAACTTCAGCAATTCGGAAACCATAAAATGTACGTAATCTTTTGAATTACGCATTCCATTCGACCAGTCTTCAAGGTAAACATTAACTGAAATACCCAAATCTTCGGCATAGGCAACCGATTTTTTGATGTCTTCAATATGCTGTTCCGGAGTTTTCCGGAGTTGCTGGGTGACGTGTTTATACGAACCTTTACACAATAGATTCAGGACTTTTCCGCCTGCAGAATTAATCCAGTCGAGCGATGTTTTACCATCAACAAATCCAAGAATCTCCACTTTTGACAAATGCCCTTTTTCTTTTGCCCAGGCCATTACTCTTTTAGCTGCAAGGAATTCACCTTCAGAAACGCGGGCTGAGGCAATTTCGATACGGTCAACTTTCACATCTTCCAGCAAAATCCGGGCGACACTAAGTTTTTCCATGTCGGTAAACGACACTCCCGATGTCTGTTCTCCATCCCTGAGCGTGGTATCCATGATGCTAAGCTCCTGATATTTAACCTCGACTACTTTTCCTGTCATAAGAAATAATTTAACCACGAAGGACACAAAGAAATCAACTCGGTGTTCTTTGTGCCTGACTTGGTATTCTTTGTGTTTTATCTTTTTTCGAAGGCAGCGATTTCTTCTTTCATATCAACCAGATAATCGATATCGTCAAGCCCATTTGTCATACAAATCTTTTTATATGGATTGATGGTAAAATCAGCCGATTCGCCAGTCGCTTTGATGGTGAATTTCTGACTTTGAAGATCAACCTCGAACGTTGTGTTCTGATCTTTTTCAATCTCAGCAAATATTTTTTCCAGAAACTCTGGTGATACAACCACCGGAAGTATCCCATTGTTCAAGGCATTTCCCTGAAAAATATCGGCAAAGAAGCTGGAAACCACCACGCGGAAACCATAATCGTAAATTGCCCAGGCAGCGTGTTCGCGGCTTGAACCACTTCCGAAGTTTTTACCACCAACCAAAATCTTGCCTGAATATTTGGTTTGATTCAGCGGGAAATCAGCTATTGGCTGGTTACTTTTATCGTACCGCCAGTCGCGAAACAGGTTATCGCCAAAACCTTTGCGTTCAACGGCTTTCAGGAAACGAGCCGGTATAATCTGGTCGGTATCAATATTTTCGATGGGCAGCGGAACTGCCGGCGATGTTAATGTTGTAAATTTATCGTAGGCCATTTTGTTCTTTTTATTTTTTTCTTTGCCGTCAGCTTTAGCTGACGGATAAATTGCAAAAATGATTTTTGGCTTTAGCCACAAATGTAAGGGCTAAAGCCCGGGATTCTTGTAGTTCCTCAATCCGTTAGCTAAAGCCAACGGCAAAGGATATCTGCCGAATTATAGAAACTCTCTGGGATCAGTAATCCGTCCGGTTACAGCAGCGGCGGCGGCAGTTAGCGGACTGGCTAACAATGTGCGTGCACCCGGTCCCTGGCGGCCTTCGAAGTTGCGGTTCGAGGTAGATACTGAATATTTTCCTTCCGGAATTTTATCGTCGTTCATAGCCAGACAAGCTGAGCATCCAGGCTGACGCAGTTCAAAACCTGCAGCTTCCAAAATTTCAACCAATCCTTCAGCAATAATTTGTTTTTCCACAGCGCGCGATCCGGGAACAATCCAGGCAGTTACGTTATCCGCTTTTTTCCTGCCTTTCACAGCATTGGCGAATACCCGGAAATCCTCGATACGTCCGTTGGTACAACTTCCGACGAAAACATAGTCGATTTGTTTCCCAACCATTTTATCGCCCTGATCGTAACCCATGTATTTCAGCGATTTTTCGTAGGTCAGTTTGTCTGAACCAGTCAGCTTATCGCTGTTCGGAACATTTTGCGAAATACCAATTCCCATTCCCGGATTAGTACCGAACGTAATCATCGGTTCAATGTTGGCCGCATCATACACATATTCAGTATCGAAAACTGCGTCAGCATCCGATTTTAAAGTTTTCCAGTATGCCAAAGCTTTATCCCAGTCTTCACCTTTGGGCGCGAACTGACGACCTTTCACGTAGTCGAAAGTGGTTTGGTCAGGAGCAATCATACCACCACGTGCACCACATTCGATGCTCATGTTGCAAAGTGTCATGCGGCCTTCCATCGATAAACTTTCAATAGCAGTTCCGGCGAATTCCACAAAGTGGCCTGTTCCTCCTGAAGTTGAAATCTGTGCGATTACATAAAGTGCGATATCTTTTGCAGTAACGCCTTTATTTAATTTTCCGTTTACCGAGATCAACATCTTCTTTGGCTTCGGCTGCATAATACACTGACTGGCAAAAACCATTTCAACTTCGCTTGTACCGATTCCGAAAGCAATTGCTCCGAAAGCACCGTGGGTTGAGGTATGGCTGTCACCGCAAACGATGGTCATTCCGGGTTGGGTAATCCCCATTTCAGGCCCGATGATGTGAACCACTCCATGACCTTCTGTTCCCAAACCGTGATAAACGATACCATGATTCGTACAATTTTTCTTCAGCATTTCAACCTGATTGCGCGACAACTCGTCTTTAATGCTCAGGTGCTGATTGATGGTTGGGACGTTGTGGTCGGGAGTGGCAACAGTTTTCTCCGGACAAAGCACTTTCAATCCACGTTTTTCCAGACCAAGAAATGCAACCGGACTGGTCACTTCGTGAATCAAATGCTGGTCGATGTATAAAACACTTGGGCCGCCTTCAACCTGTTTGACTACGTGCGTTTCCCAAATTTTGTCGAATAAAGTTTTTGCTTCCATTATTATTTATTAAAAGCCTCACCCCCAGCCCCTCTCCGGGGGAGAGGGAAGCAGGCGTTGCTATTATTGAATTTTATTAATTATTATATCATGTCCGTCAGTTGAAACTGAAGGCAAAGGATAAAGCGCTTTGTTTCAACTGTACCTGTTTTTTACCCCTCTTTTGGAGGGGTCGGGGGAGGCTTCCTATTCGCTCTTGGCTCTGTTAGCTCCCGGAATTTTGTTAATGGCATCCAGAAAGGCTTCCACCGAAGCGGTAATAATGTCGGTATTTGCACCAAAACCATGGTAATTACCTTCTTCGTGTTTTACCTGCATGTGCACTTTACCTAAGTCATCACTACCGTGGGTAATGGCCTGAATCAGGAATTCTTCCAGAATCACTTTGCGGTGAATTATTTTCTTCACGGCTTTCAGTGCTGCATCAACCGGACCATTTCCGGAAGCTGTGGCATCAAGTATTTCCCCGGCAATGTCTAATCTTACATTTGCGATTGGTACCAATCCTTTTCCGGTAACCACCTGCAGAAAGTCAAGCTTGATACGACGTTCCTTCTGTTTCACGTCGCCTAACAAGGCAGCCACGTCGTCGTCTTTGATATCCTTTTTTTTATCTGCTAATTTCACGAACTTATCGTAAACTTCGTCAAGCTTTTCCTTATCAAGTTCGAAACCCATAAGTTCCAGCCGATGTCTCAATGCTGCACGTCCGCTGCGGGCAGTCAAAACAATGCTCGATTCATTAATTCCCACATCAGTTGGGTTCATTATTTCATAGTTTTCGCGATTTTTCAAAAACCCATCCTGATGAATTCCGGAGGAATGAGCAAAAGCGTTGCGCCCCACAATGGCTTTGTTTGGCTGAACCGGCATGTTCATCAGGTTCGAAACCAAACGGCTTGTTTTGTAAATATTTTTGGTATTGATGTTGGTATCAATATTCAGTACCGCATAACGACTTTTCAGTATCATTACCACTTCTTCAAGCGAAGTATTTCCGGCGCGTTCTCCAATTCCGTTCATCGTCACCTCAACCTGACGTGCTCCGCTCATGATTCCGGCGATGCTATTGGCAGTAGCCATACCCAAATCATTGTGGCAATGGGTCGATAAAATGGCTTTGTGCACATTCGGCACATTGTCGATCAAGTATTTTATTTTGGCACCAAACTCATGAGGCATGGTGTAACCAGTTGTATCCGGGATATTAACCACTGTTGCACCAGCTTTGATCACAGCCTCAACGACACGGGCCAAATATTCATTTTCTGTACGACCGGCATCTTCAGCATAAAATTCCACATCTTCCACATACTTTTTGGCATATTTTACGGCTGCGATGGCGCGTTCAATAATTTCATCCTGATTCGAATTCAGTTTGTAATGTATGTGATAGAAGGAAGTTCCGATACCGGTGTGGATACGGCCTTTTTTTGCGAACTTGAGAGATTCGGCTGCTACATCAATGTCCTTTTCTACTGCGCGGGTTAGGGCACAAATGGTTGGCCAGGTAACCGCCTTTGATATTTCAACTACTGAATTAAAATCGCCCGGACTGGAAATCGGGAATCCGGCTTCGATTACATCGACACCTAATTCTTCCAACGCACGTGCAACTTCGATTTTCTCTACGGTGTTCAACTGACACCCGGGGACTTGCTCCCCGTCACGTAAAGTGGTGTCAAAAATATACAATCTGTCGCTCATAGCTATTTGTTTTATTCGTTGTTTCAATTTAAAATATCTCGTTTCAATCCTTGATTTAAGAAATCAAGAGGCTTCCCCTCTCTGAGAAAAGAGAGGGGGTATGAAACGATTTAATGAATAAACTATTGTCTTTATTATTCTTCATTTTGTTGTGTCATTTCATTGAAATGCAATAAAAAAAAGCCATCCCCTGTTATGAGAATGGCTTTTTTTAAGCTTTTATAGTTTTACCCATACCATTCTCATTCGTGCATCCAAATTAGGAGAATACCGATAATGAAACCAAGAAGGGAAATGTTAGCAAAACGTGTCATTTCTGAATAATTTGATGCAAATATGGTTATTATTTTTTAAACTGAAAATAAAACAGTCATTTTTATTCGGATTACAAATAAAAAGATGAGATTGTCTTTAAATCGATTCCCGATGTTATTTGAATTTCAGAAATAGGAACAAGATTTTCAGTAGATAGTTCATGTTTTTTTTGAATTGGATTTTTTTATTCAGCAGAGGGAATTCCCCCTTTTGAATAATAGATTAGAATTTCACATCCGTGTCTGCCTTTTTCAAGTCAAGTTCTTTTACCCAGACATTTCGGAAAAGCACTTCATGACCTTCGGATTGTAATTTAATACCTCCCGGAATGTCAGTAATTCCTTTGCCACCATCATTTCCTCCGTCAATTCCGGAATTGGGGCCACCAAAAACCTGGCTGATTGTTTTATTGGTGTGAACTTTTATACCATTTAAATACATGGTTACCATCGGACTTTCATTCAACTTTCCATCTTTAAACCGGGCTGCCCTGAAAACAATATCGTAAGCATTCCATTTTCCGGTTCCGTTATATGCTGAATAAGGCGAAGCTTCTTCATTGATTACAGCAGCCATTCCATGTGCCGTTGAATCACCATCGAGTATTTGAATTTCGTACCGGTTCTGAAGATATACGCCACTGTTTCCGCCCTTGGCTGCAACCAGAAATTCCACATGTAAGCGAAAATCGCGGAACTTTTGTTTGGTGACAATATCAGCAGCTCCGTATTTGCCGCCAGCTCCGGCTGGATCATTGCTGCTAACAGTTGTTCCACCATCAATTGGATCGGTTACAATTTGCCATTTAATCGGCATTTCTGTTGAAAAACGCGGTCCTTCCCAGTATTCCCAATTGTTGTGAAGCATTTGTGAGGTTCCGTCAAAATAGACGACTGCTCCTTTTGGTGCCTTCTCTCCCACCCCAGTTTGTGCTGAAGATTGAATAGAAAATGTTAATCCGGAAAAAATCAGGATTAAAACGGAAAAATTTAGAATTGCAGATTTCATGTTTCGTAGGTTTTAGGTTAAAACAAGCAGTGAATTTAATTCTAAAAAATGGCAACTTGCTTTAGGATTCAAAATAAATTAAATTTATCAAAACAAAGAGATCATACCTGGCATTTTTGAAAATTTATGAATTTTGATATTTTTCTATTCTAACGAACATGAACCGATTCACGTTCATGGCAAATATGATGGATTTGAAAGTAAGGCCGAATTTCTGATTGTAGATGGAAGAATAACTGAAATTAAGATTAAACCAATAAAAGGTTACAGACCATTAAAAGGAGCAAAACTAAAGGATTTTGAAAAATTTCTGGAGGTTTATGCAGATCAGATTGTTCAAAAATGGATTGATTATTTTGTGTATCATAAAAATGTCGAATTTGAAAAAATCAACACGCGCATCAAATGAAAATAGTTGAAGAATATGACGATTATCAGATTGATTTGATTGAGATTAAATCAGCAAACTATATTGGTGATTTTGCTATTCGCTTATTATTCAGTGATGGAATCATGCGACTGGTCGACTTTAAACCATTCTTAGAGAACTCTTTGCATCCTTCGATACAAAAATATTTGGATGAAACCCAGTTTAAGTTATTTGATATTATCGACGGAAATTTGAATTGGAATAACTACGATTTGATATTTCCATTGGAAGATTTATACTTGGGGAAAGTTTAAAATGCTTCTTAAAACAGTCCGGTATAATATTTCTCAAATCTCCATCAAGTTCTTCACCTGCTCGCAATACCCTCTTCCGGAAAGCAGTTTAGTTTGGTTGCTGTCGTCCATTTTAACCACAAAACGGCTGCCGAAATGTTTGTTAATTAAAATATTCGAAGAATACCTTAAAGGTGCATCGCCATCCAGAAATTTGGGTTTTACCTGTTCTTCTACTTGTTTTAATAAATCTGCATTAGAATCTTCTCCATAAGTATGACAAGCTAAGATCAAAACAAGCAGGAATAAAATAATTCGTTTCATATCACATTGTTTAAAGGTTTCAGCAAAGGAAACCTTTCGGAACACAATTTAAGATAATAATCGGACAAGATGCACAATAGAAGGGATGAACTGCATAACAATCCGAGTTTAGTCAGATGAAGCAAATAACTATAGAATTTCAGGAATAATATAATTAAAACAACAAGCCAGAAAATCAATTATTATGAAAATCAACAAAAAAGGTATTTACAAACATATCGCACAGAGGTATAAATGCCTGTGGGCGATTTTATAAAACAGAAAAGAGAATGGAGTTATATTCTATTTCTTCTCATCTTTCTATTTTTATTGAACAAATGTTGGTTTCGATTGAATTAAACATTAATTTCAGTGCTATAGTTTTTTTTCTTAATTCCCTATAGAAACAACGAATTTTCCATTTTAAACTCAGATATTATTATGGCACGAGTTGTAGTATTGGGAGCAGGTATCGCAGGTCATACCGCTTCAGCTTATTTGCGTAAATGGTTGTCGAAACAACATGAAGTCATTGTAGTTGCCCCCAACCAGTATTATCAATGGACTCCATCGAACATCTGGGTTGGAGTTGGCCGGATGTCGGTTGATCAGGTTCGGTTCAAACTGGCGCCGCTTTACAAACGCTGGGGCACTATTTTCAAGCAAGCCCGCTGTACTTCCATCCATCCGGAAGGCAACAATACCAGCGACAAAGCTTTCATTTCAATTGAATACACGGATCCCGAACGCAAAGGTGAAACAGAAGAGGTGTGGTATGATTTTCTGGTGAATGCAACCGGACCAAAACTAAACTTTGGCGCTACTGAAGGACTGGGACCTGAAAAACATACCATGTCGGTTTGCTCCTACGATCATGCCAGTCAGACCTGGAATAAACTTCAGGAATGCTTTGAAAAAATGAAAGCCGGCGAAAAACAAAAATTTCTGATTGGTACCGGGCATGCGCTTTCAACCTGTCAGGGCGCCGCATTTGAATACATTCTGAATGTGGAACACGAAATCAGGCAACGTGGATTGCGGGATATGGCCGAAATAAAATGGATTTCGAATGAATTTGAATTGGGTGATTTTGGCATGGGTGGCGCTTTCATCAAAAAAGGCGGCTATATCACCTCAACAAAAATTTTCACTGAATCGTTCTTCATCGAACGTGGCATTGAATGGATTAAACAAGCAGGAGTGTACAAAATAGAACCCAATAACGTATTTTACGAAACACTCGACGGTGAATACAAAAAAGAATCATTCGATTTTGCAATGCTTATTCCGGCATTTTCAGGACATGGCATTAAAGCTTATGATCACATTGAAGAAGATATCACCTCGCATGTTTTTATGCCCAACAACCTGATGAAAGTGGATGCCGATTATTCGGGCAAACCATACGAAGAATGGACCATCGACGACTGGCCGTCGACATACCAGAACCCTGATTATCCGAATATTTTCGCTCCGGGAATTGCCTTTGCTCCCCCGCATACGATTTCGAAACCGCTAAAAAGTAAAAATGGAACAGGTATTTTTCCAACTGCTCCACGAACAGGAATGCCTTCAGGAGTTATGGGGAAAATTGTAGCTCAGAATATTACCGAATGGATCAAAACCGGAAACCCCAAGATGGATCACCGGGCTTCGATGGGGAAAATGGGAGCTGCCTGCATCGTTTCTGCCGGATATGGTTTTCTGAATGGAAATTCGGCAGCAATGACCGTTTCGCCTATTGTACCCGATTGGGAAAAATATCCGAAATGGGGCCGCAACATTAACGATACCATGGGAGAACCGGGTTTGGCAGGACATTGGTTGAAATTATCGATGCACTATATGTTTTTGCACAAAGCCAAAGGCTATCCGTTCTGGTATCTGCTTCCGGAATAATTGTTCGAATAAAAAATGGTAATTTAATGTCTGTAAAAAAACTTCAATTATGAAAACCGTAAAAAGAGGCTATGTTCAAGAGCATTACGCACCCATGCCAACCAAAACAACACTATTCTGGCGAAATTTTATTCCCTGGCAAATCATCCGTTTTTTTGTACTGAACCTGAAAATCATTAAGATTGTTGTTAAAGGACATTCCTGAATACTTCAGGAACACTTTTTACCCTACCCGGACGCACAAGTCAGGATTAAAGAGATCAGACTAAGCAAAGAGTAGCAACTCTGAGAAAACCAGAGATATCGGGAATCATAAACACCAGTAAATAAAAAGGGAAACCGGTTTTTATTTCAAAAACTCCTGAAACCAGGAACCTGAATCTTTCATGGTTCTTTGCAGCGTTTGAAAATCGATATAAACTAATCCGAAACGGGTGCGGAAACCTTTATCCCATTCAAAATTGTCGGTTGGCGACCATACAAAATAGCCGTTGACATTGACACCTTCCTGTTTGGCTTTTAAAATGGCAGTCAGGTGATCTTCGAAGTACTTTATTCGATCCGGGTCATGAACTTTTCCGTTTTCAAGCTGATCCGGAAGGCAGGTTCCGTTTTCAGTTACAAGTAAATTCCTGATTCCTTTGTACTGACTGAACTTTTTAAGGATATGATACAATCCTTCCGGATAAATTTCACCTCCCATTTCATTAAAAGGCACACCACGTTCCGAAGCTTTGACTTCTTTAGCACGAATTCCGGGAATTATCGATTTCTCAACAACCGTTCTGAAATAATACTGAATACCAATAAAATCGAAATCGAATACCATCCGTTCTTCGTCGCCAGCTTCATAATATTTCCTGATTTTTTTCAATACCGGAAGTGTATCTTCAGGATAACCCAGACCCAAAGCTGGCTCAACAAAAAGACGGTTCACTGCAGCATCAACACGCATGGCCGCTTCCATATTCTTTTTCTGCTGATCAACGGGTTCTATATAAGCGGTTAAAAACGTAGTTCCAATATTGGCTTCAGAAATATTTTTGCGGATTATCCGGCCTCCTTCGGCATTGCAAAGCACCGAATGATGCACCGCTTTCAGAAAAGCTTTAATACTTTTTTTACCGGGAGCAAGAACGCCGGCCAGATAGCCAGCTCCGACAAACGAAAGTTGTTCGTTGATAACCATCCAGTTTTTTACTTTGCCTGAATACTCTTTAGTTACAACTTCGGTAAATTCAGAAAACCAGTCCAGAATTTTGCGATTGGCCCAGCCACCCTGTGATTCGAATACCTGTGGCAAATCCCAATGGTAAATAGTAATCCAGGGTTCGACACCGACCGATATACATTTATCAATTACCCGGTGGTAAAAATCCAGTCCTTTCTGATTCACTTCACCTGTACCCTGAGGTAAAATACGTGGCCATGAAATTGAAAACCGGAATACATTGAAATTCATGGCCTTTATCAGGTCAATATCTTCCTCATATTTGTGGTAAAAATCGGCTGCAACGTCAGCATTTTCTCCCCGTTCAATTTTTCCGGACTTACGCGAAAAATAATCCCAGTTCGATTCTCCTTTCCCATCCGCATCCCATCCGCCTTCTGTTTGATAGGATGATGCTGCAACTCCCCACTTAAATTCAGAACCGAAATTGGCTTTGGTCAAATCAAACACTTTAAGGCCAATCGAATTATTTTCCCGCATTTTAAAATTTTCTGCATAAATATTTCTGGTAAGCAAAAAGCCAATCCCTGTAGCACCCGTTATTTTCATCCAGTCTCTCCGATTCAACGCTCAAATCAGTTGATGTGAAATGATTACATTTTTTATCGCCACAAAACTATCAAAGACAAGTTCAGGTTTGCTACTTTCCGGATTAAAATTTCATTTCAAATAACGATGGGATTTACAGGAAACGGAACAATCAAAATACCTTACTTCGAATATTTTTTAAAAACGGTTGTAGTCGTATGGCCACCAAAGCCAAACGTATTATTCAAGACCACATTGACTTCTCTATTTCTGGCCTGTGATGCGGTAAAATCCAATTGGGAATTAATTTCAGGATCGATCTCATTTAGGTTGATGGTTGGCGGAATGATATTATTTTCGATTGATTTGATACATGCAATGGCCTCGATTGCTCCGGCAGCTCCCAACAAATGGCCTGTCATTGACTTGGTTGCACTGATTTGAATACGATCCAGCGAATGACTAAACACTTTTCCGATAGCCCTGCACTCACTAATATCTCCGATAGGTGTTGATGTCGCATGGGCATTAATATAGGTAACATCGGCCTCCGTCAGACCGCCATCAGCCAATGCACCTTCCATGGCCAGCACTGCTCCTAATCCATCAGGATGAGTTGCGGCAACGTGATATGCATCAGAAGCGGCACCATAACCAACCAGTTCGCAATATATTCTTGCACCACGCTTCAAAGCATGTTCAAGTTCCTCAATGACAAGAATTCCGGCGCCTTCTCCTGCCACAAAACCATCACGTGCTTTGTCAAAAGGCCGGCAAGCTGTTTCCGGAGAGGTATTTAATGTGGAGAGTGCCTTCATCGAATTAAAACCGCCAATAGAAGCCTGTGTTACAGGAGCTTCAGCGCCACCGGCAACAATAACATTTGCCCGCCCCAACCGGATAAGATCCAATGCATTGGCAATCGCATTGTTGGATGAGGCACAGGCTGAAGCGATCGAATAACTGATTCCATGCAATCCATAACGGATTGAAATATGACCAGTTGCTATATTAGGAATCATTTTCGTTATAAAAAACGGATTGAATCTGGGATTACCCTCATTTTTTGCGAAGCTCAAAACTTCTTCTTCAAAGGTTTGCATTCCACCAATTCCACTCGCAATGATAACTCCAATTCGATTCCGGTCACACTGTTCCAGATCTAATCCGGAATCTTTTATACTTTCATCGGCAGCAGCCAGAGCAAATTGAGTAAACAAATCCAGTTTTCGTATTTCCTGCTTTTCGAAATATTGCAAAGGATCAAAACCTTTGACTTCGCAGGCAAATTTAGTTTTATGATTTGTTGTATCAAATTTAGTGATTGCAGCAGCACCACTTTTACCGCTAATCAAACCTTCCCAGAAATCACCAACATTATTTCCAATTGGCGTTATTGCACCTATTCCTGTTATTACTGCGCGTTTCATATAGTTTGCTTTAATTTTCAATTTATTATTACTGATTTATCGATCTACTGACTCATTTGAAGAACCGATATTATTCAAGGTTTCAAATCATCTGTAATCGTCTGAAAAACACCCTTATAATCTTTTACATCAAGAATTCTGGACAACTGCAGACTTGCAATCAGGCTTGAAAGTATAACAAAAGCTCTATTGCCGGGATCTTCGTTGAATGCAAAAATCTTTTGTTCTCTTCCGGATAAGAGAATTCCGGAAAGCCATTTCAGAATAATTTCGGTCATCCTTTTAAGTTCTGCTTTAGTTGTTTCACTTAAGGTATTAAAGTCAGGTCCCAAAGAACCAAGAATGCAAAGTTTTTGCTCCCGGTGACTCTTGATGTAAATTTTGATAAACGTTTCGAGTTGTTGTAATTCGTCGAACCTAAGGCTGTTCATGTTTTCAACCATTTCTTCAAAACGTTGAATATTAGTTTTTACAATGCTGGTTCCCAGATTTTCCTTAAAAGGAAAATAATAATGAACAGCTGCATTTTTTATTCCCAATTCAGATGAAATATCCTGGTAACTAAACGCATTATAACCTTTGGAACGAATCAGATTTTCTCCCAGTTCCATTATTTTCTCCCTGGTTATTGACATTTCATTTTTTTTAATGCAACAATGCGGCAAATATACTTACTACTAAGTAAGTGTCCAAATGATTTAAAAATAATTCATTTAGACCAAACAAAAAAGCCTGACAATCTATGTCAAAATATAAGAAGCTGTTTAAATTTGAGGATCATCACAATAATGCGTACCTGGTTTTTTATGTAATTACTTTTTTAAGGTCGTTTCTATTTCGTCCGAAAGCAGGGCAAATCCTTGTTCGACTATGTCTCTCGGACGATTGTCATCAGCTATTTATTCTTTCTATAAATATGTTGCTCCTCTGGAGCAAGAACCAATTAAACGTTTTGCCCGATTAGAATGAATTAGTTCCGCTGGCACTTTTACCTATCAGAATAACAGTGCCCCATTGGGGAACGATATTTATAGAAAAAGGGATGAGGCGAAGGAAACCGTTCGGGCGAAAGAGTTTTTCAAGGCATAAACCTTCTTTCGGACCGAATGGATTTCACAATCAAAAATGTAGTTACAGAAGAGTCCCTCAGTATGTTGGCATACAGCCCTAAAAGAATAACTGGCGGTCTTCAGCACCAGAGGTGCGAAATATTTGTAGAAAGAGATAATAAGAAAGTGAAAAACGTCCGCGGTATGTAGCTGAACAACGCTTTGACTTTTTTTCGGACGGAATAGCATCGGTTTTAAAAAAGTAGTTACATAAAAGTCCCTCAGTATGTTGGCATGCAGCCCATATATGAATAACTTGGGAATTTGCTAAATTTAAGCGTTGCCCCGTGCAGAACAAACCGTTTATTCTATGATGTTTGACATCACATAAAAGTCT
>DASRMB010000072.1:0-223680 GCA_035648135.1 Prolixibacteraceae bacterium
GAACGTTTGCCTGGTTTGAAAGTTATCGAAGGTTAAGTAAAGACTTCGAATACAGAACAGACACAAGTGAAGCTATGATTCAGTTTGCAATGATAAAACTAATGCTTAATAGAATTAAAAAATAAAATTTAAACAGTCTCTAAATCACCGGAAATATTTTTTGGGAAGCATTTTAGAACTCATTTGTCATTAGTTTTTGTAAAAACAAATACTTCAAATCTGAATTATAATTTTTTACAACGCAAACCAATAGCTCAGCTTAATCAGGAAAATATTGTTTGGAAATACGTATGACAACTGATTGACAGTTTTGCCAACTGGCGCAATATGTTCATTTTTCCAGGCAGTCCGCTCATTTCCCCACACAAAAAACACTTGCGATCCGGGGCGGTATTCCCATCGAAACACCAGATTTGATCGGAATTGACTAAAGTTAAAATCCAGATTGTAAGTTCCGCATGGCTTCGGGGCTTCCGTCAATCGAACTGGCAATCAGTTTGGCATCCAAGAAAAATTTCTTGTCGTTCCACTGAGTTAAAAAATCAATTCCACCTGTAAATGCATTCTGGTTCAGAAATTCAAGTTGTGAATCGTTTATAAACCGGTTAGTTGAAGTAAATATTCCTCCTAAGACAGTATTCCCTTCTTTAAAATCCTGCTGAACACTACCAACGGTATAACTTAACTTGTTAATGGTTCAACCCGAACATTATTCTCTTTTCCTCCTGAATACAATTGGGCATTTTCACCGGCAGTTAAACTTTGAAGGATACCAACAGCTAAACCAATGGAGCTTTTCCCGCTGACTTTTACTGCGCTAAGTATGGATGTATTATCCGGAAATTTTAGATATTCATTCTCACCCAATTCAAGTGTGAAAGTTGGAGTATGTCCGATTCTTCGGCAGTAAAAGAGGCTGGCATCACCCAAATCGAATTTGAAAATCAATTGGCTTGGTGATAAAATCCAAAGTGGAGTGTCAAAAAAAAACAATAGAAATACCAGCTTTGGAAATTTATTCAGACAGAATATCTGATTTGAATGTGTCAATGATCTAGCCTTTCAAAAATGAAACAAAATATTACTTTTACAAAATTGAGAGATTGAAATTTGATTGCAAACAAGTGGAAATTTTCTATGAAAAATTGGCTAATCCTGGCATTGCTTTTCCTTTTCTGTTGTTTTCAAGTATCTTCAGCGAATAGAATCTTCAATTTAGCTCCGGAAGATACTGTACTTCAGCAGAAAAGGAATTACAATATCACCCGAATTTCTATTCCCCCAGTAATTGATGGAGCATTGAATGATAGCTGCTGGAAGTTGGGAGAATGGCAAAGCAATTACACACAATTTATCCCTGCATATAAAGGCAAACCAAGTTGCCGGACAGAAATTAAAGCGCTCTATGACGATAAGAACGTGTTTGTCGCAATCCGTGCTTACGATGACATGACTAAAATTAGCCACAGATTGGGGCGACGCGATAATTTTGACGGTGATATAGTTGGTGTCCATTTCGATAGCTACTTTGACCATCGGACGGCTTTCGAATTTGATCTCACTTCGACGGGTCAAAAATTGGATGTGTGGCTTCAAAACGACGGATGGGATGTGAACTGGAATGCCGTTTGGTATGGTAAAGTCGCTTATGAAGATTCAGCCTGGACTGCCGAATTCCAGATTCCACTCAGTCAGTTAAGGTACGGTCCGGCTGAAGAGCAGGTTTGGGGATTTAATTCGTGGCGAAAAATTGACCGGCTTCAGGAAGAAGAACATTGGAATTTAGTTGCAAACGATGGAACGGGAATCGTTTATACATTCGGCGAAGTGCATGGTTTGAAAGGTCTGAAAAAAGCTAAACGGATCGAATTTGTACCCTATGTTTCAGGTAAATTTACAACTTCGAAAAAAGTGAATGGAAATCCATTTGCTACTGGTTCCGACTTTAATGGTTTGGGAGGCCTCGATGCCAAAATAGGAATAACAAACAATTTCACTTTAGATGCCACCATAAATCCTGATTTTGGACAGGTTGAAGCCGATCCTTCGGTGATGAACCTTTCGGCCTTCGAAACTTATTTTGAAGAAAAAAGGCCGTTTTTTGTAGAGGGCAAAAGTATTTTTGATTTCACATTCGATAACGACCAGTTATTTTATACGCGCCGGATTGGTCATGCACCTTCTTATACACCAGGATACGAAACGGTTCGTATGCCAGAAAATACAACCATTGCAGGAGCTTTAAAATTATCAGGTAAAACCTCCGATGGACTTTCCCTGGGCATAATCGAATCGGTTACTTCAAAAGAAATGGCCGATATTTATGCTAATAACCAGAATTTCAGTCAGGTTGCGGAACCATTAACGAATTATTTTATCGGACGGGTTCAGAAAGAGTTCGACAAAGGAAATACAATCATTGGAGGAATTTTAACACATTCGCACCGCTTTATCAACGAAGATTACCTGAATTTTCTTTCGAGGAATTCATTGACATATGGTTTAGATTTCACCAGGTATTGGAACAACCGGAAATACTTTTTTGAAGTAAAGACCATTGGAAGCAGCATTAACGGAGATTCTGACGCGATCAGCAAACTTCAGACTTCATCAGCCCGTTATTACCAGCGGCCTAATGCCAGCGGTGTTTCTTTTGATACCACCCGCACAGCGCTAAATGGATTCGGGGCATCATTAAAAATTGGAAAATGGAGCAAAGGGCATTGGCGGTATAACGAAGAAATCAATATGAGATCGCCCGGCCTTGAGCTAAACGATTTGGGTTACATGACTATTTCGAATATCACCAAAAACAATACAACTGTTTCATACTTCGAAACAGAGAATTCCTGGATTTTTAAGAATTATAACTTTAATCTGTATCAACAGAATGCATGGAATGCTCATGGCACTGGCTTGTTTTCAATGGCTTCATTGGGGGCTCAAGGTGAATTCATGAACGGCTGGGCCGCGCAATTAAGTGGACAATACAAATTCAGAACTGTTGATGAATGGATTTTACGGGGCGGACCGGCAATGAAAATTCCAGATTTGATGAGCTTTTCTTATTTCCTTCAAACAAACAGTTCAAAGAAATTATTTTTCAGTATCAATGGTGAGTTTAATAACCGATTAGCTGGGAACTCTCATAATTCTTCTTTCTCTACTGAATTCAGTTACCGGCCCTGGTCAAATCTGGTTCTTTCGTTGCGACCTTCGTATCAGGAAAACAAAGACGAATTGCAGTATTTAAATCAGTTCGGGAATCCTGAAAGTACCAAAACCTATCTATTGGGAAGTATTGACAACCGTAATTGGGGAATTACCTTCCGGATGGATTTAGCTCTTACACCAGAGTTGACCATTCAATACTATGGAAGCCCTTTTGTTTCAATCGGAAAATATACCGACTTTAAGAAAGTCGACAAGCCGCTTGATTCGGATTACTACAACCGGTTTGCAATTCTGTCGCCTGAAAAAATTGACAACAGCTATAATTTTGATGATAATCAGGATGGCGTTGTTGATTACAGTATTGATAATCCTGATTTTAATTTTCATCAGTTCAGGAGCAATCTGGTCGTTCGTTGGGAATATCGCCCGGGATCTACCTTTTATATCGTCTGGGCGCAGGATAGAACCGGCTTTGAACAAGGCGGGCCTTTCGCTTTTAATCAGGGATACAGCAAAATGTTTGACCTTTATCCGAAAAATATTTTTATGATTAAATTCAATTATTGGATATCCATTTAAGTTACTGAATAAACTAAACTAAAAGCTTAAAAAATGAACTCAGCAATTAAACGACTTTCTGTCTTCCCCGATTCAAAAAGCCACTATGATATCCTCGATGGACTTCGGGGGGTGGCAGCAGTAATGGTTGTAGCTTTCCACCTTCTGGAGGCTTTTACCGGAGGCGATCATCTGAAGCAAATCATAAACCACGGTTACCTGGCAGTTGATTTTTTCTTTGTCCTTTCAGGATTTGTAATTGGCTATGCATATGACGACCGTTGGGGAAAAATGACATTGAAAAGTTTTTTCAAACGGCGTCTGATCAGGCTTCATCCAATGATTGTTATGGGGATGATTATCGGCGCAATCGGGTTTTATTACAGCGCTTCCCCAATATTGTTTCCCGGAATAAGCACCGTTCCTGTTTGGAAAATGTTGCTGGTTATGGTCATTGGCTTCACGTTGATTCCGGTACCACTCTCCTTAGATATCCGGGGCTGGCAAGAAATGCATCCGCTCGATGGTCCGGCCTGGTCACTTTTCTTCGAATACATTGCCAATATTCTTTACGCCCTTATTGTTCGGAAATTTTCGAATAAATTATTGGCTGTTTTTGTTTTCATAGCAGGTTGTGCTCTGATTCACCTGGCTGTAACAAGTCCAAATGGTGATATTATCGGTGGTTGGTCAGTCGACTCTACTCAACTTCGCATTGGGTTTACCAGATTATTGTACCCGTTCTTTGCCGGACTTTTACTTTCACGGATCAGCAAACCGGGACGGATTAAATACGCATTCTTTTGGAGTAGCTTACTCGTTGTATTGGTTTTCTCGATCCCGAGAATTGGTGGAAGTGAGCACTTATGGATGAATGGTCTTTATGATTCATTCAGTATTATATTTATTTTCCCATTGATCGTATATCTTGGTGCAAGTGGCGTGGTGGAAGGAAAATTTGCTTCAACCCTGTGTAAGTTCTTTGGTGATATTTCGTATCCAATATACATCATTCACTATCCTTTGATTTACATTTTTACTGCCTGGGTAGTTGACAATAATGTTCCAATGGGAAAAGCCTGGCCAAATGCACTACTTGTACTTTTCTTAAGCATAACTATTGCATACGCCAGCCTGAAACTTTATGATGTACCTGTACGAAGATGGCTTGGAAAACGTTTTATGACGAAAACGACTAAATAGTTTGATATTCGAACCAAAAAGAGAGAAGGATTACTTCTCTCTTTTTGGTTTCTTTATTACTCTTTCTGATTCCATTTCATCGGTCTTGGTGGTGTGATTACAGTTTCGTAACGGCACTCCGGACAAATATAAGCTTCGCAGCCGGTGCAGGCGAAACAGTTGCTGCACGATCGTGAAAGCAGCGTTTTATCCCAGCTTTTGCCGCAGTGTAAACAATTGACTGTATTGTTTAGGGTGTCGGTCATGACGGTCGCTTTAATTCTTTGTTCAGACCAAAGCCTTAATCAGCTTTACCACTCCAAAAAGTACCACCTGAGTAAAAATGATCGTTGCTCCGGAAGGTATATCGGCGAAATAGGAAATCAGCAAACCAATAAACGATGCCAGAAAGGCAAATCCTACGGAATAAAACATCATTCTGCCAAATTCACGTGTAAGGACATTTGCGGTGGCCTGTGGTATGGTAAGCAGCGATAAAATCAGGATAATTCCAACCACCCGGATGTTTAAAACGATGGTCAGCGAAATCAGGATCATCAGCAAATAATTGAACAGGGTTACTGGCAGATCAGAGGTTTTAGCAAAATCTTCGTCAAACGAAATATACAGAATCGTCCGGTAAAAAAGGGTAAAAAACAGAATGATAATAACGGCCAGTCCCAGCATCAGCCAGATTTCGGTGGTTGAAACCGTGAGAATGCTCCCAAATAAATAACTCATCAGGTTGGGCGCATATCCGGGAGTCATATATACAAAAATGATCCCAATGGCCATCCCGAGCGACCACCAGATCGCAATCGATGAGTCTTCGCGCACCTTTCCTTTGCTGCTGAACAATTGAATGCCCATTCCGGATAAAATAGAAAAAATACCCGCGCCAACCAATGGATTGATACCCAGATAATATCCCATGCCGATTCCTCCGAATGAAGCATGGGTGATGCCGCCACTGATGAAAACTATCCGGCGCGAAACAATGTAGGTACCTACAATTCCGCACGAAATGGCTGCCAGCAGTGATGCCAGAAATGCATTTACAAAAAAGTCATAGCTAAATAGCTCAATGATTATGTCCATGATGTTCGTGTTCGTCGTGTAATTTCAATACAGTATGTGGGATGTTCCCGTGAGTAATAATTTGCAGCGGGCAATTGTACGAGGTCAGTTGTTCTTCGCTGATGACGTTGCTCGGGTGATGATGCACGTTCCGGTTTACACAAGCAATAGTTTTTACAAAAAATGAAATTGTTCCCACATCATGCGAAATCAGCAGAATGGCCATTTGCTCGTTCAGTTCTTTGAGTTTCAGGTACAGTTCGCCCTCGAAATTATTATCAACATAAGTACTTGGCTCGTCCAATACCAGCAATTCCGGCTCATTCATCAATGCGCGGCACAAAAAAACACGTTGCATTTGTCCTCCTGAAAGTTCACCAATCGACTTGTTCCGGATCGAATAAATACCCATTTCTTCCAGCAGCGATTCAGCTTTATTCTTTTCATCCGTATTTTTGCGGAACGATGAAAATAAAGCTGTGTTAGCCTTTCCAGATCGGACGACATCAATCACCGAAATAGGGAACCGTTTATCGATCTGGTTCACCTGAGGCAGGTACCCGATATTGGTTTTGCTGATGAGTAAGTTCATTTCTCCGGAAATGGGTTTGATCAGTCCGAGGATGGTTTTAATCAGGGTCGTTTTTCCACCTCCGTTTGGTCCGATAACACCGACGAAGTCGCTTGAAAAAACTTCCAGATCAACATTTTCAAGTACCACATTGCCGTCGTATCCGGCCGAAAGGTTTTTTATTTCGAGCAGTTTCTTCATTTTTGAGCTGCTATTTTTTCAGTTATGTCGAGTATTTGTTTTTCCCATTGGTAGTCGATCGGATCGATGACTACCACTTCGCCACCTATTTCGCGCGACAACTGCAACGCATTCTCTGTATCGAATTCTTTCTGAATAAAAATAACATGAATGTTTTGTTCGCGTGCCAAATCCACGATATCTTTCAGGTGTTTAGGCGAAGGTTCTTTTCCGTCCAACTCAAGTGGAATTTGTTCCAGATTATACTGCCTGGCATAATAGCCGAGCGTAGGATGAAAAATAAGAATATTCCGATTCTTTAGCGGAGCCAGTTTCTGTTTTATTTCTGATGAAAGTGAATCAATTTTCGAGATAAACCGTGCGTAATTTTCTTCAAAAACTCCGGAATGCTCCGGAAAGCCAACCTTTAGCGCATTCAGGGTATTTTGGGCGATAACTTTAACTTCAGCAGGTGCCAGCCAAATATGCGGATCGAATGCTCCTGAATGTCCGTGATCATGACCTTCCTCTTCACTTTCTGCAATCGGAACAATTCCTTCCGAGCAGTTTACAATGACAAGATCTTTATTGATTTCGGTAAACTTATCTTTCCAGGCTTCTTCAAAAGTAAGCAGCCCAATCTGTAACCAGACTTTTGATTTAGCCAGATCTTTCATTTGCGAAGGTAAAACCGAATAGTTATGCGGGCTTGAACCGGGAGGAACCAGAACATTCACTTTCAGAAGGTTACCTGCAATCTGTTCGACAAAATATTTCTGCGGAAGAATACTGACCGAAACCAGACTGGCAACTTCTTTCTGTTTTGGCTGACAGGCCAGCAGGATTATAACAAGAAGATAGAGGTGTTTCTTCATATTCAAATTAGATTCTGAAGTGATTAAACATTTTCACCCAAAGATAGTTCGATTTCCGAATAGCGAAGGTCATTCCCGGCAATAATTCTTCCCGGCCAGTTTCGGTTGACCGGTTATCTGACTTTCTCTTTTTTGGGTGGAACCGGGTCGTATCCATGGGTTCCCCAGGGATGACATTTGGATATGCGCCTGACTCCAAGCCAGAATCCTTTAAACGGACCGTGGATTTTGATGGCATCGATGGCATATTGCGAACAGCTTGGATCGTGCCTGCACGAAGGGGAGGTGAGCGGCGAGATAGCGTATTTATAGAAATACACGGGAAGCATGAATATCCAGCCAACTATTTTTAATGTGAATTTTCCAATCTGTTGCATAAGAGATGATTAATCGACATTTTTAGATCGTGACATTCAGTTTCTGGTTCAAGGAAGCGTTACCGTTAATAATTTTTTCAGCCATCAACTGAACGGTTAGTTTTTCGACCATTTCAGAAAACCCATCGCGAATGAGTTTGAATTCATCGTGCATCGGACACGGATTCTCGGAGTTACAGTTTGCGAAACCAAAACCACAACTGCTGAAAAATTTGTCTCCGTCAATGGCTTTAATAATTTCGATAACAGGAAGCTCTTTTTCCGGCTGTTCAAAATAAAAACCTCCGCCACGACCTTTCCCTGCACGCACCAGATTGAAGCGCGTCATGGTCTGAAGCACTTTTGCAGTGAAGTGTTCCGGAGAGCCAACTTCAGTTGCAATGGTACGGTAACCCGGACGCGTTCCTTTCTGATTCATCATCCATATATAAACCATGGATCGTATTGCATATTCAGCTGCTTTTGATAGCATAGAAGATTTTAAAATTTTAGCCAAAATTACGCATTAATGAATTCGTTTTCAAGCTTAATGGCTTCTGGAAATAGAATATTATTTTCCAGATGAATGTGACGGTGTAAATCCTGTTCAAATTCCTGAAGTTTCTGATAGGCGTATGAAAAGGAATTGCAGGCATCTTCAGGAATAAAATAGTTATTGGTTATTACCGAAATCTGTTCAAAGCGGTCGCCTTCAGCTTCGTGTTCCTGTTTCATTACCGAAATAGGCGATTGAACAGTTCCACAATGAGAGCCGGAAAATTCGCTTCCGTTTGATTTTGCTTCAGTCATTTCCTTGATCAAAGGGAAAAGGATTTGTTCTTCTTTCGACATATGCTGAAGCAAATTGGCCGCCGCCTGGTTAAAATAATCTTCCACAACAGCCAGTTCCGGATGATGTTCTCCGTGAACCTCGGCAATTTTGTGTAAATACTTCTGCAAAACCGGGATTGCTTCCAATACATACGAATGGTGAACTTCTACAATGTGGTTAATTAGCTGATCGAGTGGGAGAGCGTGGATACGAGCTGAATCTGTTTCGGCTGAACCAATTAACGTTTTGATCGATCCAAGAACTTCATCAGCATTTACCTTTTGCCTTTTGCAGGCTTCTTCGAGTGAAATATCTCCTCCACAGCAAAAGTCAATCCTTAGTTTTTCAAAAACTTCAACCGTTTTATAATTGAAACGGGCAATTTCGCCTACGGGTGTTTGTAAATTGAGAATCATGATTTGTAATTTAAAATATTAATAATCAGTGCTTAAAATATATTTTATTTAATAGTGGATAAAAACATCCACAAATATATGGTTTTTATATTTGAATTTTTACATTTGTAAAAGAATTAAGGACATTTATATCCACTAAACAAAAATCGTATGGGTACAAGGAAATTATGGATTGGATTTACGACTGTGATGGTCGTTTCATTTGCGGTGTTATTATTTTTTGGAAGGGAAATTTACCGGAAAGCTCCCCCTATTCCGCAAAGAGTTGTCACAACTTCAGGAAGAGTGCTCTTCACCGGTCAGGACATCCTTGACGGGCAAAATGTCTGGCAATCAATCGGAGGTCAGGAATTGGGAACTTTTTGGGGACATGGTTCCTATCAGGCGCCCGACTGGACAGCCGATTGGCTTCACAAAGAAGCAATGGCCTTACTTAATCACTATGCAATGGCTGACGAAAGTATCGAATTCGCAAAATTGAATTTGGAGCAACAGGCTGCCTTAAAAGCACGTTTACAAAGCGAAATTCGCAAAAACACTTATAATATAAGCACGGGCGATCTGGTTGTTTCCGACCAGCGGGCTGAAGCTATTGCTTTGGTTCAGAAATTTTACACCGAACTATTTACCGATGGATCCGATCAGGCTGCCCTGCGCGAAGCTTATGCAATGCCTGCCAACACAGTAAAAGGTTCGGAAAGAATGGCTCAAATGACTGCCTTTTTCTTTTGGGGTTCGTGGGCGACTGTTACAAACCGTGATGGTTCCGACATATCCTATACCAATAACTGGCCGGCCGAAGAACTGGTCGGAAATCATCCAACAAGTTCACTGATTTTATGGACCGGATTCAGCATTGTCGTTTTACTGGCAGGAATTGGATGGCTGACATGGTATTATGTTTCGAACCGTGAAAATGAAATATCGGATACCATACCTACAACTAATCCGGTAATCGGATTAACGCTGTTTCCTTCGATGAAGGCAACACTCAAGTATTTCTATGTGGTACTGTTACTGTTCCTTGTTCAGATTGGAATGGGAATTATTACGGCACATTACGGTGTCGAAGGAACTGCTTTCTACGGCTTTGATCTGGCCAAATTCCTGCCCTACTCCCTTTCGCGAACCTGGCATGTTCAGATGGGAATTTTCTGGATCGCTACTTCATGGCTGGCGACCGGTTTGTTTTTTGCCCCTGCCATCGGCGGGAAAGATCCAAAATACCAAAGTTTGGGCGTCAACTTTTTATTCATTGCACTCCTTATCATTGTTGGCGGGTCAATGGCTGGTCAGTTCTTTGCAATTATGCAGAAACTTGGTCTGGTAACCAATTTCTGGTTTGGACATCAGGGATACGAATATGTTGATCTTGGCCGTTTCTGGCAGATTTTCCTTTTAGTAGGGCTTTTCATCTGGTTATTCCTGATGGGACGCGCGATTTTGCCAGCATTGAAAAAACGCAGTGATAGCCGCGAGTTATTGATCATGTTTCTGATCTCGTGCGTTGCTATTGCCGGATTTTACGGAGCTGGTTTAATGTGGGGCCGTCAAACTAATCTTGCTATTGCCGAATACTGGCGTTGGTGGGTGGTTCACCTTTGGGTAGAAGGTTTCTTTGAGGTTTTTGCAACCGTCATCATTGCCTACCTGTTCGTTCGCATGGAGCTGATCAAAGCAAGATACGCCACAACAACGGTTCTGTTCTCAACCATCGTTTTCCTTTTTGGCGGAATTCTGGGTACTTTTCATCATCTGTATTTCTCCGGAACGCCTACGGCTGTTTTGGCACTCGGATCAAGCTTCAGTGCGCTCGAAGTGGTTCCATTGGTACTCATTGGATTTGAAGCCTGGCACAATCTTCAGCTAAGTCGAGCAGCTGATTGGGTAAAAGCCTACAAATGGCCGATTTACTTCTTTATTGCAGTCGCATTCTGGAACTTTTTAGGAGCAGGTATATTCGGATTTGTAATTAATCCACCGATTGCTCTTTATTATATGCAAGGACTCAATACAACAGCGGTTCACGGACATACCGCACTGTTTGGAGTTTATGGCATGCTTGGTATCGGTTTGACTTTGTTTGTATTGCGAGAAATGAACCATAAGAATGAGTGGAAAGATAAAGTCATAAAAATATCCTTTTGGTCAATTAATCTGGGATTACTCCTGATGGTGCTGATTAGCGTGTTACCAGTAGGATTAGCTCAAACCTGGGCAAGTGTATCACATGGTTTATGGTACGCACGGTCTGCCGATTTTATGCAACTACCCTGGATGCAGACACTCCGTTGGATGCGCGTGTTTGGCGATACCATCTTTGCCTTTGGTGTAGTTGCACTGATTTATTTTGTGATTGGTCTTAAAACTGGCTGGTCGTTGAAAAAAGTTTAATCGGGAGCAAGTAAAAAGGTAAAAATAAAATGATGATGCATCGGCTTTTTCTGATAAAAAAATCAGGAATAAGTTGGTGCATTACCTTTAGGTTTTGGATTATACTATAATTCCAGAAACTTAAAATGAAAAAAATCTCCATCCAATGAGAAAAACTGTTTTTCTCATTGGATGGAGATTTTACATGAAAAAGTTTTTTATAAATGTTAGATACTATATCTAACGGACTGATGTGGTGATAATATTTGCCCTTCCGGGAGGATGAAAAGTTATTTTTTTAGCCCCAATTGCTTTCATGAATGGCAATGGCTCTTCCCAGAAAGGTTTCTTTTCGAGCGAATATTGTTTAAGCCATTCGTACAATTCGTCGTTATTAAATTGTTTGCTGATGTCGTGTCCCTGATTAATCAGGCGGGTGAATTTTACATTGGCATGCATCTTTTCAAGGGCTTTCACCATCACTTCTGAACGGCTTATCGGGATTTGCCGGTCGGCTGTTCCATGAAATACCCAGATGGGCGTTTTACTGAGATGGTCGGCCCATCGGACATCAGCTCCTCCACACATGGGCGAAATGGCGGCAAAACGTTCGGGCATCCTGTTCGCCAGCGCCCAGGTTCCGAAACCACCCATGCTCATTCCAATCAGGTAGACCCGTGCATCATCAACGCGCAATTTACCGGCAACTTCATCGTAAACCGGATTAAACCAATCTTCAGAAGACCAGTTTTTGTTCCACGGACATTGTGGAGAAACGACAATAAAATCCATTTTTTTCCCTTTAGCCAGGTAATAAGGCAAACCATAGCGCTCTAAGCTTTCCAGATTCTTGCCACTCGCGTGACGGCCATGAAGATAAAAAATGACGGGCCATTTTTTATCTGGATATTTGTTGTAATCTTCCGGAACGTGCAATAGATAGTTGTATTTTACCTTTTTAAACGTGGTTGATGCCATTGTTTTTTGAACCGCTAAATTCAATAAAAAGGCAATAAAAAGGCCAAGAATAATATGTTTAGAAATGATCTTCAAACTTTCTGTTTTTCTGTTTCCGATGGTGAAGCTATGAAAATTGAATCAGACAATCTTCAGCGTTAACAATTTTTAGTAAATACGAAAAAAGGGAAGATGACTAAATAAAGTCGTCTTCCCTTTCATATCGTCAGAAGATGTGATGTTTACAGATTTATTATTTTTCAAGTTCCTTGTAAACCAAAGCGCTTGCACCCACAATTGCTGCATCACCAGGCTTTAACTGCGATGGCAAAATCTGGATTTTATTTTTAAACGAAGTTAACAAATGTTGCTCCATACTTTTTTTAGCTGGTTTGAAGATATAATCGCCGGCAGCTGTAGGGCCACCGAACAAAAATATAGCTTCAGGACTCAGGTGATGAGCAGTATCCGCAAAACCCTGACCAAGCCATTTACCCGTTTGTTCGAAAACTTCTATCGCAACTTTATCTCCTTTTTTCGCAGCTTCAAAAATCATCTTCGAATCCAGCTCATTGAATGATTTATCGGCTAGTAAACTGTCGGTTGCATTATACTTCACCATCAGTTCAAAAGCAGTACGTTTCATGCCAGGTGCAGAGCAGTATGCTTCAAAGTGGCCCAAAGCACCACAACCGCATAATCGTCCGCCGGGAATTAGTGTCGTATGTCCGCATTCGCCGGCAAAACCATCACTTCCATAAACCAGGTCTCCATTTACAACGACACCGCTGCCAACACCCGTTCCGAGGGTGTACATCACAAAGTTTTTCATTCCTTTGGCACCACCATAGATCATTTCCCCAATAGCAGCAGCATTGGCATCATTGGTTAAAGTGATAGCCTGAAATTCAGGAAATTTAAGTTTCAGTAGTTTCACCAGTGGTACAATTCCTTTAAATGCCAGGTTTGCTGCGTGTTCAATTGTTCCGGCATAATAGTTCCCGTTGGGAGCACCAATACCGATTCCCATAATTCCAATTTCAGGATTCATCAATTTGACTGATTGGATCAGTTCATTGATGGCCAGAGTTAAATCGTCGATATAAAGGGTAACATTACCATGAGAAGGAGTTGCAATATTGTCTTTTACCATTACATTTCCCAAATCATCTACAACTCCTATGGCAGTATTTGTTCCGCCAATATCAATACCGATAGCTACTTTTTTCATCCCAAAAAAATTGAGTTAATAAATTGTAATTGAATATTTTAGAATGAGACTTGCCTGACAAACCAAGCTTAGTCCCCTTGTATTCCAGCTCTATTGGATGAACGATTTTCACTTCCTGTTAACGCGAAGTTACTTTTTGACCTTAGTGTCACTGTTCGCTTATCGTTTTGTCTTTGTTAATTATGGTTCAGTTTATGAACCTGAACAAAATTAAAAATTTAATCCAACTATTCCGGAGCAGCGTTGAAATTCACAAAAAAAAAGACGGAACGCCTTGCATGAATTTGCAAAACGTTCCGAAATACTTTAAATTATTCTGAAATTATTATTTCCTTGACACTTTCACTTTCGTAGTCGGGTCCATGCTTAAATTCCGGTTTTCAACTTCACGAATGACATTAGCTGCCATTTCAGCAAAAACGATCCCGGCAGGTGAATTTTCATCGAATGCAGGTGGATTTCCTGAATCGCTTCCCTCGCGGATTCCCTGAACAATCGGCACCTGTCCAAGCAAAGGTAAACCAAGCTTCTCAGCCAGTTTTACACCACCACCCTGACCAAAAATGTAGTACTTGTTATCCGGAAGTTCTTCAGGAGTAAACCAGGCCATATTCTCAATAATCCCCAGCACAGGTACATCAACACCCTTTCCTTTAAACATGTTGACTCCACGGATAACATCGGCCAGCGCAACATCCTGTGGAGTAGTCACAATGATAGCTCCGGTGACAGGAACTGTTTGTACCAGCGTCAGGTGAATATCACTGGTTCCGGGAGGAAGATCAAAAAGCAAATAATCAAGTGCGCCCCAGTTGCCGTCAGTAATCAATTGCCCCAGAGCTTTCGAAGCCATCGGGCCACGCCATACCACTGCATCTTCAACTCCAACAAAAAAGCCTACCGACAAAAAACCGACTCCGAATTTACTGATGGGTTGTATCCGTTCTTTGCCGTCGACACGAACACCCGCCGGTTTAATATCTTCCGCTCCAAACATTTTTGGAATTGATGGTCCAAAAATATCGGCGTCAATCAATCCGACTTTGGCTCCGGTTTTCGCGAGTGCAATGGCCAGGTTGACCGAAACGGTTGATTTTCCAACTCCCCCTTTTCCTGAAGCTATTGCAATCAGATTTTTCACACCGGGTAAAACCGGGCGTTCCATCTGGTGGATAGCCTTGGCTGTAATGTTTCCTTTAATTTCGGCTTCGGGACCTACATAAGTCAGAATGGCTTCTTCGCAGGCCGCAATAACTGCAGACATATTTGGATCATCCGAACGTTGGAAAACCAGCGAGAAGGTGATTTTTTTGCCGGCAACCCTGATTTCCTGGGCCATGTCGAGCGAAACAATATCCTGAGTGCTTCCGGGAAAAATAACATTCCGGAGGGCATCGGTAATATTTTTGGGTACAATTAATTTACGCGGTATTTCAGTCATATTTTTTAATTTAAATAATACTTTTTAATAACAAATTAGTCCATTGCAAGTTCAGCCGATGGATTCCAGAAGTGTTTTTCAAAATCGATAATCTGATCATCAATGACCTGAATTCCTTCAGCCTCCAGAAACTCCTGCATAGCCGTCGGAGTGCCAAAATGATGTTTGCCGGTTAATAAGCCATTTCTGTTCACCACTCTGTGCGCCGGTACATATTTTTCCTGAACGTGTGCATTGTTCATGGCCCAGCCAACCATACGCGACGATTGTGCCGATCCGAGAAAAGTGGCAATTGCACCGTAGCTGGTCACTTTCCCGGGAGGAATCATGCGGACTACTTCGTACACTTTTTCGTAAAAGGTCTCACCCAACCCCTCCGAAGGAGCGGAGAAAGAAACGGTTCTTTGAGATCCTTGTTTTAACATGCAAAAATATTTTTCGTAATCAGGCATCACGTACATTTCAATTTTCAAGCTCCTTTCTCCATATAATGGACGGGCAGAAAATTGGGATAAAAGTCTCCCCACCGGGGAGATTTAGAGGAGCTTTATTCTTTCGCATCCCGCCCGAAACTGCGGTACGGATCTTTTTCAATCTCCACTTCAGGTTCACGTAACGGATCGGTATGGCTAAGTTTAAATCCAACATATTTGATTGTCAGACCGCGGTCGAGCCATTGTTTTTCGTAGAAAGTCTGTATCGAGAGTATTTCGTCGAGCAGTTCCGAATGATACAGATCGTCGGTTTGCCTGATCACCTCAAGCTTATTTTCAGCGACCATGGCTTCGGTGTAGCGATACATAAAATTACTATCCGATTTCAGGTGAATAATTCCGTTTGGAACCATTATCCGACGGTAGTTTTCAATAAAATTGGTAGCTGTCATCCGTCTGCGTGTCTTCTTCATCTGCGGATCGGGGAAAGTAAGCCAGATTTCGGACACTTCGCCATCCGCAAAAAACATCCGGATATTTTCGATGTTGGTACGTAAAAAACCAACATTCTTTAATTCCATATTTATGGCCTGAGTCGCGCCTTTCCACATTCGGGAACCTTTGATGTCAAGGCCGATAAAATTATATTCAGGATAATGTGCGGCTAGTTTTACAGCATATTCACCTTTTCCGCAACCCAATTCGAGAATAACCGGATTGTTGTTCCCGAAAAAAGTCTCACTCCATTTTCCTTTGTACCGAAAACCTTCTGTTTGAACTTGTTTGTACGAAACATGAACCACATGTTCGTAGGTTGCCAGATCGGCAAATTTTGATAGTTTATTCTTCCCCACTATTCTGAATTTAATTTCTGTGCCTGAATCATGAATTGTATTTCGCTGAATCAGGTTTTTTTCGTCATTTTTTGTAAGCCGGACTCGTGAATGGATTGCTGTCAGTAGGTTTTCTCAATACGGATGCCGACATCCCTGATTCCCGGAAGAACTTTGTCACGCATTCCCTGTTTAATCAGAAATTGGTACTCTCCTTTTCTCGGGAAATAAACACTGGTTTTATAAAGAATCTGATTGTCATGAAGTCCACCTATTCCGCTGCCTTTCCAACGGCCAGAGGGGTCGGCCAGAGTGAATTCGACTGTATCTGTTCGCATGATTCCATCGGGCGAACCAATCGTCAGAAAAAGATAAATGTTGCTGTATGGATAAGTCCCCTTGTTCCGAATGTTTACATACAAATTATGGTTTTTAATCGTATCGGTCAGTTGCACATGAAAAACCACGACTGAATCCTTGTTCCATCCATTTTTATCCAGCTCGTAATACGATTCGAAAACTCTTTTCCGGTCGCACGATACAATACCTGCTAATAGGAAAAGGATCATTAAATAAAAGAAAAACTGCTTCATGATTTTGGTTTGAATTTTCTCCGGCGGTTATTGTTGCCGCGTTTTTTGCCGCCCGAATGCTTGGCATCATCGAAACGTGTTAATGTATCACGGTCTGATCCAGCTTCGAAATCCATTTTTTCAATGGCAGGTTTGGTCTCAAAATCCTGAACCAACAGAGCTACTTTTTTACCTTGCTTATTCGACCGGATGATTTCTTTCACCCTGTCAACCGAGACAGGAATGAAATTACCCGACTTATCTCCAATTTTTGAATACCAGAATATTCGTTTGAAAATATCAGCTTTCTGATACTGAAACGTTCCGTTTTCAGCTTCGAGCTGAATATTGGCAGGCGGAAAATCTTTCTGAGCATCGAGATAGGTATCAACTTCGAAGTTGAGGCAACATTTGAGTTTTCCACACTGGCCGGCCAGCTTTTGCGGGTTCAGCGAAATGTCCTGATAACGGGCGGAATTGGTATTAACCGATACAAAATTACTGATCCAGGAGGCGCAGCATATTTCGCGTCCGCATGGGCCGATTCCTCCAATTCGTCCGGCTTCCTGTCTGGCACCAATCTGTTTCATTTCAATGCGAATCCTGAAGGTGTCGGCCAGCACTCTGATCAGCTGACGAAAATCAACACGGTCATCGGCCAGATAGTAGAAAATGGCTTTGGTTTTATCGCCCTGGTATTCAACATCGCCAATTTTCATATTCAGATTCAGTTCCCTGGCAATCTGGCGCGAACGAATCATGGTTTGGTGTTCTAGTGCAATAGCTTCTTTCCATTTGTCGATATCGGCCTGTTTAGCCTTTCTGTATATTTTGCGGATTTCACCGTTAATGAGCGTGACTTTGTGCTTTTTCATCTGGTTAATGACCAGATCTCCTGTCATGGTAACAATACCGATATCGTGTCCCGGATTGGCTTCGATGGCAACAATATCGCCCGGATCCAGTTTTAGACTATTTACATTCCGGAAAAAATCTTTTCTTGTATTCTTGAACTGAACCTCAACCACATCACTTGGATTGGCATCATTGACTATATCATTGAGCCAGTCATAAACGTGGAGTTTGGAACAGGTACCACCATGACCGTTGCAACAACCGCGATCAACCAAATTGAGATCATCCATATTTGTAGAGTCAAATCAAAAATTAAAAGTACAACGTATTAAATCGAGTGGCATAAAAAATCTGAAATCTGATTGAATCGCTGACACAACAGAAGATTAGTTAACAGTTTGAAAACTGACAAATTACAGTTCAGGAAAATAAATTGCCACAACTGTGCAAAAATAGTTATAAAACCATAACAAAACAAGATGAATGCTGAAGCCTTATGAGAATCAATTTTCATTCTTCAACGAATTTCTCCTATAAAAACTGCAAAAGGATTAATTTAAGTAATGAGAACTATTAAATGTCGTATTCTGGTTTTGACAATATGTCCTTTCAGGCGAGATACCTGTAATTGATTTTACCACAGATTACTCAGAAAAACACGACATTATTTCATTCTTATTACTTAAACGTTACTTCCTGATCAGTTTCATAACTTTAAAAGTAACATCCGTAAAAATAATCCGTGGATTTCCATTCATCCCGATGTGTGCAAAAGCAGTTTCAAATACTTCGGTCAGTTCAACGATGTTCCGTTCGTTGATAAATGGAGAAAACCGTTTCGAAAATTCTTCCTCCTGATCGCTCATAAAGGATAAATTTCGATTTTTCAGGTTGTACATGAAATTTTCGCGAAGGATAATCAGGAAATAGTTGAGCAAACTTTTTTGTTTTTCACGGCCAATTCCGGCAACCTGATCAACCCATTTAAACAGATCGCTGTATTTTCGTCCGTACGAAAACCGCATCAGTTCCTTAAATCGTTCGAGATTAAAAAGTATTTGTTCGTCGGGTTGAAGCAACTCCAACGCTTTGCCATAATTTCCTCTGGCCAGGTGTACAATATTCCGGATATCACAGCCTTCTGCTTCCGGCACTTCCTGTATTGCTTTCCCAAGAGCAACTGAATCGATAGGAGGGATGGTAATGAGCTGACATCTCGACCGTATGGTACTGAGGATGTCTTCTTCGTTTTCAGTAATCAGGATAAACAAAGTTTTTACCGGCGGTTCTTCAATCATCTTTAGCAGCTTATTGGCACAGGCTACATGCATTTTCTCCGGCAGCCAGATGATCATTGTCTTGTATTCCGATTCGTACGATTTGAGGTTGAGCTTCCGGATAATTTCTTCGCTTTGGTGCGAATAAATCAAACCTTGTGCATTCTCAACACCAATTTGACTGAACCATTGATCCATGCTAAAATAAGGATTCCGACCAACCATCATTCTCCAATCTTCCAGAAAATTATCAGAAACAGGCTTTTCGAATTTCTTTGTTTTGATGACCGGAAAAACAAAATGCAAATCCGGATGGATCAATTTCCTGATTTTTTTGCACGACGGACATTCGCCACACGAATCACCGGCTTGCCGGTTGGTACAGGCAACATACTGCGCATAAGCAATTGCAAGTGCCAGTTTTCCCGTTCCCGGAGGGCCCGCAAAAAGCTGCGCATGGCTTACTCTTTCTTCATTTACCGACTGAATCAGTCGTTGCTTGGTAGCGTCTTGTCCGATAACTTCTTTAAAAAACATACTGGATCGATTGTGGAGTGTCAAAAATAACAATTCCTGACGCGAAAACGAGTTTTGCTGAAAATTAAGATTTCAACAAAACATTAAATTCAGGAAACGATGGTTCCTGAAAATTTATCCCACTGATATATTTTTTATATTTGAGCTGAATTTAAGTAACGCTAAAAAAAACACATATGCAAACTATTGAAACCTATGATTTCACCGGCAAGAAAGCTCTTATTCGTGTAGATTTTAATGTGCCTCTTGACGAAAATTTTGTAATTACTGATGATACCCGTATGCGTGCGGCCGTTGAAACCATCAACAAAGTAATCGAAAAAGGTGGATCTCCAATTGTCATGTCTCATTTTGGCCGTCCCAAAGCCGGACCGGAAGCCAAATACTCCATGTGCCACCTAGTAAGTCATTTGAGCGAATTGCTGGGTCGTGATGTTAAAATGGCTCCGGACTGTATTGGTTCAGAAGTTTTGGCTATGTCTAAGGCTTTAAAACCAGGCGAGGTGATGTTGCTCGAAAACCTTCGCTTCCACAAGGAAGAAGAAAAAGGCGACGAAGCTTTTTCTGAACAACTGGCTGCCAATGGCGACTGCTGGATTAACGATGCTTTCGGAACCGCACACCGCGCACATGCTTCTACAGCTGTTATTGCCAAATTTTTCCCGAACGACAAAATGTTTGGTTACCTGATCGAAAGCGAAGTGGCCAGCCTGGATAAAGTGATGAAAAATCCACAGCGTCCGTTAACTGCTATTATGGGTGGAGCTAAAGTTTCTTCAAAAATCACCATCATCGAAAATCTGCTGGATAAAGTTGATAACTTAATTCTGGGCGGTGGTATGACTTTCACCTTCATTAAAGCTAACGGCGGCGAAGTTGGAAGTTCACTGTGCGAAATGGATTATCTGGATATGGCTTTAAATATCGAGAAAAAAGCCGCTGAAAAAGGCGTGAAAATTTATATGGCCTCTGATATTGTTGCCGCTGATGCCTTTAAGGCTGACGCGAAAACTAAGATTATCGAGTCAAATGCTATTCCGGAAGGATGGATGGGATTGGATGCAGGCCCAAAAAGCATTGATTTATTTACAGATGTAATCGAAAATTCAGGCACCATTTTATGGAATGGTCCGGTTGGTGTTTTCGAAATGGAAAAATTTGCCGCTGGCTCAAAAGCCGTGGGTGAAGCCATTGTAAAAGCTACTGCAAAAGGAGCTTTCTCGCTGGTTGGTGGTGGTGACTCTGTGGCCTGTGTAAACCAGTTCGGTTTTGCCGATGGTGTTTCATACATTTCAACTGCAGGTGGCGCATTACTCGAATACCTCGAAGGAAAAACACTTCCGGGAATTGCAGCAGTGAGAGGAGAATAAAAATATTCCTTGCTGAAAATACAAAATCCCCGGGGCAAACGCTTCGGGGATTTTTTATTATATTGAGCTCATCAAGTAAAAAGAGATACCAGTATAAAAAATCAGGCGAAATCATGAAGAAATCACAACTTGCCATCGAAAATTTCAAAACCCTCAATTGCGCTCAATCTGTACTATTGAGCTTTTCCGGAGAATTTAAACTTGACGAAACTACTGCTCTGAAGATTGCCAGCGGCTTCGGCGGTGGAATGGCCATGGCCGAAACCTGTGGCGCGGTTACAGGTGCCTACATGGTTTTGGGCCTGAAAGCACAAACTGAAGGGAAAACCATTCAGGAAATAAAGGCTGAAACCAAAGCGAATGTTCGTAAGTTTAATGAGTTATTCAAAGCTAAGCACGACTCACTCAGATGCAAAAAACTGCTTGGAGTCGACACTTCTACTCCTGAAGGTGCAGCCGAAGCGAACGAAAAAGATCTGTTCAATAAGGTTTGTTCAGAACTTGTTGCTTCGGCATCCGAAATACTGGAGGAAAATTTCTAAGCAGGGGAACAGTTAAACCACCCGAGAAATAAACCATTAAAACGATAAATTATGAAATGTAATGTTGGGTCAATTGACCGTGTTATTCGTATTGTAATTGGACTTATAATCGCGATTGCAGGTATCATTTTTAAAAGTTACTGGGGTATAGTCGGAATTGTGATTATGGCTACCGGTGTTTTCGGTTATTGTGCGCTTTATTCGCTGTTGAATATCAATACGAAGAAGAAAATTTCGTAACGACACATTCTTGTACGAAGAAGAGAAGCTGCCAAATCCTGACAGCTTCTCTTTTGTTTTTTAACATCCTAATTTGTTGACACCATTCTGCCGAATTGCAGAGTGTACAATCCGGATTTGCAAAATGCTGGTTCCCGATTGTGCAGGCATGATTGTTAAAGCCATGTCGCGCTCATCGCACGCGTTATCGAAGTATGAGAAACTAGCCGTCATCTAATTCATGGAGAAAAACAAAGATCAAATAGACTCCAGAGAAAAACGTGAAATAGAAACAAAACTACGAACAGACAAAAAAAATGGGAAAGCCTCATAAAATCAATTAATTTTGCACCTGCTTTCAAGAAATATATTTTTTATGAAGACATACTCTGCAAAACGCCTGGCATTATCAATTACTGTTTTATTACTGATTTCAAATTTTGGATTCTTTCTGATCGAATCGAAAAAAGATTACGGGTCCGTTTTTTCAATTCTGTTTATCAGCCTGTTCTGTGCAGCTTCCTATTTTATTGTTCTTTTTATCCTGAACAGGTACATCAACGATAAAATCAAACCCATTTATAAAACGATTCGCGAGGTTCCCATTATCGCAAAAGAGAGCAAGGTGTTCGAAACAATTAGCTCAGTTAACATATCCGACGTTCAGAAAGAAGTTGAGGAGTGGGCAAAAAACCAGAATGAGGAAATCACCCGACTGAAAGATTTGGAAAGATACCGGAAAGAGTTTGTGGGCAATGTTTCACACGAATTGAAAACGCCGATTTTCAACATTCAGGGTTATGTGTCAACCTTGCTCGATGGTGGAATTGACGATCCAAAAATCAATAAATTGTACCTCCAGCGTACGGACAAAAGTATCGACCGGCTAATTTCCATTGTTGAAGATCTGGAGTCGATAACTAAACTTGAATCCGGGGAATTAACCTTGAATTACGTTGAATTCAACATGGTGCGCTTAACCGAAGAGGTATTTGAACTTGCACAAATGCTTGCCAACGAACGCAATATCACGCTTCAATTCACTACAAAAACAGAAAAACCCATCATGGTTCTTGCTGACAGAAAGAGGATTATGGAAGTCATGAATAATCTTGTAGGGAACGGCATTAAGTATGGAAAGAAACGAGGGCATGTAAAGGTAGGTTTCTACGATTTAAATGAAACCATCATGATCGAGGTTAGCGACAATGGTATCGGTATGGATAAAACCCATTTGTTCCGCATTTTTGAACGCTTCTACCGCATCGACAAATCAAGGTCACGCGAACAGGGTGGAACCGGATTGGGTTTATCAATCGTAAAACATATCATCGAAGCACACAACCAAACGGTCAATGTCAGAAGCATTTCTGAAAAAGGAACGACCTTTACTTTTACTCTTGAGAAAGCAAAATAATCATCTACGTTTAAGGGAAAAGGAAAAAGGTAAAGGAAAAAAGCAAAATAATCAAATGAAATTGCTAATTTTCAGACGTTTTAAAAAAAAAACAGATTATCTGACCCAAGAGTAATTTTTACTTTTAAATTCAAATACACAAATACTATGAGCGACAGTCAATCAAAAATTCTGCTGGTCGATGACGAAGTTGATATTCTGGAGTTTATCAGCTACAATCTCGAGAAAGAAGGATATAAAGTTTATACTGCTCAAAATGGTGCAGAAGCAATTAAGATAGCAGAAAAGACACTTCCTGATCTGATTATTCTGGATGTAATGATGCCAGAAATGGATGGTATTGCAGCTTGCGAAGAAATCAGAAGAATTCCGTCGCTGCAACATACCATGATTGCATTTTTGACTGCGCGTGGCGAAGATTATTCTCAAATTGCAGGATTCGAAGCAGGTGCCGATGATTACATCACCAAACCAATCCGGCCGAAAGTACTTGTAAGCAGGGTAAAAGCGCTATTGAAACGCACTTCAGCTTTTGGCACTGCTCCAGCAGCTGTTGTCGACAGTGGTCATACCATTACCATCGGGAATATTGTCATTGACAAGGAACGTTACCTGATCTTAAAAGATGGCGTTGAAATGGTTTTACCCCGAAAAGAGTTTGAACTGTTATCGCTTCTGGTTTCTAAACCCGGGAAAGTATTTACCCGTGAAGAAATATATTATTCGGTATGGGGCGACAACGTTGTTGTCGGCGATCGTACCATCGATGTGCACATCCGAAAGCTTCGTGAGAAAATAGGAAACGAACAAATTAAAACCCTAAAAGGAATCGGCTATAAGTTTGTTGACTAATTGAGCAGGATTCTTTAAATTAATACTTTTGTCTGTTTTTCAGGACAGAGCATATAAAACCAGACCAATAATCCATCCCGGTATATTGGTCTGGTTTTTTCTATTCGTATGGGACTCCATTTTTCTTTCCGCTCACTAGGTAAAATTATACCTGAATAGTATTCAATGGATGCAATTCAATAGTTTACTAAAGCGTGAAGAAGCTTTTGGAATTCCAAGACTAAATTTTTTCTATATTTGTACCTTTTAAAAACAAGGCTTTAATTTAGGTTTCGATGAGTAATAAATTTCAGGTTTACAAGCAATTAGACCTTTCCAAAATCAACAAAGATGTGTTGAAGAAATGGGAAGACGACGATACATTTCATAAAAGCATTTCGACCAGAGAAGGTCATCCAACCTTTGTATTTTATGAAGGACCACCATCAGCGAATGGAATGCCCGGCATTCACCATGTGATGGCACGTGCAATTAAAGATACCTTCTGCCGGTACAAAACCATGAAAGGCTTCCGCGTTCACCGTAAAGCCGGATGGGATACTCACGGATTACCGGTTGAACTTGCCGTTGAGAAATCGCTTGGAATTACAAAAGATGATATTGGTAAAAAAATAAGCGTCGCTGAGTACAATGCTGCATGCCGCACCGAGGTGATGAAATATACCCGTGAATGGGAAGAATTGACTCGTCAGATGGGCTATTGGGTGAACATGGAGGATCCTTATGTGACCTACGACAGTCGCTATATGGAAACCGTCTGGTTTTTATTAAAACAGCTATACGAAAAAAATCTGATCTACAAAGGATATACGATTCAGCCATTTTCGCCTGCTGCCGGCACCGGATTAAGTTCGCATGAACTCAATCAGCCCGGTTGTTACCGCGATGTAAAAGATACAACTGCAATTGCCCAGTTTAAAGCCATCAGGAATGAAAAATCTGAATTTCTGTTTGAAAATGTGGATACTGATGTGTACTTCATCGCCTGGACTACTACCCCATGGACTTTACCATCGAACACGGCCTTGTGCGTAGGTCCAAAAATCACCTACCTGAAAGTCAGATCATTTAATCCATACACCGGAGAACCCGTTACATTAATTCTGGCTCAAAAACTGTTGGCAGCTCATTTTGATCCGAAGAATGAGAGTCTTGCTCTTGAAGATTATATACCTGGTGATAAAAAAATACCTTACCGCGTTTTGGCCGAATACGCCGGAACCGAACTGGAAGGAGTTAGCTATGAACAACTCATCAACTGGGTAAAACCAAAAGGCGATGCTTTTCGCGTGATAACCGGCGATTTCGTAACAACTGAAGATGGAACCGGAATTGTACATATCGCACCCACATTTGGTGCGGATGATGATCGCGTTGCCAAACAACACGAAATCTCGCCGCTAATTGTCGACGATCTGGAAGGCAAGCGCCAGCCTTTGGTTGACCGTAACGGACGTTTTTTCCTGATCGAAAATATGGATCCGGAGTTTGTAGCCGAATATGTGAATCAGGAGACGTATCCTGAGTTTGCCGGCCGCTTCGTGAAAAATGAATACGATGAGAATCTTACCGAGGACGATGCTACGGTAGACATTGACATCTGCGTAATGCTGAAAAAAGAGAACAAAGCCTTTAAAGTTGAAAAGCATGTTCACTCCTACCCTCACTGCTGGAGGACTGACAAGCCAATTCTGTATTATCCGCTTGATTCCTGGTTCATCAAGACTACCGCAGTAAAAGATAAAATGATTGCCCTCAATAATACGATCAACTGGAAACCTGCCTCAACCGGAACAGGACGTTTTGGAAACTGGCTTGAAAACCTGGTTGACTGGAACCTGAGCCGTTCGCGATTCTGGGGCACTCCACTTCCGCTGTGGAGAACTGAAGACGGAGAGGAAACCAAATGTATTGGTTCGACAGAAGAACTAATGAACGAAATAGATGTGGCTGTTTCTGCCGGAATCATGGAAAAGAATATCTATGCTGGTTTTGAAATCGGGAACAACTCGAAGGAAAATTATGAAAAGATTGACCTTCATCGTCCGTTTGTGGATGACATCTTCCTCGTTTCCTCAACCGGTAAAAAGATGTTCCGCGAACCCGACCTGATTGATGTTTGGTTCGATTCAGGAGCAATGCCTTATGCGCAGCGTCACTTCCCATTCGAATCTAAAGAAAAATTTGACGAGGTATTCCCTGCGGATTTCATAGCTGAAGGTGTTGACCAAACCCGGGGATGGTTCTTTACACTTCATGCAATATCGACGATGATCGATGAATCGGTGGCATTTAAAAATATCATTTCAAACGGATTGGTACTCGATAAAAACGGCAACAAGATGTCGAAGCGTTCGGGAAATGCCGTTGAACCGTTTGCTGCCATCGAAGAAAACGGCTCCGATCCGCTACGCTGGTACATGTTGACTAACTCTCAACCATGGGACAACCTTAAATTCGATATGCTGGGCGTTGACGAGGTTAAACGTAAATTCTTCGGAACACTTTACAACACCTACAATTTCTTCGCAATGTATGCCAACATCGACGGATTTACTTATGCCGAAGAAGAAATTCCGGTTTCTGAAAAGCATGAAATCGATCGATGGATCATTTCCTTGCTGAATTCGCTCGTGAAAGACGTTGAAGAAAGTCTCGAAAACTATGAACCAACACGCGCCGGACGTGCTATTTCAGAATTTGTTTCAGAAAATCTGAGCAACTGGTTTGTTCGTCTAAGCCGCAGACGTTACTGGGGAGGTTCTTACGATACCGATAAAATTTCGGCTTATCAAACACTGTATACCTGTTTAAATACGGTAGCAAAACTTTCAGCACCAATGGCTCCGTTCTTTGCTGATCAGCTATACACCGACCTGAATAAAATATCAGGAAAAGAACCCGACCAAAGCGTTCATCTGGCTGATTTCCCGGTTTGCAATGAGTTGCTCATTAACCGCGATCTGGAAATAAAAATGGCAATTGCTCAAAAAGCATCGTCAATGATATTAGGACTTCGCCGGAAAGAGAAACTAAAAGTTCGTCAGCCACTGGCCAAAATCATGATTCCTGTTCTGAATAAAGAGTTTCAGGAGCAATTTGATTCAGTGAAAAATATCATACTATCGGAAGTAAACGTAAAAGAGGTGGAATACCTGACTGATGCAACAGGTATCATCAGCAAAAAAATAAAGGCAAATTTTAAAACACTTGGACCGAAATACGGTAAGCTGATGAAACAGATTTCCGGAGAAATTACAGGATTTAGCCAGGACGATATCAGTAGATTTGAAAAATCAGGTAAGTACGATCTGAATATCAATGGAGAATCAATTCCGCTGAGCATTGATGATGTCGAAATTCAGACCGAAGATATTCCCGGATGGCTGGTTGCCAGCGAAGGCGGTTTGACGATTGCTCTCGACATCAATCTGACTGAAGAGCTAAAAAAGGAAGGAATCGCCCGTGAGTTTATTAACAAAATTCAGAACATACGGAAAGAAAGTGATTTTGAAGTAACTGATCGCATTATTCTGAAAATTCAGAAACATGACTTTTACAATCTGGCCGTTGAAAGTTTCAAAGAATACATCAGCACTCAAACACTTGCATCTGAATTAGTTATGGTTGATCAACTAGAGAATGAAAATTCGCATCTGGTTGAGATCGATACTGATGTTGAAGCACGGATTCAAGTGGTTCGTAATTCGTAATTCAGAAAGGTTCCAGAATGCTGAAAAGCCTGTTTGGAATCGAAATATTTTTATACTTTTAGCGCCTGAGTCAGAGTCGGAAATTCACAACTTGATTCAGGTACGAAACTAAAGCGCTAATGTTATGAGTGAAAAAAACAGATATTCGGACGAGGAATTGCAGGAATTTAAATCATTAATTCTTGATAAACTCGAAAAGGCTCAGAAGGACTATTTCATGTATAAAAGCTCCATAACTCAGAGCGACGGAAATGACACCCAGGATACTTCTCCTACATTTAAAGTACTGGAAGAAGGAGCTGCCACGCTTTCGAAGGAAGAAGCAGGCAAACTGGCTCAACGCCAGCAGAAATTTATTCAGTATTTGCAGGCTGCTTTGGTTCGTATTGAAAACAAAACATATGGCATCTGCCGCGAAACTGGCAAATTGATCGCGAAAGAGCGACTGCGCGCAGTTCCTCATGCAACTCTGAGCATTGATGCGAAAAATAATCAAAAATAGAATTCATTAAAATACAGCACCAAATGATTGGAAGAGAATTTCTTCCAATCATTTTTTTATACGCTTCGAAGATGTCCAAATTAAAAAAGTCAATCCTCATTGTTGTTTTAGTTTTACTTGTTGATCAGATCCTGAAGATATGGATCAAAACAAACATGAGTCTCGGTGAAGAATTCTCCGTTATCGGCAACTGGTTTTTGATTCATTTTGTTGAAAACAATGGGATGGCTTTTGGATTCGAATTTGGTGGAGACTATGGTAAAATATTCTTAAGCCTGTTCAGGGTGGTAGCAGTATTCGGAATTGGCTGGTATATCCTCAAACTGGTTAAAAAAGACATTTCCATGGGGTTCATTGCTTGTGTTTCGTTAATTTTTGCCGGAGCCATTGGAAATATTATCGACAGTGCCATTTACGGGCTTATTTTCAACGACAGTTCTGGTCAGGTTGCCACCTTATTTCCTGAAGGTGGCGGTTATGCCACATTTCTGCATGGAAGGGTTGTCGACATGTTCTATTTTCCATTGTTCTCAGGCGTTTATCCGGATTGGGTACCATTTGCCGGAGGAAGTGAATTTCAGTTTTTCCGTCCGGTCTTTAACGTAGCTGATTCTTCCATTTCGATCGGGATTTTCTCAATTATCATATTTTACCGTAAACTCTTCAATAAACTTGATGAGAAAGAAGCAAAAGAAGAGCCCAAAATAGCTCCGGAAAATGAATTGCAGTAAATTTGATTATTTACTTGTTAAATTTCAAGGAATTCGGTAAACTTGCACTCCGAAAAAACGAGTTCTATTTTTCCTGAAAATATCCGACAGAATAAGGAAAAGATTACAATATTTTAGGGCCTATAGCTCAGTTGGTTAGAGCACCTGACTCATAATCAGGTGGTCCCTGGTTCAAGCCCAGGTGGGCCCACTTCAAAATCAAGCAGTTACATTAATTTGTAGCTGCTTTTTTATTCCCCTACATACAAATTGTGTCAAAAAGGCACTACCAAAGGATATTAACCCATTTTGCAGTTAATCTGAACGGAATTCTTGCTGTTCAATGAATTGGCAAACAAGAATCCTCATCAGCTTAGTTGCAAAATGGGTTAAACCAATTACAATGAACGCAGTCTAAGCACAGAATTTAAATATACAATTATGAAAAAATTATTACTGGTTGTTTTCGTGGTTACTTTAGTGTTGAGTTCAGGCTTTGCCCAACAACGCGATCCTGCAGCACGTCTTCAAAGAGAAATCGCAGGTCTTACCACCGCCTTAAGTTTATCAAAAGATGAGGTTGCCAAAATTACGCCCATTGTAACCGAAGCACAAAAAAAACAGTCTGAAGCATTTGCTAAAATGCGCGAAAACGGTGGAGAAATGGATCGTGACAGAATGAGGGAAGAAATGATGAAAATGAGGGAAGAAACTGACAAAAAATTAAAGGAAGTTTTAACTGCCGAACAAGGGGTTAAATTGGATGCTTACCGCAAGCAACAAGCAGAAGAAAGAGCAAAAAGAATGCAGAATAGATAAAACCATTTCCAATAAACTTAAACATTCAAACAAGTATCAGAAATTGAGTTTCTATTTTGATACTTGTTTTTTTGTTTTACCCATCTTGCAGCAAAACCAACAATAACGGATAAAAATCAAGTTAAAAACATTTTTTCTTGCCTGTAAATTGCAAATTTTTCAGAGTTTGATATTTATAAAATATTGACATTCAGCACACATTGTTTTTTTACATTCATTTGTAGCATGCATGTGGAATTGATTTAAGCATTTACTTTGGAGTATGTATTTCAAAGTATCCATGTGCACTAATCCTGAGTCTGGACGCTACTGCGGTTATTACCAATTAGAGGAGAGTTGTCGCAACCATTGCGACAGGGTTTGCCGTCGCACCATTTTGAATACGGGTAATATAGATGAGTTGAACACTGACCAACTCAACCTAATCCAGAAAATACTTACTTCAAAAGTCAATAATATCAATAATCTCTTATTTGAGTTACCATATACTGATGATGCAACAATAATCCACTATTTGGATCAGTTTTACCAACGGATGGTTTCCGAAAAGCGGATCGATGCTTATATTGAAAAACAAGAAAAATTATCTTAACTCGTTGTCCCATTCTTTGGGAGCATTATATCAATTCTGTTCTGCCAATTTTTTCATCCAGAATCCGCTTTTTACAGTCTACAGACACCCAAAATCATACAGCCTTCAGGAAAAACCGAATTGTTTATAAGCATCTGACTGTTCATAACGTCATACGATTTAATTCCAACTAACACAAAATCAATAAATTACATTTTCTTTTTAACAATTCACTGTTGAATAGTTCTTTAGCGAAGATCATAAATTTGAAAGTCAAATGTTTACATTCGCAATAGTGTACCTAAAATCCACTTTATGCCTTACAGGAGATTACCCAATACAGATGTGGCCCGGCTACGTGCCATAGAGGCCGGACTAGAAATTGGGAAGAGAACAGCAGCAACGAAACTGGCTTTTAGTCAGCAAACTCTTGATAATTTGCAGACTTTTTATCCATACCTTTTGGGATCCATTCGTCAGCTAAATATCTCCAGGCAGAACCAATTTGATCGTTCCAAAGAGTATGGTGAATTTTTCAGAAAAGCAAAATTGTATTTATCCCATTTTCTTCAGGTTGTAAATTTTGCCATTGCCCGTGGCGAAATGAAACCCGAAATCATTGAATTTTACGGACTGAAAATGAATTCGAAGGCAACACCTCCGCTAAACCTGGAGGCACATATAATGACCTGGGGCGAACGGATTATTGAAGGTGAACAAAAGCGCGTCATGAAGGGTGGAAGTCCGATTTACAGTCCGTCAATAGCGTTGGTAAAAGTACATTACGAAGAATTTAAGGATGCCTACCGGAACCAGAAAATGTTGCAAAATATTACCAATCGTGCATCAATGAGGGTTGCCGAACTGCGCGAGCAGGCCGACCAGCTCATTCAGCAAATGTGGAATGAAGTGGAAAATTCAATGGCTCACCTTGATGATGATGAAAAAAGGGAAAATGCCTCGGAATACGGTATTGTTTACGTTTACCGCGCTTCGGAACTAAAGAAAATGGAAATTGAAAACTTACAGCAGAGTATTCTCTTTTCGTAATAAACTCAATCCATTCGCGATACAGGTGAGTCAATCGGATCTACGGGCATTTTTGTTTTAGCTCTTCGTATTTGTAAATAAGAAAAAGCAAATAACCAACTGTTATAAAGCTGAAAATAACCAGCGGAATTTGTTCTGTGCCTGTACCCCACTCCTCAACATCTTTGCTTATTACTCCTTTATTGATCAGATAATAACCCAGCACTCCCATTGTATTGTTGACAAGATGTGCCAGAATGGGAACCCACATGGTTCCGGTCCAAACAAGGAGATATCCAAACATTGCACCCAAAGCCATTCGCGGCAGAAAACCATAAAACTGCATGTGCATGGCACTGAATAAAAAAGCGGTGATCCAGATACCCCAATGGTAGTTTTTTGTCATGTTGGTGAAGATGCGCTGAATCACCCCACGAAACATCAGTTCTTCGCCCAATGCGGGGAGAACAGCAATCATAAAAACATTAAACAATAAGCCTGAAATGTTCTCCACTTTCATAAACTTTCCGACCATTATTTCAGCCGCATCTTCCATGGTGCGCATCCATTCTTCAATTCCTGACAGCGATTCCGGAAATTTCATTTGACTGTTTATTGCACCTAAAAAATTGATAACCGGAATAACCATCAGTAATGTAAGTACTGCAAGCAGATATGAAGATCCGATTGTTGAACGGTTAATGCGAAGGTATTCGCCAATATTTCCATGATACAACCAGCCCAGAATAAAAGGCGGAACAACAAACAGCCCAATGGACTGTATAACCTGAAAGTATTTCAAAAAATTAAGGCTATCCGGAGAATTTAGTACTGCACCCGTCATACCGTTCGTCAGGATTCCCATTCCGAAGAAAGGAATAGCAACGATTAACCCAATAACCATAAATACCAAAACCGAAGCCACCATGACAAAAAGCGCAAACATTAGTTGCGAAAAGGGTTTCATTCCCCGAAATGCAGTAAAAGCCATGTGTGTATTTTTTTGTTCAGGAGCAAAGATAGATTTCTGGAGAAGAAAAAGAAAGATTGTTGGCAGAGAAGAATGATCATGCGTCGATCAAATCTTTAATTTCCTTCAGATGCAATTCAAAATGTGGCAAATAATCATCAATGTTTTCGAGTAACGAAATGAGTTTGGTTTCGTTGCTTATCCATTGGTTTTCGAGTTTCGACTGATCAACGTTCCGGATAACATGAATTAAATGCAGATTGGCATATTTCCACAACAGAACCAGATTTCTCCAGTCTTCGTGCTGATAATTCTGAACAGCAATCCACCTGTCGTTATTGCCATTGGTGGCATAATTGGGGAACGAACAAGGGTTTTCGCGGTATTGCAAATGCACAATCCGGTGTGTATTGTTGGAAGCCGAATCAATCATATGTCCCAGAATTTGCCGGATATTCCGGTTCTGATTGTTTTTCCTTTCACTGATTGTTTCTTCAGGAAGAGCCAGCAGACAAGGCTCCCATACTTCGAGTAATTGAAGGATTGTTTGGCAAGAAAATTCGAATGTATCCACAGTAATGTTTATTTTAGATTTTAAAATGGGTCATGCTTTCTAATGACTAATTCGCTGACTCAAAGATATATTTTTAGATAAAAAATCAGAAAACTCCTGAAAACGCAAAATAAAACCTGACCGATAACTCCTTTCTTGAATCCAGAATAAAATTGTACTTTTGCGCCGAGCTTTCAGGAGAAAGCCGTGTACTTGGTAACCACGTAAAAAACAAGAAATGAAAAAAGAAGTATCTGTATTATTTATGCTTGCGGGCATTTTATTTGCCTCCTGTTTATTGATTTCCAACATCCTTGCCACCAAAATTATGACGATCGGCCCCTGGGCTGCTCCTGCCGGTGTGTTGATTTTTCCAATTGCCTATATCCTAAACGATGTGATTACCGAAGTGTGGGGATTTAAGAAAGCGCGTCTGATTATCTGGACCGGTTTTGCCGTGAATATTCTGGCAGTATTATTTTTCTCCATGGGAGTTGCTATTCCCGGAGCACCATTCTGGCAAAATCAGGAAGCTTTTGCATCCGTTCTGGGTAACACGCCGCGTATTGTTGTGGCCAGTTTAAGCGCCTATTTAATCGGTTCGTTCCTGAATGCTTTCGTGATGAGCCGTATGAAAGTCATGACTAAAGGAAAAGGTTTCTCCGGACGGGCCATTCTGTCAACAGTCGTTGGAGAAAGTGCCGATTCAGTCATTTTTATCAGTATTGCTTTTGCAGGAATTTTCCCAATCGGAGTTTTAGTCACAATGATCTTTACTCAGGCAATGCTAAAAACTGTTTACGAGATACTGATTCTGCCCGTCACCATTTGGGTAGTAAAATTTGTAAAACGAGCCGAAGGAGTAGATGAATATGACACCGATTTATCGTACAATTTGTTCAGGCTGAAAGAGATTTAATAAGCCCCCTTCCCGTTCCCCCGAAGGGGAAAGCTTTGGCTATCGAATTTTGAATCGATATAGCTTTATAGGAGCGAATATAAATAGCCCCGGGTTTTAACTCGGGGTTGATAGAAAAAAGCATTTCAAGGCCGATCAATCATTTGTCAACAAAGGGAAAAGGTTCTATCGGCCACAAAGCGATTTTTCAGGAAAAAATAATCTTAAAAACAAAAGCGACTGAATAGTCACAAAAATTGAATGTTTGAATGACAAAAATGAACAAAAAAGCACTCGTCGTATTTTCCGGAGGACAAGACTCAACCACCTGTCTGTTCTGGGCCTTGAAAGAGTTTGACGAAGTGGAAACCGTTTGTTTCGACTACGGACAACGGCATCGGATCGAGATGGATGCTGCACGTGCCATTGCCGAAAAAGCCGGAGTTCCATTCACCTTGCTTCAGATGGATTTACTGAAACAAATCACACACAATTCGCTGACGGATTCAGCCATAGATGTGGATGAAGACAAACCTGAAAGCAGTCCGCCGAATACCCTGGTCGAAGGTCGCAACATGTTGTTTCTGACTTTTGCTGCCATTTTTGCCAAAGGCAAAAACATTCCAAACCTGATTACCGGAGTTGGACAAGCAGATTACAGCGGGTACCCCGATTGCCGCGACGAATTTATCCGTTCGCTCAATCAAACACTCAACCTGTCGATGGACTATCAGTTTACCATTCATACGCCGCTGATGTGGAAAACGAAGCAGGACATCTGGGCTTTGTCGGACGATCTGGGCGTTTTTGATTTGGTTCGCACACAAACAGTTACCTGCTACAACGGAATTAAAGGTGACGGTTGCGGACACTGTCCGGCCTGTCAGTTACGAAAGAACGGACTGGATGAATACTTAGCCCCCTAAATCCCCCAAGGGGGACTTGAAGAATGCTCTTATCAAAGTTGAAGAATGTTTTTTAGCTCTGTGTTAGCTCTGTGCCCTCTGTGGTTTATTTTTGGAATTTGGAATGTGAAACTTGAAACTTTTAATCATCATGGATACTTTAAAAAATCTCGGAAACGAAAGCAAATACCTGTTCGAATATTCTTCGGAAATGCTCGAAAGCTTTGACAACAAACATCCGGAGAATGATACGATGGTGAAATTCAATTGCCCTGAATTCACCAGTTTGTGCCCAATAACCGGCCAGCCCGACTTTGCGACCATTTACCTGAGTTACATTCCGGATCAGAAACTGGTTGAAAGCAAAAGTCTGAAACTGTATCTTTTTAGTTTCCGCAATCATGGAGCGTTTCACGAAGATTGTATCAACATCATGATGAAAGATCTGATTGCTTTGATGGATCCGAGATACATCGAAGTCTGGGGAAAATTTCTTCCTCGTGGCGGCCTCAGCATCGATCCGTATTGCAACTACGGCAAGCCCGGCACCAAATACGAGCAAATGGCCGAATACCGCATGATGAATCATGATTTGTATCCGGAGAAGATCGATAACAGATAGAACCCATTTTGAAATCTCTGTTTCCTTCAGGAATTAACAGTTCATGGAAGACTTTAAAAGTCTGTAAAACAGAACAAAATGCACATAAACTCGTTGTAGGAGTATGGATTGAGAGAGGTTTGGAATAGATTTAAGATTTGTTTCAGTTTGGATGCTTACTTCGAAGGGGAAGAACGTCTCCCTTCCAACTTTATCACCATAACAAACAATGACAAATTTTTAAACCATGAAGCAAGAAATAGAAAATGTCGAATTGACATATTTAAGTATAGATGATTATCAGGAACTTAAAGCAGCCATGATTGAGTCATATTCAAATATGCCCAATTCATACTGGAATGAGCCACAAATAAAGAAATTGATCAGCTTTTTCCCTGAGGGACAGGTCGTTATTAAAGTCAACAATCAAATTGCCGGATGCGCCCTATCCATAATCGTCGATTATGACAAATTTGGCGATCAACATACCTATAAAAAAATAACGGGTAATTACTCATTCAGTACCCATACCATTGATGGCGATATTTTATATGGCATCGATGTATTTATTAAACCTGAGTTTCGGGGTTTGCGACTTGGCCGCAGACTTTATGACTACAGGAAAGAATTATGCGAACGGTTAAACCTGAAAGGCATCGCCTTTGGAGGACGAATTCCATACTACCACAAATACTCCGATAAAATATCACCCAAAGAATACATTGATAAAGTCCGAAGAAAAGAAATTCATGATCCGGTATTCAACTTTCAGAGGTCGAACGATTTTTACCCTTCCAAGGTTCTCAAAAATTATCTCGAAGAAGATAAACCCTCCAACGATTATGCCGTTTTGTTGAAATGGGACAACATCTATTACGAAAAAGTAAACATAAAGGCGAGCACCACAAAAAAAGTGGTGAGGCTTGGTTTGATACAATGGCAAATGCGACCGTATAGCAATTTAGAGGAAGTTATGCAGCAAGCCGAATATTTTATCGATGCAGTTTCAGGGTACAGATCCGATTTTGCCTTATTCCCTGAATTCTTTAATGCGCCTTTAATGGCAGAAAACAATCATTTAAGCGAACCTGCTGCCATCAGGGAGCTGGCGAAGCATACGGCAACTATCGTTCAGAAATTCTCGGAACTTGCCATATCCTACAACATTAATATTATTTCAGGAAGCATGCCTGAAATCGTGAATGACAGGCTTTATAATGTAGGTTATTTATGCCACAGAGACGGAACAGTCGATCGGTATGAAAAACTGCACGTAACTCCGGATGAAGTTAAAATATGGGGAATGCAAGGTGGTAGTCAACTCAAGGTTTTTAATACTGACTGCGGAAAAATAGGTATCATGATTTGCTATGATGTGGAATTCCCCGAATTGAGCAGATTATTAGCTGAAGAAGGGATGGATATTTTGTTTGTCCCATTCTTAACTGATACACAAAGCGGATATTCCAGAGTTAGGAATTGTGCACAGGCAAGGGCTATCGAAAATGAGTGTTATGTTGCCATTGCCGGAAGTGTCGGAAATTTACCGAAAGTTCACAATATGGATATTCAATATGCTCAATCAATGGTCTTTACTCCATGTGATTTTTCATTTCCACCCAATGGAATAAAAGCTGAAGCCACTACCAATACTGAAATGATCCTGATTGCGGATGTTGATATTGATTTACTTAGAGAACTTAATCAATTCGGAAGTGTGAGAAATCTAAAAGACAGACGTAAAGATCTTTATGAATTAAGAAAACGATAGTTCATCAGCGAGGCTTTATTTGGCGAAGAACAGTGTTCCGGGCAGAAGTCAAACCTGTTTTCAATTGCCTCTAAATAGGGTCTGCTGAAAAATTCAGAAGCCACTGTATTTCATTTATATAATAATCATTTATTTCAAATAAGTACAAGGAAATTTGAATTGATGATGCAAAACCCATGCACTTTCAATATTTTACGTTCAACCTGGGAGTTGTAAGAAATCCTGAAAGGATTTAATCCGAATAACCACCGGTGAAGCCGGTGGCTGAAAATACGAGCTGATTCAGAACCCTGAAAAGGGTACAATAATAATGCGTTAACATCGATTGAACCCTTTCAGGGTTCGGGACTTGGGTTCTCTATTTTCCCCGAATTCCATTCGGGGCTATTCACATTTAACCACTTCGTGGTTTCATGTAGTTTTTTAGCAGACCCTAAATAGGTTATCTTCAGTTATTTTCAGCAGACAATCATGCCTTTATGTAACACGGACAATAATTACCATCAAAAACAAACACTCACATCAGAAATAATCAGGCAGAACATGCTATCTTTAGACTAAGATATCTACAATAGACAGCGTCGCAGATTGAAAAATGTGTCTAAAATGCCTGATTTTTCAGATTGTTTCCGTTGTGTGTAATCAAACAAACGTGGGAAGATGGACAGGATTGAACTGGAAGCCAGAATAAAGGAGTTGGAGCTTGAATTATTACATATAAAATCAGGAAAAACCGAAGAAATTTTACAAAAAGAAATTTCGTTCCGACAGGCTATTGAGCAAAATGTTTCGTGCGGTATTGCTGTATTTGATGAAACAGGAAAACAGGTGTATGTAAACCAGTCCTTTTGCAAATTAGTTGGCTGGGACGAGCATGAGCTTTTAAATGATTGCCTGCCATTTAAGTACTGGCCATCGCACGACATTGAAATTAACACGAGCCTGTTCCACCGGATACTCGCTTTAGATAATGCGCCTCAGGAAATATTTGAAATTATTTTTAGCCATAAATCAGGAAATTCAATCCCGGTCCAGGTTATTCTAACCCAGTTTATACACGACAACAGTAAAATATTCTGGATAGCCAATGTTTCAGATGTTACTGAACGGAAACAGACAGAACAAGCACTTAAGGAAAGCCAGGAAAGATTACCTTTACTCATCAAAAATTCAAACGATATTTTTCTTTTAATCGATGAAAATGGAGAACAGTTTTTTATCAGTGATGTAGTACAACGTATTACCGGTTACACTGCTGAAGAATTAGCCGGTCCCATTACCAATGTAATAAACCCCGACGATTTGGAAAATGTATTGCAGGCATGGAATAATGCACTGGCCAATAAAGAGACCATTGTCCGTGTTCAATACCGGCATATACATAAAGAGAAGAAATACATTTGGGTGGAGGCGGTTGCCCAAAACTTTCTTGAACATCCTTCAATCAAGGCAGTAGTTGTGAATGTCAGAGATATTACTGCGAATAAAGAAATTGAACTGAAATTAAAAGAAAGCGAAACAAAATTCAAAGAAATAATTCAGCAGATCAATGACGGAATTGTTGTTTTTGATGAACAGGGAAAAATAGTTGTATGGAATCAGGGAGCTGAGAATATTTTTGGAATAGCTACTGAAGAGGCTATGAACATTACCATAGCTGATGTTCAATATCAATTTACACCAGCTGAATCAAGAGATAAAAAACAGATCGAGAATAAACTCAAACGGCTCCTGACCCTTCAAACTCCTCAGATCTTCAATCAAATTAAGGACAATGAAATAACTACATCGAATTCCGATTCCCCAAAAAATATACAAAGCATTGTCTTTCCAATTCAATTCAATGAATACAATTTATTTTGTTCGGTACTCAGAGATACAACGGAAACAAAACAATACGAAAAAGAATTACTCCAGTTAAATTCTGATAAAGACCGGTTTATATCTATTCTGGCACACGACTTAAGAAGTCCGTTCCATTCGATTCTTGGCTTTTTGGAATTACTGACCAGAAATATTGAGGAGTACGATCTGGATGAAATTAAGAAATATATAAATATCATTAATAATTCAGCAGAACGCGTTTTTAATTTATTGGAAGCTACATTAATATGGGCAAGGGCACAATCAGGTAAATTGCCTTATGTTCCGGGGAAACAGAATCTTTCTTCCATTTGTAATGTTATTGTTGGAAATATGAAACTGAATGCTACAAATAAAAAAATAATCATCAATCAATTTGTGTCAGCAGATCTGTCTGTTTTCGCAGATGCTGATATGTTAAGAACGATATTGCACAATCTGATTTCAAATGCAGTAAAATTCACCAAAACTGGCGGTAAGATTGATATCTATGCCGAACAACAGGATCACCCAAATGTAACCATAACAATTTCGGATAATGGGGTCGGGATAGAACAAAAAAGAATTGCCGACCTATTTGATATCTCAAAAGTTAATACGACCGAAGGCACAGCAAATGAAGTGGGAACAGGCTTAGGATTATTGTTATGTAAGGAATTTATTGAAATACACAACGGTAAAATCTGGGTTGAAAGTGAACCGGGCAAAGGCAGCAAGTTTAAATTTACATTACCCTGTTTCAATTAATCGCGGTAATTTACACGAATGCGACAGGATTGCAGAACGACTTTATGCATCAAACAATCACCTGTTTCAGCCTGTAATCCTGAAAACACACCAAATACAGGCCCTATGGCTGTAATTATGCCTGATGACTGTCATGAAATCCAAACTAATTCATCCAATTTTTCAATCAATCTGCCACATCCTGGAATGAAACAATCAGCCACAGCTTCTATTCGTTGATTTTCAATTGATTTATAGCATTTTTTTTCCTAAATTTGGAAACCTCCCGACCAAAAACATGTCGTTATGAACAGATTTAAAAGAACTACCAAGACTATACTAATTACAATTAAAGGTTCTTCGGTATATAAATCTGATCATTGTTAAGGAGCACAGCCGCGAAGCTTGCATGGGACGTTTAAAAGAATGACTCGTTGATGAATTTGGATACTTATTTCAATTCAGTGACAAATGAAAAAAAATTATCGTCTATTACCCGCATTTGTAGTCTTAATTCTTGGGATTAGTTTCTCTGTGTGGGTTCAGTTTATGCAAAACAGTGCGCAACTGATCTTAAAAACCAGTGAAATTGATTTGCTGATTGAGACTAAAAGTGGCACGATTAGTCATCAACTATTATCCAGCTTTTCTTCCATCGAAATCCTTCATTATTTTTTTGAAAAAAATGCTGAAATTACCCGAACTGAATTTCAAGACTTTACATTACCCATACTCCTGGGAAATCCGGTAATCAAAGCCATTTCCTGGATTCCAAAAGTCACTCACGATGAACGGGCCCGGTTCGAAACAGAATTAAAGAAAGACTATTTCAAAGCCTCATTTTCAATTACTGAGCGAAACAACAGAAATGAATTAATCACCGAAAACGAGCGGCCGTATTATTTCCCGGTTAAATACATTGAACCCATAAAGGATAACAGGAATGCCGTTGGTTACGATATTTTTTCGAACGATATCCGGAAAGCAACGATCATTGAAGCTATAAATAAGAGAAAATTACTGATAACCCCAAGGATTAAACTTGTTCAGGATACATCGGGCTATAGTTTTTTAGGCTTGATCCCTGTTTATAGCGGTAACCGTTCACTTGACGACTCCACAAAAACCGCTTCGTTAAAAGGATTTGTTTCAGCCGTATTTAAAGTTGACCAACTCATAGCTAATGCTTTACAGAATAGCATGAGTCTGGATATTAAACTAATCATATTTGATGTAACAGACCGGAAGAGAGAACATCTATATGGCGACGAAAGTCTGATTCAGAAAAATTTAAGGATTCATAAAAAACAAATTCAGCTTGCCGGAAGAGTTTGGGAGCTTGACTTTATAATCGATCCTGCACTCTATAAAATAAATTACCCCTACACTTATCTTCTTATAGGCATACCAATTTCCCTGCTTTTATTTCTTCTGTTGTTAGTTCCAATCTATAAGACTAAAAAGAACAGAATGTTAAGTCAAAAGCTGCAAGAGGAACAAAAAATCAGGGAAAAGACGGAGCAGTCGCTTTCGGAAAACGAAGAATACAACCGGGCCTTATTTGAACATACAACCATAGGACTGGCTCTGACAACTATGAGTGGAGAACTCACGGATATCAATCCATCTTTTGCAGAAATTATCGGGAGGACGGTTGAAGAAACATTAAAACTGACTTATTGGGAAATTACTCCGGAAAAATACCGGGAACAGGAACAACAACAACTGAAAAGACTAAGTACAACCGGGAAGTATGGCCCATTCGAAAAAGAGTATATCCACAAAGACGGACATTTGGTTCCGGTTAGCTTGCAGGGCAAAATTATTGAACGGCAAGGTGTTAAATACATCTGGTCAAGCGTGGAAGATATTACTGAACGCCAACAAGCCGGGCAAATGTTAAGGGAATCTGAGAAACGTTTTTCAACAACATTCCACAACAGCCCGGTTGGAATAAATATTTTCAGGTTAAGCGACAATCATTCGGTAGATGTAAACGAAGCGTATTTGAAAATTATTGGGTATAGTTACGATGAAGTAGTTGGCAGTACATCTGCTGATTTAAATCTTTTTTTGGATTTGGAGTTACGCAAAAAATGGATGGAAGAAATGGTCAGGAAAGGTAAAGTTGAAAGCCAACAGGCCAAAATACGTCGGAAATCAGGAGAAATCAGGGATGTTTTAGTATCGCTCGAACGGATTGAAATTGGTGGCGAAAAATTAGGATTGGTCACTGCCACCGATATTACTGAACGAGTTCAAGCTGAAGCCGCATTGCACGAAAGCGAAGAACGGTTTCGTGCCTACGTTGAACAGGCAGCCGATTCCCTGTTTGTGCATGACTTTTCGGGGCATTTTATTGCGGTCAATCAACAGGCTTGCAAAAATCTGGGCTACACGCGTGAAGAACTGATGAGCATGACCGTGACTGACATCGAATGTGACTTTGACCTAACCAAGGCACAGGAGGCCTGGAGTCAGATTCAACCAAACGATCGGGTTACCCTAATGGGTCATCAACGCCGGAAAGATGGATCAATATTTCCGGTCGAAATAAGGTTCGGGTGCTTTGACCTGGGAGAAAAACGACACTATATTGGGCAGGCGCGTGATATTACCGAACGGTTACAGGCCGAAGAAGCACTTATTGAAAGCAATTTGCTGATTCAGAATATAATCAACAACAGTCCATCCCTAATTTATGTTATTGACATTGAAGGTAAATTTCAGTTGGTAAACCAAAAATTCGAATCATTATTCAATGATCTGAAAGATCATATTATTGGAAATATTAGAGAATCATTTATGCCAAAAGAAATTGCCGAACGACACAGAGACAATGACTTATTAGTAACTCAATCCAGGAAACCGATCACTTTTGAAGAAGAAAACATGGAGCCGGACGGCAAGCATTATTTCCTGACACAAAAATTCCCCTTGTTCGATTCTGACAATAATATTTATGCCGTCGGTGGAATTTCAACGGATATCACCGAACGCAAAGAGGCTGACGCGTTACTTCGCGAGAGTGAAGAACGCTTCCGCAAGATTTTTGAAGAAGCCCCATTTGGTATGGCAATAGCCTCATTTAGCAATGGCAAGTTTATCAGCGCAAACAATTCGTTATGTAAAATGCTCGGATATGCTTCTGAAGAGTTAATGAAACTTACCTTCCGGGATGTGACTCATCCTGATGACATTAGCATTGATATTGAAGCGATTGAAAATTTAATCAGCGGGCACATTCAGAAACATATCACGCAAAAACGCTATGTCAGGGAAAACGGACAAATCATCTGGGCTAACCGGGCATTGTCAAAATTTTTCAGTTCTGACCTGGAAACATCTTATGCATTGGCAATGATCGAGGATATCACCGAACGCAAGAATGCGGAAGAAGAGCTGAGGAAAAGCGAACAGAAATTTCAAATTCTTACCGAAGTTGCACCGGTTGGTATTTTCAGAACCGATCAAACCGGGAAAACACAATATGTCAACCGTCAATGGAGTGAAATATCCAGATTATCTTTCGGGGAAGCCCTCAACGACGGATGGCTGAATGCAGTTCACCCTGATGACAGACCCTTACTTGTTGCAAACTGGGAAAAGGCTGTGAAAAACCGCACCGGTTCCCATTCCGAATACCGTTTTCTCCGACCTGACAAATCCATCGCCTGGGTTACCGGAGAATCGATTCCACAAATAGATTTAAATGGAGACATTGTTGGATACATCGGCACGATCAACGATATAACCGAGCGCAAACATTCAGAGAATGCACTGAAAGAAAGTGAAGAAAAATACCGTTCGATATACGAAAACAGCAGTGTTGCCATTTTATTGACAGATCTGGACGGAACAATTTTATCGGCAAACGATTTTGCCTGCAAAATTTTTGGACGCACAGAGCAGGAAATCTGTCAAGTTGGAAGAAATGGAGTAATTGATGCTACAGATTCCCGCCTTCCGGCCTATACAGAAGAAAGAAAAAGGACCGGAAAAGCAAAAGGAGAACTAACATTTATTAAAAAAGACGGAACAAAATTCACCGGAGAAATTTCAACAGTCATATTCCGTGATCTTGAAGGAAATGAACGAACCAGTATGGTTATCCGTGACCTGACAGAACAAAAACTTGCTGAACAGGAAATAAAAATCCTGAACCAAAACCTTGAATCCCGGGTAATAGAGCGCACAATGCAATTAGAATTAGCTAATCAGGAACTTGAATCGTTTTCCTATTCCATTTCACACGATCTTCGTGCCCCTCTTCGTGCCATTTACGGATTCTCCCAGATACTTGCAAGCCGGCACCGTAACTCCCTGAACATCGAAGGGAAACAATACATGGACTATATTTTAGAAGCCAGCATTCGAATGGAGCAACTCATTAACGACTTGCTCAATTATTCCCGACTTGGGAGGACATCGCTCTCCATTCGACCGGTTTCACTCCAAACTATTCTTGATGCTGTACATTCCGACTTCAGGGCAGAACTGACTGAAATCGGAGGAAAATTTACCATAGTTGATGAGCTGCCCACAATTCAGGGAGATGAAACCTTGTTACGGCAGATATTTTCAAATTTAGTAGGAAATGCAATCAAATACCGGCGTACCGATACTCCACTCGAAATAACCATACAGAGTGAGCGGATAACCGAAGGATACCTGTTGAAAATTACTGATAATGGAATTGGCATTCCGGAGAACTACTGGGGAAAAATATTTGATGTTTTTCAGCGGCTTCACAGCGAAAATAAATACCCAGGCACTGGCATTGGGCTTGCAAACGTAAAAAAAGCAGTATCGATCCTCGGAGGAACTATAAATGTTGAATCCAAACCGGGTTTCGGAAGCACTTTTATTATTAAATTTACAGTAACTAATTCTTAGCGCTTTATGAATATGCTCGCACAAATACTTCTGGTTGAAGATAACCCAATGGATGTGATTCTAACAATGGATGCTTTTAAAGAAGCAAAGTTGAAAAACCAAATAAACGTTGCCCGTGATGGAGAAGAAGCCCTTAATTATCTCAATGGGAAAAACCAGTTTTCAGACAGAACCTTATTTCCAATTCCTTCACTGATATTGCTCGACCTGAAAATGCCCGGCATCGATGGATTTGAAGTATTGAGGCAGATAAAAAACACCGAAATACTTAAGCGTATTCCGGTTGTTATACTCACATCATCCAAAGAAGAAGGCGACCGTGCACTGAGTTACGACATCGGGGCTAACAGCTACCTCTTAAAGCCCGTAAATTTTAATGGTTTTGTTGATGTGGTGAAAAAAATAGACGACTATTGGTTTTCTCTCAATATTGGCGCTCCTGTGGAATAGGGGAAAGCCGTTCTACAACTGATACAAAAATGTGAACAAAATCTTTACATCCATGCAAACTAAAATCCGGGTTCTACACATCGACGATAATTTGCACGATCGTCAACTTGTTAAAGATGCATTACTGAGTGAGCATAACACTTTCGAGGTTGTGGAAGCCGATGATCGTGAAAAATTCCTGCAACATCTCGGGAGTAAAGATTTTGATATCATCCTGAGCGATTTTAACATCCTTGGCTTTGATGGGCTTCAGGTACTTGAACTGGTAAAAGAAAAATACCCCGACATGCCTGTAATTATCGTTACAGGTACCGGAACAGAAGAAGTTGCGGCTCAGGCTATTAAAATGGGAGCTTCCGACTATGTAATCAAATCGGTTAAACACATACGTGGGTTAGCTCATACAATTAACCTGATTCTGGAAAACAAAAAAATGCTGGAAGAACGCAAAGTTGCCAGTAAAGCTCTCCTGAAAAGTGAAGAAAAATACCGCAAAATTTTTGAAAATGTACAAGATGTATTTTTCCAGATTGACGGACAGGATATCATTACCGACATCAGCCCATCCATCTATCGCGTGAGTGGCCATCAGCGTGACGAACTGATCGGAAATGCACTGGTCAATTTATACTTCGATCCGTTGGAACACGATATTCTCACCAACTTAATCGAACAAAAAGGAGAAGTCTGGGATCATGAAATCCGTATAAAAACAAAATCAGCGCAATTAAAATTTGCTTCTCTTAATGTACACATTTTACTTAATGAGGAAAATAAACCGGAAGGACTCGAAGGCTCCATGCGTGATATAACCGACCGGAAGCAGATGGAAGAAGAGTTGAGTCAAAGCAGAAACGAATTGCAGGAATATTTTGAAAATGATATTTCAGCTGATTATATTTCAGCTGTCGAAGGAAACATATTAAGTTGCAACAGAACTTTTTTAAATATGTTTGGATTCGAAGAAAAAGTCCAAACTGAAAATTTCGACATCACTCAATTATTTAAAAATTCTGAAGACAGGAAAGTCTTATTACAACGAGTCAGGCAAAGCAAAAAACTGGAAAACTATGAAGTCGATTTTGTGTCAAAGAATGGACATACCATCCATTCACTGCTCAATGCCATCGGAATTTTCGAGGACAATAAGCTACTCAAAATAAGAGGATACATTGTGGATATTTCGCGTCAGAAGAATGCTGAGAAGCAGTTGGAAAAACTATCCATAGCTGTCGAACAAAGCCCTGTTTCAATTATTATTACCGATCTGAATGGCAAAATTGAATACATCAACCCAAAAACAAACGAATTAACGGGATATTCCCGAGAAGAACTGATCGGACAAAACCCACGTATTTTTGGTACTCACGAAAAACCCAGTGAAGAGTATCAAATTCTTTGGGAAACTCTTCTTTCGGGAAAAATATGGCAAGGAGAATTTCATAACCGCAAGAAAAACGGGGAATATTACTGGGAATTGGTTACCATATCGCCCATATTTAACGAAAAGAATGAGCCGGTTAATTATATTGCAGTCAAAGAAGATATCACCAGGCAGAAGTCGTTAACCCAGGAATTGATTTTGGCCAAAGAAAAAGCAGAAGAAAGTGACCAGCTGAAAACAGCATTTCTACACAACATCTCACACGAAATTCGTACGCCCATGAATTCGATCGTTGGCTTCTCTGAATTTATTAACGAACCCAACCTGCGTTCCCAAAAACGAAAAGAATTCACCAAAATCATCGTAAAAAGCAGCAACCAGCTCCTTTCTATCATTTCTGACATTGTTAACATTGCCACCATTGAGGCCGGACAGGCTAAAGTTTCAGAAAAAGAAGTTGACCTGAATACTACCCTACGTTTACTTCAGGCACAATTCATACCTCAGGCAAATGAAAAGAATATTGACATTAAGCTGACACACCTCTTACCCGACAACGAGGTCCGAATCCTGTCCGATGAGACCAAACTCATTCAGATACTGACCAACCTGATTGGTAATGCGTTGAAATTCACAAGAAAAGGAGTTGTTAATTTCGGTTATAAAAAATGTGGCAATGAACTGGAGTTTTTTGTTCAGGATTCCGGAATTGGTATTCCTCCGGAAATGCACGAAGAAATTTTCAAGCGTTTCCGGCAGGTCGAAACTAATTCTACCCGGCAATTTGGAGGCTCCGGCTTAGGATTGTCGATATCGAAAGCCTATGCTGAACTTCTGGGCGGAAGAATGTGGATGAGTTCTGAAGTAGGGAAAGGATCAACATTCTACTTTGCAATTCAATACAAACCTTTTCCGGAAAATGAATCCTCAACAGAACAGAACACTAACGGGATACAAGCAACAAAGACAACCACCAAAACCCTTTTAATTGCTGAAGACGAAGATTCCAACTTTATGCTGTTGGAGGCATTTTTGTCAGGCGTGAACATTAAAATTATCCGGGCAATCGATGGACTTGAAGCTGTTGAAATATGCAAAACTCATTCCATCGACCTGGTTTTAATGGATATCAAAATGCCTAACCTGGATGGCTATCAGGCAACCCTACTAATCAAGGAGTTTTTACCCGACCTTCCAATCATTGCCCAAACAGCCTATTCAACCGACATCGATAGAAATAAAGCTTTGGAAAGCGGGTGTTCCGATTACATCAGTAAACCAATAAGAAAAGAGTTACTAATTCAAAAAATAAACAATCAACTGAATCAGAAATAAACCGACCAAACAAAACAGGATTCGCTGAATGCTTAAAAAGCGTTTTGCGAACCCTGTTTTTTTTGGCTACTAAAACCGAATACGGAGCCTGTCAACAGCCTATTTCTTCAGTTCCCAGCTCACACCGTCTTTACCGTCTTTAATATCAAAACCAATGACAGCAAGCTCATTGCGTATTTTATCCGAGGTTGCCCAATCTTTATTAGCTTTGGCATCCATCCTAAGTTTCATCAGCAATTCAACCACTTCGCTCAAAACTTCGCTGTTTCCGGCATCATTCTGTTCTTCCGACTTTAATCCGAAAATACAGAATACAAAAGTGTGGAAAAGTGTTTTCAAAGAGTCTTTGTCGGCTGTAGTAATACTTGCTTTTCCATCGGCCACAGAATTGATTATTTTAACTCCATCAAACAACCAGGCAATCGCTATTGGACTATTCATGTCATCGGCCATAGCAGCAAAACAATTTCCCGATAATTCCTGAATATTTACTGAAGAAGAAGAATCAGAAACCGGTAAATCATCAATTTTTGCCACCGCTTTCATCAGTCGTTCCAGTCCTTTTTCTGAAGCCTGAAGCGCTTCGTTCGAAAAATCGAGTGTGCTGCGGTAATGTGCCTGAAGCATAAAGAAGCGAATGGTCATCGGGGAATAGGCCTTTTCGAGCAACGGATGATTGCCGCTGAAAAACTCTTCCAGCGAAATGGCGTTTCCGAGCGATTTACCCATTTTCTGTCCGTTCAGGGTAATCATGTTGTTGTGCATCCAGTAGCGAACGGCCGGTTTCCCATGGGCTGCCTGAGCCTGAGCCATTTCAGCTTCATGGTGCGGAAAAGTCAAATCCATTCCTCCACCATGAATATCAAATGTATCACCCAGATATTTGCAACTCATTGCTGTACATTCCATGTGCCAGCCCGGAAATCCATCACTCCAGGGCGAGGGCCAGCGCATGATGTGTTCGGGTTGCGCTTTTTTCCAGATGGCGAAATCAAGTCCGGAGCGTTTTTCTTGCTGACCGTCAAGCGTGCGGGAGTTGCTAATCAGGTCTTCAATTTTTCTTCCGGATAATTTACCATATTCATTTTCACCTGCAAATTTCTCCACATCAAAATATACCGATCCATTACTTTCGTAGGCATATCCGGAACTGAGAATTTTCTTCACTTCTTCAATCTGCTCAATGATATGGCCGGAAGCACGCGGCTCGATACTGGGCGATTCCAGATTAAGCAAAGTCATGGCCTGATGATACATGTTCGTATATTTCTGAACCACTTCCATCGGTTCAAGCTCGTCTAGTTTGGCTTGCTTTTCAATTTTATCTTCGCCTTCATCGGTATCGGCCACCAAATGGCCAACGTCGGTTATGTTGCGCACATAGCGTACTTTGTAGCCAATTTGTTTCAGGAAACGAAATACCAAATCGAAACTAATAGCCGAGCGGGCATGCCCCAAATGCGGAGGACCATAAACGGTTGGGCCACAAACATACAAACCAACTTTGCCGGGAACAAGCGGTTCAAAAACTTCTTTTTTTCGGGTGAGCGTATTGTAGATTTGTATTTCCTGAATCATGACCTTGGATTTTTATGCTGCAAATGTAAAAATTATTGATGAAAATCGGGTGAATTGAGATACGAGCATAATTTCACTTAACGGTTTTTGTAGGTGGAGTGCAACGAAGAACTGCGGTTAAATTACCTGCTGAATCCTGCATTACATTTTGTTACCATGTGCTAATTATTCTTATTTATTAAATTGACAATCACTTTTATCATCGTGTCCTTTTCATCTGGTCTACTAACGGCAATCATTAATGTCAATGCTACCAATGTATTATCAGCAATCCTTTTATTTTGATTTTCATCAAATAGAATTCCATTTTTCTCAAGAAAGTATAAAAATAGAAATGCAGCTATTCTCTTATTTCCATCTGAAAATGAATGATTCTTTGTAATGAAATACAATAAATTAGCTGCCTTTTATTCAATACTTGGATATAAATCATTCCCTCCAAATGTTTGATAAATTGTTGCAACTGAACTCTGGAAAGAATTATCTTTTTCACGTCCAAATAATTCACTGTTCCCGTGGGCTTTTTTAACCAATTTAATTTGATTAATAGCTTCTTCATAACTCAGTTGGTAGGTTTCTTTTCCTGAGGTATTATTTATTTCAAGGCTTTGATAATCATACTGGTCTAAAATATCTAAAGCATATGCGTAGTCTGAAATTATTTTTAGTAATCCGAAACTTTCATCATTTGATAAGGATTTAGAATTCAACACATTTCCAAGGATTTTTACCGATTCCTGAAGTTCTTTTAATTGTTCTGTTTTTTGTTCTAATCGTTTTTCATTTAGTGAATAACCTTTTATCAGATATTCCTTCAAAATTTTATTTGCCCAAGTTCTAAATTGTGTTCCTCTGTTTGATTTTATTCTATATCCAACAGAAATGATTACATCAAGATTATAGAAATCTACTTGATAAATTTTCCCATCTTTCGCAGTTGTTGCATTTTTTGCAACAACTGAATTTCTTTCTAATTCCCTTTCTTTGAATATATTATTTATGTGCCTTGATATTACAGATTTATCGCGTTCAAATAACTCGACTAATTGATTTAGATTTAACCAAACAGTTTCATTTTCTAGTTGAACACTTATTTCAGTATTTCCATTATCCAGCAGATATATTTCGATATTGGGATTATTCATTAGTTGCTTTTCTCCAAAAATAGTCAAATTTTACTATTGAAAATTCAATTTCTTCATCATGCATGGTAATGATCAGTTAAGAAAATCGATATAATTTCCAGGATGAATAATCATCCATTCATTTTCAGGATAAGCCTCTGCAAATGTATTTGGAATATTCACTTTTCTTTTGTTATTCCACTTAAATTCATAGGCATAAATTTTCCCTCCATATTCTTCGAGGTAATCAATTTCCTGTTGATTATGATTTCTCCAAAAATAAACATTGCAATAATGCTGCTGAAAAATATTCCTTTTCATCCGTTCACTAATCAGATAATTCTCCCAAAGCTGCCCAATGTCATTTCGAAAATCAACCGGATTAAAATTATTAATGAGCGCATTTCGGATGCCGTTGTCATAAAAATAAATTTTTCGGCTTCGCTTCGTAAATATTCATAGCTATTCGCAATTCTAATCTAATTTTTGCGATTGCAAGAAATTCAGTCTTCCCAGTTTAATCAAGGCTAGAAATTCACAATTCGCAAGCTGGCTCCTCCATTTACTTAAATAAATCAGGGAAAAGCATGTTTTATTTGATAAATCGGTTTTTAGAAGGTATTTTTGCATTCACTGTCAAATAATCCTCCGGAATCTGATTGTTTGATTATAAAGAAGAGTGGAGAGATCGGGCTCAGCGAAACTCTGGCAACCATCAGCAAAACAGATGAAACGGTGCCAATACCCGGCCGGAAACGGAATTATAATTTAAACAGAACAAATGAAGCCACTTTCAATTTTACATCTTCTAAGTATCATGCACTTCGCCAACGGATGTATGTGCTAATCATTGGATAATTTGTCAATTCCATAACTGAAACGAAAAGACTCAAAGTCGCGAAGAAAAATATCTTTCGCGCCTTCGCGTTAAAATGTAAATCGTAAATAATTAAATCGCAAATATTAGATGAGCATTCAAAAAACATACGAAGAAATCAACGAAAAAATACGACGTGGCGAAGCTGTGGTCTTAACCGCTGAAGAAGTTTCGAAAATGGCTTTAACCGCTTCTCCGGAAGAGATTGCCGAAAAAGTGGATGTGGTAACCACGGCTACTTTTGGCGCCATGTGTTCGTCGGGCGCATTTATCAACCTGGGACATGCAGATCCGCCAATCAGGATGGAAAAAATACGGATGAATGGCGTACCTGTATACGAAGGGTTGGCTGCTGTTGATACTTATATCGGCGCAGCAGCCTGCGATCCGGATAATCCAAAATACGGCGGGGCACATCTGATACAGGATTTAGTTGATGGTAAGGACATTGAATTGGAAGCCTGGGGAAAAGGCACAGATTGTTATCCGCGAAAGCACATCAAAACAATTATTAACAAGGATACAGTGAACGAGATTTTCCTGTTTAATCCGAGAAATGCCTACCAGAACTACAATGTGGCGGTGAATTCTACTTCACAGATAAAATATACTTATATGGGCAGTTTGCTTCCCAATATGCGCAATGCCACTTATTCAACTTCCGGAGAATTAAGCCCACTGCTGAACGATCCGGAAATGAAAACCATTGGCATCGGAACACGTATTTTTCTGGGCGGAACTCAAGGATTTGTGGTTTGGCCCGGAACTCAGTTCAACACTTCGAAACCGAAAAATGAATATGGTGTTCCGGTAAGCAACTCGGCAACGCTTGCTGTGATTGGCAATCTGAAAGAAATGTCTTCAGAATTTTTACAGGCAGCTTATTACGAAAAATACGGTGTCAGTTTATTTGTTGGCATCGGCATCCCGATTCCTGTTTTGAATGCTGATATCGCAAAAAATGTCTCCATCCGGAATGAACAAATTGAAACCACGGTTTGCGATTATGGCGTGGTTGGAACCCCGGCGTTGGGTCGTGTGACTTATGCAGAATTACGTTCAGGAGAAATTGAAGTACAAGGCAAGAAAATCCGTACAGCACCTGTTTCGAGTTTGAGTAAAGCCCGAAAAATTGCTGAATTGCTAAAACAATCGATACTTGCCGGTGAGTTCGAAATCAGTAAGCCGGTGCAGATGTTTCCAACCAATACCTCATTGAAATCACTCAAAGAAGTTAAAGGAGGAGAAGAAAAATGAAAATGCAAAAAAAAAGATACGTATTAAAATTTCCGCCTCAGAGTGGAGATAAACCCTTGAGTTATCAGTTGGTGAAGGAATTTGATATCCGAATCAATATACTTAGGGCTGAAGTTTGGCCTGGGAAAACCGGAAGTTTGGTACTCGAACTGGAAGGAACTACCTCAAATCTTCGAAAAGGAATTGCTTACCTGGAAGAAAATCAGGTGAGTTGCGAGCCACTGAATAAAAAAATCACCTGGGATCAGATCAAGTGTATCCACTGTGGAAATTGTACGGCAGTTTGTTTTGCTGGTGCTCTCGAAATGAATCCGGAAAGCTGGGAACTTCAGTTCGATCCTGAAAAATGCATCATTTGCGAATTGTGTGTTCCAGCTTGTCCACTGAATTTGTTCGAGATTGATTTCAAAGAATAAAAGCCCCACCCAAACCCTCCCCAAAAGGGAGGGCTTAAAAAGCGTTGAGCAATATTGCTGTAAATTTTCATCAACTTTCAGATTTCAAAATATATACATTTAGTCAAATGCCTAGTAATAAAAACACAGATACCGCTTTTTTGAACCCCCTCCTCCGGAGGGGGCAGGGGGAGGCTGTGGGTTTTCAGGCCAGATCTTACCGTCAACAGTTTTCGCAGGAACGGTTTCGTTCGTTTCTGGTGAATTACAAGGAAACCGATTTGTGGATTGGCATTGATCCGGATTCTTTCAAAGAAGAAATGAAAGCTGTTTCTTTGCAAAAAATAAAAAAATTAAGATCGATACTGGAACAGTACCTTTTAAAAGATCCGATCTTTGGAAAAACATTTGAGCCACATCAGGCAGAACCGAATGCTCCTGAGATTGTTAAAACCATGGCGGATGCTGCCAGTAAAGCCGGAGTTGGTCCGATGGCTGCAGTTGCCGGAGCGTTTTCGGAAGCAGTTGGCCTTCATTTACTGGAGCATTTCGACATTCAGGAGTTGGTCGTTGAAAATGGAGGTGATATTTTCCTGAAGATTAAACGTAATTTACTGATGTCGGTTTATGCAGGAGATTCACCTTTGTCGGAGAAAATAGGGATAGAAATTCAGGCTTCAGCATCACCGTTAGGAGTTTGCACTTCTGCTGGTACGGTTGGTCCTTCAAGCAGTTTTGGGAAAGCTGATGCAGTAATGATTATCTGCCTGAACACCGCTTTGGCTGATGCTTTTGCTACCGGTTTTGGTAATCTGGTAAAAACTCCGGAAGATATTCAGGAGGTAATTGGCCAAACAGAGCAGTTTTCGGAGATACTTTCGGCGGTGATTATCTGTAGCGATAAAATTGGAATCCGGGGCAAATTTGAAATAAAATTACGGCCCCATCCCAGCCTTCCCCAACGGGGAAGGAGTCAGGTCTGAGATTTTAAGATCATTACCAGAAAAAATGTAAACGATAATTGAAATATAAACGATAAAATACAATCTACCCAATCCCTTATGGGGGAAGGCTAGGAAGGGGGCTTTAATATGACGAAAAAAGATATACAACACGAACTTGAATCACGGGTTTTGGTACTCGATGGAGCCATGGGAACCATGATTCAAAAATACCGGCTGTCGGAAGAGGATTTCCGCGGCACAATTTTTACTGATTTCCAATTCGATCTGAAAGGGAACAACGATTTACTGTCGATCACCAAACCTGAAATCATTCGTGCTATCCATGCCGAATTCCTGGAAGCTGGAGCCGATATAATTGAAACCAATACTTTCAATTCAACCAGTATTTCGCAGGCCGATTACCACATAGAAGAGTGGGTTTATCAGCTAAACCTCCAGTCAGCCCAACTTGCTGTTAAAATTGCGGCAGAGTTTACGGCTAAAGATCCGGCAAAACCACGTTTTGTAGCTGGTGCAATCGGACCAATGAATAAAACCTTGTCCCTATCTCCGGATGTAAATGATCCGGGTTTCCGGGCTGTTTCTTTTGATGAAGTAAAAGCATCATACCGCGAACAGCTGAAAGGTTTGCTCGATGGTGGTGTCGACTTATTGCTGGTTGAAACCATTTTCGATACCCTGAATGCCAAAGCTGCACTTTTTGCCATCGAAGACGAACTCGAAGAACGTGGTATACGGCTTCCGCTGATGGTTTCAGGAACAATAACCGACGCTAGCGGACGGACACTTTCAGGTCAAACAGTAGATGCTTTCCTGACATCGGTTTCGCACATCGACCTGCTGAGCATTGGACTGAACTGTTCGCTTGGAGCCAAAGATATGCGTCAATACCTGGAAGAGTTGTCTAAAAATGCACCATTCTTCATCAGTGCCTATCCGAACGCAGGTTTGCCCAATCAGTTTGGCGAATACGATGAAACTCCGGAAGAAATGGCTCATCAGGTCAACGATTTTCTGGATAATAAATTTGTAAATATCATAGGTGGTTGCTGCGGAACAACTCCCGATCACATCCGTGAACTGGCAAAAATTGCTTTAAAATCGAAACCTCATCTCCGGAAGAAAAAAGGGAAAAACACCAAACTAAGCGGATTGGAACCGATTACAATTACTTCGGAAACCAATTTCATAAATATTGGCGAACGATGCAATGTGTCTGGTTCGCGTAAATTCGCCCGGCTGATCAGGGAAGGGAAATACGAGGAAGCCATTGCCATTGCACGCATTCAGGTTGACGAAGGTGCTCAGGTCATCGACATCAACATGGACGATGCCATGCTCGACGCCAAAAAGGAAATGGTTACTTTTCTGAATTTGCTGATGGCAGAACCCGACATTGCACGGGTTCCAATGATGATTGACTCGTCGAAATGGGAAGTGATTGAGGAGGGACTGAAATGTGTTCAGGGCAAAGCGATTGTGAATTCCATCAGCATGAAGGAAGGCGAGGCCGTTTTTCGGAAACAGGCCCAACTGCTGAAACGATATGGAGCCGCAGTAGTTGTGATGGCTTTCGACGAAAAAGGCCAGGCCGATTCGTTTGAACGACGTATCGAAATTTGTCAGCGCGCCTACAATATTTTGGTCAACGAAATTAATTTTCCTCCGCAGGATATCATTTTCGATTCGAATATTCTGATCATCGGCACTGGAATGGAGGAACACTATAATTATGCGGTTGACTTTATTAATGCGGTAAGCTGGATCAAGAAAAACCTGAAACATGCCAAAACAAGCGGTGGAGTAAGCAATGTGTCCTTTTCTTTCCGAGGAAACGATCAGGTTCGTGAAGCCATTCATTCGGTATTCCTGTTTCATGCCATCAAAGCCGGTCTCGACATGGGTATTGTGAATCCGGGAATGCTCCAGATTTACGATGAAATTCCAAAAGATTTTCTGGAAAAGGTGGAAAATTTAGTTCTGAATAAAAAACCTGAAGCGACAGAAGAATTGCTCGAATTTGCTCTGACATTAAAAGCGCAGGACGCCAAAGTTGAACGGATTGATGAATGGCGCGAACTACCCATTGCAGAACGTCTGAAACATGCATTGGTAAAAGGATTGCCCGATTTTATTGACATTGATCTGACAGAAGCTCTGCCCCACTATCAGCCAGTTCTGAATATTATCGAAGGTCCGCTGATGGATGGAATGAATGTGGTTGGCGACTTGTTTGGTGCCGGAAAGATGTTTCTGCCCCAAGTCATCAAATCAGCTCGTGTGATGAAAAAGGCCGTGGCTTATTTGCTACCTTACATCGAAGCCGATAAGGATAAATTCGACACCACCGACAACCGGAAAGTAGTGCTGATGGCTACCGTAAAAGGCGACGTTCACGACATTGGAAAAAATATTGTCGGCGTAGTTTTAGGCTGCAACAACTATAAAGTGATCGATTTGGGAGTGATGGTTCCAACAGAAAAAATTCTTGAAACCGCCATTCAGGAGAAAGTGGATATTATCGGGCTGAGCGGTTTGATTACGCCTTCGCTCGAAATCATGGCCGATGTGGCAGCCGAAATGGAACGCCGTAATTTGCATTTTCCTTTGTTGATTGGGGGAGCTACAACTTCAAAAATACATACCGCGGTTAAAATTGCTACACAATATAAAAATCCGGTGATTCATGTCAAAGATGCATCGAGAGCCGTAGGCGTTGTTGCAAATCTGATTTCAGGAAATGAACAATTTCTGACTGATTTACGCGAAGAATATCAGACCATCAGGAATTTTCACAGCCAGAAGAAAGCAAAAAAATACCTTTCAATTACTGATGCACGGGCTAATAAACTGAAGATTGACTGGGATAATACGCCAATTTACAAACCGAATTTTGTTGGCGTCAAACAACTGATTGACTTCCCGATTAGCGAATTAAGGAAATACATCGACTGGACGTTTTTCTTCTTTGTGTGGGAACTAAAAGGTAAATTTCCGGATATCCTGAACGATGAACTTCAGGGCGAAGAAGCGCGAAAATTGTATGCCGATGCCAACCGCATGCTCGATCAGATGGCAGAAAAGGAAATGGTTCATGCCAACGGAGTTTTCGGTATCTGGCCAGCCAATGCCGATGGCGACGATATTATTTTGTATCAGGACGAAACCCGCCAAAAAGAAATTGGTCGTTTTTATCACCTCCGCCAACAGGAAGCTAAAAAAGCAGGTTCTCCAAATTACTGTTTGTCAGACTTTGTGGCTCCGCTTGAAAGTGGGAAAACAGATTACTTTGGCGCATTCGCAGTGACCGGCGGTTTTGGTATCGAAAAATGGATGAAAGAATTCCACGACGATCACGATGACTACAATGCCATTCTGCTCGAAGCTCTTGCAGACAGGCTGGCCGAGGCATTCGCCGAATTGTTGCACGAAAAAGTACGCAAAGAATATTGGGGATATATTCCGGAAGAAAAGCTTTCGCTGGAAGAAATGTTCCATGTCGATTACCAGGGAATCCGCCCGGCATTGGGTTATCCTGCTTGTCCGGAGCACCATGAAAAAGGAAATCTTTTCAATATGTTGAAGGCTGAAGAAATTGGAATGAGCCTGACCGAACATTTTGCGATGTACCCAACGGCTTCTGTGAGCGGTGAATTTTTCGTTCATCCGGAATCCAAATATTTCAGTTTAGAGAAAGTTGGAAAAGACCAGGTTGAAGATTATGCCCGAAGAAAAGGTGTGAGTGTTGAAGTCGTTGAACAGTTTATGCCATCGAATTTGAATTATAAAGGGATATAAGAAAGTTGGCAGTCGCAGTGATCAGTCATCATAAAACTCGCAGTTATCCATTTCACAGTTCCAGAGGAGCGACATATTGGTAACCCGGGGTAAAGGAACGAAGGAACGACAACCCGGTTTAAAAAGAAAAAGGTGAAACAATCCGCACATAATTCAAAACCAAAATGAATTCCACGTCTCGGCCGGCAAGGAATTATACCACGATAATTACAAAATATCAAATAGGCAGAATTTTCATTCTGCCTATTTTGTTGGAAAGAATTCTTGCAATCATATTGTATTTGAAAAAAGGAAGGGTTAAATTGCAATAATACATATCCGACGCTTACTGAGCTTAAATCAGATTATCATGGAAAACAATACCATATTTGAAGAAATTAAACACACCAATGAAATAGGTCAGGAGTACTGGAGTGCAAGGGAACTATTCTCTATTTTGGATTATATAAAATGGGACAAATTTTTAAATGTAATAGAAAGGGCAAAACAAGCCTGCAAAAACTCTGGTCAAGAACCCGATGACCATTTTCCCCGAGTGGAGAAATTGGTTGAAATTGGTTCAGGTGCCCAAAGAGATATTGGTGATATTCATTTATCAAGATATGCCTGTTATTTGATTGTACAAAATGCAGATCCATCAAAAGAAGTTGTCGCTTTAGGACAGACCTATTTTGCTGTTCAAACCCGCAAACAAGAAGTACTGGAACAAAATTTCGGCACACTTCAAAACGATGAAGAAAAGAGACTTTTTCTGAGAAAGGAAATGTCTGAACACAACAAACAACTTGCCGATGCAGCCAAGAAGGCCGGAGTTATTCAACCATGGGAATATGCAGTCTTTCAAAATCACGGCTACATGGGGCTTTATAATGGTTTAGGAGCCAAAGAGATTCATAAAAAGAAAGGATTAAAGCAAAATCAAAATATACTCGACCACATGGGTAGCACTGAACTGGCTGCAAACCTTTTTCGGGCTACCCAGACTGAAGATAAATTAAGGAGAGAAAACATTAAAGGAAAGCAAAAAGCAAATCAAACGCATTTTGAAGTTGGACAAAAGGTTCGTCAAACAATAAAAGAATTAGGAGGCACGATGCCTGAAAATTTACCAACGGAAAATAGCATTAAAAAAATTGAAATTAAAAAGGGCAAAGAACTGGATAAGTAAATATGCTCAACACCACCACTTCCATAAAACCGGACAACATCATTCATTAAACTGACGAATACAAGTATAAAGGCGGAATGGTGATTCTGGTATTTTGTATTAACGAATTAATTTACCTTGAATATCTAACATCAAACTTTAGAATTTCAAGGTAAATATTCGAATACTACCTTGAAATTCTAACATAAAACTTTAGAATTTCACATTTATTCTTATCTTTGCAGGGTAAAACAAATACAAAATGTATCTATTTCGTCCTGAATATGAGGCAGAAATACGCCAAAGCATCGCTGCAAACCCGGTTACTGCTATTCTGGGCCCGCGTCAGTGCGGGAAAACCACCATCGCACGAAGGCTGGGAGAAGAAAAATCTTCTGTTTTTTTCGATCTGGAAGATCCGGACGATTTCGAATTACTAAAAAACTCAGCGAAACAAGTTCTCAGCCAACAAACAGGGCTGATTGTAATTGATGAAATTCAGCGACTTCCGGAGCTATTTCCTTTACTGCGGGTTTTGGCAGACCAACAAGCTGATGTCCGTAAGTTTCTGCTGCTGGGCAGTGCTTCGCCCGAATTGATGCGCAATTCATCGGAAACATTGGCCGGGAGAATTGGTTTTGTTGACCTGACTGGGTTCCGGCTGGATGAAGTTGGCGTTGAAAACCTTTCTTCACTTTGGCTGAGAGGTGGTTTTCCCCGTTCATATCTGGCTGCCGATGATCAACAAAGTTACCAGTGGAGGCAGGATTTTATTCGTACTTTTCTGGAAAGAGATATCGCACTGTTAGGATTCAATATTCCACCCCAAACCATGCGTCGTTTTTGGATGATGCTGGCTCATTACCATGGACAAATTTGGAAAGCTTCTGAATTTGCACGTTCCCTGGGAGTCTCGGAACCAACGGTGAAACGCTATCTTGATATTTTATCGGGAGCTTACATGGTGCGACAGGTTCAGCCCTGGTATGAAAACCTACAGAAACGTCAGGTAAAAGCACCAAAAATATTTATTCGGGATAGTGGTTTATTACATGCATTGCTTTCACTTCAAGGTTCCGAAATTCAAACCAATATGAAACTTGGAGCTTCGTGGGAAGGTTTCGTTGCGGAACAAATTCTTAACCAAATAAAAACCCGTGACTTTTATTACTGGCGAACCCATGCAGGTTTAGAACTCGACTTACTGGTCATGACAAACGGCAAACGAATTGGATTCGAAATTAAATATTCGGAAACGCCCAAGGTAACCAGATCAATGCATCAAATTATCGAAGATCTAAAACTAGATCAGTTTTTCATTGTGTATCAGGGGAGACATCGATTAGTTATGGAGGATAAAATACAGTTATTACCTGTTAACGATATTGTAAATGAAAAATTTTAAATCCCTTATATCTTAAATGAATGAAAAAAGGAACCTTTAAAACCGCACTTATTTACTTTTTACTGGGAATGCTTGTTATGTTTGTAGCCGATATGATTTTCCATTTCAATAATTCTTTCGAAACACAGATGAAACGCGAAATGAACAAAACCCAAAAGAATATTGAGAACATTTTTAAATAGTATTTCGTTCAATTTGTAGAAATCAAATCGACTTTTGAACCTTTAAAATTCCACAGAAATGAAAGTTATTGACATTATCAATCAAAGCAAAAGCACTGTTTTTTCGTTTGAGCTTTTACCTCCGCTTAAAGGAAACGATACCAGTAAAATATACAAAACCATCGAAACTTTGGTGGATTTTGATCCGAAGTATATCAATATCACTACTCATCGGGACGAGATGATATTCGTTGAATTACCTGACGGACGTATCGAAAAACGCACGGTGCGCAAACGTCCCGGGACAGTGGCCATCGCAGCAAACATTCAATATAAATATGGTATTCCGGTCATTCCGCATATTCTGTGTGGCGGTTTTTCGAAAAGTGAAACCGAGCACGTATTGATCGACCTGAATTTTATGGGTCTCAAAAATGTGCTGGCTTTGCGCGGCGACGGAAATAAAGGCGAACACGTATTCAGGCCCGATCCAAACGGACATTCCAATGCCAATCAGCTGGTTGAACAAATTGTCAATCTGCGCCAGGGGAAATACATAGAAGCTGATTTAAAAAACACAGCACCCATGGATTTTTGCGTTGGAGTCGCAGGTTATCCTGAAAAGCACTTCGAAGCACCAAATGCTGAGATTGATCTTCAATACCTGAAACAAAAAGTAGACACAGGCGCCGATTACATTGTCACTCAAATGTTTTTTGACAATCAGAAGTATTACGATTTTGTGGATCGTTGCAGAGCCATTGGTATTATGGTTCCGATTATTCCTGGGATCAAACCGCTCAACCTGAAAAGTCAGCTTACTGTTCTTCCTAAATTATTCAGCATCGATATTCCTGTGGAACTGGCAACTGAGCTTGCAAAATGTAAAAATGATGATGATGCCAAAGTGGTTGGTACTGAATGGGCCATTCATCAATCGAAAGATCTGGTTGCTCACAAGGTTCCGAGTTTGCATATCTATACTTATGGAGTTTCTGATAACACCAGAAAAATTGTGGAAGCCGTTTTCTAGAGTCAAAACAAAGGTGTTTACAGAAAACCTGGAGTGCAGGAATAGTTTAGATTATTCTCCTGACGAATGTTTAACTTAACGGAATCAATACAGGAAATCCAATCACACACAAAAGCACCATCATGAAAACCTACTCATCCAAACGAATGAAGAAGCGAATTTTGCAATCGGTTTTGTTCATTCTGCTGGTTGGACTTGGTTACGGTTCTTATTACATTAATTCGTTACTGCCGGTAATTACCGGTTATCCGGCGAAATATTTATGCTCTGCAGTTTTTGTATCGAACAGGGCACAAGCTGAGGTGGAAGCAATGGATCTTCATTTTTCATTCCTCAAATACACTAAAAATGTAGTCGATTTTCAGGATTCGAGTGTGACCAGCTCGTTCTTATGGGGAAAATCGAAAGCCATTTACCGAAATGGTTTTGGCGCAACACTGCTTCGTGGAATTGAAGAAGCAGATCTTCGCCAAATCAAATTTCAGGAATCAGGGGAAAAGGCATACAATCAGGACACGATCGCCTGGCCTTTGGGAAATGTAATGCCTGACACAATAACCAATATCGATACCGTCAGACTTGCCGGGATCACTAAAAAACTAATGACTGGCGATGGCTACAATGGTCATGCCTTTGCTTTTATAGTCGTGCACAAAGGCATTCCGGTCGCTGAAAGTTACCAACCAATTTTTAATGCCAAAACCCGTTTCCTGAGTTGGTCGATGGCTAAAAGTTTCAACAATACACTGGCTGGCATCATGGTTCAGGAAGGGAAATGGGACATCAATCAGCCTGTTGACATACCGGAGTGGAAAACCGATGACCGCAGTCAAATTACAATCAACAACCTGATGCAGATGCAAAGCGGGTTGCATTGGAACGAAGATTACGGAAACCGTTCGGATGTGACAGTGATGCTCTATTGTGAAAATGATTTTGCGAAGTTCACCTACAACCAGCCACTTGATTTTCCGGCAGGAAGCAAATGGTATTATTCTTCCGGTTCGGCAAATGTTGTCAACTACCTCATGCGAAAAACGATAAATAACGACACGGAATACGACCACTTTGCCCAATCAAAACTATTCAGTAAAATCGGCATGCCCGACGCGATTTTCGAAGTTGACCCGACTGGAACACAGGTTGGTTCATCGTACATTTATGCAACTGCCCGCGATTATGCCAGATATGGATTACTAAATCTTCAGGATGGAATATTTAACGGCGAACGTATTTTGCCTGAAGGATGGCTTAAATACAGCACAACTCCGGCATCAGATAGTCAAGGGAAATATGGATCGTTGTTCTGGCTAAACTCCTCCGGATATTATCCTTCGGCACCTGAAGACATGTATTCGTGCAACGGACACGATGGTCAGCAAATTTTCATGATTCCATCGAAAGATTTGATTGTGGTTTTGCTTGGTTATTCTCCCAAACCTAATCATGTGATGAATTTTGACGGATTATTGGGAGATATTCTTTCCACCATTCAGTAGGTCTAAAAACAAATCAGGGCTTCACCTGAAGTGAAACCCTGACAATATCGTAAACGCTGTTCTGCTTATTTCAGATTTTTGATTCGTTCCATGGCTTCAAGCACATTGTCACGATCAGCAAATGCGGAAAAGCGGAAATAACCTTCACCTGATGGTCCGAAACCGGAACCGGGAGTTCCAACTACATTGGCTTCGTTCAGCACTTTGTCGAAGAAATCCCACGAAGTAGCTCCACCTTTTGTTTTCACCCAAACGTAAGGAGCATTTATTCCTCCAAAAACGGTATATCCGATCGCTTTGAGACTTTCGCGCATGATACGGGCATTTTCGAGGTAATAAGCAATCACATCTTTCACCTGTTTTTTACCTTCTTCAGTATAAATGGCGGCTGCAGCTTTCTGCACCGGATACGAAACTCCATTAAATTTGGTGGCCTGACGCCGATTCCACAAAGCTTTGACCAAATGGGCATTTCCCTTGCTGTCGTATGCTTTTAATTCTTTCGGAATAACGGTAAATGCACAACGCGTTCCGGTGAAACCAGCCGTTTTGGAGAAGCTTCGGAATTCGATTGCGACTTCTTTGGCTCCTTCAATTTCATAAATCGTACGTGGAATTGAATCTTCAGTTATGTAAGCTTCATAAGCGGCATCGTACAGAATGATGCATTTGTTGGCCCTGGCATAATCCACCCATTTTTTCAGTTCTTCTTTGGGAGCGACCGTGCCGGTTGGATTGTTTGGATAGCATAGAAAAATCAGATCCGGACGTTCGGTTGGCAATTCAGGAATAAAACCGTTTGCTTCGTTGCAAGGCATGTAAATAATTCCGTCAAAATATCCGTTTGACTGACAAACACCTGTCTTTCCTGACATTACCGTAGTATCGGAATAAACAGGGTAAACAGGGTCGCAGATGGCGATTTTATTTTCAGCGCCAAAAATTTCCTGAATGTTTCCGGTATCGCATTTCGAACCATCGGAGACAAAAATATCATCGGATGGAATATCAACTCCACGATTTTGATAGTCGTTCAACGCGATTGCTTCGCGCAGAAAATCGTAGCCTTGTTCCGGACCGTAACCTTTAAAGGTTTCCACTTTTGCCAGTTCTTCAACGCCTTCGTGGAATGCCTTCACAACAGCAGGAACCAGAGGTTGGGTAACATCGCCGATTCCCATACGGATAATTTTTTTATCCGGATTGGCTTCTGCAAATTCGCGTACTCTTCTTCCTATTTCAGGGAATAAATATCCCGCCTGAAGTTTCAGGTAATTTTCGTTAATCAATGCCATTCTATAGTGTATTAAAGTGATTTCGTGTGAATGATTCTTCCAATTCAGGAAAGTTCAAAGGTACAAAAAAAACAAAACATGACATATAACTGTAGATTAACAGGTTGTTAACTTCTGTATCAACATTCAGACTTAAGGAACAGTTCTCCTGATTTTTTTCAGAGACCCAATTCTTTTAACACCACATAAATTTTATTCGATTCAAATCCTCTTCCCATGGCGAATCGCATTAGTTTGTTGCGTTTATCAAACTCATCTTTAGCTTTAATCGTCTTCTCCTTGTCTGTCAATAACTTCCGGAGTTCTTCAGCATAACTTTCCTTATTAATTCCTTCAAAAGCAAGTTCCAAAATTTCAGGAGAAATATTTTTAGCACGTAACATGTGGGCAATTTTTTGTCTTCCCCAATGGTTAAACCTGAATTTATCTTTCACAAAGGCTCGTGCAAACCGTTCATCGTCAATGTATTTTTCCTCGATTAACGCTTCAACGACCGGTTCTGATTCATCAGAAGTAAGTCCCCATAGCCGAAGTTTCTCCTGAATTTCGGCAGTACATTTTTCTGATCTGCTGCACAAAAGAGCAGCTCTGTTAAAGGCAATGTTTTGTTCAGGAGTTAAATCCATGGCTTAAATTTTAGATAAAGATACAATCCATAGGTTAAAAGGCAAGAATGAAAGTTCTGATACAAACAGAACGCATAGGGAAAATCAAGTTTCTTCTGATTTCCCATCGTCCATTTCTTTTCGCTAAATTTGAAAATTAAATTTCAAGGCAGCGATCGTTAATTTACAGGTCAACCAACTGCATCCTTTAAATATATGAGTTAAAAGGAAATGCCCGATATTCACATGCATTAACGAATAAATAAATTTGAATATTAAGCTAAGTTTAATTTCAAAACATAACAAGCTATAATTCGACCAAAATACAATATCGTTCCATAAAGTTAGTTTCTTTGTATTCGAAAATTTTTATGTCATGAAACGAAATCCAACACTTGCTCTTACACTCCTTTTGTCACTGACCAATATTTGTGTATTCAGTCAGGAACAAACTGCAAAACCCTTAACTTTTACTGATGCCTACGAGCAGATGCATCAGAACAGTCATGTATTGAAGCAGGCTGCTTTCGGAATTCGCGAGAAAGAAGCCGATAAAAAAGCTGCATTTGGTCTTCGGGCACCACGTGTTTTTATTACAGCCAATGCAATCCAAATGGCTGACCCGCTCACACTCGACCTGACTCCGGTGCAAGATGCCATCACCCCACTATACCAGGCATTAGGTAATTACGGCAACTTTTCAGGAGTTCCAAATCCCGATCCGAACACTTCAGCCGCAATGCCCACCTTGTCCGAGGATGTCAGTACGCAGGTGATGAGAGCTAAGCTTCAGGAAGGTTTAGTAACAGTCAATGAGGGCGAATGGGATAAAATGATACAGGAAAAACAATTCGCTACGGTGAATGCCAATTTTATCTGGCCACTTTATACAGGAGGGAAAATCAATGCAGCCAACAAAGCTTCGCAGATTTACGAAGAGGAAGCCGGACTTCAGAAGAAACAGAAAGAAGGTGAACTGCTTAGCGAACTGGCTAACCGGTATTACGGACTGGTACTGGCTCAGCAAGCTTGCATCGTGCGTGAACAGGTTTCGGAAGCCATGAAAAAACACCTTTACGATTCGAAGAAACTAAGCGAACAAGGGCAGATTGCCAAAGTTGAATATCTGCACGCTCAGGTTGCCAATTCGGATGCCGACAGGGAACTAAAAAAGGCCAACCGCGAGACTGTTATTGTAAAACGTGCACTTCAGAATACAATGGCAATCGATGACAGCAGCAATATTTCCCCGGCAAGTAAGCTGTTTATCCTGAAAAGCATTGAAGATGAAAATTATTTCATCCGCCTGGCTCTGGAGAACAATCCCATGCTGCAACAGGTTGACTCCAAAAGAGAACTGGCAGCAACCGGCGTGATGCTCGAAAAAAGTAATTATCTGCCATCTGTTGCGCTCACCGGAACTTATGACATGGCCAATAAGGATTTGTCGCCGTACGTCCCTGACTGGATGGTCGGTGTCGGCCTAAAATGGTCACTTTTTGAAGGAAATTCCAGGCAACGAAAACTTCAGGCAGCTAAATTTAAAGAAGATCAGGTAGAACAGGCCGGACTAAAAGCAGAAGAAGACATTAAAACCGTCATCACCAAACTGCATCAGGAATTAGGAATGCAGGTTGAACAGCTGGAAGGACTCGATCAAACACTGGAATTTGCAAAAACCTATGTGGATAGCCGGAACAAAGCTTTTATTGAAGGACTTTCAACTTCGACCGAGCTTGTTGATGCCAATCTTCTGCTGGCCAAAGTAAAAATAGACCGGTTGCAGGCGATGTTTAGCTACGATGTAACGCTGGCAACTTTATTACAGGTTTGCGGAAGTCCTGATCTGTTCTTAACCTATCAGTCGGATAGTCGGATTATTACTGAAACGTTTTAAAAAATGAATACCGTTGAACAAATAAGTAACTCAAGAGTCTGTCTCAAAAGTTACTAATCAAGTCATCCTGAACTTTTTTCAGGATCAAAACGCATTGTATGTCAGACCCCGAAATAAATTCGGGGTGACGAGATTCACGAGTATTTTAACTTCTGAGACAGCCTTATGAGTTGAGATATTGCTTAAAAAAACCATCTATAAAAAAAGACAATGAATAAGACAAGAAATTTTATTATCGGGCTGTTTATAACGGGCTTGCTGATTTTTCTGCTTTATACCACCTGGTTGATCACCCGTCCACTCCCGCGTGAAGTTCAGGGCGAAATTGAAGCCACACAATTTAGGGTAGCTTCCAAAATTCCGGGAAGAATCGACAGTATCGCTGTAAAAAGAGGACAGCAGGTGACCAAAGGCGATTTTCTTTTCTCGATCAACAGTCCTGAAATTGACGCCAAATTACTTCAGGTAACAGCACAACGGAATGCAGCCAGGGCTCAAAGTCGAAAGGCTCAGAACGGAGCACAGTCAGAAGACATTCAGTCCGCCTATAACATGTACCTCAAAGCAGAAGCGGCAGCCCGCCTGTACGAAAAAACATTCCAGCGTCTTGAAAATTTGTTTAAAGACGGAGTCGTTCCTGAACAGAAAAAAGATGAAGCAGAAACACAGATGAAAGCTGGCCGCGAAACAGCCAATGCAGCCAGGTCGCAATGGGAAAAAGCCGTTAAAGGCGCCCGCTTTGAAGACAAAATCTCGGCACAGGAACTGGTCAATCAGGCTGAAGGAGGAATCGCAGAAGTTGAAGCTTACCTGGCTGAAACGCAGGCGAACGCTCCAGCATCAGGCGAGGTCGCCAACATTGTTTCGGAACGCGGCGAATTAGTTCCGACTGGTTATCCGGTTATCACCCTGATTGATCTGGCCGATAGCTGGGCAACCCTTTATATCCGCGAGGATTTGCTTGCCGATGTTCGCATGGGAAGCGAAATTAAAGCGACCATTCCAGCATTAGGAAATTTAGAAGTGACGTTTAAGGTAAATTACATCAGTCCGTTAGCCGACTTTGCCACATGGACGGCCACCAAAACTTCAGGTGGATTCGATATGAAATCGTTCGAGATCCATGCTGTACCCGCTTCTCCAATCGAAGGGCTGCGTCCGGGAATGAGTGTATTGGTCAACTGGAAACAGTTCGGGGAATAAAAGTCCCTCTAAATCTCTTCGAAGGGGAGACTTAAATTCCTCATTCGAGATCTTGATCATTCATGAATAAAGTAATTTAATGTCTAAAATAAAATCTCATAATACCAGTACGTTAAACCCCCTCTTTCGGAGGGGGCAGGGGGAGATTGGAAATCCCTTTTTCAAGGTATTCTTTCGCGAAATAGACCGAATGACAAGCTCAACGATTTACCTGTTCACCACCCTGATTGGGCCGCTGATTTCGTTCATCGTCCTGTTGTCCATTTTTTCGAGCGGAGTGCCGCGAAATATCCCGGTTGGAGTTGTTGATCTGGATCACACCAATTTGTCGCGAAAAATTACGATGTGGATCGGGGCTTCTCCGGAAGCTGAGATTGTCATGCATTTCCCGAATCAGAAAGAAGCTTACCAGCAAATGGAAGAAGGAAAACTGGAGGCCATTGTTGTCATTCCTGACGAAACCGAAAAAAATATCCTGAAAGGAGAAAGCCAAAGTATTCCGGTCTTCATAAATAATTCAAACATACTGAAAGGCGGTTTTCTGCAAAAGGGAATTTACAAATCGCTGGCAACACTTTCAGGAGGAATAAAACTGCAAATAGCCATGAAAAATGGCAGAACCGAATTGCAGGCGAAGGCAAAGATTCAGCCTGTACGGATTCAGCAACATGTTCTTTTTAATCCTTTCGGGAATTATTCCTACTTCCTGCTTAGCGCGCTGTTGCCTTTGATGATTGTGGTTTTCACCCTGCTGTCAAGCGTATTTGCGGTAGGAATCGAAGTACGTGAAGGAACAGGTCCTGACTGGCTCGAACATTCGGGAGGAAGTGTGATTGTCGCTTTAGCCGGCAAACTACTTCCGTACACCATCTTACTACTCATCGATGTGGTCGTGATGAATGTGAATTTATTCATCCAGATGGGAACGCCACTTCATGGAAGTTTTGCGTTTATCGTGCTGAGCGAGTTTTTTCTGATAATAACCTACCAGTTGCTGGGGGTTTTAATCATTTCACTTACGGCCAACCTGCGACTTGGTCTTTCGCTGGCAAGTGCATACGGAATGATGGCACTTACTTTCTCCGGATTAACTTTTCCACAGTTTGCCATGCCCGATATCGCCAGCGGATTTTCGTATCTCTTCCCATTTACTTATTGGGTCAAGATATTTATTTCTCAGGCCATGCGCGGTGAAGCGCTGATCCATGCACTGGCTCCGCTTGCTGCATTGGTATTGTTTATTATATTCTCGGTAAGTTTTTTACCCCGGCTAAAAAGACGTTTAAAAGACCCGAAATATTGGGGGAAAGTGTAGAAACGTAACTAATTGCTGCTCTACAAATAAAACGATTCAACATTCAGGATAAATTTTCAACCATGTTCAAGAAAATACACACAGGCATTCAAATGACCGGACAATATTTCCGCGATGAATTCAGGGACATCCGGAAAGACTCCGGAGCTATCCTGATTTTGATCGGTGCATTGATGATTTACCCGATTATTTATTCCATTGCCTACAAAAACGAAGTGGTTCGCGAGCTAAAAACGACGGTTGTCGATCTCGACCGCACAACAACCAGCCGACAGCTGCTTAAAATGCTCCAGGGAGCCGAACAAATTGAGATCAATCGCGAGGCTAACAGTCTGGCTGAGGCTAAAGAGTATTTTTTTGACGGTAATTCAGGAGGAATTGTGGTTATTCCACAAGATTTCGAAAAGGATATTCTGAATGGGAAACAGACCAATGTATCCGTATTTGCCGACGGAAGTTATTTTTTAATATACCGTCAGCTGATTGCCGGATCAGTAAAAACAGTCAGTACGTTTTCTGCCGGAATTGAAATCAAAAAGCTGATGATGGAAGGAAAAAATCAGGAACAGGCAATTCAAATGCGCGATCCTTTGTCTGCCGATATTCATTTCTGGTTTAATCCTTCCTCCGGATATGGTTCGTTTGTAATGCCGGGAATCATTATTATCATTCTTCAGCAAACCTTGCTGATCGGAATCGGGATGTTAGGCGGAACAAACAAAGAAAAAAAACGGGACAGTTTCATGGTTCCCAGGGCTTTAAGAAAAGGAGGAGTTCTGCCGCTACTGTTTGGTAAATCCTTGTCGTACCTCTCCATTTACGCAGTGAATTGTGTCCTTACGATGGTTTGGCTTCATGCGTGGTTTAGCTATCCAAATCTTGGCAGCTATTTTTCAGTTCTGATGCTGACCCTGCCCTTCCTGTTGTCGGTCATTTTCATGGGAATTACCTTATCCGTTTTATTCAAGCGGCGCGAATCATCCATCATTTTTATGGTTTTTATGTCTCCAATTGTGGTATTTCTGAGCGGGATTTCGTGGCCGGCTTCGTCCATTCCCCCCATCGTTTATAATTTGGCACACCTGTTCCCATCAACCATCATGATACCGGCATATTTGCGCATCAGAAATATGGGAGTTGGAATGTATGAAATCCGTTCTGAATATTTTCTGATGCTCATTTTGATGGGTTTCTATTTTTGCACGGCCGCATTGGCCTTGTATTTTTCGGCAATGCACCATGCGAAAAAAGCAAAAAAGAATGAAACTTTGCATCTGGAAGCAGAAACGGAATAAGTTGGAATATGAAATCAGTTCAACACAAAGACACCAGGTTACGAAGAATATTGGGAACCTGGTGTTTTTGTGTCAATTCATAATAATGCTAAAACAAATCCGCTTCAACAACCGGCTTAAAGAAGGCTTCGATTTCCTGAAGTGTGGTTTCCGTTTTTGGAACATCGCGAACAATTTTGCCTTTTTCGAGAATGATCAGTCGGGTAGAAACATCGGCAATGTTGTCGAGGGTGTGATCAGAAATCAGAAAGGTTGAACCATTTTGTGCCGCAAAATCTTTGATGAGTTTCCGGAGTTTATATTGCGAACTGGGATCCAGATTGGCAAACGGCTCGTCCAGAACGATCACTTCCGGCTTTCCCATCAAGGCTGCAACGATACCCACTTTCTTCTGATTACCTTTCGAAAAGTCGCGGATAAATTTCTTTTTGCCCAAAATTTCACCGTTAAAAAAGTCTTTGTATGTTTCCAGAAATTCGCTGATTTCAGTTTTGCTCATCTTTCGCAAACCGGCAATAAAACCGAAATATTCTTCGGAAGTCAGATAACCAATCAGGAAAGTTTCATCGATAAATGCACCTGTAAAGTCTTTCCAGTCTTCCGATTCACGTACATTAATGTCTTTGCTGACAACCTGCCCTTTGCTCGCTGTAATCAAGTCGAGCACAATGTTGAACATGGTGGTTTTTCCGGCGCCATTGTTGCCAACCAAACCGAAAATCTCTCCCTTTTTGATGGTCAGTTCAGGAATATTCAGGACAATTTCTTTATTGTATGCTTTAATGAGGTTTTGTATCTGTATCATGATCAGGAGTTTTTGTAGTTTTTAATGAGTTGATGTTTCTTCTTGAGGTATTGTTTGGAAAAATAGTCGATGATTACGGTATGAAAAAGGATTCCGATAAAACCAAGGATTCCAAGACCAACATAACCGCCAACAACACCAAAGGCCAGTTTAAACAAATAAAATAAAGCTATTGGTCCTAAAAACATGGGGAGCCCGGCCAGCCATTGCGAAGCGCCAACTCCCTGGTAATTCATGACTGACGACTGGTTTAAATCGAGCCTCTTTTTGCTGTAGAGTCCAATGAAAAATATGACAGGGATGTTTACGCCCAGGTTATACAACAGCATGGCAAAATGGGTATAAATTATTTTGGTATGCATCAGCGCGTAAGGCAAAGTAATAAAATAGCACGAAACGGAAACCACAGTGACCAACATGTAAAACGACATCAGAAACTGTTTCATTTTCAAACGCTGGCACATCAGCATCGAAAAATAGTTGCTGTGCCATGCCGGGAAAAACTGCCCGTAAGAAATGGAAAACATACCGACCAACATCACTCCACCCAAAATAAATATAAATTCAGGCATATCCTGACCAGGAGCGCCTTTATAAATCAATAAACCATAGGCAAACATGAGCACCGTTATGATAGCTACCGAGCGGGGGCGCTTGTTCCGCCAGATTAGCTTCAGTTCGAGCGCAATGAACCGCCCGTTTTCACCTAAGCGATCGAGCCACGAATAATCGCGTATTGTTTCTTCTTTTTGCTTTCCTGAAAACATATTCAGGAACATCCGGCTAATCAAAAACTGCGTGTTCAATACATAAAACAGAACCGGGACTAAGACAAGAAGGATAGTTAAGAATGGATAAACCAAAACCAGGTCGAGCAATTTGCCTAATGCACCGGAAAGATCGACTATTCCATAATGATTGATGGCAAACAGACCGGCTAAAATCGCCAGCAAAATAAAAAATCCGTACTCCGCTTCGTTTAACCGCCATTTCAGATAGATGGCCAAAAAATGGTTACTGAAAATCAGGATGAATATCGCCAGAAACCAGCTCATGGTCTCCATGCCGGTATGAGCATCACTCACCAACGAAAAAGTTACCGGAAGCAACAGGAAAAAAGGCAGTACATTAAAGAAGTTAAAAACGGATCGAATCATCAGGTAATTCGCAATCTTTCGGCGCTGAATGTTTTGCAGCAACAAGGGTTTAAAACTGACAGTCGGCAGCTTTTGCATCAGCTGACGAATTATCAGGTCGATGGCAAAATAAGCTAGGATTATGCTGTTGAATTTGCTAATCGGATCGGCATCAGGAAAACTTTCAGTTAGCATTTTGGGGATAGCGAAGCCCAGAAATAGAAAACTGGCTGAGAAATAAATTGCGAGGAAACCAAGTCCGATATTGGTGGCGAGGCTTTTGCCCCAATATGCCGACCGGATGGTTTCGCGCCAGGCAAGAGAGAAGAGGTTTGGATTCATTTGGGTTGACAATTTTTGATTTATGGTAAATTTGTACTCTGCTGTTTCGTTTTATTACACTTCATAATCGAATAAATTGTTTTTCAATCCAACCTGTCTGTCAAAGTGCACGCTTTTTTAAACGCTTTGGTATGTCCATCCTGATCAAAGACCTCAACGAGAATAATGTAAACACCAATCTTTAAGCGCTGACGGCTGTCAGAAATGCCATCCCAGAACCAACTTCCTGATTGTGCCAGAGATTCATTTTTCACCAAAAAATTAACTTGCCTGCCTGCCACATCAAAAATTCGCACATTGCCAATGTATCCGGGTTTACTGAAAACATAACGAATGGAAAGCTGATCATTGTATCCATCGCCGTTGGGCGAAAACGCTTTAGGTTCTGCTGTAATCTCATCCCGGAATTCAGTTTCACTTGTGGTTTGTGAATTGGATAATCCGGGAGTCGCATAACCAACAGAGGCTGCGGCAGATGCCCAATTTTCGCGATCAGTAGTTGGTTCCTTCAGCGAAATCCGCTCAAGTGAAATCCCATTTTCATCGGACAGAAATGGCGAATGCATTTTGGCCGAGTAACTGAATTCATCCAGAACTTCGAGTGAATCATTCAACAAAACGACAGTTCCTGCATCATCAGGAAGGCTGGGAAAAGACTTCATCTGGCAAAAACTTTCCGGATCGTTGTAAAAGTATTGTGCAACAACAATTGCCGAATCTTTTGTGCAGGTGAGAAATTGCCCCGGATACAGGAATCTTTCGTTGAGACTTATCGCATAGATTTGTTTCAGTGCCAGCGTATCATTTCTGCTTGCCAGTTTCAGGCGATGAACAGAAACTGGACTCTCCGAAACATTTACAAGTTCGACAAAATCAACTCCTCCGGAAAATGGATTGAACAAAATTTCATTGATCAGGATTGACCCGATTTCAGGAGAAAAAGTGAATGAAAACAAGCAATTCTCCGGGTTCATGGTTTTACCTTCCAAATCAGAAATTCCGGAAACACTTAAACTGAGCTCAACTCCGTCAGCTTTTCCAAAACTAATATCAATACTATTCTCTGAACCTTTCGTTTGTATCGCCTCCATAATCGGAATATCCTGATTATTTTCATCAGTCAGCCTGAAATTTCCGGAGTGAATGGATGCCGGATCGATCGGCTTGTTAAATGTAAGAGACAAAGAATGCGAATTGAGAACTGCTAGTTTTTGGATAAAAAACTCTCCCGGAAACCGGTTCACGGCAATGTCGTCAATCCATAATTGTCCGGAGCGGGTAACGGAGTATTTGAAATAAAGTCCGATATTTTTAAATACGAAAATAGTTGGATCAGTTCCTGAAAAAGTTGTTGGATTTGTTTCTCCGGATTTCTGGTAATCAAGAGTCCAGAAACCATGAGTTGTCCGTTTGACATGAATTATCGCCAATGTTGATGCATTCCAATCCAGGTCTGTTTGAACAACCAGACTATCGGCCTTCCCTTTTCTGATGCGCCATAGCTGGAGGAGATCAGTACTTCCGGAGATATTTACGCCAACGGCCCAACCGTTAATCAGATTTGTCTGAATGGTGTCGGCACTTAAATAAAACCAGAACTTATTGGACGATGAAGGATCCCATTTCCCGTTCTTAAGTTTAAACGACCATTCCAAATCATAATTATTCCAATCGGCGCTGACACTGTGAAAGACTGAAGATACCCCACTTGCAGTTTTCACTAAATGTTTCAGAGAAAAATCACCAGAAATTTTTTCGGAAGATGAAACTTCCCAATCTTCGGTTAGTTTCCATCCTAATGGATCTGCATGTTCAAAATCATCCTGAAAAATGGAAATAACGGTATCTTTTCCGGATAAATCTTGTTCTTTATCCAGAATACCTTTACATGCAAAATGTCCGGCGGAAGCATTTTTACTTACAATTATAAAATAAATGACAAGTATAAATGAAAAAACAAATATTATTCTGCCCATTTTTTGATAAATTAAAAGCAAAGCATTATTTTTGAACCGAAATTTGAATCATGGGTGTTTGTAAAATTGAATTAATTTAACCATTATTGATCAAATTGCCAAATGTGTTTGAAATCAGAAAACAATACAAATTAATACGAAACGAAATGAAAGTTGCTATTATAGGTGCAAGTGGTGCGGTTGGCCAGGAATTCCTGAAAGTTTTAGATGAAAGGAATTTTCCGCTCAGCGAATTGGTTTTGTTTGGATCTGGCCGTTCGGCTGGCAATGAGTACGAATTCAAAGGAAAAAAACTAGTTGTAAAAGAGCTGAAGCACAACGACGATTTTAAGGATATCGATATCGCTTTAACATCGGCCGGGGCTTCCATCTCAAAAGAATTTGAGAAGACGATCACCAAACATGGGGCGATCATGATTGATAATTCAAGTGCTTTCCGTTACGACGATGACGTTCCACTGGTGGTTCCTGAAGTAAACCCTGAAGATTCCAGAATCCGTCCACGGAATATTATTGCTAATCCAAACTGTTCGACGATTCAGATGGTTGTCGCTTTGAAACCGATTAATGATTTGTCTAAAATAGTGAGTGTCCATGTGGCTACCTATCAGGCTGCAAGTGGTGCAGGAGCTCAGGGAATTGCCGAATTGGAAACGCAGATTAAACAAGTTGCCGCAGGAGAAGAAGCTACTATTCAGAAGTTTCCTTATCAGTTGGCTATGAACGTCATTCCTCAAATTGATGTATTCCTCGATAACGACTATACCAAAGAGGAAATGAAAATGAACTGGGAAACCAAGAAAATCCTGCACTCCAACGCCGAAGTGAGTGCAACTTGTATACGTATTCCGGTAGCCCGTGCGCATTCCGAAGCCATCTGGGTTGAAACAGAGAAAGAATTAGATATTCAGGAAGTAAAGACTGCAATGGAAAAACTGGAAGGTTTGACTGTAATGGATGTTCCGGCAGAGAAAAAATACCCCATGCCATTGTTCGTTTCGGGAAAGGATGATGTGTATGTTGGTCGTATCCGAAAAGATATGACAAATCCGAAAAGCTTAACTTTCTGGTGTGTTGGCGATCAGATCAAAAAAGGTGCCGCATTGAATGCTGTTCAGATTGCCGAATGGCTGATTAAAAACGGTGAAATAAAATAATTCAATTCTGTATATAGAAGAAGAAAGCCAGTCACACCGACTGGCTTTCCTGCTTTTAGAATGTTTGAATTTGTGGTTTTTAGTGCTGAAGTACAAAATTAATCGGTACGGAGAAAGAAACCCGAACTACTTTCCCAGACTGTTTCCCGGGTTTCCATTGTGGAAGACTGTTTACTACGCGCAGTGCCTCTTTGTCGAGTGAAGGATCAACTCCTCTAAGAATTCTGGCATCTGATATCGTTCCGTCGATATTAACAACAAAATTTACAGTTACTTTTCCAGTAATTCCATTTTCGACGGCGATGACCGGATATTTCACGTTTTGGTTCAGGTAATTCAAAAGAGCTAAATTTCCTCCCGGGAATTCAGGCATTTCATCCGCAGTGATAAAGATTTTCTCCTCGTCTTTGTCAACTTCTTTTGGACTTGTAATCTGAATGGCTGCATAAATTGCGGTGAGATTATCAACTCCTGTATCGTCAATGATAGGATCCTCATCAATAATTGCATCATTCTCTGTAATCAGAATCAGATCAGCAACTTTGGGTGGCAGGGCAATTGGTTTTGCTTCATCAGGCCGTGTAATTGGAGGCAATTCCATAACCAGAGAATGATTGTCCAAAGTGCCAAGACCGACTGTCCGGTTCACTTTATTCGAGGATTTAAAACCATACAGGCAAGCTACAATGGCAATAATTAATCCTAATTCGAAGAAAATTTTTCTCTTGTTTTCGAGATCTGCTTTGGGAGATTTTTTGAGTTCCATGAGTTAGTTTCTTTAAAGTTTTCTGATAAAATAGCTAAGTAGTATTGAGCTTTAAAGGAGAATCGCATTAACAAATACAAAAAGCAATGAAATTAAAATGGAATTTTGAAGGATCTGATTTTCTGAAAAAATCAAATAAATTAATAGTACTTGTGGCTTTCTGTTTTTCTGAAACCTGTTTTTGTTTTGCCTGGCTTTTTTCTTTTACTCAATTTAAGGAAGTTTAAAAAAGGTTCTGATCTTGTCGGAATTCAATCTGTGCCTGATTGATTATGAACACTGTTCATGAATTTGATAATCTTTTGTTTTACAACAAAAACAAATATCAAGCCAGAATATTTAATATGTTAGTAAAAAGCAGGAAAGCCAAAGGGAATCAGGCTGAAGTAAAATCCAGAGCTCGAAAAGGAACAAACGATACTAATGGCACTGTTTTCAGAAGTGAAATGTGGGGAAATAAAAAGTCAGGACTTCACACAGAAATCCTGACTCAGTTAATCTTTTGCTATTACTTATTCCTTTTCAGGGCTAATTGTCCAGTTTGAATCGTATAAAAAATCGTTGAAGGGGAAACGTGTAATGTGAATTTTCTTCACTTCATTATACAAAGTCTTTTTCAGCGCTTCAATATTATCTTTTGTCCGTGCAGAAACGAACAGCGATGGAGTATTATTTTTTGCCATCCAGCTGCGTTCCCATTCTTCCAACGGAATATTTCGTTTTGTGCGTGGGCTTAAATCATCCTGATCTTTTTCAACGAAAGTAAAAGCATCAATCTTATTGAAAACATAAATCATAGGTTTATCACCAGCATTGATTTCACTCAGCGTACGGTTCACAACTTCAATTTGCTCCTCAAATCCAGGATGCGAAATATCAACCACATGCATCAAAATATCCGATTCCCGAACTTCATCCAGAGTTGATTTGAATGATTCGACCAGACCATGAGGTAATTTGCGGATAAACCCTACAGTATCCGCCAACAAAAAAGGCAGGTTCCCGACAACCATTTTACGAACAGTCGTGTCGAGTGTAGCAAAAAGTTTATTTTCAGCAAAAACATCTGACTTACATAATAGGTTCATCATGGTCGATTTGCCCACGTTGGTATATCCAACCAAAGCAACGCGAACCATTCTGCCACGATTTTTGCGCTGAGTTGACTTTTGCTTGTCAATTTTTTTCATCTGCTCCTTCAGGACCGAAATTTTATCGAGAATAATTCGGCGGTCAGTTTCAATTTGCGATTCTCCTGGGCCACGCATTCCGATACCTCCACGCTGACGTTCAAGGTGAGTCCATAAACGTGTCAATCGTGGCAACATATACTGATATTGGGCGAGTTCGACCTGAGTCTTGGCATGAGCTGTCTGTGCCCGTCTGGCAAAAATATCCAGAATCAGAAAGGTACGGTCCAATATTTTACATTCGAGTTCCTTTTCAATATTACGGAGCTGGGTTGGACTCAGGTCATCGTCAAAAATCACCGTATCAATATCGTGAGACTTGATATAATCACAAATTTCCTGAAGTTTACCTGATCCTACAAATGTGGCATGATTAGGGATATCCAACCGTTGCATAAAGTGTTTTTTCACCACTGCACCGGCTGTATCGGCCAAAAACTCCAACTCCTCCAAATACTCCTTTGCTTGTGTCTCATTCTGATCCCTCGTAATCAGCCCAACAAGAACAGCCTTTTCGGTAACAGGTGAATTTTCAATCATATTTTTTCAACAATTAACAATAAAAAATCCCGGCTCCGTAGAAACAGAACCAGGAATTTCTATGAATTATAAAAATATTTTACTGAAGCTGGAAGTTGATTGGCACAGTGTAAGAAACTCTTACCGCTTTACCTCCTTGTTTTCCAGGTTTCCATTTAGGCAAACTCATAACAACGCGTAAAGCTTCTTTGTCGAGTGAAGGGTCAACACCACGGGCGATCTTTGCCATCGTTACAGTTCCGTCCTTTGCTACAACGAAATTAACGAATACTTTACCCTGAATACCATTTTCCTGGGCAATAACCGGGTATTTAACGTTTTTTCCAATGTAACTAATCAACGCAGAATTCCCACCTGGAAATTCTGGCATTTCTTCCACAATGAAGAAAACAGGTGTATCTTCTCTTTCTTCTTCTTTTGCACTGGTAACCTGCATTACAGCAGTGATCGCAGTCTTGTCATTTGCTTCTGAATCTTCAATCTCCAATTCGTCCTGAATCTCTGTATTGTCATCAACAATCACCAACATGTCAACTACTTTGGGTGGTGGTGGTGGTGGTGGTGGTTTAACCTCATCCTGGCGAGTTATCGGAATGACCTCTTCTTCAACTGCTTGATTGGATAGTGGTCCAAATGAATCTGCTTGGGTAACCTTATCGGTTGATTCAAAGCCATACAAACAGATCGCAAGAGCCAACACCAACCCAATCTGAACAAAAATATTCCTTTTGTTCTCGAGATCTGCTTTTGGTGATTTCTTGAGTTCCATAATTTAGTGATATTAGTTTATTTCTTTAACGAAAACACATTTAGTATTGAGGGGCTAAAGATAAAAAATAATATTCAAATGCAATAACTGTGTTATCCGAAATTTGAAAATCATTAAAAATACGCTGAAGGTGCACTACGCTATGCAATCGGTGCTATTCCCAAATTCCCGAAACCTGTATTTACATTATCCGTTTTTATCTTTATAACTCAATTCCCTGCCTGCTCCAAGTTGTACGTTTTTGTTTTAATTTCAATCCGTTTCAGGTTGAATATGAACACTGTTCATGAGTTTTAAAAAATATAGCCTCTGATTTTTTAACAAAACAAAAATCAGACCAGAATATTTTTATATATTTGCCGCAATTCTAAACAGAATTAGTACTGAAATAAAATCATGGGGGATTAGCTCAGTTGGCTAGAGCGTTTGACTGGCAGTCAAAAGGTCATCGGTTCGATTCCGATATTCTCCACGGATATATAATTCATTAAGCAGAAAACCAGCACCTTACAGTGTTGGTTTTCTTTTTTAGTCAACGCTTAGTCAACCTAATTCGACTAAATTAAAAAAACCGCCATCTGAAAGAAAGCGGTTTTTAAACCTTTTACTTACAAGAAAAATTATACAATTACAATTGCCCCAGCATAAACACTGTTTGACAAAACAGATTGGTTGGCATTCTGAAATGCAACATAGCAGTGTACTTCATCACCGCTAAACGTCGTGGGGACGTTCAGAGTCTGAGCACCAACTAACCTTGAGTTACCACCCATAATTGTTATTGCCTGGTTTTTCACTGGATTAAAAACAACCAACAAAACGAGATCGGTGGCGTTTGCATTATAATCCAGAGAATTGTCTACCCATGCAAAATCTACCTGACCGGGAACAGTAGACGACGCTGTTGGATTTAATGCTTCCGGAAGAATACCACGAGAAACCAAAGCGCTTGCATAGTCGATGAAATAATCAGGATAAATTCCTGAAAGTGCATTGCCCAATGTGTAAGACATCGCGCTGTTGAAAGCGGTCATCTTTACAGCATAGTTTTTGAAACCGACCCGAATAAACGAGGTAATCGGTTGCAAGAACTTTAGAGCAGTACCGAACCGGGCTCGTTGGTCCAGCTGTGCTTCTGTTTTTGGATTAGATACACTGGCTGCTATCCCACGCATATAATTAATGCCTTTCCAGCTGCCCCCGATGACTGATCCGACCTTGCCGGAGAAACCACCTAAAATACCTTGATTAATTGTTCCCATTGCTAAACTTTTTAATTGTTTATACTAAAAATTCACTTGGACTTGGTACGACCCAAACACGACCATGACCTTATGTGTATGCAAGTTAAGGATAATAGGTTTTCAATATTGATCAATAGAATACTATGCGCTGATATACCTTGTTTTGCACAATAAATTTTTGATTTGTAATTGAATAATTTGATGGAGAACACCTTTATTCACTTTTAAAAAAAAGGAAATGACAAATTTCAGGTATGATGATGATGTGCTGTTGAAATGGGAAATAACTGGTGTCGGAAAGTGGGTGGGCAGTTATTCTCATTTCAATAGCATGATGAATGAACAATACAGGCTATTTAAAGAGAAAACGAACGGCACCCGTGGGTTTTGTGGGGTAAACACTTTGCAGGTGAAAATAAGCGACAATGATGCTGTTGTGGGTAGGGAAAGTTGTGGGTGTGAGGTACGAAACACGCACACGTGGGGTGCTGAAGCTGGTGAGGTGAGCGAATGAAATAGTATAGTGAGGTACGAACGGAACGGTTGAATGAGTGAGACGAACCGGCTGCAAGCACGAAGGCCTTGCGCGAATGATCCTTTATTTTTACCTGCACCATTAAAGGGCGGTGGGGTATTTGAGGTTTTTGTTTTCCGGGGCAAACTCTACCGCAGGGCATGCCGCTGGTTGGCATGGGGAAAAGCAAGGGTGATGACTGAATGTAATGTAGCGAATTGGGGTGGGTGGAATGCAGCTTCCCGTTTTGGCTTTGAGTTCTGGAACGTGGGACAGGAAAGCCAAAGGGGAGCGGAATGAAACGGTGGGTTGGCCTGAGCGTAATGGAATGAATGGAAGCACTCTTGCGTGGGTAGCCGAGGCTGGAGGCTGACAATGAACGGAATGGAACGTAAGGTGGCGAAACGAAGTGTAGCCCTGGAGTGTAATGGAGAGAAGAGGAAGCCGCCTGCCGCAGGCTTTGGCCGTAAAACAATTCATGGCCTGCACCTTAGACGGGTGGTGGGGCTTTTGTGGTTTTTCCCGGCGACTAAGCTGATTAGAATGATGCTGATGGAATACCGCGCGGGAGGGATTTGTGCGGCTATTGTACATAGCGTGATTCTAAGGCAAACTTCGGTCGTGGGTTGGGTTTTGTGCGGTTTGTTTTAGAATAGCGCGTTATGTATCAATAGCTTTGGGGTTTAATTTTTTGGCGTGTGTTTTTGTTTGTGGGCTGGGGCAACTCTTTGGTTTTGCTTTTACCTTTATAATTAAACCTTCAAAAGCAACAAGCAATGTGTTGCCAGTGGGTTGGGTACAAAAACTATGACGAAAAATTAAACCGAAGGGATAGAACTGGGTAGATCACAATTAAGAAAATCGTTCTATTAGTATTGATTAAGATTGACAAAACCGATTTTTCATAAAACATTATTGCTATAAATACAAAAAATGAGATTGTTTTACCGAGTATTATAGTTAATTTAGTACATGCATTAAATGTCTGGCTAAACTTGTACCATCATTATATACATTAAAACCTTAAGGCTAACTTTAATTATATACCAATGAAAACAAAATCACCGAGACTTTCCGTAAATAAATTGGCAGAATATATGAACGCGGATACATTAAGGCGTAGGCAAATAGTAAAAGATGCCAAATATCCAAAAAGTTTTAAAGATACGAGATATGCTGAAGCACGAACAGGAATTAAGGACTATATCTTAAGTGGATATGATGAAACCATAATCGGAGAAATAATTCAAACACTTAAACAAAGACCAGAAGGAACCGATTTTCAAAACAATGACATTAAAAATTCAATTGCCAGCCTTGGGCATATTTTAAGCACAGAATTGCCAAATTTTGAAAACTGCACTTTGCAGGAATTTGATGGAGAAAATACACTTATAAATATAGAAGGCTTAAATATAAGTGTATATCCAGATATAATAATAAAACGAAATGATAATGGAAAGATTGGTGGTTTGAAAATACATCTTTCAAAAACCTATGATTTAGGAGATGGCCTTATTTATGTATCAACATTGATGAAATACTTTTTCCTCAATTGTGGATATGAAGAAAACAATATTGATGATAAGTTATGTGTTTCAGTCGATGTTTTTAGAATGAAGTACGAATTTTCACCAAAATCATATAAGCGAACTATACAAAGATTATCTGCTGCATGTCAGGAGATTGTTCTTTGGTGGGATAAAGTTTAGTTTGAAGTTTTGTTTTTTCTTTGTGACATACCTTGCATAAAGTTTGATAATTAGAGAGATTACAACCACCTCCACCAAACTTTACTGGAATGATATGGTCAGCTTCCCAATAATTGTCATAAACACCACATTGATAACAAAATCCTTTGTCTCTTTTGAATAGTTCAACTCTAATAATATCAATATTACCCTGCCTGATTGCAAATAAGACATAAGCCATATCTCTACATTCAACAGAAGCCCATTTGATTTGCCTACCTACTAATTCTTTTCCACATCCACAGGCACAAAAGCCACTATTTGATTTGTATACATCATTAAGAGTAAGACCCTTTTGATATCTACGATAATAATCAATCATGGTGCTATTGTAATTATAGTTTTGTATTTTTGATCTAGCAAATATACGTATATAATACAGATTCTAAAATATGTACGGATATATTACATTTATAATGATTAGAGATTTAAAATGTTTATACGTCGTAATTAAAAACAATGAGGTGGTATATTTTGAAACCAACCTATATCTGTTTGTGCATAATTTCAAAAAGATAGAACCGGAAATAAAAAGTTACTCATATTACAACTCAAAATTCAAAGAACGAAACATAATACCTTTTGTTAATAAAAATAGGGAAATTCATTTTTTTCAAAAGGTCCTCTAATTATGGTTGTCGTAATTTTTAACTTTATAGCATACAACTTAACCATAGAACAACTTAGTCTAATCACAACAAACCTGATGAATCAACAAATCTATAATTAATTTGTTTAATGAAGAATGCTGAAAATTTATTTGCACATTACAGATAATAAATATAAAGTAGTATAGAATCGAAATTTGGTGATTTTTATATTTGAGTTAAACATGCTTATTTTATGCTCTTAAACAATTCATTTAACTACAAAAGATAAAACAATTGTTTACTTTTGTAGTGTCAATACTCAAAGAGTAAATGACGTGGCATGAGACTTGTTCTCTCAATCGCAATGCCGTAAGTTGCGTGCCTCACTTACGAAGTGAGGTTTTTTTATGCCTTTTTATTTCGATTCTTATTGTAATCATCAAACCACCTTTGATATTTATTCTTTTCCATTTCATCAACACAAAAGGATGTAACTAACAAAACATCAGGCACAATTTCACGAAGAATAACGAGAAAATCCTTTTTTTTCAACCAGTAATATCGCTGATTAAAACCCTTATCATTTATTCGCTCGAAATACTTCACATTAAAATTTGAGGCATTTTCCAATAGCGGTTTAACCCAATGGATTCTATTTGCTCTTTGATTATCAAAATTTCGTTTCCCGGAATACTTACTTTCCCTTGTCACAAGGTGTACAAAACCTTCAGGTTTTCCTTTAAAGAGTGGGTGTTTTGAGCTGTTTTCATTCACCTTTAATCTTTTCCCATCTATCAACATGGGATTTTTTATGAAATCAGTTAAAAAGATACCATACATACGGTATGATTGAGCGGTTGAAGGATATTCGACATCTAAGTCTTCGAACAGGTCTTCCAATTCGTCTAAAATCATTTCTTTGTAGATTTTAGTTGGAAATCGAAAATGTTAAATTTTGTTTCCCACGGTTCAGTTCCTTCATCAATTCGATATCCAGATCTCTCTTCCAGATATTTTATTATTTCTAACTTAACCTTCGACGCTCCTTCTTTCTTATCTTCTCCGCGTGTTTTATATGTTATAGCACCAATAAAAAGGTCAGTAAGTTGTATTAATTCACTCTCATGCGAACGTATGTGTTGAAAATAAATGAAAGGCGATTTGCCATGATACTTATTATCAAAGACTTCCTTAATCTTTTCTAATCGATCCTTCCCCTGCGTATCTTTAATATCCAAAATAACCCGATACTGGTTGTCTGTTGGGTTTGTGAATACATTATTTAATAAAAGATACACGCTCTTATAATAAAAATTGTTACTATCACCTTGGTTAAACTCTTTGTGATCGAGTTTTTGTTTATTTTTTATTAATATACACCGAAATTCTATCTCATTCTGGAAAACAAAATCAATCAACTCTTTATATAAGTTTAACCGCGAGAAGGAAAGAGTGTTCCACTTTATTTCGGTGGTTGTTTTGTATTTTAACTTTATCGCTTTAATTTTTTCTTTTACGACAGAATAATGTTCCTTTTCAATTTTAGTGTACCCTAAGCACATAACAGACATGCCATCATTTTCTAAATGACAGCTTTCATCGCAATATATGTTATATACTTTATTCATTTTTATTTCATTCGTTTATACTTTGTTTTTTAATTATCATTTGATTCTCAGCTACTATCATTCTGCAGCTTGTTATAAAATCCGAACCAACAAATTTCAATCCTTAATAAATTTACTCATAAATTAATAAAGTAAAATAATTTATTTTGCCTCTAAATTACGTTTGTGTAACACAAACCTTGCATGGTTAATAATTTTCACCCTTTGCATGCCTTGCCACTATTAATTTGTCAATATCCGTTCATATTTTAATGATTTTTTCGTTCATTAAATCGTATTTGTATGTCACAACTTCGCCGGAAATGATGAATTTTTATCCCATGCCCTCAATAAAGGTTTCAACAAATTCAACTATTTTTCGAGCTATTCTTTTTGATATCGAAGCCCGTTCTTTCAGGCTTGGTCTTTCTTTCATAAGGGATATAACCTCATCCCGCATTGGTTCTTTCTGAGTAAACAGGTAATTGCTGACGGTTGTAACCAAATCAGTATAATTCAGATTTTCGTCTTTGCTTAATTGCTGTATTGCCTTTTTCTTTTCGATAGTCCAAAAGGTTTCAAATGCATCTTCTATATTGTCGCTATTGGTTACCAATGGCAGGTTTTCATCAATAAATCGTTCTATCAGCTCTTTTTTGCTCCTGAGTTGAGTGTCCGAAGCAATCATGTCGGAAATAGCTTTACGCTGTTGTTTCAGGTCTTTTGTTTTTGCTCCGACCAATTGGGCTAATAAGTTTAAGATATAGGCTACATTAATCTCGTCTTTCCGGATTAGCTCTAATTCAAAATCAATATCATTCAGGATCGAGACTTTTTCTTTTTGATGGTCTGATTTTACCTTTTCGTAGAGATCGAGGTATTTGCTTTTGTAATTCGCAAAAGTCTGTTCGTCCATTTGCAAATCTTCATAACTAAATTCGGTAAACGTGTCGAGTACGTTCTTTATCCTCATCAGTTCCCGAAAAGCTTTTACAAATTCCAGTTCTTCACTTTCGGAATCCAAATCGTTGACACTTTCAAAGTCAGGAGCAATTTCCAGTATTTTATTTACCGCATCGTTAAAACTTTCAATGTAATTTTCATACGGCTGAATAATGATTTCTTCAATTGCCTCTTTGTTCGAAAATAGCGTTATTGCTTCGTCTGTCGCATCTTTCAGGTTTCTGAAACAAACAACATTGCCCTGGGACTTTAGTTCGTCTAATATCCTGTTGGTGCGTGAAAAGGCTTGTATTAACCCGTGATACTTTAGGTTTTTATCAACGTAAATGGTATTCAATGGCTTACTGTCGAAACCAGTTAAGAACATATTTACCACGAGCAAAATATCGACCTGTTTGTTTTTTACCCGTTTGCCAATATCCTTGTAATATGAATAAAACTCATTGGTTGAGTAGTTGGTATTGTATTCCTTGTTGTAATCTTCGATATATTCATCTAGCTTTTCCCGTGTGTGTTTGGTATCGTATAAGGTTTGAGGTTCTGCTGCGAAATCACCAAAATCTTCATCAGGAATATAGCCTTTTGCATCTTCATCCAGTTGGTTGGCCTGGTACGAAAAGATTGTTGCAACCCGTAAATCGTGACTGCCTTCTGCCTTTTTAGTTTTTAGCAAGTCGTAATACTTAATTAATGTCTTTACGTTTGAAGCGCAAAAGATTGCTGTAAACTGTTTGTTATGTGTTTTACGGCTATGATTGGCAATGATGTATTCGGTAATGGCATTTAAACGCTCAGGTGCTTCCATTACTTCGGTAGTGTCAATATCATCGACCTTTAAATCCACAATATCATCTTTGCTTTTGAAGGTGCGAATGTATTCTATGGAGAATTTCAATACATTCCGGTCTCTAATGGCATCGGTAATCACATATTTATGAAGGCACTCCTCAAATAAATCTTTGGTTGTTCGTTTACCTAAAACATTTTTCGTTGAATTATCGGCAAATATGGGGGTGCCTGTAAACCCGAATAATTGAGCCTTCAGAAAGAAGCTTTTTATCCGGTTGTGGGTTTCTCCAAACTGGCTACGGTGGCACTCATCGAAAATGAAAACAACACGCTTATCTTTCAGGTGTTCCATACGTGCCAGATACTTTGTTTTTTCGATTGCTGTATTTAGCTTTTGTATGGTGGTTACAATTAAAGGCGTTTCGTTCCCAAATTGTTTCACTAAGGTTTTGGTATTGTTGGTTGCATCAATACTGCCTTCGCTGAAGCTGTTGAATTCCTTAATGGTTTGGTAATCCAAATCTTTACGATCGACCACAAAAATAACTTTGTGTACTTTCTCTAAATTGGTTAATATTTGAGCCGCTTTAAACGAAGTGAGGGTTTTTCCTGAGCCGGTGGTATGCCAGATATAACCGTTTTTATGGGTGTTTTTTACCCGTTCGACAATTGCCTCGGTTGCGTAATACTGATAAGGGCGCAACACCATTAATATATTCGCTGTATTAAGTACAACGTATTTGGTTATCATTTTCGAGAGGTGGCAAGGCTCTAAAAACAGAGTGGCAAATTCGGGTAAATTCGTAATTATATTATTCTCAACATCAGCCCAATAAAAGGTTTGTTTGAATGATCGGGCTTTTACCGGATTGTTGGCAAAGTATTTTGTATTTACCCCGTTACTAATCACAAAAAGCTGAATAAAATTAAACAATCCCAAGCCAGAACCAAAGGTGAAACGCTCATAACGGTTGACTTGGTTAAAGGCTTCTTTTAGTTCCAAGCCTCTACGTTTTAGCTCAATTTGCACCAAGGGCAAGCCGTTTATTAAAATGGTAACATCGTAGCGATTTTCGTATTGGCCTTTCAGAGTAATTTGGTTCGAAACCTGATACTGATTTTTACACCAATGGATTTTGTTGATTAACTCAATGTACCCCGTATCTCCATTGTCTTTGGTGTATTCAACCTTATCGCGTAATGTTTTGGCCTTTTCGAATATGTTCCCCTTAGCCAATTTATTTAAAACCTGCTTAAATTCGTTTTCGGAAAGTGAAGTTTTGTTGTGTTTTTCTAGTTGGCTTTTTAAGTTGGCAATGAGGTCGTTCTCGTCTTTGATCACAACTTTCCGGTAACCTAATTCTTGTAACTGTTTAATTAAGTTTTCCTCTAAACTGTATTCTGATTGTGGAGTACTCATTGTTTGTTAAGTGTAAATAGGTGTAGTTGAAAGTTGTTTCTGCTTACATTTTACTGCGAATGATAAAAGTCCTTATTATTTCCATAATGCTTGTTGTTTCCAGTTAAGTAATTCGCCTTCTGCATTTGAAGGAATGCCCAAAAACTGAATAGGAACGTTCGGGAATTTGTCAAATAGTTCATCAATTTTATATGTAAGATGATTGTGTGGATTTGCTTCAAAGAGCAAATACTTTAAGACACACAGGAAATAGAATGTTCTGCTATTATTATTGAAAGAACCATCGACCCAAGCGTGTTTTGGCTTTAGAAGTATTTCCGGTTTAATTGCAAAATCTCTATTCCACAAACGGGAATGATGCGCACACAGATTGCGCACATAGGTAAGTGTGTGTAACCACGATGTGAAAACTGTTTGATGAACCCCAAAATAATCGGCAATTTGTTTTCTGTCGCTATTGTGTTTTAAGCCCACATACATTCTCGATAACTCGCCAATAGTAAGCAGCTCGGTACACATCCACGATGGTGGCGTTGCAGGCTTATGGTATGTGTCGAGGTAATGTTTTATAAATACTTCAGGTTTTTTTGCTGTACAGCTTCGCTGTATAATATTCTGAAAGTCCTGATAAGTATCGAAAGTTTTGCCGTTCTGGTTCGTATATGGAGCTTTGTAAATTGCTTTCATATCGTGCCAATGCGAACTGTTGTGATTGTGTGCCAGTATATATGTTAATTGCGTTCTTATTGCAACCTCTATTCGTTCTATGCAATCAAAAACAAGTAAGCGTAATTTTCTATCGAACGTATATAAATCAATTATATCGTCAAACTCTGTTCCTTCGTTAAACTTGTCTTTTTGCAGTTGAAAGGGAAGAAAAAAGGCACTTAAACGATAATAGCCAATTTGCTGAAAGTATCTGAAAGCTCTTGGTTCATCGGGAACGAATAAACCACGTTGTTTAACAATTTCAACTTGCTGTTCGTAAGTAGTAGGTGGTTTGTTGTAAACAGATTTTGTCATGCTTGAGTATTAGGCATAAAAAAACCTTCCAAGTGTGCATCGCTGAGAGGCAAGGAAGGTGTATTATCTTTAGTTCGAGAACTTTCGCTTGTATATTGTGCTGCAAATGTATACATATCTGGTTTAATTTTAAACTAAAATCGTAATTATTTACGAAAATATATTTTTTAGAGGCTTTTGTTTTTATACAAATAGTTGCTGTAACAAGCCTTTTTTAAACTTTTGCGTGTTTCCGATCTGGGTATTTACCAATTCAATTTTAGCATCAATAGAACTGAGAAAATTGGCTATTTGGGTTTGCTCTTCAATTGAAGGTTTCTTTAGTTTGATTTTTAGCATTTCACTCTTTATTAATTTGCTTCTTGTTCCACCACTAACAAAACCTGTAATGTCTTTATGAACTAAAGAGTAGAATAAAAATTCATTCAACATTAAATCCTTTTTGCCTCGTAATACATGAGTGTGATTATTTACCCAACATCTTCCATAAGAAATATTCGCAATAGGTTTTGTGCTAAATTCATTAAAGTTACCTCCATCCTCGGCTAAGAGAACAACTGTTTCATCAAATATAAAATCGTTTATATAGCCCATAATATTATTTGCACCCCAATATGGATAAATGCCTTGTATTTTGTTTCTTTCTCCTCCATTTAAAGGTTTCCTAAAACAATCTAAACAATCAACGATATCCCCCAACTTCTTCGTTACCCATTCAGTATAATTATTGCCATTCTCATCTTTAAATCTCAACTGTTTGCTAAAGATTTGCTGCATAACACCCTTTTTGTATTGCTCTAAAAGGCTTTTCTTTTTGGCTAATTGCTCTATTTTCGCATCAACTGCGGTTAAAATGGAGGCTATTTTCTGTTGTTCGGAAATTGATTGAGGTATTACAACCTTTGATTTTGCAAATTCATTTTGTCCTAATGTTTTATTTCTTCCTGCGCCCCCGGGAGAGGCTAATTCTAAAATGTATTTACCTTTTTTTCTGAGAAAGAAATAATGAATAAAATCTAAGTCTAATATATCATTTTTTGGCTTGTACATTGGGAAACGGTGAGAAGCAATTAAACCAACTTCTTCCATTGAAGTTTTTGCAACAGCCATTTCCCATGCAAAAACAATATTCACAATAAATAAGTTTTCTTCTAACCAAAAAACTCTTTTATTTCCTAAATCACTTCCTAAAACAAAATCCTTATGAAATATTCCTTTCCCATGTGAACGTATACCAATTTGCTGATATTCTTTATCCTTTTCTACCTCAACCGAATTTACTACTCTGTCAAATATTTTATCAATCTTACTTTCTTTCCATTCCTTATCAAACTCAGGGAAACGCAATTTCGGTACTTTATTTCTTGTTTTAATCATACTAAAAAGGCGTTGGAATATTTAACTGCTCACAAAACTCTTTAATCGTTTTATCTGTACCTTCCATAAGCTTATCAATTTGTTTAACCCCTATTGTAATCGTAGTTAGATCAATGGCTTCTTCTTCCTCGAAGGTGTCAACATAACGGGGTATATTTAGATTATAATCGTTTTCTTTTATCTCGCTTATTGGTGCAACATAACTGTATTTTTCAATGTTTATACGTTCTCGGTAGGTTTCAATTATTTTATCAATGTCTTGTTCTCTAAGAGTATTCTGATTAGTCGCTTTACCAAACTCTTTACTAGCATCAATAAACAGAATGTTGTCATCGTTCACCCTGCATTTACTCAGTACCAATATACAGGTTGGTATACTTGTGCCATAAAAAATGTTGGCAGGTAGGCCAATTACAGCATCTAAATAGTTTTGTTTATCAATGATGTATTCCCGAATTGTGGCTTCGGATGCACCCCTAAACAATACACCGTGAGGCAATACACAAGCCATTGTTCCATTGTCGGCCAACTGGTGAATCATGTGTTGCACAAAAGCAAAATCGGCTTTACTTGTAGGTGCAAGTTTTCCGTATTGGCTAAAACGTTCATCATTTTCGTTTAAGGGGTTGTCTTTGCCTTTCCAATTTGCAGAAAACGGTGGATTGGCTACAATAGCCTCAAAACGCATATCAAAGTGTTGCGGATCGACCAAAGTATCTTCCTGCTTAATATCAAACTTGCTGTAATGTACATCGTGCAAAATCATGTTCATACGGGCTAAGTTGTAGGTCGTACGATTAAGCTCCTGTCCGAAAAACTCGCTTACCTCGGTTTCACGAGAAACACGCAGCAACAGCGAACCTGAGCCACAAGTAGGATCATAAACGGTTTTTATCCGCTTCTTACCTGTAGTAACTATTTTGGCTAAAATCTTAGAAACTTGCTGTGGGGTGTAAAACTCACCTGCTTTTTTACCTGCTCCACTTGCAAACTGCCCTATCAGGTATTCGTAAGCATCGCCCAACACATCGCTGTCGGAGTTTTTTAAGTCAAAATCAATTTTATCGAGGTGCTGTAATACTTTTGCGATTAGTTTGTTTCTTGCTTCGGGTGAACGTCCTAATTTACTACTGCTAAGGTCTAAATCTTCAAACAACTTGTTGAAATCATCTTCGCTATCGGTACCCATTGTACTCTGCTCAATCCCATTCAGAATACGGTCTAAATCTTCTAAAATAAAGTTGCTTTCGTTTTCGGTATTGCCATTCCCTTTCTTCGCAATGGAGCGAAACAGTTCATCAGGCTTCAGGAAATAACCCAATTTAATTAATGAATCATCGCGAATTGCCAATAAGTCCTCAATATTTGTAACTTTCAAGTAGTCTTTTACTGTTTCAGTTTCCAGTAACTCGTTGGCAAAAATGTATTGTTTTTCGGATAGGTATTTGAAGAAAATAAACCCTAAAATGTAATCTCTAAACTCATCAGCATCCATTTTGCCACGCAATTCATCGGCAATTTTCCAGAGTTGCTGTTCGAGTAGTCTCTTTTGTTCCTCGCTCATTTATATTGTTTAATTTGATTGGTAAATTTTGGTTTTTCAAATATACAAGAATCAAATTAGTAATGTTCAGTATTGATACATTCATTGAGCAGATAACTCAATTCGGAGGGCTGCATATAGCCTGTTAATGCTTCACCTGTTTCGGGATTAACCCAATCGTTTGCATCATTCGGGAATATCCATGTTTCAAAGTTTTCGATGAGTTTACTCGTGTGTTTCTTAGTTGGTTGTTTCGGTAGGTTAAACCCAAATCGTTCAAACATCCGTTTTCCTTTCATTGCTACCAGAATATTATCTAAAGCGTAAGCGTAAATCATCGGTTTTACTGGTTGTCTGCTTTTCTTTTTCAGGTCGGGTTCTGTAAATATTTTACTCCCGTATTTAATAGTTTCAATAAGGCTATGCTCTAAGCTGGTTACTTTGCGTGTTTTAACGATTTCCCATTGGTTTTAATATCGTCAATCAGTTCGTGCAAATCATCGTTTTCAACTGACTTGAAAAACAGTTTCTTTTTCCAGGCAATTTCTCCATCAACTTTCGAAAGATTTAATCCACCCTTTTGCAGCCGTGTTATGGATGCTTTAGGTTGACCATACGCTAAAAGCAGATCGTAAATGAAAGTATCCTTATTGATTGATTTTATTATTTGTTGAAGATTGTCTTCTATTTGGGTCAGGTTCATTTTTGGGCAGTTTCGAAAAATTGTGTTTTTTTTTGGAAAACGTAAATTTAGAAAAAATGAAACTATTTATTGATAATTATTTGGAATGATTTTTTTTAGTTTAATGACAGTCTGATTTGATACATTAAGTTGGTTTATAAAAGGCATTGAAAACATATAATTGCCAAATTAGGATGTAGGATTTGTAGGAAACGTAGTAAAGAAGCCTCCCCCAACCCCTCCGAAAGAGGGGGCTAAAAAATGGCATTTCCTATGAATACTACGTTTCCTATTTCCTATTTTGTGATTTTGTGATTTTGATATACAGGTTGTGTTCGTGGTGCAGTAGCTTTGGTTTGAATTGGCCGATGTATTTCTCGGCGGCCTTAGTTTGGATTCCCAATTCTGCGGCAACTTTTAAATATCCTTGCCGGTCGAATTGAGCAGGCAACTTTTCATAGAATTTGAGTTTAATACCTGACAGGCTGTTATTTGGCAGGTTTTGAAATACTGCAATGGCATGTTTCTCCAGAGTGGTTGCAATGGTTATTGCTGTCTCAAAATCAAGGTCGCTGCAAATCATTGGATTTGGAAATTCCCCATCTTCCAGGATTCGAAGTGCGGAAAGTATCATTGCAATCCGAAAAGTAATAAGTCCAAGTCTTTTGGTATTTGCATCGAAATCCCGCCCCAATAATAGCTTATTCCGCGAAAGCATGGCGTTGAATATTTCGGTGAATTTTAGCCCTTGTTCTTCAGTCAATTTAAATTTAATCAGATCGTTGAGTTTATTTAATTGCTTGAATAATTCAAAAATGGTGGTTGCTTTTTCTTCAAAGAAGTTGGTATAGTCCACCTGACAATACGAGATAAAGGGATTTTTAAACTCGCTATTATCTTCGAAAGCATAATACAGGAAACGACTGAATAGTCCGTTTTCAGGATCAGGCATTACATGATGAACTTGTTTTGGTGTGCCTGATAAAACAATGGCAATGTGAGGATCTATGATTTCGATGTATTCATTGTCTTTCCGGCGGAACATGCTTGTACTCTCGTGGTGAAAAGCTTTACGCAAAATATCGCTGAAGTTACCCCACTCTTGTTTGAATGTATTTGCAAGTGTGTCGGCTTCTGTTTCGAAAATTATACCACTGAAATTATTGTCGGCCAATGCCTGGATAAATGCAGATGAACTACTGTTGGCCGGAATGAAGAACATTTTACGTGGTGGTTCTTCCGGTTTTTCATTGTCTTGTCGTTCTTTCCGTGTTAAATTGTTGTAGGCTTCCATCTCGGATTCGAATGTTGCCCGTTCATTTTTGGATTGCTCCACCATTTTGCGGTGAATTACCTGACCGAAATATTTTGACCATTTCATTTTTCCTTTACCTGAACCGGCCGGAGCCGTGATAAATGTAAAAAGGTGAGCAGATTGTTTTTCGTCAAAATAAATACCCTCTATTTTTGGCAAACACCCACTTAAAACGGCAATTGAACCGATTAGAAAAACATCCTTTTCGATGCCTTCCTGAAAAAGATCGCAACTCTCGCGGAGTATTTCCGGAAGATTGGAATAGATTTCATTTGGCAGCGTTGAAGTGTTAAAAATACGGTCGGTATTTTCAGCATTTTCAGGATTAGGAATGACAGGTGAATCGCTGATTTGTGAAGCATCAGAGTCTTTTGAGGAAACAATCCGAAGGGATGAGCTGACACAATTTATGTCGACACCTGATTGTTTGGCCAAATGAAAGATGGTTTTCATGGTGATGCCATGGCCTTTTGCTTTCAGGCAATTGTTATATTGACTGTCTGCATTTGAGATTGAGTATCCGGGATAAAACCGACTGATTCGGTGAAAATAATCCCGTCCGTTTTCACCAAATTCATCAGCAAGGGCAAAACCGATGTCCCGCCAATCGGAATAATTGGCAGTAATGTCGATTCGTTGGGCTTCAAGTCTGGATATAATTAATTCTATGTCAGGAGTAACACTATCTGTATTTTTTGATAATGATAAGTTTTGGGGTTGTTCAGAAAAAGAGTTCAAACTATTTTTATTCTCTTCTTCAGGGAGCCAATCGGAAATATTGAACTTTTGCTTTGTCATTTATGATTGTACTTTGGGTTAATGTAAACTTCCGGATCAAACGGTAGAAAGCAAGCCCGGGAAATGTCTTTGCCCGAATTGTCGATTTCCAGTTTGTAAGTAGCTTTTATGTACGCAGCGATTGCCTTAAACAATTGCAGATGTGTACCTTCTTTCAAATCAATTGGAACTATCCATTTCAAACCGTCGCCAGATGGAGAAAAAAACATCAATTCGGTTTCAAAGTATTGATCCTGAAGCAAAGTTTCCTTCAGTTCCTTAAGATTTGAAACATGATCAAAATCGAGCGTAATCAGGCCGGAATGCTGAATTAAAGCTGCATCATTTCGTTTGGAAAATGTGCCTGAAAACGTCACGTAATCGAAGTGTTTTGCCTTATATTTTCGGGCTGGAATCCCCACCCCCTGCCCCTCCCCGAGAGGGAGGGGAGAAAGAATGCTCCGCAACTCAATAGTCTGACGTTGATATTTGTTGCTTTTGATGGCTCCATAAACGTCGGGTATGGTCATTTCATAATTGGGAAGTGTGTTTGTCACCGGGCACCTGAAATAACTGAATTTTGGAAGATCAATAACAACTTCTGGCAACTGGATTTTGATTTTCTCATTGGTGTAGAAACCTTTCGGTTGTCCAATATGTAAATTCATTTCATCGTTGATTTTTTGCAATAATTCATAACCGCATAGCTGGAAATGGAGAGCTGCAAAATCGAATGGATTCCCATTGAAGTCAGGCAATCCGGTATCTGTATAGTAGAATACCCAATCCCTATTGTACATTTTCAACGTTTTTTTGTCGCCATTAAAAGGATTTTTGGTTGGCTTGCATTCTTTGCCCAAAAGTTCAACCACAATTTCATCAGGATAATATTTTCGCAAAATGTGTGCATAAATATTTAAGCCGTAATGAGTGATTCGCAAAATTGCCTTTTCATCTATCATTGCTATCTGCTTTAGCTGTGGAATAGGTTTTTGCAGAAAAAGGACTGATGTAGTTTTGTTTCAATAGATTTTCAATATCAACCGTCCGAATATAGATGGTACCCTGAACTTTCGAATAAGGTAGCTTTCCACTACTTTTTAAAGAGTTCAGTGTTCGGGGACAAATCTTCAGAATCTTCATCGCCTGATCGCTGGTGATCCATTCTTCGGAAAGATATTGCGCGTGAGTTTTTTTCATCGCATCCATTGATTTACCTAATAATTCAATGTCACGCTTGATGGATGAAATTATAGTGAGTAATTCTTGCATGGCTAAGGATTAATTTGGATTAAACTTTGATTTAGCTCATGCCGTTTGTAGTACACCCGGTTACCAAGTCCGTATGCTTTTATTTTTCCCTTCTTCGTCCAATTATGGACTGTGGAAAGATCGACTTTCAGAAGTTGTGCAACTTCGTTTCGGGTTAAATACTCGGTAGGTTCTTTGGGTTGAAACTCGGCTTTTAAAAGACTGATTTCATCCTTTACGCCATTGATAATTGCTTCGGTAAGCTGCTGGGGTGTTGCGTTGTGCAACTGTGTTACATTTTCCATCGTGGATACATTTAAAATTAGTATCCACAAATGAAATACACGAATATTTCAAGTATTTGGCAGGTAAATGTTCAATATGTATTCAAAAACTATTCATTTCAGGTTAAGCCTTCAAATTTTGCAGAAAGTCGCTTCTTAAACGGCCTAAAATAGGTTGAATCTGCTCTGAATACTTGTAATTGCTAGGTAGTATTTTGGAGAGTTTAACCTTGAGTTCTTCCTCGATGAATGAAATATATTGCAATTGAGTGCATAAAATTAACTGTTCGTGTTTCAAATAATGAAACAGATTTGAAAATTTAGCTTTTGGCGTTTTATCATCACGAGTATAATTCTGTACCAGGTATAAGAAAAGATCGTACCCTCCATTATTAAAGATTTGGTGATGTCGATTTGAGATTTGAGCAGAATCCGGCTTTGGTGATTCTATTTTCTTATTGACAGATTTTCCAGAAAGGAAATTAATATATTCCACTTTACGCTTGGTTGAATTTGAAATTTGTTTTTTTGTTATACCCGAAATACAAAATGTTAATTTCAATGTGCTTACATCCTCACCGTTAAAAATAGAATACACAAATTCCTTGTATTGTTCATCGAATAGTTCGGATTTGAATTTTTGCCGATAATCCTTCATCTCATTAATTTCATCTTTATAGAAATCTTCTTCAGTTGCATCAGTATAGTTTCTTAAATACTCCAATTGTCTTTCTTTGAAGGATTCTTCGTAAACTCTAAATGGACAGTATTGCCAATAATAATTATCAATAACAGATTGGGTATACAGTTTTTCAAAAGACACACGAAATTTGGCCTCAAGAACAGGCAAAGAGTTATCAGTCGAATTTTCAATAGACTCTGGAAAGAGGTCCTTAAAATCAGCATCAGGGTTGTTGATGAGTTGTTGATGAGCAAACATAACTTGATTGTCAATAGTGTCATTATACCTATTGATTAGTTTAATTGCGATAGAATTTAGTTCATCATGAATTATCAATGAGTCGCAGATATCATCGAAAGAAATCTTTACTGGAGTTGGCAAATGTGGCATTATATGCTTCTTCATAAATCAATTAGTTTGCTTTTTTACAACTTTCAAAACCGGTTTATTTTTTACTTTGATTGCTTCCTTGCTCCAATAATCGGCTACCTGAATCGCATAATCGGTTAGGGACATACCAATATATTCCAAAAATTGCATTTCTGTACTATGTATTCAAAAACTATTCGTTTCAGGTTAAGCTTTCAAACTTTGCTGAAAGTTGCATCTTAAACGGCCTAAAATAGGTTGAACCTGTTCGGAAAACTTGTAATTGGAAGGCATTATTTTGGAAAGTTTAATCTTGTATTCTTCCTTTACAAATTCAATATATTGCAATTGAGTACACACAATTAACTGTTCATGTTTTAGATAATGAAACAGATTTGAAAATTTAGCTTTTGGCGTTTTATCATCACGAGTATAATTCTGTACCAGGTATAAGAAAAGATCGTACCCTCCATTATTAAAGATTTGGTGATGTAAGTTTGAGACGAATGGAGAAACCGTCCTTAATGATTCTTTTGTTAAATCGTCATCATCTTTGAGTTTATCTTTCAATACACCAATTGCAAAGTCAATATTCCAATATTCAAATAAATGAGTCTTTCTTCTCATCGTTTCGTAATCGGGTAAATGATCAACAGTAAGGCTACCATCTATTAGAATTAGTGGTTTAAATTCAATTTGCGGAATTTCCCAATCTTCATATGTGTAGATATTCAAACTTTCCTGATTTACCCGTTCACTCAAATCCATCGTATAATAGACTTCAAATTCATTTAAGATCAATTTTACTTTTATGGGATCGAATTTGCTTGTTATTTTCTCCAGATAATTATAAATTTCAAGTTGGGTCAGTTCAAATGGGGTGGTATATTCTTCTAAATCTGCTATTAAAGAGGACAGACTTGAAGCTTGCTCTTGGTCTAATTTGGATATGAGGACTTCAAATTCCGGCTTGGTCCCATGAATTTTGGCTTCACCAATTGTCATTCGATATTGATTTCTTTTTGAAGTAACTGTATCTAAAAAGTCAGCAAGAGTCATGTCTAAGTAGTTGCTAGTCATTGGACGAAAATATAGGTTATCAGTTTCTCAATTTGCTTTTTTTACGACTTTTAAAACCGGTTTCTTTTTTGCCTTGATTGCTGCCTTGCTCCAATAATCGGCTAGCTGAATCGCATAATCGGTTGGGGACTTGCCAATATATTCCAAAAATTGCATTTCAGTGCTATGTGCAGTTATGTTTATGAGCAGTGCTGTAGGAATTTCGCCGTAAAAGTTTGAAGCAAAGGATCGGCGGCAAATGTGCGAGGATACTAATTTCCATTTTTCGAAGGACCCATATTTTTTGCGTTTGGTTTTTTTATCCATTAGGCCGCCTTGTACTTTCTGGGTAATTCCGGCAAGTTTTGCAATGTCTTTCAAATAAGTGTTGAATTTCTGGGCGCTTAAAGCTGTTGGAAATTCACCGTTTCGCTTTTTGAGTATTTCTTTCACTTTGGGGTGAATGGGGATCGCAACTTTCTTTCCTGTTTTTTGCTGGGTTAATTCAATTAGTTCTAAGCCATTTCTGACGTTAATATTTTGCTTAGTCAGAATTAGTAAATCGGAAACTCTCTGGCCAATGTAACAACCAATAATCAGCCAATCTTTGGCATTCTCTAAAGCTCCTCGAGTAAAGGCAGCTTTTTCAATTTTTGCAAGTTCATCAAATGACAGGAAAATCTTATCGACTTTTTCGGTATAGCCTTTAATCATTTCCATTTGAGGATGTGTTTCAATTCCATTTTTCCGGGCATCATTACAAACGGTCTTGATAAAGCGGATATATCTTCCGGTTGAATTGGGTGCCAGATTGTCAACTTCTGTAAAGTATTTGATCAGGTCGTTCCTAAATTGCATATCTACGTCTTTGACATAGTAAGCCTTCTTTTTGTACTTCTCGAAAGCTTTGATTTTGTTTAGAATGGTTTTGTATTTTTTCTCGGTGGCATGAGAAACGCCTCTTTTGCCTTTGGAATCAACTTTGTTTGGCAAACAATCGATGTAATATTGGAAGTAATTAGTTAGCCGGTCCCTGTCTGTTTTTTCTTTCTTATTCAGAATTTCATCAATCAGCTCCTGAAGCCAGTTGCCGTTTATCTCAACCCCCTGGGATATGGCATTGTTATAATTTTCTTCAATTCTGGTGCAAAGGTTATCCAGATCGGTTTTGAGTTTCTTTAATGACTCATCACGAAGATAGGGTTGACCTTTAATATCATTCCAGTCTTTCGGATTAACGATGTAATTGGTTTTTCTTTTAAACACATTATTCCGGTCGATCGACAAACGTAAATAGATGTTTGCATTGTCGTTTTTACTCTGAATTATACACTTAATGGTTGCCATGATTCTGAGATTTGTATATTCAAATATACGGAATCTAGTCAACTGTTAGTCAACGGGAGTGCAATTTAGTTCAATTACATTAGATGTTATTCAACAACAACGATCTAACTAAACACATACAATATATTGAATTACAGTATATTTATGCAGCATTTACTGACGATTGCAATATATATAAAAGGGTAAGGATTGGTTCCGATATTCTCCACTTTGATAATCAAAGAGTTGCAAGGGTGAGATTTTGAAACTCTTTTTTTATCCAGCCCAATTTAATGATAAAGAATTTCCATCCGGCAGACCTGAATTCACAACTTGAAAAATGATAGCCTAAATCTTATCTTGTGGATAAGGCAAAAATCATTTCGCATTTTTCCGCTCAATCTCCCTCAGATTGTCGAGTTTTTTCTTCTGAAGAAAACTCTTGATGTCGCCCAGATGTTCTTTTACCTGTTTGTTGCCAAATTCGTATACTTTTGCCGCCAGTCCGTCCAGGAAATCACGATCATGCGACACCAGAATAATTGTTCCGTCGAAATCCTTTAATGCACTCTTCAGGATATCTTTAGTCCTCATATCAAGGTGGTTGGTCGGCTCATCCAGAATAAGCAAATTCACAGGTTCTAACAAGAGTTTGACCATAGCCAGACGAGTTCGTTCGCCTCCGGAAAGTACTTTCACTTTTTTGGTGATGCTGTCGCCACTAAACATGAAGGCACCGAGAAGGTCCTTTATTTTGGTTCGGATATCGCCCACGGCTACATCATCTATGGTTTGGAAAACGGTAAGTTCCTCATTCAACAAGGATGCCTGGTTTTGTGCAAAATAGCCGACCATCGTATTGTGACCAAGAGTCAATTTCCCATCGTATTCAATTTCGCTCATGATGGCTTTCACCAGAGTTGATTTTCCTTCTCCGTTTTTCCCTACAAAAGCAACAGTTTCGCCACGTTCAATCGTCAGTGAAGCATTTCCAAAAACCAGATGATCGCCATAACTTTTGCTTAAATCTTCGAGAATGACCGGATAATTACCGGAACGTGGCGATGGAGGAAATTTCAGGCGCAGAGCGGAAGAATCAACTTCGTCAACTTCAACAATATCAAGCTTTTCAAGCATTTTAACCCGTGATCCAACCTGTAATGTTTTGGAATAAGTTCCTTTGAACCGATCGATAAATTCTGTTGTTTCAGCAATCATTTTTTGCTGTTCATCAAAGGCCTTTTGCTGCTGTTCACGGCGTTCCTTGCGCAATTCGAGGTAATGCGTATAGTTTACCTTGTAATCGTAAATCCGCCCCATCGTAACTTCTACCGTGCGGTTCGTAATATTGTCGATAAAAGTCCGGTCATGCGAAATTACAATCACAGCTTTGGCGCTGTTGATGAGGAATTCTTCGAGCCACTGGATCGATTCGATATCCATGTGATTGGTTGGCTCATCCAACAAAATCAAATCAGGTTTTTGCAGCAGAATTTTTGCAAGCTCAATGCGCATACGCCAGCCACCGCTGAATTCGCTGGTTGGACGGGTAAAGTCTTCACGCATAAAACCCAATCCGAGTAGAATTTTTTCCACTTCGGCATCAAAATTAATTTCCTCGATCGAATAATATTTTTCGCTCAAGGTTGAAACACGCTCTATCAAATCAGTATAATAATCAGATTCGTAGTCGGTGCGTACAGTCAACTCTTCGTTCATGGAAGCAATCTGACTTTCCATTTCATAAATACGTGCAAAAGCCTGAGCCGCTTCTTCAAAAACAGTACGATTGTCTTCCGTAAGTAAATGTTGTGGGAGATAAGCGATGACAGCATCTTTGGGAGTCGAAACCCGCCCCTTATTTGCCGCACGTTCTCCTGCAATAACTTTTAGCAGCGTCGATTTTCCTGCTCCATTTTTTCCCATCAAAGCAATACGGTCTTTTTCGTTAATCACAAATGAGATATCCGAGAAAAGAGCCGAACCACCAAATTCCACTGTAAGTCCGTCTACTGAAATCATTTCGTCCTGTTTTTTTTGAAGTCGCAAAGATAATCGTTTTGATTTATCAACCGCAGACAACATTTTCAGACAAAGGGAATGACAACAAGCTTAACCTACTCCAATTATTCCGGATAATTTATTCAGATTTCAAAGTGCTGTTTTGAGTAATAATAATCTTATAAAATTTAAGACTGACACACTGATTTTCAGGTAATTTTTTCTTAACTTTTGTCAGTCCAACTTAAAGAATCCAATAATCATGAGCTATTTATCCAAAATCATGCTCCTGGCCTTCCTGATGGGATGTCTTTCTCCTGTCGAAGCACAATTACTTACCATTCAGGATGCCGTTGATCAGGCCATTCAAAACAATCCTCAGATTAATCAAATGCGTTCACAGCTTAATCAGAAAAAGGAAGAATGGCGTACCCAAACAGGTATTGCATCTCCCGAAATCAGCTACATGAAAGAGGGAATTAATAGCAAAGCTGCTGATCCATTTCAGGAACAACGATTAACCCTTTCCCAATCGATTGATTTTCCACTGACGACAGCCTATCGGATTAAAGGTATAAATGAGGAAGAAAAAGCGATGGAATTCAGCATTCAGGAAGAAGAACGAATCGTGAAAGTGAGTGTTAAGTCGCGCTACATTGAAGTGATGTATGCCCTTCAACTTCAGAAACTGCGTGATCAGCAGTTGAAACTGGCTACCGAATTATATCATGCAGTTTATTCGCAATTTGAAACAGGAATGGGAAATGGCATGGACTTAACCAAAGCTGAACTTCAGGTTGCTGAAGCGAATAACGACATTGACGCTGCCCGCAGTCAGCTTCATCAGGCACGTTATTCGCTTTTTAACCTCATGGGGCTCCCGCCCGAGAACCAGAAATATACCATTCAGTTTATGGATACCTTGAAAAGCAATAATGTTGAAATTTCTCAGATTGTGGCACTGGGGGTTCTGACGGACCAGCCGGCTTACAAATCTTCAGAACGGGAACTGGCGGCTTCCAATTATTTTCTGAAAGAAGCCAGAAGCAATATTCTTCCTGACATCCGATTCAACCTCTACAAACAAGACTATGGAACCGGATACAATTTTAATGGGTTTGAAGTTGGTCTGAGTTTTCCGATCTGGTATCCGCTGGAACAAAAAGGCAGGATTAAGATGACATTGGCAAAGCAGGACGAAATTCAGTGGAAACAAAAGGGAATCAGACAGGACATGAAAAAGAAGATTGAACATGCCTGGCACAGTTACGAAGTGAGCCGATCGACCATCAAACGATACGATGAAACTATCCGCAGCAAAGCTGAAAAATTAGAGACATTAACTTTGATTGCTTACCGTTTGGGAGAGGTCGATTTGCTGAATCTGATTCAGTCTCAACAGATTTATTTAAATAGTCAACAGCGTTATTTGCTGGCTTTGCGCGATTTCTATATTCAACTCGTTGAACTCGAGAAGTTTCTCAACAAAGAACTCGTATACTAATTTGTTAATCATTTAGAAAATCCATAATCATGAAACCACATCTATACAAAAGCCAAATCACCATGTTCAGCCTTCTGCTGAGCATTCTACTGATCATTTCTTCATGCGGCAACAAAACGAAAACGGCACAAAAGGAAAAGACTGGCTCAGATACTCCGCCATCCTTATCAGGAGTAAAACCTGAGAATCTGGTTAAACTTTCAGAAAAAGAATTGGCCGAGCTAAAAATTCAAGTCCTGCCGGTAACGAGTAGTTTTCAGAAATACAACATTGCTGTTCCCGGAGTCGTATTTCCGGCGCCCAATCACATCAGCATCATCAGCACACCGATTGACGGGAGGATTAGCAAGATTGAGGTTCAGGAAGGTGAACCTGTCAGGAAGGGGCAGGAACTGTTCAGCATCGAGAGTCTCGAATTTGGCAACATGGTTTCCGAATATCTACAGGCAGTTTCCGAAGAAACTTTTCAAACTTCACGCTTCCAGCGGCTTGAACAGCTGGTTGAACAAACCATCAGTTCCAAAAGTGAACTCGATCGTGCAAGATCCGATTTTCAGCGCGCCAAAACATCAGTCATCGCAGCCGTCTCGAAACTCAAAGCCATAGGTGTTCCGGACAAAGAAATTAATGCATTCAAATCCGCTGAAAGTATCGATCCAACCCTCAAAATTCATGCGCCTATTAGCGGAACGATGGATCAACGGTCGGTTGAATTGGGCCAGTCAGTGAATGCCCTCCAGATGCTTGCACGTGTTCTCGACATGAGCCATGTACTGGTTCGTGGCTATATTTCTCCTGAAGATGCCCGTTTCATTACTCCAGGTGATTCCGTCAAAATCTCGCGCCGGCAAAACGACACCAATGTCATGAACGCCATAGTAACGTCAATCAATCCCGGTCTGGATGAAAACAACCGTTCTGTTATTGTAAATGTTCTGCTGGCAACCAAAGATAGCTGGCCTAAGCCCGGAGAAAACCTGCATCTTTCAATCGAAACGACTTCGCGTACTGAAGTAATAACAGTACCAATGGAAGCGCTGACCTACGAAGGAAACGACCCGATTGTTTTTATTCAACTCAGCGAAACAACATTCGAAAAAAAAAAGGTTGATGTTCAGGAATTCAGGAATAGAAATGCGGTGGTAAGGAATGGTTTGGATAAAAATGACAAGCTTGCTGTTACGCAGGTTTTTAGCCTGAAAGCACTTTCCCGTTTCGATAAAATTGCCGAAGAATAATTCTTAACCTGAAACAAACCATCATGCTCAATCAAATCATCACATTTAGTGTCCGTCAAAAATTTGTTGCACTCTCGCTGGTTATTCTGATGGCGATAGCGGGTTATTTTTCACTTATTCAGCTCCCGATCAACTCTTTACCCGATGTAACTCCGGTTCAGGTTTTAGTCATCACCAAAGCTGGTCGTTATTCTCCTTTTGATGTTGAAAAGCTGGTTAGTTATCCGATTGAAACGGCCATGAACGGATTGCCCGATGTAAAACAGGTTCGTTCAACTTCGCAGTTTGCCTTGTCGGCTGTTACCATCGAATTCGAAGAAGGAACCGATATATACTTTGCCCGGCAGATGGTCAGCCAACGACTACAATCCATAGCCTCCGATTTGCCGCCTGATGTGTCGGCACCGCAATTGGGACCAATATCAACGGCACTTGGCGAAATTTATCAGTATGCTGTCCGTGGCGAAAACAAATCGCTCACCGAACTGCGCGAAATTCAGGACTGGTTGATTGTCCCTCAATTGAAAGTAGTAAAAGGTGTAACCGAAATCAACTCATTCGGAGGTTTTGTAAAACAATACGAAGTCGTTATTACTCCTGAAAAAATACGCACCTATGGCATTAGTATTCTTGAAATTATTAATGCGATTGCCAACAACAACAGTGTTTCGGGAGGAAATTACCTGGAGCACAACCGCGAACAATACATCATCCGCGGTTATGGTCAGATCAACAAAGCCGATGACATCCGGAATATCATTGTCCGGAACATCAACAATAAACCAGTTTTCATTAAAGATATAGCTGATGTGGTGATAGGAACCCAAACCCGTCAGGGTGGAGTTACTCAGGATGGAAAGGGTGAAATCGTGAGCGGAATTGTGATGATGCTTCGTGGCGGAAACGGCCGCGAAGTGATTTCGCAAATTGAAAAGAAAATTACGGAAATCAACAAGTCGCTTCCTGAAGGTGTACAAATCGAAAAATTTTACGACCAGTCGGACCTGATTGACCGGACGACAGCCACCATTTCAACCAATCTGGTTGAAGGAGGTTTTTTGGTTATTGTGGTGCTACTATTGTTGCTTGGCGAAATTTCCGGAGCTTTGATTGTGGCCATGGTTATCCCGTTTTCGATGCTTTTTGCCTTTATCGGCATGCGGGAATTTGGACTCGCAGCCAACCTGATGAGCCTGGGTGCTATCGACTTCGGGATGGTGGTCGATGGCTCGGTAGTGATGATTGAAAACATTGTTCACCGCATGCAGCAAAACAAAGACGAAAAACCTGATGATCTGGTTATTTCAGCCGCAAAACAAGTCGTTCGGCCAATATTTTTCGGTGTATTAATTATCCTGATGGTGTATGTGCCAATTATGACATTCAGCGGGATGGAAGGTATTTTATACCGACCAATGGCCATAACGGTGGCGGCGGCTGTTTTCGGGTCCTTGCTTCTTGCACTTATTTTTGTTCCGGCTATTTCAGCCATCATATTCCGAAAAGGAGTAAAAACACGGCGCAATTTTGTAATCGACTGGATAAAACCGAGATACAATAGCGGACTAGACAAAAACCTTGACAGGAGGTGGTTTGTAACTATTACAGCAGCAGTTATTTTCGGTTTATCAATGATCGTAATGAGCCGTCTTGGAACCGAGTTTCTTCCCGAATTGGATGAAGGTTCAATCCTTGTTGAACAGGTACGGATGCCTTCGGTGACTTTGAAAGAATCCATGGACAATGCCAACTGGCTGGCCGGAAAACTGATGGAAAACATTCCTGAAATTAAAACGGTGGTGCCAAAAACGGGTCGTTCCGATTTGGCAAATGACTGGATGGGCGTACATCAGACTGACGTTTGGATTGTGTTGAAACCTGCCAAAGAATGGAGAAAAGGAATGACCAAGGAAGACATTGCAGCGCAGATTGAACCATTCCTGAAAACGGAACCAGGACTGGCCTACAATTTTACGCAACCTATTGCGATGCGTGTAGATGAACTAACAAGTGGCGTAAAATCTGACCTGGCTGTGAAAATTTATGGCGAAGACCTTGATCAGCTCAATCAAATCGGGGAACGCATTTCAACAATCGTTTCAGGAATGAAAGGAACGGCAAACTTTTTTGTTGAGCAGCCTGTTGGTCAACCGTATCTGACCATTGAGATTGATCGTGAAGCTTTGGCTTCATTTGGCCTGAATGTGAACGATGTGCAATCGGTTATCGAAGCCGGAATCGGAGGACAGGTTGCCGGACAGTTGTATCAAGGGCAACGTCGGTTTGACATTCAGGTTCGATATCCTGAAGAGTTTCGATCAGAATTGCAAAAAATTCAGGAAATACCAGTTCCGCTTCCCAATGGAGAATTCATCCCAATCAAACGTGTAAGTCACATTATTGCGCAGGAAGGGCCACGCGAAATTCAGCGCGAAAACGGCTGGCGAAGATTGATTGTGGGAATCAACATCAAGAATATTGATATTGGAACTTATGTGGCCAATCTGCAGGCTTCGATAGAAGCGAAAGCCAATGTGCCTTCCGGATATTTTCTGGAGTACGGCGGAACATTTGAAAACCAGAAACGCGCCATGAACCATCTGCTGCTGGTTGTTCCATTGTCACTTTTTATCATCATCGGATTATTGTACCTCAATTTTGGTAAAATGCGCTATGCTGTCCTCATTTTGATAAACCTGCCATTTGCCCTTTCAGGAGGAATATTTTTACTCTGGATGCGTGGAATGTATCTTTCAGTATCGGCCAGCATTGGTTTTGTTGCTTTGTTTGGAGTTGCCGTACTTAACGGGATTGTTCTCGTCGATCACATTAACGAACTTCGGAAAGAAGGGATGCCACTCCGGAAAACCATTATTGACGGAGCCACAGATCGTTTGCGTCCGGTATTAATGACCGCTTTGGTGGCCAGTTTGGGCTTCATTCCAATGGCGTTTAATTCGGGACCAGGTTCAGAAGTTCAGCGACCGCTGGCAACGGTGGTTATTGGTGGATTGATCACTTCCACCTTTTTGACTTTGTTGGTTTTGCCCATAATTTATTATTGGGTGGAAGAGAAACGCGAAAAGAGAATAGCTGAGAAAAATGTGGTGATTGAAGGTGAATAAAAACTAAATGTAGAGATTCGCTGAAAACAAATTTAACAATCATTATGGTTTTCAGAAGTTTAAAGGAAAATAACTTCGATCAATTTTTCCGGACAAACAGACAAGCTGTTTCATGCTGTTTGAATAATAGAAAAACTACCGCTATCTTTAGTCCTGCATAAGAACAACCCAGCGAACGAATGGAAAACAATCCGACAAATACAGGAAAAGACGAAATACGTGATCAGCTTGTACAGGCAGCACGACAGGTTTTCGCACGATATGGCTATAAAAAAACGGCACTCGACGACATTGCCCATGAAGCCCGAAAGGGGAAAAGCACCATTTATTATTATTTTAAAAGCAAGGATGAAATTTTCAAAGCGGTGATTGATACAGAAGCTAAAATCAGGGAACAATCAATTGAAGAAAAAATAAGTCCGATCCATGATCCCAAACAAAAACTAAAAACTTACATTTATATACGGATGGTTACTCTGAAAACGGTGGTCAACTATTACGAAGCCATTAAAAATGATATGCTGGATAATCTGTATTTTGTAGATAGTTTTAGAAGTGATCATTTCGATGCTGAAATTAAACAAATACAAAAAATGCTACTCGAAGGCATTGCCTTGGGTGAATTCACCATCCAGAACCCTGAGCTGACTGCCAAAACGATTGTCACAGCCCTTCATGGGTTTGAAGTTCCTCTTATTCTGAAAAACCTTTCAGATGAAGAATTACAGAAATCGGTAGATGAAATGCTGAATATTTTATTCTACGGTATGGTTACAAAAAAATAACCGGCACATCTGCTGTGCCGGTTATTTTTTTTGATTTACTGAGCCTGCTCTTGCATTTCCGAACGCGCCAGAATGTAATCAACAATCAAAACAATGGATAAACTCTCCTAAAAATCAGACTCCGGTAAAAATCGATTGATCAAAATTGTCACCGCCAGAAGAAACAACCTATTGACAACTTATGAACTTTTTTCATTGTATGTTTTTTTGTCAGAAGCAGCTTATTTTTTCACCTTAAACAACTCTTTTTCGTCCATCTTTTTAACCAGTGCACTATCGTTGAGCAGTTTGTTGATGGCATTAAAAGGAGCAACTACAATTTCGTCACCAGCTTTTAAGCCTTCCATAATTTCGATATTCTCGCTATCCTGAATACCAGTTTTTACTGCTTGTTTGAATACTTTGCCATCTTTATAGACAAACACGACCTCCACCTTAACATCTTCGTCTGACTTCTGTCCCTGTTGTGTGACGGCCTCTGTTTCTCCTTCTGCATTTTCCTCAACATCTTTCCCTTCTTCAACTTTTCCCTTGTCGGATACTGAACGGGTAGTTACAGCCTGAATGGGAACTGAGATTATATCTTTTCTGGTTTCAGTCTGAATATCAACAGTGGCAGACATTCCAGGGCGGAAAGGATATATTTTTCCACTCTCTGTGTCAATCAAATCTTTATACGATTCTTCCAACAGAAGAATTTTAACATCGAAATTAGTAACCTGATCAGTTGAGCCACCACTCACATTGGCCGAATTGGCAATTTCAGTTACAACTCCCTTAAATTTACGACCAAGATACGCATCCACTTCGACCAAAGCAGTATCATTCAGGTTCACCCTGACGATATCATTTTCATTCACATCAACCTTCACTTCCATCAGGTGAAGATTGGCAATAACCATCGTCTCTGTACCAGCATACATATTGGTTCCAACCACGCGTTCGCCCTTCTCAACATTCAGGCGTGATACGGTACCATCCATCGGAGCATAAATTTTGGTTTTCAGAAGCTGTTCCTCCGCTTCAGCAACCGATGCTTCGGCTGACTTAACGGCGAACTGCGCTGCTTTCACTTCCGATTGAGCTACCTTATATGAAGCTTGTGCCGTTTCAAAATCCGATACCGGAATTGCACTCTGCTTAAACAATGTGTTGGCGCGTTTAAATGCCATTTCGCTTTCGATCAAGCGGGCGTCGGTTTGCGCCTTGCGAGCCTGCGACGAGCTGAAACTGGCTTGTGCCCTGTTGTATGCCTGGATATACATATCGGGTTTAATGATCATCAGAAGCTGACCTGTTTTAACTTCATCACCTTCTTCAATCTGCATTTCAATAATTTCTCCTGAAACATCCGGACTGATTTTCACTTCCGTTTCGGGCTGAACCTTACCATTTGCTGTAATTAATTCGGTAATGGTTTTGCTTTCAACTACTTTAGTGGAAACATTGATTTGATAATCCTTCCCAAACCAACCTAATTTTTTGCCTGCAACCAGAACAATAATCAGAATTACAACCAAGGCAATACCGTATGGTAAGAGTTTATTCGATTTTTTCTTCATTTTCATTCGATTTTGAAATATAGGTATAGGATCGCTTTTAAAAATTACAATAATTCTGAAACCAAAAAATTCTTTCAGTCAGTTGACATCGAAAACGCTCCGCAGAAACTCATCTACATTCGTTTTTTCAGCTTAAAGTTAGTGCACTTTGACTATCAATTCCCAATTTAAATAGAGTTATTCCGTAGAAAGGATAAAAAAACATGACTATTTTGGGATGAAAAAATCTGAATTTCGTATAGAATACCTGATGAAACTGTTCATTTCAGAACATTCACACCGATCAGGTGTTATCTGTTTTTGTGGAGAATAAAAACTTTATATCTAATTTTCTCCGGGGCGAGAATTTTATTGTAACAAATACTTTAAACTTGATGAATCATCCAAAAATTAATGTTGCAGAACCAATGACCGAACTTGACATTCAGAATATGCCGTTCGAGTCTTTCCTGAAGAATTTGAAGGCAAAAATGAAACTTGTTTTTCATGAGCGTGCTGATATTGATCAGATGGCTATTAAGCGTGGAATGCCACCATTCGTGATGCGCGAAATCATGAGTTTAAATCCGTTGGCAGTGGGAATTCCCTACGAGTTTGGCGGACGTGGATGCCACATGGAAGAAAATATCGCACTTCTGGCAACAGCCTCGTACGAATCGCTGGCTCTGTCGCTGACTTTTGGCATTAACTCTGCCCTATTCCTTCAGCCAGTTGCAAAATATGCACAGGAAGAAGCCAAAGCTCCTATTTTTAACCGGTTCCTGAACTACCAAAACATGGGCGGATTAATGATTACCGAACCTGATTTTGGCAGCGACGCGCTAAACATGCAAACATCATTTACAGAAAAAGACGGGAAATACCATCTTCAGGGAACCAAACATTGGGCCGGATTAACTGGCTGGGCCGAATATTGGCTGCTGACAGCACGCGAACGCAGCCATTCAGGAGATCTGAAACGCGATATTGATTTTTTTATCTGCGATGTAAACAGCGCCGGTCAACAAATCGTTGTGGAGGAATTTTACGAAAATCTTGGCTTGTATCAGATTCCGTATGGCCGCAACAGGCTGGATGTCCATATCCCCAAAGTACAGAAACTTGTTCCAAAAACCACCGGAGTGAAAATGATGCTCGATTTGCTGCACCGCAGCAGAATGCAATTTCCGGGAATGGCGATGGGTTTCATTCAGCGATTACTCGATGAATCAATTGCGCATATCAATCAACGACAAATCGGAGGGAAATTACTTTTCACCTACGATCAGGTTCAGCATCGACTTGCAAAACTTCAGGCTTCGTATACTATTTGTTCGGCCATGTGTGCCAACAGCAGCGAAAAGGCAGGCATTGAAAACGATCTTTCACTGATTGGATTTGAAGCCAACTCGGTAAAAAGTGTGGTAACCGACCTGATGCAGGAAGCTGCTCAATCGGCAACACAGCTCGTCGGTGCTCAGGCCTACAAATTAAATCACATCGCCGGAAGAAGCATAACAGACAGCCGTCCGTTCCAGATATTCGAAGGTTCCAATGACATCTTGTATGCTCAAATCTCGGAAAGTCTGGTTAAAATGATGAAAAAAACGAAGGAAAGTAATTTGTTTCAGTTCCTGAAAAGTTTGGATCTGACTTCGAAATCAGCCATATTCATGAGAAAAATGCTTGATTTTGACCTGGATACAAATCTTTCGCAACGTAAAATGGTCGAATTAGGTCAGGTACTCGGACGTATCGTTTCGTTCGAAATGGTTATCAACCTGGGAGAGAAAGGCTTCCGTAACGACCTTATAAACAACGGACTGGCCATGATCAACCAGGAAATAACCTCCTTAATGAGCAGTTTTAAACATCAGAATGAAACCGTAGTTATAAAAGATTATCAGGACAATAGTTCGTGGTTAAATTTCGTTCATGTTTAAAGTTAATTTCAGGAGAAAAAATCAGACTAATTCAGGAATAACAGATTGCTTGTATCAAAGATGCAAAAGTCAGTCTCCTTTTTTCTATTTTTGCTGACAGAAACTTTTACGTTCAACTCAATTCAGCAATGCCCGGGATTTCATTTTTTCGTCAGCAAATTGAATTGTAAGTTACGCGTGATCAAACAACAAATAGAATTTAGATGAGATATTTTTCCTACGTCATATATGCCCCTGAAACGCATATATTCTATTACGGATATTTCGAAGATCTTGAAAAAGTCCTTGAAATGCACAATTCGAACCAGATTACTCCTACAAGTGGCAAGGGGCCATGGGTTCTTTTATATTCGGAAACTTTTGAAACCCGTTTAAGAGCTATCCGGCAGACAAGTTTTTATCGTTCAGTAAAAGGACAACGATTTCTGAAAAATATTCTCAATTTCTAAACCGCTTAATTTAGCGGTCAGGGACAGAACTCCTTTCAACAATTATTAACATCCGGTTTCGTTCATCACCATAGTCGTTGTTAATAAATAATTGACTGATCTACATTGTTTTAATAAAATCAGTGTTTGATCTTTAGTAATATTGCAATCAATTTAAAATCGATACACCATGAAAAAAATCATTTTAGTCGCATTTACATTTGCACTGCTTACAAGCGGATGTAAAGTATTCAAATCATCCAAAAAGAGTGACGTTCCGAAAACCGAAAACACTGTAGAAACCAAAGTATTTTCGGTGCCAGCGCCAAAAAACACTATACGTGAGAATCCGGTTTCGGACACTATGTACGAAACTGTAGAAAAACCCGTTTCAATGCGAAGCGAAAAATTCACCATGTCGGCAGACGATCAGGCCGCATACGGAAGCAAAAGTTTCTTCGTGATTGTTGGAAGTTTCAGCAGCAATGAAAATGCCGGAAGATTCAAACAGGAATTAATTCCGCAAGGCTTTAGGCCAATCATTCTTCACAGTGAAACAGGGTACTTCCGGGTTTGTGTTGACTCTTTCAGCGATGAAGCTGCTGCCAGAAGCCGTGTTCAGCGAATCAGAACTGAATACCCTAAATATGCTGATAGCTGGTTGCTGATAAAAAAATAAGAATACATATCACATAATAAAAAAAGGATGCTTTCGGCATCCTTTTTTTATTCAACTTAGATTTCCATCGGCTACTTTAAGATATCCTCCGCTTCCTGATAACCTTCAGCAACAACTGTCATTTGAATATTGCTCTCATTGATTGCCATAGGATTAACCAAATAGGAAGGGACAAGTCTGTTGCCATTGCTGATCGTTGCAGTTGCCTGCTGCACGGGATCGCCTTGTGCCAGATGCATGGCCAGTTCAGCAACAGTACATCGTTTTAATCGGCTTGTAAACAGTCATCGTTTGATTTCCTTTCATAATTTGCTGGATGTTTGGCAAATCGGCATCCTGTCCTGCAAGTGCCACTTTCCCTAGCAACCCTTTCTCCTTTAAAGCCCTAATCACACCCATCGCAATGACATCATTTCCCGCAATAATGGCATCCACAGTCCCTTTGCCTGACTGAAGCAGTTCTGCCGTATGTCTGTATCCTTCAGCTTCAGTCCAGTAATCTGAAAACACATTGTAACCCAGACTTATGGAGCCTTTCTCAATAAAAGGCTGCAAAATATTCATCTGCCCCAGATAGATCATTCGACTGTTGTTGTCATAAGTTGGCCCACCAATAAGCGCATAATTTCCCGTTGGTTTCAGGTTGGTCAGATATTCGGCCTGAATTTCGCCGATCCTCACATTATCGGACGAAACAAAGTAATCAAGCCAGCAATTGTTGATCATCCTGTCATAAGCAATCACTTTGATATTACTTTCATGCGCCAATTCGACAATCTTGCCGGAAGAAAACTGGTTGACAGGAATGACGACCAGAACGAATATCCCCGAACTGATCATCTCCTTCGCCTGATCAATTTGCTTTTGTTCATCATTTTCTGCCACACTAACAACAGGCATACCTCCAAGTTGCTCAACAGCTTCGGTAAAATATTTTTGATCATTTTGCCAACGTGGAGTATCAAAACTGTGAACCAATAACCCAATCTTTGGTTTTTCGAAAGAACAACAGACAAGGAAGGAAACTGCAAGGAATAAATAAATTAAATTCTTGGTCTTCATAACGTATGAAATTTATCGTTGAAAAACTGAATTCTAACATAATTCTAAACACAGAGGAGAGATAAGAAACGGCATTTCAGAAAAAACCATTTGTATAAAAAAAATAAACAAATATCTAAAATGCATTTTTTTTCCAAAAAATCATCATTCAATCTTTCGGAAAAATCGGAAGATTGAATTGACCACACAAGATCAGAAGCTGACCAAACAATATTTTCTCTCCGTCCGGATTATCATTTCGGGAAAGAATCATAACCAAAAACAATCAATTACAGCCATAAAAAAACCGGATAGCGATGCGACGAAGCATCCTATCCGGTTTTTTGTTCTCCAACCCGAAGAATATTTATTTTATTGAAGGTACAACCCTTAATCTTTCGGCAGCTTTTTCGAGCGTTTCATTATTCTTGGCAAAGCAAATCCGAACCATTTTTTGTTTGTTTTTTTCGTGCAGGAATGCAGAAACAGGAATTACACCAACTCCATATTCACTGGCCAAACGGAAAGTAAAATCCAGATCAGGTTCATCAGAAATATTGGAATAATCGAGAATTTCGAAATAACTTCCCTGTGAGGGTATAATTTTGAACAAACTACCTTCCATCATACGGTTAAAATAGTTGCGTTTACCCTGGTACATTTCAGAAATATCTTTATTGGAATCTTCAGTTTGCAGATACTCTGAAAGCGCATACTGAAGAGGGGTATTTACATTATCAATCTGGAATAGCTGAATTCGCCTGAATTCATTCATCAGTTTTTCAGGTGCAAGAATGTAAGCAAGTCCCCAGCCATTGATGTTAAAAACCGGACCAAAGGAAGAAACAATAAAACTGCGTTCAGCTAATTTGGCATATCTCGCAACACTTTGATGGGTATTGTTATCAAAAACAATGGACTCAAAAACCTCATCGCTTAAAATGACGATATTTGTTCCATTGGTTAAGTGCTGCAATTGAATCAGATCAGAATCTGATAATACAGCCCCGGTCGGATTCTGCGGAGAATTGATAATAATCATTCGTGTTTTCGAAGTAACCATTTTTCGTACTTCCTCCCAATCGATATGGAAATCAGGTTGTTTCAGTGCGACATAAATCGGACGTCCCCCATTGATGGAAATTGCCGGGGCATATGACTCGGAAGCAGGTTCAAAAAGAATAACCTCATCATCCTCCTTTACTGTGGAGCTGATCGCCGTCATAATAGCCTGAACAGGACCGGCAGTTATGCTGATTTCCGTTTCAGGATTGTAACTGTGATTATACATCCCTTTAACCCGATACGAAATAATATTGCGCAACTCAATGATACCTCCGTGAGGTGCAAAATTATTGTACCCCGAGCGAATATACATTGCAGCCATATCGGCTAATTTTTCCGGACATGGGAAATCGGTTTTCCCCAGAGAGAGATCAATTGCACCTGTCTCACTTACCAGTTTATTAACGCTTGAGAATAAACCTTCTTTTGTATTTGATAATTTCGAAATAGCCATTAGAGAACTTATTGGGATACAAAGTTAAAAAAATATGCTTTTCACTTCCACTCGCAACACCATTGTATGTAAATTAATTTATCGTTCGATTTAGCTGAATACCTCCTTCAAAACTTCCAGCGACTTAATCACTCCGAGATGATCGAAATGAATTTTATAAAACTCAAGTAACTTTTCGAGTACCAGTCTTCGCTCGGTATGTGTATAAGCTAATTTTTCAATCGAAGACGAGTCGACATCAAAAAGCCTTGAAAGCAAAATCGTCGATTGCTTATCAGCAAATTGATCGTGAAATGGTTCGCGGCTGACAAACAGCGCATTTTGCAAATCGAAGAAGTTGCTGATTCCGGCATTGTCGCCACTCGGATTGATCCCTAAAAACCTGGTTAATTTGAAAAGAAACCAAATATGGAAATCACTAATTCCCGTTTCAGAAAGATCGAGTAAAATTAAGGAGTGATAAATGAAATCGAAAAGTTCATGGCTGGATTCTTCTTCGCGAAGACATTTGTATAATATTTCGGCCAGGAAAATAACTTGTGTGCTTTTTCGTATATCAAACGGGATGGCCGAATACGGATGAGCGATTCTGGCATTTTTAAGCCGGTGTATTTCTCTGCCTGCCTGGTAATAAATTTCGAGATCAAGCAAATAGAGTGGCTGAAAAACTGCAGCCTTTACCGTTGAACTTTTGCTGCGAACGCCGTTTATCATGAACGACTGTCGCCCATATGCTTCAGTATAAATACTGGCGATCAGACTCGTTTCAGAATACTTAACGCCATGCAGAAATATTCCACGGGTCTTTTCTATCACAGTAAAACGTTTTAATGGATAAACAAAAGTTTGGTGATTTTAGTTTTTTCACCCGTTGGATCTGTCATGAAAACCAAATAAACACCAGTTTTACAACGATTGCCATTCAGGTTTTTGCCGTCCCAGATAGCCTGACCTCCTAATGAAATAGTTTTATAAACCAGATTTCCACTGATGTCAGTAATTTTCACATTAGTATCTTCAACAAGACCTGTTACAACGATCGGACCTTCGTAGGTTTCGCGTACAGGATTTGGGTACACATATACATCGCTGAATTCTGCATTGCCAGTGGTTGCTTCACCCATGTACGAAATCAATCCGCTTGCTGTGCCTATAAAAACCTCTCCCGTCTTTTGATTAATGGCAATATCCGAAATTTCGGATTCTGGTAGTGGACTATTTTCAGAATTAAAATGTTCAATTTCGGTTTCACCATCTTCCGAAATCAGGAATACTCCTGAAGTTTTGGTTCCGAACCATTTGCGGTTGGCTCCGTCAATGGCAATGGCTGTTATTATTTCAGTTTCGAGCAATGGATGGAACAGTCCGTCGTTTAGATTCAACCCCGGTCTGGTAGCATAAGTTGTGCTCTCTGTCCAGATTTCTTCAGGATTACTAAATACGGCAACTCCTCCCGAGGTTCCCACCCAAATTTCACCATTCAGATCTTCAGCCATAGCATAAACATCATTCATTTCAGTAAAAAACTCGCCTTCTGAATTCACAAACCGAGCCACTACTTTCTGCGCCTTCGACTGGTCGTTGGTGCTGTTTAAAACATACAATCCATTTACCCGGGGTACTACAATCCATTTATCATCATTCCGGGTCACCACCACTTTGCCGATTGAATAATTGTTGGCTATCCCACTTAATTCGAATGCTTTCCAGCTACCATCGGGCTGATACTCCGAAATCACTTTCGCAACTTCAGAATTTGTCACCCAAAGATTTCCTTCCGAGTCAAATGCCATTCCCCCGATGCGAACATACGGTGAATCAGGCGAGCCAGGTAGCGCTGTTTGCAGCGTACTGTTATAGTTATTGTGTTGTTTTACAAATGTTCCTGAGTTAAACTCCAGAACACCGCCTCCCCATGAACCGGCAAAAACATGATCTGGATTATTCGGATCGACAGCGACACAAACCATGTCTCTGAAATCATTGAGTTCCGGGATAACATTACTGTTGAAAGCGACCCAACTATCATCCCTGTAAAGTTGAAATTCCGGTTCATAAAAAAGATTGTTCCACGATCTATCCCGTCCTCCTGAAGTGATCCAAAGATCCTCTCCGTTCATGCTTAGTGAGAAAACCCTATTGTTTATGGGACCTTGAGGAACAATTTTTTCGGCCTGCGTACCAATCTTCACCAGACCCTGCCCTTGATAGGCAACCCAAAGAATGTTCTGATTGTCGAGTATTGCAGATGAAGCCGGAACAAGAACCTGTTCGTAACCTGGGAATGGATATTTCGGAACATATTTTACTTGTTCATACTTGTCGTCGTATACAAAAACCTCTTCACGGCTCGAAAAAACAAGGTAATTACCGTTTGTTGTAATGTCAGAAACATAGTTAATATTTGTCAAAAAAGGGCTCCAGACATCACCGTTCAGGGCATACAATTCGTCTTGCGCCCATTCATCAGGAGTATAATTGACAATCATTTTCCCTTTGAAATATTCTATTTTGCTGAATTTTTTATCGGCATGTGGAATTGATGTCTGCCTTATCCATTTGGTATAATCCTGAAGGTTCGGTTCTGATGCATCAGCTTTGTAGATTCCGTTAACAGTTGCCGCATACAGATAGTCTCCGTCCGTTGCCAGATCCTGAACATTGAGATAATCACCTTCGTTGCCAATAAAATAAGTGTCTTTTATTTCCTTTTTCTCCAGATTAATAACCACAATTCCAAATCCACAGGACAGAAAAGCCAGATTTCCGGAGAACATTACATTGTTAATGGTTTTATCGGCAGCTATCTGTTTCCGCTTGATGTCCGAGAGGTTGAAAATTTCGTTCCCTATTAAGAAATCAATGTTGGCATTCTCGTAGGCAATCATTAGCAGATCGTTTTCTTCGCTGTAGGCAATGCGTTGAATGCCGTCATCAGAAAGTCCGTTTATACCCGACATCTTTTGAATGCTGTTATCTGCTTTATTGTATGAAAATAATCCTCCTTCAGTAACACAGTAAATTTTTTCGCCTGTATCAACAACATTTGTTGCACTGGCAAACGACTGATAATCGGTCCATTCTCCAACGGCAGGCTGCGCAGAACTCCGGGAAATTGTGAGACAGAATAACGTAAAGAATAACAAGGTTTTAAAATTATTCATTCGGCTTAAGTTGAGTTAAATATTCAACCAATTTCTGAACAGCCCGTCCCCGGTGACTAATCTTATTCTTTTCTTCCATCGGCATTTCGGCAAAACTAAATTGCGATTCTTCGGGCTGAAAAATGGGATCGTAACCAAAGCCGGTTCCTCCCCGTTTTTCTTCCAGAATACGACCGTTAACAATTCCTTCAAACTGAGTTTCCTTGCCATCGATCACCAGTGAGACGACCGTTCGGAAACGTGCTTTCCGGTTTTTCATGTTGGTCAGTTTCTTCAAAACCAGGTTCATATTATTCTCCGAACTCTTCTCTTCACCAGCATACCGGGCCGAATATACTCCGGGCTCACCATTCAGTGCGTCAATTTCGAGACCGGTATCGTCAGCAAAACAGTTCAGCCCATAGTTGTTGAAAACGTAAAACGATTTTTCAGCGGCATTGCCCTCAAGCGTTTCCTGATTTTCAGGAATATCGGTGAAACAATTGATGTCATTTAAACTGAGCAATTCAATGGAATGATTGAACAACTGTTTTATTTCCTGAAGTTTATGGAGATTATTTGTTGCAAATACAAGTTTCATCAGTGTGATTTTTTCTTTAAAAGTCATCCGGAATTGATCCGGAGAGAAAAGCGGGATGGTCAGTTTCTAAAAGTGAAGTTTCAGCTAAAAAAGTCCGTTGATTTGAGCATCAATGCGATCGATCACAAAACTTAAATCTTCAGGATTATTCTGGAAGTTGATGCGGTCGACATCAATAATCAGCAATTTGCCGGCCTTGTAGCGATTCACCCACGCTTCGTAACGCTCGTTCAGTTGTTTTAGATAGTCAATCCGGATTGAACTTTCATAGTCTCTTCCCCTTTTCTGAATCTGGTTAACCAGCGTTGGAACCGAGGCCCGGAGGTAAATCAGCAAATCAGGAGCCTGAACCATTTTGTTCATCATCTGGAAAAGGGTGGTATAGGTATTAAAGTCGCGTGTTGACATCAAACCCATCGCATGCAGGTTGGGCGCAAAAATTTCGGCATCCTCATAAATGGTTCTGTCCTGAATAACGGTTTTGGCTGAACTCCTGATATCAACAATCTGCTTAAACCGGCTGTTCAGAAAGTAAATCTGAAGGTTGAACGACCAGCGTTGCATATCTTCATAAAAGTCGTTCAGGTATGGATTTTCGTCAACATCTTCGTAATGAGGACTCCATTTATAATGTTTTGATAGTAATTCGGTCAAGGTTGTTTTTCCCGCGCCTATGTTTCCTGCTAAAGCAATATGCATCTTATTTGAACTTTAAAAATTGACCTAAAATACGAAATATATCGTCGATTGGAGGAATATCCAAAATATTACAGTGAATTATTCAATTCAATCAACTGATCGAGATAGTGCCTGTCATTGGCCAATCGTGGAATCTTATTCTGGCCACCCGCTTTTCCCCTTCTTTTCATCCACTCGTAGAACAATCCCTTTTTGGCCACGACCAAATGAGGCATTTCGAGGCTTAGGCCTTTATGCCGTTTGGCTTCATAGTCAGAGTTTATGGTCTTTAGGGCGCCATCAAACAACAAAAGGAAATGATCCAGATCATCAGGTTCCTTTTCGAATTCGATAACCCATTCATGTGAACCCTTCTGATTGTCACTCATATAAATGGGTCCGCCAGTATATTCCAGTACGATCGCTTTCGTTCGTTCACAGGCAATCCGCAATGCTTTTTCAGCATTATCGATAATCACTTCTTCGCCAAAAGCATTGATAAAGTGCTTAGTGCGACCTGTGATCATAAATTTAAACGGGTATTTATGCGTAAACCGGATGGTATCGCCAATCAGGTAACGCCAAAGTCCGCCGTTGGTCGTAATCACCATGGCATAATTTTCCCCAACTTCAACATCCTGCAAGGGCATGGCAGTCAGATCGTCAGCACGGAATTTATCCATCGGGATAAACTCGTAATAAATGCCGTAATCAAGCATAAGCAGCATATCCTTTTTTTCAGGCTCATCCTGAATCCCGAAAAAACCTTCTGAAGCATTGTAGGTTTCCATGTATTTCATTTGTACCCCGGGGAACAACTTTTCGTATTGTTCACGATAAGGTTCAAATTTCACACCTCCATGGGTGAAGATTTCCATATTCGGCCATACTTCCAATATATTACTTTTACCGGTAACCTCCAGAACCCTTTTAAGCAGAACCAGGTACCAAGAGGGGACCCCGGCAAACGAAGTCACATTTTCATCCAGCGAATACTGAATAATCTTTTCGATCTTCTCTTCGAATTCCTCCAGAAGCGAAATTTCAGTAGATGGGGTACGGTAAAAATCAGTCCAGAAAGGGATATTCTCGATAAGGATGGCAGAAAGGTCGCCATAAAAACAGTTGTTATTGTAGTTATTAACCTTATGGCTTCCTCCCAGAGTCAGTGCTTTTCCGGAAAGAATACCGGATTCGGGGTTATTTTTCAGGTAAATCGCCAGAACATCGCGACCTCCACGAATATGTACATATTCCAAAGAGTCTTTGCTGACCGGAATGAATTTACTTTTATCGTTCGTTGTTCCCGATGATTTTGCAAACCATTTGGTTTCACCGGGCCAAAGAAGATTTTTTTCACCTAACATCATCCGCTCAACAGTTGGTTTGATGTCATCGTACCACTGAATCGGAACCTGTTCGCGAAATTCTTTTTCGGATTGAATACCTTTAAATCTGTATTTTAAACCGTATTCCGTATCTGATGCCTTCTCCAGAAGTTCAAAAAGCAATTCACTCTGAACTTCGTGTGGATGTTTTTTAAACAGCTCGATCTGGTAATTGCGTTTAAAATTAACCCAATTAATAATGGAATTAAGAACAGGCATATAAATTAGATTTCGGTGTCGTCAAAATTATTAAAATTTTTGATTTTTTATGATGAAAGGAATTCCCTGATTTTGATGTGTATAAACCTTCGTTCCGTAGCTACAGTTTTCTCAAAACGAACATCTCTAATCTCGGGACGAATTTTTTAATCACTCATTTTCATTTGCCGCTAGTGTTGTGTTAATGAAGAATCGACGTTGCGTCATGCCGAACTTACTGCCCGCTCGCCTGGCAGGCGGGGTTTCGGCATCCCGGGATAGATTAAGACCCCGAAATAAATTCGGGTTGTCGGTATGGCCACGACATGTCGTGGCCGTACGAGGTCTTGTAAGCATCATGCTTAACACAACACGAGTCAACCTTCGTTGTTTGTTTCTTAACTGAGGCTCAGATAAGCAGAACTGAATCAATTTCTCTTCAGCTGAGGCTCAGATGAGCAGAACTCAATCTGGTTCTCTCCAGCTGAGGCTCAGATGAGCAGAACTGAACCTGGTTCTCATCAGCCGAGGCTCAGATGAGTTTCTGTCAGTTGAATTGACTCATTCTTTATACAAGTTAAAATTCACTACCACTTCGTCTGGCGAAGTTTATTTTTACAACTGGTGGCAACGTTCCGTATTTCGAATATGCAGGCTAAAACTTATTTTCTTATTTTTACCACGATTTAACACGACAATATACAATACATCTTATGAATTACATTGATCTGATACTCGGTATCATCCTGATAATTGCAGCCATCCAGGGATTTCGGAATGGTTTTATTGTTGAGCTGGCATCACTCGCGGCATTGGTTCTGGGTATCTGGGGAGCCATCAAATTCTCTGACTGGACGGCCGACTTTATTACTGATACGATGGATTATAGCTCAAAGCACCTAAGCACCATCGCTTTCGTAGTGACATTTATTGCGATAGTGGTTATTATTCATATTCTTGGCAAAGTACTCGACAATGCGGTGAAAGCAGTGGCTCTGGGATTTCTGAACCGTTTGGCCGGCATTATCTTCGGAATTTTAAAAACTGCTGTAATCCTGAGTATATTTCTTTTGCTTTTTGATGCTGTCGATGAAAATGTACAAATACTGCCTTCGAAACAAAAAACAGAATCGAAGTTTTATGCCCCAATGAAACAGTTAGTCCCAACCTTATTTCCCTTCATCAAACTGGAGTTCAATCAGATTCTGGAAAAACCAAAAGTAAAGACACCTAAGCCAGGCATTGAACCCAAAACAACTTAGGCCAGGGGAAACGAACCGTTGCCTGACCATCATGACCTAATTTTGCCAAGACATTTAACTTTGCCTATTCACAGTTTCCCGATTAATCCGTCATTCAGGATTTCCATCCTGATTTTACCCAGAGATATTTCCATGTTAAACTATTGATTTTATATCTTTGAGCGGATTTTTTAGGTGGCCGAACAAATCAGAGAACAATTGGATTTCCTTATGAAACTATTGAGCCAAATAATCCTGAAAAATGAAACCGAAAATTATTTGAAAATGAATTTTGTTGACGAATTAGAATGGAGAGGCATGATCCATGATATAATGCCAGGAACCAAAGAACAACTCGATAAAGAATTAACAGCAGCATATGTAGGAATTGACCCAACAGCTGATTCGCTGCATATTGGCCATTTGGTGAGTGTCATGATGCTGAAGCATTTTCAGATTGCCGGACACAAACCGATTGCTCTTGTTGGAGGTGCCACCGGAATGATTGGCGACCCTTCAGGCAAATCGCAGGAGCGAAATTTACTGGATGAGCCTACCTTGCGCCACAATCAGGAATGCCTGAAAAAACAACTGGCGAAATTTCTCGATTTCGAATCGGATGCGCCAAATGCTGCAGAATTGGTTAACAATTACGACTGGATGAAGGAATTCAGTTTCCTGAGTTTTATCCGCGACATTGGAAAACACATCACGGTCAATTACATGATGTCGAAAGATTCAGTCAAAAAACGACTGGATTCTGACAGCGGCACAGGTATGTCGTTCACCGAATTCACCTACCAGCTGGTTCAGGGAACCGATTTTCTGCACCTGTATCAAACCAAAAATGCAAAATTGCAAATGGGAGGTTCTGATCAGTGGGGAAATATTACCACCGGCACCGAACTGATCCGAAGAATAGAAGGAGGCGAAGCATTTGCATTGACTTGTCCGCTGATTAAAAAAGCCGATGGAACTAAGTTCGGGAAAACCGAATCAGGAAACGTGTGGCTCGACCCCAAATTAACTTCGCCCTATAAATTTTTTCAGTTCTGGTTAAATACTTCGGATGAAGATGCCGAAAGATACATCAGGATCTTTACGCTTCTTTCGAAAGAAGAAATTGCAGAACTGATATCGAAACATGCAGAAGCTCCGCATTTACGTTTGCTTCAAAAACGGCTGGCCGAAGAGGTTACCGTAATGGTGCATTCGCGCGAAGATTACGAAATGGCCGTCGAAGCATCGCAAATCCTTTTCGGTCAGGGAACAGCTGAACTTCTCAACAAACTCGATGAAGAAACGTTTCTCTCCGTTTTTGAAGGTGTTCCCCAATTTAAAATTTCAGGGAAAGAACTGGAGGCAGGTATTCCTGTAATTGATCTGCTGGCTGAAAAGACATCCGTATTCCCTTCTAAAGGAGATCTGAGACGAACCATTCAGGGAAACGGATTAAGCATTAACAAGGAGAAAATTTCTGATGCGGAACTGATTGTGAATCCAAATTTTCTGATTGGAAATCAATATATTCTCGTTCAGAAAGGGAAGAAGAATTATTTTCTTTTAATTACTGAATAGATTTTAGTTTTACTAAATACTAAATTCATAAATGTTCCGTTAAAACTCTTACCTATAGACCTTGCTATGACAAATTTCTTTGATAATCAGAATCTTCTCGGGACACTCCAAAAATGGTTGAAACATTTAATTGTTATTGGAATACTTGCTATTGTTATCTCGGCAATCTTTTCATCTTCCTTATTTATAAAACCGAAGTATAAGTCAACTGCCCGGGTTTATCCAAGCATTAACATTTATTCTTTCAGCGAAGAATCACAGAGTGAGCAATTGCTTGAAATTATTAATTCTCAGGACATTAAACTACAGGTCATTGAAGCGTTTAACTTGGGTGAAGTCTATAAAATCAGCAAGAAGAATCCACAATACATGACATCCGTACTATCTGAGTTTGATGATAATTTCACCTTTAAAAAGACAGAGTACGAAACCATTGAAATTCAGGTTCTGGATACTGACCCGCAGCGGGCATGCACCATGTGCGACTCGATCATTGCCTTTATGGACGATAAGGTAAGAACTTTGCATCGTGTCAAATATGACGAGGCTGCCTTAATTGCGAAAAAGGATATCGCCATGCTCACCCATCAAATTGATTCGATTGAAGAAAAACTGGATGTGATTCGGGAAAAGTATAAAATACTTGATTTCACCTTGCAGGCTAAAGAAATTACCAGAGGAATGGTTCGGGTTCTGGCTGAACAGAACGGAAATACTACCGGTGGAAAAAAGATTGAACAATGGATGAATGACCTATCCGAACAAGGTGGGGAATTCATACTTTTAAGCAAAAAACAAGCATACATCGTCGTTCAGGCTGAAGCTCTTAAAAAGATTTATGATGAAGCGGTCAGCGGGGCGCACAAAAAAATCACTTACGGGCAACGGGTGCAAAATCCGGTTCCGGCTGATAAAAAATCATATCCTATTCGTTGGCTAATTGTGCTGACATCAACTTTTGCAACATTATTTTCAGCCATACTGGTAATTTTGCTTCTCGAAATCAAAAAAAATGCCTAATCTGTGTCTCAAGCCAGAATAAAAATTATTCTTTTTTACCTGATTTCAGTATTATTTATTCTGCTGAATGCCTTCATTCTGGTAAAAGAGCATTCGATGATAATCAATGCTTTGCCATTGGCATTCATCATTATTTTGCTGGCTGTTTTTGCTTTCGATAAACTCTTGTATCTGGTCATATTTTTCACTCCTCTTTCACTTCCTCTTTCCGAAATTATACCGGGTTTGTCGTTTAATATGTTTTTGCCAACCGAACCTTTACTTTTGGGGATATTGCTTATTTTTATCCTGAAGACTTTTTCCACGGGCAAATTTGATCGTGACATCCTGACTCATCCGGTTTCGCTGGCTATCTATCTTGCTTTGTTTTGGCTGTTTGTAACCAGCCTGACCAGCACAATGCCAATTGTATCGTTAAAGTTTTTTCTCTCCCGAATCTGGTTTATCGTTGGCTTTTATCTCCTGACTGCTAAACTTTTTGAATCAGGAAAAAATATTGAAAAGTTCGTTTGGCTTTATACGCTGCCTTTATTGATTGTAATTTTCTATGCGACTTACCGGCATCTGGGTTATGGCTTGTGGGATAAACAGGCAGCACATTTTGTCGTCGATCCGTTTTACAACGACCATACTGCTTATGGAGCAGCTATTGCCATGTATTTGCCATTTTTATTCGGGTTTTCGCTGACGAAAATATACCGACCGGGAATACGGATTTTTGTTCGTCTTGTTTTGGGCATTTTACTGATGGGGTTAATCCTTTCCTACGCCCGTGCCGCCTGGATTAGTATGATAGCTGCACTGGTCTTATGGATAATCCTACGGCTAAAAATCAGATTTAAACCCATCTTTATTGGCGTTTTAATATCACTTTCACTGATTCTAGTTTTCCAGCATCAAATACTAATGAATCTTGAACAAAATAACACGGAGTCTTCAGCAAATCTTGGAGAACATGTTTCGTCGATTACCAATATTTCATCCGACGCATCAAATATGGAGCGCATTAACCGTTGGAGTTGTGCCATCAGAATGTTTGAAGACAAACCTATTTGGGGATGGGGACCTGGGACCTACATGTTTAATTATGCTCCTTACCAATTAAAAACTGACCGAACAATTATCAGTACCAATTCGGGCAACGGAGGAAATGCCCATAGCGAATACCTCGGGCCAATGGCCGAGTCAGGCTTTATGGGACTAATCACTTTTCTTATTCTGATTGCGGTTGTTATATATACAGCCGTACATACTTACTCCAGAACTAATGATAAACGATTAAAAACCTTAGTAATGAGTGCACTACTCGGACTCACCACTTATTACATTCATGGCACACTAAATAATTTTCTGGACTCCGATAAGCTTTCGGTGCCATTTTGGGGATTTACAGCAATTATCGTTGCTGTTGATATTTACACCCGGAAAGAATCTCAGACTAAATCGTTATCACAAAATCAGGAATAAAAAAAATGGCCTGCACCTGCAGACCATTTTCGTGACGTCCAATCCAATTCGTTTTATTTTTTCACACGCTCACAATATGAACGATCGCGGGTATCAATCTTCAGATTATCACCTTCGTTAATGAACAATGGAACCATAATTTCAGCACCGGTTTCAAGTGTAGCCGGCTTCAAGGCTGTTGAGCTGGTGGTATTTCCTTTTTCTCCCGGGATAGTTGACGCGACAGCTAATTCAACAAAAGCCGGCATTTCAACAGTAAGAGGAGTTTCGGTATCTGCATGGTAATTTATTTCCACGACCTGACCTTCTTTCATCAAATCAGCATTGTCAATTAATTCGGTAGCAATGCTTACCTGCTCAAAATTTTCAACATGCATAAAATTAAAGCCAGCCTCATCCTGATATAAATACTGATAAGGACGACGCTCAATCCGAACGATATTGATTTTTGTACCCGAGCTGAACGTATTATCGATAGTTCTTCCTGTTTTTAGATTTTTCAGTTTTGTTCTGACGAAAGCCGGACCTTTCCCAGGTTTAACGTGCTGAAAAGATACTATCTGAAACAACTGTTCGTTGTATTCAATCGTCACTCCGTTTTTAATATCGGTTGTTGTAGCCATAGATAATTTTTATAATAAATTCAATCTGGTGCAAAAATAGAGAAATATTGCAGATTCAAGATTTTTTGCCGCTTTTTTTAAACATTTCACTATCAACTTATTATTCTTTGATCATTTGATTGACCCCATTGATTTTATATGAATTCAGTTCACATTTGAGCGCACCCAATACAAATTCAAACTCGGCATAAATCGGCAAACGACTTTCGTCTCTGGTGATAAAAATCTTCAATCCGCTCGATTCCTTCAGTAGTTTTCCTTTCGGAACTTTTGGGGATACGACGTAACATACCTTTCTTCCTATCTTCGTATCGATTGTCTCAATTCCAAGGTATTCCAACTCCATCATGAATAAATCATCTCCATGATATACCGGTATCTGGAAATGTTTCCCGGCAAGTAAGTCTTCGAAATATTTGTTTTGCCTGATGTAGAAAAAAACACTGACCAGATCATTGACATTGTCAGGGACTTTTTTAGCTCCCTTTCTCTGGCTGAAAAGAGAATCGTTTACATGATCGTATGTAACTTCGTCATAGAACCTGTACTTCTGTTCTTTTACATTTCGAATAGATTTGACCGGGAGGTATGTTTCGGGATCAACCCAGCTTTCGTAAATGTCGTTTACCTCGTATATTTTATCAACCAGCCCGGTTGTCCGGCCTCGCATATGGTAATGGATGGTTTGTTTCCGGTTAATCTTTTCTGTTTCTGCGACCAGTGTGGCTTTTCCTCCTTTGATAAATCCAAACCGGAAAATGTATTCCATTTCTTCAAGAGGTTCAGCATTTATGCGTAAAGAGAAAGCAATCAACAAACATAGAACCAACGTAATTTTCATTCGAAAATAATTGAATTAATGAAATCTAATTGAGCACATTTCATGCAACTCTCATGAAACAGGACGGAGCAAAAACCATTATTTACATGCTCTTTTGTGCTACACACTTTAATACTCTTCAGGTAAAAAGTTCATTTCAACCCAGTACATTTTTCTTTGACACCGTTGCCACAAAATCCTTTAGATAAAATGGCTCAAAATAAGCAACGTCTTCAAATTGTTTTTTGCAGTATGCGTTCCAAACCAATTCGCACATGTGTTGCGCTGAAGCTACAATATCACTTATAAATATCGCATTAGGCGATGTGATAACCTTTTTGCATTTTTCCGAACCGTTTCCAAAGAAAACAACCTGTCTTTCGCATAGTTCATCTGCCAGAAAAGATTCTTCGATGATCTCGGCAGTAATTGGCTTTAAAACCTGTCCATCGTTGTCCATCAGCATGGAATATACCTCCATTCGCCTGGCGTCAATCATGGGACAAAACAAGGTTGGCTTATTCTCCGGGACACTTAAATGTACACGGTTGATCATGACATGTTTAGCCATCGCTTCCAGAGTGCCGACGGCAATAAGTGGAATTTTTCCGGCATAACAAATCCCTTTGGCTGTTGATACGCCAATCCGCAGTCCGGTGTAAGATCCAGGACCTTTGCTAACTGCAACGGCACAAAGATCTTCAATCTTTACATTATTTCGGGATAAAAGATTTTCTGCAAAAACGGTAGTGAGCCGGGCGTGACTTTGTCCTGCATCTGATTCAATCAGATCAATTAATTTTCCATTTCGTGCCAGGGCAACACTGCATACCTCCGTTGAGGTTTCGATAATAAGAATTAAGGCCATTACATGTAAAATTTGAGGACAAAATTATGCATATAAACAAATTAACCTTCATGTTGAGTAAAAGAAATCTTCATTGATGTGTTTTCAAAATATTTATTACACATTTGAAGGCACAAGTTCGATCATTTGTATTATTTTTAAAAAAAAATTATATTAACCAAAACAACATGTATTTTACTGTAATTATTGATGACGATCCACTAGCCCGAAAAGGACTTAGGCGAATCCTTGAACAAAATTTTCAGGAAATTGAAATTTTAGGAGAAGCCGACTCTGTTGCCTCCGGATTGTTGCTGATTAATGAAGTTGAGCCAGATCTGGTTTTTCTGGATATTGAAATGCCTGATGGAACTGGATTTAATCTTCTGGAAAAACTGAGTAATACTAATTTCAAACTAATCTTTACAACATCCTACACTGACTATGCAATTACTGCATTTAAATATTCTGCATTTGATTATATTGTAAAACCGGTACTGATTGAACATGTTCAGTCAACCATGAAACGCATGAAGGATATCCCCGTACTTCAGGAGAAACGACGGATTGAGGTACTTAAAAGGAACCTGAATCATGGTCCCGCCAGTGATCAGACAATTGCTTTGCCTGAAATCAACGGGTTTACTATCGTAAAAGTAAATGATATTGTCAGGTGTGAAGGAGAGCGTAACTATTCCCGGATCTTTTTCAAAAATGGCTCTACAATTCTCATAAGCCGCACCTTGCTCGATTTTGATCACTTATTGGTCTCGCACGGCTTCTTTCGAATTCATCGTTCGCATCTGATCAACCTCAAAAATGTTAACCGCTACCTGAAATCTGATGGAGGTTTGGTTGAGATGATGGATAAAACACAATTGCCGGTTTCGCCCAAATTTAAGAATGAACTATTGGTTCGATTGCTGTATAACCGAATCTAAACTTTAATTTTTGAGGATGTTAATTTAAGATAGATAGTTCAAAATTTTTCATTCCTGTTTTTTGTTTTTGTAATCACAGGATAATAACTATTTTCGCTTGACAATTTAAGGTGCCCTGTTCTTTTGTTATTCATCGAATTGATTGCTGATTTCAACCAAAAATTATAAACGGGATGAATAATCAGGGAAAAGGTAGAAGACCCCTTGCTAGATTACATTTACTATGTACACAATTAAAGAATTACAAACACTCCTTTCAAGCGAAATAGATCAGGAAATCAATCAGTTATACGCAAAAGAACCTAAGAATCTGTATGAACCTGTCGGCTATGCACTGGCGATGGGAGGTAAACGATTACGTCCGGTCATGGTCCTTCTGGCCTGCAACTTATTCAGCGATACCATTGAAAAGGCACTACCGGCAGCACTGGCTATCGAGGTTTTCCATAATTTCACTTTACTGCACGACGACATTATGGATCACGCGGAAATGAGGAGAAATAAGTTGTCTGTTTACAAAAAGTACAACGAGAATATCGCCATTTTATCAGGAGACGCCATGTCAATTATGGCATATAACTATTTACTGAAGTGTAATACTTCCGATCAGCCACCGATGATTCAATTGTTTTCACAAACAGCCCTTGAAGTTTGTGAAGGACAGCAACTTGACATGGATTTTGAATCGAGAATGGATGTTTCTATTCCGGAATACATGAATATGATACGCCTGAAAACAGCCGTATTACTTGCATGTAGCCTGAAAATCGGGGCTTTTGCAGCCAATGCTCCTGAAAAAACGGCCGATTTGCTGTATAAGTTTGGTTTGAATCTGGGAATTGCCTTTCAGCTTCAGGACGATTTGCTTGATGTTTTTGCCGATCAAAAAAAATTCGGAAAAAAAATAGGTGGCGATATTGTCTCAAACAAAAAAACTTTTCTTCTGCTAAAGGCGCTTGAATTAGCTGACAATCAGACCAAACAAATCATTTTGGATTGGATTACTAATCAAGAATTTGATGCTGATAAAAAAATAGAAGCAATAAGTAATATCTACAATCAGCTTAACATTAAGGATATAACACAGCAGTGTATTGAGGAACATTACCAGTTGGCCTTGAATTTTTGTGAGGAAATTGCTTTGAAAAGCGAAACAAAAACCGAATTGTTTCATTTTGCCAACCTGATCATGAACCGCGATCACTAATTTATTCCTGAAACAAATTACCTTTGTTCAGAATTTGATTTTATTCATTTGAACGTTATCGATTCGTTTTTAATAAATTTCAGTTTAAAAATACTAGATATGGCTCAGAATATTGGAAAAATAACCCAGGTAATCGGACCGGTTATCGACATTTCTTTCGATCAGGAAGGCAGTGAACTTCCCAGAATATATGATGCCCTTGAAGTCGTCAGAGAAGGTATGCCTAATTTGGTGCTTGAATGTCAGCAACACATTGGTGAAAACACAATTCGTACTATTGCCATGGATTCGACCGATGGATTCAGACGTGGAATGGATGTAATTGCCACCGGTAAGCCAATTACCATGCCTACTGGTATCATTGCACTTGGGCGTCTGCTGAATGTAACCGGCGACCCCGTTGACGGATTGGAGGCACTTCCAAAAGAAGGATTGAGCATCCACAATGACCCGCCTCTATATGAAGACTTAACGACCGGAACTGAAGTGCTTTCCACCGGGATTAAGGTAATCGATTTAATTGAGCCTTATGCCAAGGGAGGTAAGATTGGGCTATTGGGCGGTGCAGGAGTCGGCAAAACAGTACTTATTCAGGAATTAATCAATAATATTGCCCTTGGACATAGCGGCTTATCGGTGTTTGCCGGTGTTGGTGAGCGAACCCGCGAAGGAAATGACTTACTCCGTGAAATGATTGAAGCCAACATTGTTGACTATGGCGAAGAATTTAAAAAATCGATGGAAGAAGGCCACTGGGATCTTTCAAAGGTTGACCCGGAAGCGGTTAAAAAATCGAAACTGGCACTTGTATTTGGTCAGATGAATGAACCACCCGGAGCTCGCGCCAGAGTCGCCCTGTCCGGCTTGACTATTGCCGAAAGTCTGCGAGACGGAGACAAAAGCGGCGGTAAAGGTCGCGATATCCTTTTCTTTGTCGATAATGTGTTCCGTTTCACTCAGGCCGGATCAGAAGTTTCAGCCTTGCTGGGACGTATGCCGTCAGCCGTTGGTTACCAGCCAACTTTGGCATCCGAAATGGGTATTATGCAGGAACGAATTGCTTCCACAAAAAACGGGTCAATCACTTCAGTACAGGCCGTTTATGTTCCGGCCGATGATTTAACAGACCCGGCACCGGCAACAACATTTGCCCATCTTGATGCAACTACTGTTTTGAGTCGTAAAATTTCCGAATTGGGTATTTATCCGGCCGTTGACCCTCTGGATTCAACTTCCAGAATTCTTACCCGTGAGGTAGTAGGCGACGAACATTACGATTGCGCACAGCGGGTCATCATGATTTTACAGCGATACAAGGAGTTACTCGACATCATTGCCATTTTGGGTATGGATGAGTTATCCGAAGAAGATAAACTGATTGTACACCGTGCACGCAGGGTTCAGCGCTTCCTTTCACAACCGTTCTTTGTCGCCGAACAATTTACCGGACTGAAAGGCCAGCTGGTTTCGATTGAAGAAACAATCAAAGGATTCAACATGATTATGGACGGAGAAGTTGACCAGTATCCTGAGGCTGCATTCAACCTGGTTGGTACCATAGAACAAGCCATCGAGAAGGGCGAGAAATTAATGGCAGGAGCTTAATTGTACCAATTCTCCTTTTCTGAATTTAAACGATGAATATTGAACTTTTAACTTTTTAATCCATGATACTCGAAATCATCACCCCCGACAAAAAGGTCTATTCCGGTCAGGTTAAGCTTGTGCAGCTACCCGGGAGCAAGGGTTCGTTCGAAATTATGAAACACCATGCTCCAATCATCTCAACTCTTGAAAAAGGGAAAATTAAGGTGGAGGAAGAAAATGGACAGGTCCTTTTTTTTGAAATTGAAGGGGGAATTGTTGAAAACAAAGACAACAAAATAATTGTACTTGCCGAATCCATTTAACCGGAAGTAGCGATAAACTAATTATATTTAAAACCTGAAGATTTTTTCGCTTCAGGTTTTTTTATTTTGAAGACTAAATTTCTCATCATACGATTCAGCTCCATTGGCGATATTGTCCTCACTTCGCCGGTCGTCCGCGGCTGGAGTTGCTCTTCTTTTTTATTATTCCTGAAAAGTTTTTTTAATCCTCAAAAGTGCTTCCTTTAATACAGAACGAGGACAACCAATGTTAATCCGCATATAACCACTTCCCTGTTTCCCGAATTGCACTCCCCGATTCAATCCAACACCGCCATCAATCAGTTTTTGGTTTAAAACTTCATCCGCGAGGCCAAAAGCTGAAAAATCGAGCCAGATTAAATAAGTAGCTTCAGGTCGCATCACATTTACTTCCGGAAGATTTTCATTTAAAAAATGCTCCAAAAGGTTATAATTCTCCTGAAGATAAGCCATTAACTGAGCAAGCCATTCGTCTCCGTGAGTATATGCAGCTTCGAGTGCCACTGTACCAAACAAATTTCCCATATGAAGATGAGGAAGCTTCATCACACGCTCGTAAGCCACCAAATGCCTTTTATTCGGAATGACCAGAAATGAAGTGGCCAGTCCGGCCATATTAAACGTTTTGCTTGGCGCCATACAAACCACACAGTTTTGGGCAATTTCTTCTGAAATTCCGGCCAAAGGAGTATGCTGAAAACCTTCAAATATCAAATCGGAGTGAATTTCATCTGAAATAATCAGCACCTTATTATCGATACAAATCCGGGCGAGCTCACTGAGTTCCTTCTCTGTCCAGGCCATTCCTCCCGGATTATGCGGATTGCTAAGCAACAGCAATTTAGTTGTTGGAGTAATTTTTCGTTTCAGATCGTCCAGATCAAAACAATAGCGGCCATTTTCAAGCCGAAGCGGATTTTCGATCAATTCGCGGCCGGTTCCTTTTACCGAATCAAAAAACGGGAAATACACCGGAGGTTGAACAATGACGCCATCACCGGGTTCAGAAAGGGCTTCAATAGCTATAGTCAGGCCAGCGACAACACCGGGACTAAACGATATCCATTCGGGTTTGATTTCCCAGTTGTAGCGGCGCTTCAGCCAGTTCACAATCGATTGGAAATACGAATCCGGGCGGAATGTATATCCAAATACTTCGTGTTCGGTACGCTTCCGAATTGCTTCCACAATAAAATCGGGTGTCCTGAAATCCATGTCGGCTACCCAAAGTGGCAGCACATCCGCATTTCCGAAAAAAACAGAACGAGCATCGTATTTAATGCAATTGGTATCGGTACGGTCAATTAGTTCGTCAAAATTATATATTTTCATGTATTTATATTTTTCACTCAAAGGTTTCTTTTGTTTTTGTTACGAGTTTCGGGTTCCGGGTTTCGATATCGCGTAACTCGCAACCCGAAACGCTTATATAGTCATCCTCTTGTGTGTCAAAATTTTGGTCTTGTCATGGATGTTTCATCTTAGTGTCTGTACGGTATAAATGGTAAAAATTATCGTTTATCCTGAACTTTCCTTTTGTTACAGGTCAATCTTCCTCAGGTAATTCAATCCATTTTCATGCTCAACTTTTAGTACAAAGTTGAAACGGTTCAGCGAAAGGCACAGATCAAAATCGGCTTTAGGCGCCCATTCCTGTTTTTCCGTAGAAAAGAAACGAGCTCCGTCGCCGTTGCGAATCTGTTCAACCATTTCAGGATAGTCATTGGGTTTGCCTTCGAGTTCATTTTTAATGTAAACTCCTAAAAGAGTATCCTCATCGGTAGGATACTGACAACTGTAGCCCATACAAACCAGCGAAACTTTTGCCGGATTTTGTTGCCTGATGTATTCAACGATAGCCTGAGCATTCACAAAACTTCCTGTGATAATTTCATCGGCTCCGGTAGCATTGGCAATTCCCTGCGTTCCTGAACTGGTAGTATGAACCATGATTTTCCCATTCAGATCAGCTGTCATCAGTTGTGAGGGTGAATTTCCAAAGTCGAAACCTTCCGGTTTTTGTTCCTTTCGCTCACCAACCAGGATAAAATCAGGATTTTGCTGCTTGAGTTGATAGGCCATCTCAAGATCGCCAACCGGATAAATTCGCTGAACTCCATTTTCAAAAGCATAACATGCAGTCGAAAAAGCCCGGAAAACATCAATAATAACCGTCAAACCTTCGGCTTTCCGGGCTCCTTCGAGCAATTGCAATATTTTTATATCCATAGAACTATTATTGTATTTAAATCATTAAATGCCACTAAACGCATAATAATAAATGTATTAATAGCGCAGATTAACATTGCTTTAATGTTAAAAAATTTTGTTAACAAAAGGATGACACAGTATTAACGTATGTTTTGCAGCATGTATGTTGCAAAACATGTATGTTTGTAGTGTACAAAAACAAAGAAAACATGAAAACAATTAAATCATTTTCAAAAGTAGCAATGTTGTTTGCATTTGTAGCATTTGCAAATACATTAATGGCAGCAGGAAACTTAAAAGTTAACATCCTTCCGCTAACAGCCGAAAAGGCAGTAGTCGCAATCTCAAATACAGCAGCAGCCAATTTCCAGATCAGCATTGAAAACGGAAAAGGCGAAGTTGTTTATTACAAGGAAACGAGCGCAGACAGCAAAGATTTTCGCAAAGTTTTCGATTTCTCGAACCTCGAAAAAGGAGATTATAAACTATCAGTTTCTATTGATGGATCCAGTTCAGAGCGTTCATTCAAAATTGATAACAAGAATATTGCTGTAGGAAAAGAAAAAAGCATGCTGGAACCTTACTTTGCTTTTAAGAATGGCATTTTAAAGATGTCTTACCTTAACTTTTCAGAAGAAAATCTAAGTCTAAATTTCTACGACAAAAACGACCTGGTTTATTCTAAAGAAATTGGGACTAGATTCAATGTTAACGAAGGTTTTAACCTTTCGAAACTGGAAAAGGGTGCTTATTCTGTAATTCTTACAACCAATAGCAAAAGCTATACATACAGCGTAAATGTCGAATAATCAATTAGTAAATCCAACGATCTAGAAATGCGGCTTCAAAAGAGGTCGCATTTTTTTTGTTTCAGTTTAGCCTGAAATTTCTCACCATGTCAGGAATATTCCATTTAAAATAATGTGGTTAAGCCATGCCAAAATAAAGATTAAATTTGCAGCTTAATAATTTATGAATTTATGAAAAAAGACGAGATTGAGATCATGGCTCCTGTTGGTTCGTACGAATCGCTGATTGCAGCTATTCAGGCGGGAGCCGGATCGGTGTATTTTGGCGCAGAGCAATTAAACATGCGAGCCCGTTCGTCGAACAATTTCACCATCGAAGATTTAAAAAACATTACAGAAATAGCCCATAAAAAAAATGTAAAAACTTACCTGACAGTTAACGTGGTCGTATTCGACAACGAGTTGGATCAGCTTCACAGTCTTATTGATGCCGCCAAAGATGCCGGAATTTCTGCCATTATCGCTTCCGATATTTCAGCGATCATGTATGCCCGCCAGATTGGAGTTGAAGTCCACATTTCCACTCAGGTAAATATTACGAATATTGAAGCCGTGCAGTTTTATTCCCAATTTGCTGACGTGGTAGTACTTGCCCGCGAAATGAACCTTGACCTTGTCCGCGAAATCTCACGACAAATCAAAGAACAAAACATTACCGGACCTTCCGGAGAGTTGGTCCGACTGGAAATGTTTGTTCACGGTGCACTTTGTATGGCTGTTTCAGGAAAATGTTACCTGAGCCTGCACGAAATGAACTCATCCGCCAACCGTGGCAGTTGCATGCAATCGTGCCGCCGGGCGTACATTGTGACCGACAAGGAAACCGGGGCTGAACTGGAAGTCGACAACGAATACATCATGTCGCCCAAAGACCTGAAATCCATCGGCTTCCTTAATAAACTTCTCGATTCCGGAGTCTCGGTATTAAAAATTGAAGGAAGGGCAAGGTCTCCCGAATATGTTTACACCGTGGTGGAATGTTACCGCGAAGCAGTTCATGCTTATTTTGAAGAAACATTTACCGATGAAAAAATTGCAGATTGGAATCAAAGACTGGCAAGCGTTTTCAACCGGGGATTCTGGGACGGATATTACCTCGGACAGCGTTTGGGCGAATGGAGTAAAAACTATGGTTCGCTGGCAACTCACCGAAAAGTTTATGTTGGTAAAGGGCTAAACTATTTTTCGAAGCTGAAAGTTGCCGAATTTAAGCTGGAAAGCGGAGCACTGAAAGTTGGCGACGAAATTTACATTACCGGCCCTACCACCGGACTGGTAAAAACCATCGTGCAGGAAATTCAGATTGACAAACAATCAGTTGAAGAAGCTCCGAAAGGATCGAATATTTCAATCCCCATTGATACTAAAATCAGAAAATCAGACAAATTGTACAAAATTGTAAATGCTTCGGAAATTAAGCAGCAATAAGATCAAGTCGAAAGATAAAAGCTCACATTGAACAGAATTTATTGTAAAATGAACTTAAGCATGAATTTACAGTGCTGAGCGAGCAATGCTAAATCTAGTTTACCATTGCATGCACTCCATGAAAATGACTGGCAATCTTCGTACTTTTGTGGCAAATGTTATCATTTATGCGAAAAGTTAGTATTATTTCCGGTATTGTTATTTTGGTTGCAGCGGCAGCCTTTTGGGGCATAAAGCATTTTTCCGATTCGGATCAGCCTGTTATTCAGACATTTTCAACCAAGCAAAATCCAGCATTTAAAGCGGTGCCACGGAAGAGTCCGATGGTCATTGAGCTTAAAAATCAGGAAGGATTTTTCAATGCACTAAAGGGTGACAATCCGGTTTTTGCTGAATTAAGGGGCATTCAGGAATTTGAAAATTTGTTCTCCGAAATCAATCGGTTCCGGGATTTTATCAGTACCCGTCCAGGAATCATTGCTCTGCTGAAAAGTAAATCCGTTATCATTTCGGTTAATCCTTCCGGAAAGAACCAACTTGCCAACCTTTTTCTGGTTCAGCTAAACAACGAGAATGAATCGAATTCGGTGACTGAAGTTGTTTCGAACGAGTTGGGTTCTGCATTCTCCATAAACCGCAGAAATTATGACAACACCACCATCTTTAGCGCAAAGTCGGATGACCTGAGATTTTATTTCGCCTGCGCCAATGACATATTTCTGGTTAGCGAAGATTTTATTTTGATCGAGGAATCCATTCGTCAGATTAAATCACTTAATCTGCTTGACAATCGCGAATTTACCGAAGTCTACAAAACGATTGAGGAAACGGCACTGGCCAATATTTTCATCAATCACCAAACGATTCACCAGATTTTATCCAAAATTCTTTCTCCGGAAATCAGGAGAAAAATCAGCCAGATTGCAGACTATTCGAATTGGACCGAACTTGATTTTCTTCAGAATTCAAAACATCTGGAACTGACTGGGTACAGCGTAACAAAAGATTCGAGCGATAATTACCTGAATATTTTCAGAAACCAGGAAGCGCAACAGATGACCATTGATCAGGTTATTCCAGCCAATGCTTCGTTCTTTGTTGCCTTAAACCTGAAAAACACACGCGCATTTCTCGATCGTTACGAGATCTATATCAAGGCCAACGGACTATTTTACCCCAGAGAAATGAGCCTGATCGAATTTCAGCGAAAAACGAGAACTGATCCGCTCAGCCTGATTAAAGAATTGGGAGGAACCCAGTTTGCCGGAGTTTATACGAACATCAATAAATCGAACCCAAGCCAAAACAGGTTCTTTATTGCAGAACTGACTGATCGTTCGGATGCGCAGGACCGATTCGGAAAGGCTTTTTCAGAATTCAGCCGGACAAGTAAGGTTGAAGAAGGTAAACTGCATACCAGGTATAACATAAATAGCAAGAATTCGTTCGACATTTACAGTTTACCTTTTGGGAACATAGCCGAATCAATTTTCGGACGAGCTTTTTCAGGAATAAATGCCGAATATTTTACGATGTATGAAAATTATCTGATCTGTGGAGATAATCTTCCTGGCATGAAAAATTATTTGCAAAGCCTGGTTTCAAAAAATACAATAACCAACGATTCCATCTATCAGGTTTACAAAAAAGACTTACCTGACAATCCCAACTTTTACCTGTATGCCAAAATTCCGAAAGTTTTCAGGTTGAAAGATGCTTTGTTAAAGCCGGAAGCAAGTGCTCTGCTTTCGAAAAACGAGGATATTATCCGTAAATTCAGTGCATTCTCCTGGCAATTCTCAGTTTCAGATAAAATGATCGAGAATACAGTAAGTCTGAAATATGATCCGAACTTAAAGGAGAAACCGGAGGCCATCTGGCAGCTTAAACTCGATGGACAACTGGCACAAAAACCGAAGCTGGTGCTGAACCACAAAGATCTATCCAACAAGGAACTAATTGTTTGCGACAAAGAGAATAATCTTTACCTGATCAGTAAAGAAGGCACTATTCTCTGGAAACTTAACCTGCCTGATGAAATCATTTCCGAAATCCATCAGATTGATATCTACCACAACAACAGGTTACAATACCTTTTCAATACGAAAAACCAGCTTTATGTGATCGACCGTGAAGGAAATATGGTGGGCAAATATCCTGTCAAACTCCCATCGACAGCTTCAAACGGTGTGTCGGTAGCCGAATACGGTAAAAACAAAGAGTATCGCTTCTTTCTGGCTGGCGAAGACAACAATGTTTATGTCTACGACCGTGACGGAAAGCTCATACAAGGGTGGAATTTTAAAGGAGCTGAAAGCCGGATAACCAAACCCATTCGTCATTTAGTGCTGGAAGGTAAAGACTATATCATTTTCTCAGACAAGCGAAATACCTATTTCCTTGACAGACAAGGCAAAAGCCGCGACATTAAGTCGGCTTCGTTTAATCGTTCAGGAAATCCGATGTATTTTATTCAAGGTGGTAATCCAAGGTTAATTTCGACCGACCAGTCAGGATACATTCACTTTCAGGATTTTACAGGACAGGCAGAATTAAGGGAAGTTGGAAAATTTGGTGCCGGGCATCGTTTTGGTGTCGATGATCTGGATGGGGATGGCTCACCCGAATTTCTATTTGCTGAAGGCAAGAAACTCACTGTATATACCCAGAAAGGCAAGAAAATATTCGAACGTACTTTCCCGGACGACATCAGCGAAATTCCTTTTGTTTGCTCATTTGGCAAAGGAATCAACAAAATCGGAGTAGTAATTGAAGGTGAAAACAAGGTTTATTTGCTCAACACAAACGGCTCAGTTATGCGTGGATTTCCACTTAATGGGAACTCCGATTTCATTCTGGGAAAATTTAATGACACATCAGCCTGGTACAACCTGATTATTGGTGGCGAAGGAAATACGTTGTTGAATTACCGGATTGAATAATACTCTCCTATCCATCTAAAACAAAAGGAAACAAACATCGATTTGGAAAATCTTAACCGAAAGAAGAAAGGGCTCCGCAGGAATTATACAATTCTTACTGAGCCCTTTCTTCTTCGGTTAATAATCAATCATCCAACATTTTCACATTGGAATGTTGAACTTAAAATTTGAAATTAGTTTACCAGCTTGGCATCTTCCATAATTATTTCATAAAAATAGCCGTAGCCAAAATCTTTTTTCAGACTGATTGTTCCCTCAAAAGTAACCACATCATCCACTTTCACCTCATCAAGTGTTGTGATAGTCAGGTCAGAAGTTTCAGAATCACCGGTTCCATCCTGAATGTGAATCCAGTTTTTACCCATCACCTGTTCGTTGACTTTAACAACCTGGCCTTTCATCTTAATCGTTTTTCCGGCGTAATTATTTCTATCAGTATACAATTGAGCAATAGAAACACTGCCGTCAGCAGGAGAAACAGAGATCCCATCCTTCTTAACTCCTTCCGCCTTACCTTTATGACCTGCAGGAGTCTGTACATTACCGATAATTGGTTGTTTACTAATTTCCTGAACGAAATAAATGGATTCAAAAGTACGGTCTAATTCCTTACTGTTAAAATTCTTCATCTCCATTGCTTTGTCGTAATAGTAGGTTTCACCCGGTGCAGCTTCCTGTTTAGTGACTGCAATCCAGTTTTCATCACTGTTTTCGCTGACCTTCAAATAAGTGTAATTACTTGTCTGAATCACTTCTGCAACCTTCACTTCATGCATCGAAGTATTTGTCAGATCCTGAGCTTTGGGGACCTTGTTCTTTCTTACACAACCCGAAAAAACAACCAGAATTGCAAGAATAATAAATAATGATCTCATTTTAAATGTATTAAAGATTTTTGACTCATTCTTATGGCTTTACGCTATGATAGTCAGTCTAAGCGACCGAACCATATAGCTGTTTAAAAATAACAATCGAAACGATAAAAGTTTCGGCTTTTATATTATTTGATGCGAAAATAGGACTTTTATTGTTTTGATGGCTAAACAAGCAACATATCTTCGGGTATACTTGACAAGTATCATTACAAGAAGTTGTAAATCCAATTCAGGATTGAGCGAGGCAACAACGATTTTAAAATCATGGGAACAATACGTTACAGATTTCCACATCGAATCTAAATTGGAAGAACCAGTCGTCGCGAATTATTCAGTATTAAACCAGATGTTTGCCTGCCTCACTGGCTTCGATTAATTTTCCAAGTCTGGAATTCTGTGTGGATTCATGTTTGGCACTCATCACCCAGTAAATCATAGTTTTCTGATACGAAGGAGCCTGTGATAAAAAAAAATTCCAGGCTTTTGTATTTTCCTGAAATTTGGTTTCCCGCATGGAATCCCGTCTTTCATGGCGGTTTTCGTAACTATATTTTGTTGACCGGCTCTCTGTTTTTTTTTCAAAAGCAGTTAAGCCAGCAGATTTCATTTTCCCCTGATTGATTAATTTTTCCACTTTTTTGATGTTCACTGCGCTCCAGTTGCTCTTCGGACTTCGGGGAGTAAAACGAATACTATAACTTTCATCATCAACTGTCCGTCGAATTCCGTCAATCCATCCAAAACAAATGGCTTCATCAACAGAATCAGACCAGCTCATGCTTGGTTTTTTCGTACTCACTTTGTAATAACTCACTATCAATTCCGATTCAACCTGATAGTTTTCTTCCAGCCATTTTCTGAATTCAGCAGAGGAAGTAAAATATACCGGTACTTTCCCCATTTCAGTTAATTTCCTGAAAATTAATAAATACAGGGCATCAGAGCCTCATTTTTTTGACAAAAACAATTAGTATCTGTCTTTATATCATGTTATTACAAATAGGTATTATTTAAATCTGGCAAACGCGCAACGAATAAGTTACTGAGATCGGATCATCTGCGAAGTTTTGAAGAAGCGCGCTTAATCAGCTGACTGACAAACACCAATGCTAGTCCGGCAAATAAAAATGGCACAAGTATCGCAATAAGGGTGTCCGACTTATCCCAATTTAAAAGTAAATATCCAAATGTCAGGATGAGAATTAGTACTCCAAGATAAAGTAAAACATTAACAATTAATAACGCAATCCGCTGTTGGCTATTCTGTTCATTTTTTTGTTTCCGTAAAAATCCTTTCTGTAGCATATCTGTGTTATTGGTGTAATTATCCGACTAAATTACATGAGAAAAACTAAAATACAAGAGTAATTTGATTGATATCGATGGCAATAAATGGAATCAGCAAGGTAAGTTATTTATCAACTCCATTCCTAAATAATTCAGGGGAACTGGCAGCAAATTCAAAGACTGGTCAGATTTTGTAAATAATCCCGTTAAAGATGGATTAATCGGTCTTCAGAATCATGGGAATGAAATCTGGTTTAAAAATATAAAACTGAACGTCCTGAAGTAGATTATTCTTCAGCATTCAGACCATATTTAAAAGGTCTGTAATGAATAGTCATCCGGTTATTGTTTCTGAACGGAACCGTAACCGGATGTTTTTTTACATGATACAGAATTAGAGTGCCAGGTTATCCGTAAATACATCGAATAGGAAACACAAAAAAAGCAGAAACGCTCATTTCTGCTTTTTTTATGTTCCAATTTTAAATACTCTTATTTTTTGAGCTGATCTTCAATCACCTGACTAATGACGACTTGATTTGACACTGATACGTCGCTGGCAGTAAATATTCCAAGTACAGGTTTGCCATCGCTGGCAGTAAAATTACTTTTAATATTTGCTGCTGGAACACTGAAAAGCGATCCGGTTGAACTTTGGTTAATCACCTGAAAATAAAAATTGTAGGCAAACTTCGAAATCGAGATTTGTTTCACTTGAATGGTATCATTCAGGTTCAGTTTACGATCTTCCGGTTTAGTGGTGTCATGAAAATCGGTATAAATTTCGAGTCCCGAAATGTAATTCCCATCAACGAACTCATCACTTGCAATGGCAATGCGATCAGCATCGTAAATAAGCGTGTCATTTACATACAAATCCCATTTATAATAATTGCCTGGCCCCAAAGGTTCACGCCCGTAGGTAAAAACCCCAAGGAAACGCTTTTCTCCTCTCTGCGATGGTACAACCTGAATCGAATCGATTGGTTCAACTTTTGAAAGCTGATCTGTAGCTTTCAGAGTTACTCCATCGGTTTGAATGGTTAATGTATACTCCCGTCCGGCAACACCGAGGTAATTTTGACTTGGCGGAATAATGTAAAAACCCTTTGTTGCAGGATCTTCAGTCAGGCTGATTGTATTGGCTGGTGTAGCATTGTCCGAAATAGTAACTGTTGCACCACTAATTCCCGGATAGGCAACATCCTCATTAACTTTCAGCGTTTTATAAAGGGAAACAGTTGGTTGGTCAATGGTCGTAATGCTGGCTTCAACCCCAAATAAATTCAGGCTCTCGTAGCTCAGTTTCACATCAATCACATCTTCGCAAGAAGTAAGTACTGTAACGAAAAGGAATAAAAACAGGTATATTAAGTTTTTCATGTTTTTAGAAATTGAAATTATATGTAACCGATGGAATGAAACTTCCGATAATTGACAATCGGGTTGCCTCAGAAACATTCGGATTGTCTTCGTTTTGACGGAAATAAACCGAATAGGCATTCCGGCGTGCATAAAGGTTGTAGATCGAAAAATTCAACGATTGTTTCACCTTGCTACGTTCATTTTTCTCAAAGTCGTAGGTGAACGAAATATCCAGACGGTGATAGTCCGGAATACGATCGCTGTTGCGTGATGAATAATGATACATGGTATTTCCCTGAACATCGTATTTGGCAACCGGGTATGAAGTCGGATTGCCTGTGGAAAAAACCCAACTCGTTGAGAAATTCCAACGTTTACTCAGATCGTAATTCGCAACCAGCGAAACATTGTGCGTGCGGTCGTAGCTCGACGGATAAGCTTTGCCTTCGTTAATTCCCGGAATTTCGCGCATCGAACGGGCCAGGGTATAACTCAGCCAACCGGTTAACCGACCTTCCTGTTTTTTTACATACAGCTCCAATCCGTAGGCGTAACCACTACCACGTAATAATTCAGTTTCCAGATTTTCTCTCAGAAAAAGGTCGGCACCATCGACATAGTCAATCACATTTTCCATTTTCTTATAATATACTTCAACTGAAGTTTCAAACATATTATTCTTGAAATTCCTGAAATATCCGAGCCCAACCTGATCCGCAATCAGAGGTTTGATATAAGTACTGCTGGGTAACCAGATGTCGAGCGGAGTTGGAGAGTTCGTATTCGAAATGAGGTGCAGGTTCTGTGCCATCCGGTTGTACGATGCTTTGATTGAACTTTCCGGAGTAAGCATATATTTAAATGCCAAACGCGGCTCCAGATTATGATAGGATGGAGGAACTAATTTGCCCTGTCCATACTCAATTGTATCGATAACTTCGCTTTCACTAGGACGATTCGGATTTAGGTACCTACGTACTTTACCTTTCCCTATTTGCTGGAAATACGAATACCGCAATCCGTACCTCACGGTTATTTTAGGCCCAATACTTTGTTCATTTGATATATAAAGAGAATTATCCAACGCATTATAATTCGTTAATTTCAAGTCAGTGAAATATGAGTTTTCGTTGGCATCAACCTCTCCCGGTTCAAAATGGTGATAAATCAGGTTAAACCCAAGGGTTAGTTTGTTAGTCGAATTCAGGTACCATGAAAAATCTTCCTTGAAGTTGTAATCCGAAATCTGTGAAGTCCAGTCGAATTGATCGGCTCCTGAGCCCGGGACACCCAGGTTGTAATTATACCGCGAAAAGATAAGCGATGTATTTGAAAATAACTTATTACTGAACAAATGGTTCCAGCGGGCAGTAGAGGTGAGGTTTCCCCATCTCATGTAAATCGATTCGCCCACTTTGAAATAATCTTCGCCGGTATAGGCTGACAGATAGATCCGGTTATTACGGTTAATTTCAACATTGGTCTTTAAATTCAGGTCATAAAAATACAGTTGGTTTTCTTTAAGTGCTTCGACTCCGGCCAGTCTTCCCAGATAATCGGCATAAGTACGCCGTCCCGAAACAATAAAGCTCCATTTGTCTTTAATAATTGGTCCTTCAACCGTCAACCGGCTCGAAATATTACCGATTCCACCGCTCATCCCCAGTTGTTGCGAGTTTCCGTCTTTCATGCGGATATCGATTACCGAAGAGGCTTTTCCTCCGTATTCGGCCGGAATTCCACCTTTATAAACCTGCACATCTTTGATGGCATCCGAATTAAATACGGAGAAGAATCCGAGCAAATGTGATGCATTGTAAACCGGAGCTTCGTCCAAAATCATCAGGTTCTCGTCAGGGCCACCTCCACGAACATACAAGCCGGAGCTACCTTCTCCACCGTTCTGAATTCCGGGTAAAAGCGTGATGCTTTTAATGATATCTACTTCTCCCATGAAGGAAGGAAGTTTTTTAATCATTTTTACCTGAACCTTTTCCATACTCATCTGGAGGTTTTCTACATTCCGGTTCTTCTTTTCACCGGTAATCACCACCTCTCCAATCTCTTTTGTATCTTCTTCAAGCATAATATCCAATTGCCTGTCTCCATTCAGCTTAATTAACGGAGCTTGAGTTTGATAACCAATAAAGGAGAATGTAACGGAATAGTTCCCTTCCGGGACTGAAATAGAATAGAATCCGTAAGGATTGGTAATGACACCGGTTTTTATCTCCGGAATATAAACAGTAGCTCCAATCAGGCCTTCACCGTTTTTTTTGTCCTTCAGGTAGCCGCTCAGGGTTACCATCTCGGCAAACCCTTGAAGCGACAGGACTACAAGGAGTAAAATAATACTGAATTGTTTCATTGTTTTCTGTTTTCTGAACTTTGTTTATTGTGATAGACGCACTGGAAGATTAAATATTTTAATTGAGATGTTCATTTATAATAATCTACGTAATCCCATAGATTACCTATTTCTGAATAGGTTGCTTTTCTGCTTCAAATAATTACTAAGTATGTATAAGTTTAATCGTTTTTTAATGGTGCCGCAAAGGAAGACGCTTTATCTGAATAATCAAAAATGGAAACAGTGAATGACCATAATTTGCCGGAGAATGACCTAAAATCGCAGGAGAATTAACATACGACTCGCAGTCACTCATTCAATAATCCTAAAAACAAGACAGGGCCTCACGTTCTCGTGAAGCCCTGACTGTTCAATACCCGAAAGTATATTAATTGTCAATATTTAAATCCAGCAATTGAAGTCCTGACATTAATTCTGAATCAGCAACTATCCATGCCAGTTCGAATCCTATTAAGGAACTGTGTTGATTATTTTGTATTCCCATTTCGTCGGAACAAATTTTTTCCCTCCCGATAGAAGCTTTACTCCTTTTATGGCCCCAAATATTCCGACTGCCGCCAAAGGGGCTCCAAAAATAATGGCTATAATTCCATAACCGCTGGCCTCAGCGATTCCAGCTCCCACGAACACAAGTCCAAAACCACCAACTAAACCACCTGAAGCCAAAAGCGCGCCACCACCAAGTTGGTTTGAAAATGTTTTAACTCTTAATTCCTGAATCTGACTAAGAAGGATAGTATCCGAATTGATGGCTATTGACTTAGCAGAAATCACTTTTAAAGTACCCTTGTATGTTTTGCCATCTTTGATTACCTGAACTTTAGAGCCTTCAGTTACAAATTTGTAATTATTTGTGTTGTAATTTCTGAGTTCAAGCCCGGCATTGGTTTGTGCAAATCCTGCAAACGAGCTTAGGATAAGCAGTTGAATACTAAAAAACAGTTTTTTCATAAATAAGAAGCTAAGTTATTGTAAAATAAATCATTGACTGTTGAATTATCTCACTCTAACAGCAATCAACCTTTATTGTTTTTAAATAAAGACCTTATTGTCTTAATTAGTTTTCTGTCTAACTTATTATTTCTGTGATATTTATATCAAACTGATCGTGTTTTAAAGTTTTAATTACTGACAAATGGATATTTCACATAACAAATCAGGGCCCACCTGAAGTGAAACCCCGACAAAAAAAGGATGTCACATCTAATCTTTATGACATCCTTTCGGTTAACACTTATTTTTTTAGGCTATATTTTCTTGAAGAAGAATATCACTCCTTCAGGATTTACCTGTAAAACAATGTGGTTGTCCGCTTTCGAAAGTTCTACAAAATAGTTGTCCGCATCGTCAAACGGAGTACCCCAAAGCATCATATCCGATTCGTTTACTTCGTTATCCTCAAAGAAAACAACATTTCCAATAGTATAATCTTTATACCTGGCTTTTATTTCCTTCTGTGCATTTACCGGTAAATCTGCAAATATTTTCATACAGGTTGTTCCTACGAGTTTGGAATCAACATCATAATAAGCTTTCATTTCTTTTCCACCTTTGGTAAACACAGCTTCATCCAGGTAAACATCTCTTTTCCATTTTACATTCGGCACATCGCCAAAGTCGGAATAAAAAGCATCTTTAGTTAATTTCGGAATCGAAATTCCCTCAAGCTTCCGAAGTTCTTTCCTTTCGATTTTTATCGCCCTTTTTTCTCCTTTAACATCCGTTTTCTCCGTTTTAATTTCCGCTTTAATTTCTTTTTTTACATCCTGAGCTGGAAGTTGTAAAAAAGCTAACACAAACATTGCGGTAATCGATAAAACAGGTAACTTTTTCATGGTGTAAATTTTAAAAAGTTTATACTAAAACACGAAATATTTTAGATATCTGACAAAATAAAATTAAAATAGTTTATTGAAATCCAGTATTTTAACAAAGTTTAAACTGTACATACATTTTTTGAAAAATGACAAATTAGCACTTGGGAAAAACATTTCATTTGAAGGATTCTACCTGGCTCAATAAAAAAAGTCAGGGCTTCACTTTTGGAGTGAAACCCTGACTTTAAAAATATATTTTGGTGTATTATCTGTGGACTAGAAAAGTCTCCTGAATCCAATCACATCTTTTGCTTCATTGAGTGTTTTCTGTGCCGATTCGCGGGCCCGTTCTGCTCCCATTCGTGCTACTTTTCCCAGATAAGCTTCGTCTTTCAGAATTTCCAGAATTCGTTCGCGAATAGGTGAAGTGAATACTATAATGTCTTCGGCAAGCTGTTTTTTCAAATCGCCGTATCGGATGCTGCAATCGTTGTAAGCTACATCAAAATGTGAAACCACATCAGGTGTCGAAACAATTTTAAGCAAGGTGAACAGGTTTTCAACCGCTTCCGTTTTTTTGCTGTTGGGTTCGATCGGACCGGCATCGGTAACTGCACGCATGACTTTCTTGCGGATGTCTTTCGGATCTTCAGACAGGAAAATACCGTTTCCTTCTGATTTTCCCATTTTACCGCTGCCATCCAATCCCGGAACTTTAATCATGTCGCCACCATCGAAGGTAAATGGTTGAGGCAACGGGAACAATTCGCAGTTGTACATCCGGTTGAAACGTCCGGCAAACTTACGGGCCATTTCCAGATTCTGTTCCTGATCTTTCCCAACCGGAACAAATTTCGCTTTGTGAATCAGAATATCAGCTGCCATTAAAACAGGGTAAGTCAGCAAACCGGCGTTCACGTTTTCGGGCTGTTTCCGTGCTTTTTCCTTGAAAGAAGTCGTTCTTTCCAACTCTCCAAGATAAGCGTTCATATTCAGGAAGGTGCTAAGTTCGGTTACTTCCGGCACATCGCTCTGGATAAAAATAGTAGACTTTTCAGGATCAATACCGCAAGCCAGGTATTCGGCCAACACCTGTTTCACTCCATTCTGAAGGTTTTCGGGAGTTGGGTGTGTGGTGAGCGAATGAATATCGGCAATAAAAAAATAGCAGTTGTAATCTTCCTGCATTTTTAAAAAGCTACGTACAGCACCGAAATAATTTCCGAGGTGCAGATTTCCGGTTGGCCTGATGCCACTGACAACTATTTGTTTGGTCATGATTTTCAATTAAATTCAATGGGCAGCAAAAATACACTAACAATTTTCAATTCACAAGAAATGTGGGAAAAGTTCCAGTGTTCAGATTTCAAGGTCCTGGGTGAAAAACTCTGTCCTTATTCTCTATATTAATAAAGAAAACTTAACCACAGAGTTTAAAAAGAGTAATTCACAGAGAGCACAGAGATTAAGAAGTTTGCTTAATGGTTAATTCCTTGATTATTGGAATATTAATTTTAACTCTGTGTTTCCTCAGTGTTCTCTGTGGTAAATAATAGTCTTACAACATCAGCAATCCACTCTCCCTCAATACCTTGATCGCATTACTATTCCAGAAGAGTACAAAATCTTCTCCGGTTTGCCTTTCAAAGCTTTTCTCCAATTCTCCAAAAGTAATTTGGCTTGAATTGTTTACCGAAAGTTCAGGAATTTGTGCGAATAACCATTTCCCTTCTGCCTGTTTCAACTGAATCACCAAATCCTGCTTTTTATTACTGAAAGTCAATTCGGCCATTTCGAACGATTGACTTTTCTTCTTTTTGGTATAATTCCGGATGGAAGGATATCCGCCCAGCCAGACTATTTTTGCACTTGGACTGGCCGCTTCATATTCCTGTTCGTCAATAGCTTCCTGAATATATTTGGGGGTGACAGTGGTTCGTGGCACTTTAAAATCGAACCAGTCCTGAAGCGGAAAATCGAAACAAATGCCGTGCATGTAATTAAAAAGTGATTTGCGCAATCCTTCGCTGAAGCGTTCATGTTCTGTTCCGCTTGGGTCACTGTGAATCAAATCGTTGTTGGCAAACGTGCCTGATTTTTCGTTTTCAATTTTTACTTTGAATTGTGTTGGGTTTAATCCAATCGGACTATGGGCAGTCATCGCGAATTGATGCCAGAACCCGGATTGAATGACTCCAACTTCGAACAATTGCCGCACATTTTCCAGCGAATCGATGGTTTCCTGAGCAGTTTCCGTGGGAAATCCGTACATCAGATACGCATGAACCATGATTCCGGCACGTGTAAAATTATCGGTTACTTTGGCGACTTTCGATACGCTCACACCTTTGTTAATCATGCCAAGCAAACGGTCTGAAGCCACTTCCAGACCTCCGGAAACCGCGATGCAGCCGGATTCTTTCAGCAGCAAACACAAATCAAATGTGAAGCTTTTTTCAAAACGAATATTTGTCCACCAAATCACGGTGAGTTTGCGTCGGATGATTTCCAAAGCCAAAGCGCGCATCAGGGCTGGCGGTGCAGCTTCGTCAACAAAATGGAAACCGGCCTGCCCGGTTTGTCGGATCATTTCTTCAATCCGGTCGCACAGAACCTGAACGGTATTCGGTTCGTAGCGGCGAATATAATCCAGCGAAGTGTCGCAAAACGTACAGCGTCCCCAATAGCAACCATGTGCCAGCGTGAGTTTATTCCAGCGGCCGTCGCTCCAGAGCCGGTGCATCGGGTTTACAATTTCAATCACCGAGAGATAGCTGTCAAGCTCAAAATCCGAATAATCAGGAGTTCCGGCTTCGAACTGTGAAAAATCGTTTTGTTTGGAGCCGTTGAGGTAAACAACCTCGCCATTTTCGAGCGCAAAAGTGCGTTTCAAATCAGTTTTGGTGCGTTTTCCATCGAGGTATTCAATCAGGTTCAGCATTGGTGCTTCGCCATCGTCGAGCGTAATAAAATCGAGGTAGTTAAAAACCCGCGGATCGGTCAGAGAGCGCAGTTCAGTATTGGGAAACCCACCGCCCATCACTATTTTGAGCTCCGGAAAATGTTGTTTAATGAATTGTCCGCACTTAAATGCGCTGTATAAATTTCCGGGGAAAGGAATCGAAAAAGCAACCAGGGTCGGTTCGCAGAGTTCTATTTTCTTCCGGAGTAAGCGGAGTAAAAGCTGATCGATAAAACTTTCCGGAGCAAGTAATGCCGCTTCCAGTTCGTCGAAAGTAGCAGCCGATCTACCCAGTCGTTCGGCGTAACGGCTAAACCCGAAATGCGGATCGATGGCCTCAACAATTAAATCAGAAAGATCTTCAAGGTAAAGTGTGGCTAAATGTTTGGCTTTGTCGCGCGTACCCATCGTTCCAAAAGCCCATCCCAGATCTTCGGTTTGAGCAAAGCGCGAAGCTTCAGGCAAATAATTTCCTTCACAAATGACATGAGCCAAAACGATATTCTTTTCCTGCAAAAAGGCAATCACCTGATCGATGGTCTGGATGTAGCTTTCGCGCAAATTGAAAATCCGTTGACCGTTGGGAGAAAGTTGCGGGTCGCGGGTTGCGAGTTCCTGAAAAAACGATTTCAGGACTTCCGAAGAAAATAAAGCCAGAATGGTTTCGATGCCCAGATCGCACTGGTACGACGGAATATTTTGGGTATTTAAAAATCCTTTCAAATAGGTCGTTGCGGGGTAAGGCGTATTCAGTTGAGTAAATGGCGGCGTGATCAGTAAAATTTTTTGACTCATGTTGTATCTTTTTGAACTTCGTAAAAGTAATATAAAGCAGGCAAAGAATTATTGCGGTGTAATATCCTGAAAAATAGTAAAATTGAAAACTCACCTGCAATAAAACTATTTTTGCCTCAATTTATGTAGTAACTTTAATTCATTAAACCATTTAGCCATGCAATCGAAGCATTTTATCATTGCGGTTTTGGTAGGTTTATACACAGCAAAAGGCAGTTCGCAGGAATCGTTGCACAACCGGAAACCCTATGCTGCCGGTCGGTTTTATACCGATAAACCTGCCGAATTGAAAAATCAGTTGCAGAGATTGTTTTCTCTGGCTATCAGGGAAAAATTAGAAAACACACCGCTGGCACTCATTGTCCCTCACGCGGGATATATTTACAGTGGAGAAATAGCTGCTTCGGCGTTTAACCAAATTGATCCCAACCGGAAGTTCGAACGTATTTTCATCATTGGTTCGAGCCATACCACCACTTTTTCGGGAGCATCGGTTTTCTGCTCAGGAAATTACGAAACACCTTTTGGTACCGTTGAAGTTGACACGGATCTAGCCAAACAATTGGTTGCTGAAAATAAAATCCTGAAGGACTATCCTGAAGCGCACCAGAATGAACACAGCCTAGAAGTTCAGTTGCCTTTTTTGCAATACCACCTGAAAAACGATTTCAAAATTGTGCCGGTAATTATTGGTTCCTCAACGCAGGAAACGGCCCGGAAGCTGGCCGCGGTATTAAAACCTTACCTGAACGAAAAAAATCTGTTTGTTATCAGTAGCGACTTTTCGCATTATCCGGAATACAACGATGCCCGAAAGGCGGATCAGGCAACTGCTGAAGCAATTAGAACCAACAAAGCATCAAAGCTGATTGCTGCCCTGGATGGTAACGAACGGAAAAACATTCCCGGACTGGTAACCAGTTTGTGTGGCTGGAGCTCGGTGCTGACTTTGCTATACATGACTGAACAAATGCCTGACATTTCAGTTGATTTGCTTCAGTATAAAAACTCGGGCGATACCTCATTTGGTGACAAGGAACGCGTGGTTGGCTATTATGCCATTTCGTTCACACAGGGAAACGCGAAGAATCAGGCCAGTGAGTTTTCGCTCAGCAGCGAGGATGAAAAATACCTGCTGAACTTAGCCCGCGGAACCATTTCAACCTATGTAAGCAAAGGAATCACTCCGGAGATTGATCCGTCAGGGTTGAGCGCCAACCTGAAAACTCCATGCGGCGCATTTGTCACCCTTTACAAAAACCATATTTTACGGGGCTGCATCGGTCGTTTCGATCCGGATGAGCCGCTTTGGAAGGTTGTTCAATCAATGGCATTGGCTGCAGCGACACATGATTATCGGTTCGACAAAGTTGAGCCCAACGAATTAAGCAAGCTGACCATAGAGATATCGGTACTCACCCCTTTGAAGCGGATCAAATCAATCGACGAATTCAATCTGGGCAAACAAGGCATTTACATTAAAAAAGGTAATTATACCGGAACATTTCTGCCTCAGGTTGCCACACAAACCGATTGGAGCAAGGAAGAAGTTCTCGGTCATTGTGCTAGAGATAAGGCTCACCTTGGCTGGGACGACTGGAGAACTGCTAATTTGTACACCTATGAAGCATTGGTTTTTGGTGAAGAACACGAATAAACCTTCCGGAAGAAAGGAGTTTAAGCTTTTTCCGGATATGGGATGAGTTGTTAATTCAGAGGTTTCAGAAAAAACATCATAATAATGATATGAAGTTACGTGAATTGATGAAACAGGGATCGAAGGACACTGGTATTTTCTCCAGTTTACCACGGATAAACCAAGGAGGCGAAACCAGTGAAAAACTCTGGAAATGGAGCAAGGAAGGATTGTATTGGTCGCCCACTCCACGTGGCACCAAATGCCTGATTTGTCCAAACGAATGTGTGATTAAAGAAGGAGAATCTGGTGCCTGCCACAACCGGATGAATTACGAAGGAAAGCTCTATTCCTTGGCCTATGGAAATCCCTGTGCTGTAAACGTCGATCCGATTGAGAAAAAGCCGCTGAACCATTTTTTGCCCGGAACGAAAGCATTCTCGATTGGTACAGCAGGCTGTAACCTGGCTTGTATGAATTGCCAGAACTGGACCATCTCGCAGGTGAGCCCCAAAGAAACCCGCAACTACGATTTGATGCCCGATCAGGTGATTGCCCAAACCATTACCAGCAAATGTCCATCGATAGCTTACACCTATTCCGAACCCATTTCATTTTATGAATATACCTTCGACACCGCTAAACTGGCAAGGCAGGAAGGTCTTAAAAATGTGATGGTAACCGCAGGGTATATCAACGATGAACCACTGCGTAATTTGTGCAAATACATCGATGCCGTCCGGGTCGATCTGAAATCGTTCAGTAACGATATTTACATGAAACTGAGCGCCGGGGCATTGCAACCGGTTTTAGACTCGCTGAAAACAATTGCAGAACTTGGCGTTTGGCTCGAAATAATCAACCTGGTCATTCCCGGCTGGACCGATAATATGGATATGATTAAACGCATGAGCAACTGGCTGGCCGAAAACGGGCTTGCCGATTATCCGCTACACTTTAGCCGTTTCCATCCCGATTATAAACTCACACAATTGTCAGCCACCCCAATTGGTGTGCTTACCCAGGCCCGCCAAATCGCGCTTGCCGAAGGAATTAAATACGTATATATTGGCAATGTTCCCGGCCTTGACGCGGAAAATACCTTCTGTCCGAAATGCCACGAAATGGTCATCGAACGAAGAGGCTACACCATTCTTCAGAAAAACATGGAGAAAGGAGCCTGCAAAAAATGCGGCGAAAAAATTGCAGGCGTTTGGGCATAGCTGGTATTAATTCAGAATATAAATCCACTTCAGAAAAAATAATTTCTACTTTTACTCCCTGAAATGGTTCCATAGCTAACTTTTGTTGGTTGGAATAATAGGGAATCCGGTGCGATACCGGAGCTGTACCCGCAGCTGTAAGTCTTTGTAAAACTTTTTGTAAACCCTGCCACTGTTTCGGTTCGCCGCGACGGGAAGGCCACAAAAAGAAGGCGAGCCAGAAGACCTGCCACTTCAAACTATTTCAATTCGAATCTTCGGGAAAAAAGATCGGTGAAAGGAGAACCCTGGTTTCCTATTCATTTCTTCCGGAATAAAAATTACAAAATGAAAAAACATTTATTTCTTCTGGTATTCGTTCTTGTCTGTCAGTTGTCTGTTCAGGCACAGGAAGTCAAACGCATCGTTTCACTGGTTCCGTGGGTAACTAAAAGCATTTACCTGATGGGCGAACAGGAAAAATTGGTGGGTTGTACCAGTTATTGCCCGGTTGAAGCTTCCGACAATATTCCGGTAGTTGCTTCTTCCATGAGTATCAACATTGAAAAAACATTGACACTGAGACCCGATATTGTCGTGGCTTCGTCGTTAATTAAGCCTGAATCCATTGACAATCTGAGAAACCTGGGGCTAAAAGTAGCTTATCTGCCATATCCGGAATCATTTGAAGAAATCTGCTCCTATTTTATTCAGGTTGGCAAGCTGATTGGTAAACCGGAAAAGGCACGTAAAATCGTGTCTCAGCAAAGAACGCGGCTGGCTGAATTAATTTCAGGAATACCTGCCGGAAAAAATCCAAAAGTCTTTATGCAAATTGGAGCCAAACCTTTATTCTGTGCGGTTCCGAATACGTTTATGGAAGATTTCATCCGGTTTTCAGGAGGGGAAAACATAGCTGCCGAATTAAAAATAGGTGGTGTTACCCGTGAATTTGTACTGAAGCAAAATCCCGATGTCATTTTTATTGTGACGATGGGAATTGTAGCCGAGGAAGAAAAAGATACCTGGCTGAGTTATTCAGCGCTTTCGGCCACTAAGAATAAGAAGATTTTCATTCTCGATGCCGATAAAACCTGTAGCCCGACTCCGGTTCTGTTTTTGGACGCCCTGGAAGAAATGATCAAACTGATGTATCCGTAAATTTATTTCTGAAAGATGATTACAGGCCACGGCGACGACCGGCATCAGTACTCAAAAGCCATTTCTGTCGATTTCAGTTCAAACGTTTGGTTTGGCGGAATTTCTCCGGAACTGATTGCTCATTTGCAGAAAAACATGCATTTGATTGAACGTTATCCTGAACCGGATGCAGCTGAACTGTGCTGTAAAATTGCCGCCTTTCACAAAGTAGATTCCACTCAGGTTTCGGCATTTAACGGATCGGTTGAAGCGTTTTACGCCATTGCTTTGGCTTTTCGTGAAGCTGATTCGGCCATTCTGTATCCCGGATTTGCCGAATACGAAGACGCTTGCCGAATGCACAAACACCAGTTGCAGTTTTTTAGGAAAGAGGAATGGGAACAAACACTGGAAACCAATACCGGATTGATCTGGTTCGGAAATCCCAACAATCCGGATGGACATATATTTGAAATTCAGGAAATTAAACAGGCAATTGAATCTTTTCCAAACACGGTTTTTATTGTTGACGAAGCCTACGCCGATTTTATCCCTGAATTTCAGTCAGCTATTCCGTTGACCAAAACTTATCCGAACCTGATTGTTGTTCGATCGTTGACCAAATGCTGTGCAATTCCCGGATTGCGGCTGGGATATGTGGTTGCTTCAGAACAACTGGCAACAAAACTGAAACAATTTCAGCAACCCTGGTCGGTAAATGCACTGGCTCAGGAAGCCGGTAAATTTCTCCTGAATCCTGAATTAAATAATCGACTTGATGCCGAAAAAGTATGTGCTCTTTCTGCTGATCTGCAAAAGGGAATTAACCAACTTGAAAGATTTCGTGTTATTCCATCGAAAGCACCGTTTTTTCTGATTGAAATACAAGCGGGTTCAGCTGCCGAATTGAAACAGTTTCTACTTGCTGAACATGGAATCCTGATTCGCGATGCATCAAACTTCCGTGGTTTGAACGAACGGTTTTTCAGGGTTTGCACCAGAAATGAAGGCGATAATCAATTGCTTGCAGAAGGACTAAGAAATTATTCAAAAGTTAATAAACACAGAGCTTAAAACTTGGCTTTCTCTTTCTTTCTCTGTGATCTCTCTGTGGTAAAAAAATGGCAAAATAGTTAAACAATGGCACCAGAACTTCTCTTTATAATCCCTCTTCTGATCGGCTTCATGCTCGATACTCTTTTTGGCGATCCGCTCTGGCTACCGCATCCGATCCGGATTTTTGGAAAGGCGATTTCCTTGTTCACCGAAAAACTAAATTCAGGAAAATACCGGAAAGCAAAAGGAATGCTCATGGCTCTATTCCTGATTTCAGCTACATTCTGGAGTTTTTGGCTGCTGCTTGATCTCACAAAAAACTACGATTTGCTTTTTATCGTGCTGGCAAGTCTGGGAGTATTTTACGGTTTGGCCAACCGAAGCCTGATTTCGGAAGCGCACAAAGTAATTTCAACACTTGAAAAGCAAGGTCTGGAAGCCGGGCGAAAACAACTGAGTTACATTGTTGGCCGCGAAACACAGAATCTGAACGAACAGCAAATTCGCACTGCAGTACTCGAAACGCTTGGCGAAAACCTCAGCGACGGAGTGATTGCTCCGCTGTTTTTTTATGCGCTGGGCGGCGTTCCGGGCATGATGGCCTACAAAATGGCCAATACACTCGATTCGATGGTTGGCTATAAAAGCGAACGTTTCCGTCAGTTCGGTTGGTTTTCCGCCCGCTTCGACGATGTGATTAATTATATTCCGGCCAGACTGACAGCTATCATTCTGGCTACGATTAGTTTGAGTTGGAGAGCCTGGATTTTTTTGTTCCGGTACGGACACCGGCACTGCAGTCCAAACGCCGGATATCCGGAAGCAGCGCTGGCTGGAATCCTAAATTGCCGGTTTGGTGGCCCGAATATGTATCATGGCGTATTGGTCGAAAAACATTTTATAGGAAAGAACGTCAGGGAAATTACGAACCGTGATTTTCACATTACCTGCGTCCTGAATTTTATCTCCTGTCTGATTTTTGTTGGATTAATTTGCGCCAGTAAGATTTTTCTACACCACGGATAACACCGATTCTCTCAGAATGAATAATTACTATCTTCTTAATCTGTATTAATTTAACTTGAAATAGCATTTTGCTTCTTTCAAAATCTCATTTTAATCTGTGGTAAAAACTTGCCCCTCTGATTGCGCTATGTTTTAGTTGTCAATTGCAGGTTGCTTTTATCTAGTGCCGCAGTGAGGCTGTTGCAAGCTGAAGAGTAAGTTGTCTGAACGAAAACAGAAATTAAACATCGCGTGTATTAACAACCGCTATTTGTATTTTCAGTCTTTTTGTCTTGTCTGTTATCCCAGAAAGAAACTATTTCAATATTGTCTCGATTTATTTCATAAAAAATCAAGTATGTTTTCATTGGGATCACACGAGTAAATTTATTTGAGGCTAATCTTCCAATTGATTCATTTTTCGAAAGATTTCTGGTTAAATCCTCAATTTCAGTTATAAGATTGAGACTATATCGCGTGCTTTTGTTACGATGGTTGAAATATTCAAGAACATGTCTTAATTCTTTACTCGCACGAGTTGACCAGATTATTTTTTTGTCAGCCATTCTTTCATCTCAGAGATAAGTTGATCATTCTCAATATAATCACCATTATTTATTTCCTCTCTGCCTTTTATAATTGAATCATTCTGCTCTGGAGACAACTGATAAAGAGATTGTTCCGACGAATCAAATATTGTTTGAAGTGCTTTTAAAAAATTCATGTCATTCGAGTCTTTAATTCTCGAAATCAAACTATTTTTTATTTGAGTTGTCATATCCATAACCATCTGTTTTCAATCATATTCAAAAATAAACAATTTTTCGGAATCAGATGATTTTTCGGATTAATTTGCGCCAGTACGATTTTTCTACACCACTGTTAATTCAGATTTTTACAAATCGGGAGATCTCTACCTTCCTAATATGTAATACGTTAAGCTGCGATTACATTTTGCTTTACGCAAAAATTGTTTTTTATCTGTGCTTATCTGAGGAATCTGTGGTAAATAATCTATACTTTTGCCTACGGAAATGGTTCCGATGTTGGTCAACAAGCCAACGAGGAATAATAGGGAATCCGGTGAAATACCGGAGCTGTACCCGCAGCTGTAAGCCTTTATAAAACCTTTTTGAAACTCCTGCCACTGTTCGTCTTTCGACGGATGGGAAGGCCTCAGAAAGCAAGGTGAGCCAGAAGACCTGCCAATTCCATTTAGTATAAACAATAGCTTCGGGAAAAAAGCTGGTGAAATACAATCATGTATATTTCACAATCTTATCCAAAGCTCATATTCTTTTTATAGAAATGAGAAGGTCATTTTTTATTCTGTTAATCCTGAGTTTTTCCGGGCAAGTGTTTTCGCAGCATGTAAGTCTGTCGGACACCATTCAGCTGAATGAGGTAACAACTTACGCACCCTTAAAAAAATATCAGGCAGGTGCAAAAATTGAATCAATTTCGAATGATCAGATGACTATTGGGCAGTCCGGATCAATTGACCAGCTATTGATGCGATTTACTCCAATTTATTTAAAATCCAATGCGGGAGGTTTATCAACCATTCACCTGCGCGGCACGTCTCCAAGTCATACTTCAGTCAATTTTGGAGGAATCAACATCAATTCATTGACGCTTGGTCATTCGAGTATGAATGAAATCCCGGTATTTCTATTCGATCATATCGACTTGCAGTATGGAAGTTCTTCCGCTATTAATGGATCGGGTTCTATTGGCGGAGCACTTCATCTTGGGCTGGCCAGCAAATGGACAAAAGGCATGAAGTTAAAAACCACCGTTTCTGAAGGATCGTTTGGAGAGCAGCTTTACGGTACAAAAATTTATGCCGGAAATGGTCGTTTCGAATCGGTTTCGCGCTTGTTCTACTTCAGGCTGAAAAACGATTTCCCGTTTAATAATCAGAAGTTGGACGATGTTGAAAATCCGGGCACCGTGCGCGAACGTCAACGTGGAGCCTCAGTCGAAAACGAAGGTTTGATTCAGGAGCTGAACTATCGGTTTAATGAAAAGGAAATGCTGAAGTCGGCATTGTGGCTCGAACACGACTGGCACGAAATTCAGCTTACCACAAAAGAAAACAGTTCAGCGAAGACTCCGGAGACACTAGATAATAAGCACATCAGGTTTTGGTCGGAATATGAAAATACGAAGAAACCGCTAAACCTTAAAGGTGGATTAGGCTTTGTACACGACATGCAGGTTTATGACGGCGAAGAAATGCAAAAAATCGGGACAAACCGGTTGATTGCTGAATTCGAAGGGAAGCAGGATCTGAATATCCATTTTGGCTACAAACTTGGTGTTAAATATCAGCATATTAAACCTGATGTTTATGCTTATTCATCAGATGTTATTTCGAATGAACAGCAGGGCGATTTCTACTTTTCATCGTTTTATACCGCACTCAACCGCCTGAAAATCACCCTGAATTTGAGGCAATTGTTTGTCACCAATTTCGAAGCACCATTAACCCCATCGCTTGGCGCCGAATATCGCCTGTTTACTAACGACATTTCAGTATTTAAACTAAACGGAAATATTTCACGATCGTTTCGCATCCCAACATTTAACGACCGCTATTGGGGAACGCAGGGAAATCCCGATTTAAAACCGGAAGACGGGATGAATTACGAAATGGGTTTTATTTACCAGTATTGCACCGGGTCCATTCAGTCGGAAATTAAGGTCAATGTGTTTTACATGGACATAGAAAACTGGATCGAATGGCGTTTGGGATCTGTTGACTGGAACGCTCAAAACGTGATGGAAGTGGTGAGCAAAGGCCTCGAATTCCAGTCGAATACCGATTGGAATTCGAATAAACTCAAACTCAATTTCAGGTTGAATTATTCCTTTAATCCCGCTGAAGCCATTAAAGATGAATCGCCTTCGGGGGTTACCAATCGTCAGCTGCTCTATTCGCCCAAACACAATGGCAACACTTACCTGAGCGTTGCCTACCAGTCGTGGAATATTTTTGTTGATGGAGCATACACCGGGAAACGTTTTGCCGATTACTCCGGTTCATATTTTATGCCCAATGGCTATGAACTTGACCCCTATTTCATTGCCAACTGCGGAATTTCCCGAAAAATAAAACTGGTAAAACAACCTATTTTTCTGTCATTTTCGCTGAATAACCTTTTGAATACCGATTATCAAAACGAACGATATTATGCTATGCCGGGCCGCAATTTCCGGATCAGCTTATCTACCGATATTAATATTTACTCTAAATAAATTTACAGAATATGAAAAAGTATTTCAATTATTTACTGCTTGCAGTCTTTTCTCTTGCCATTTTAAGCTCATGCTCAAAAGACAACAAGGAGTTATTTCCCAGCGCCTTAACTCAAGGCGCTTACATTGTGAATTATGGTTCGTTCGAAAAAGGCGGTTCCAGCATCTCTAAATACAACTATGAAACAGGTGAAATAACCAACTTCTACGATCAGCAACAAAACAAGGGCATAGAGTTCGCTTCGAATATACAGTTTGCCTATAAAACAGGTGATCATGTTTTTCTGATTGGAAATTCACCTGATCAAATCATTGACGTTGATCCGCTTTTTGTTCAGGCCCAAAACGGTGCAACCGACCAGATTGCCAAACCACGAAACTGTGTTGCCAATGGTGATTACCTTTACATATCGTGCTGGGGCGAAAATCCGGACTGGAACCTTATGCCTGATAGTTATATCGCAAAATACAACATCGAAAGAGGAATAGTAGAGGAGAAAATTGCGCTGGCTGGGGGTCCTGAAGGCCTTGAAATTGCCAATGGGAAATTATATGCTGCCATGAATTATAAAAATGCAGTTGCTGTGATTGATTTAACTACCGAAGCTATAAGTTACATTGAAACACCCGCAGTGTGTAGTTATTTCCTGAAGGATAACAGCGGTAATTTGTATGTAACCCTAATCAGTTCATATTCAACTCCTGCAACAAAAACCGGTTTAGGGTTCATAAATACAAGCAACAACCAGCTTACCGTTTACGAACTGGAAAACGTAAGTACCGAGTATGCTTCAGTTCTTGCATTCAGCAAAGACAAATCGAAAATTTTTATGGTAGCCGCCGGTTACGATGCGAATTGGACGATGGTTGGAGGGGTTCAAATTTTCGATGTAACAACCAAAACATTTGAAGCAAACAGTCTGGTTAGCGGTATTTCCGGAATAAAAGGCTTATCGGTGAATCCGGTTGACGGAAATGTTTATGTTTTTGTAAGTCCCGTCACAACCAGCAACGGAGTAATGAAAATATATTCGGAAAACGGAGAGATAATCGATGAAAAAACTGTTGGTGCATCTCCTTCAATGGCTCTGTTTCTTAATTAAAATAAATTTTATTGTAATTGTTTATTAAATCAATTGATCACGAGGTTGTCCTAAAAGTTTTTTAAAACGAAGAAGCCAGATTTTGATTCTGACAGATACATTTCTTTACGTTTTAGAGTCCGGTTTTTTCTGACTTTTAGGCAACCCCGTGATCTTTTTTAGACATTTTCAATAGCTTCTGATCACCAACGTCTAAATTGACCAACATGGCTCAAATCACATTCATTACCGGAGGCGCCCGTTCAGGGAAAAGCAGTTACGCGCAAAAACTGGCCGAATCAGCAAGCCCGAATCCGGTTTATCTGGCCACCGCCCGTGTGTGGGACGAAGATTTTCGCCAGCGGATTGAGCGCCATCAAAACGACCGCGGATCGCACTGGATTAACCTGGAGCAGGAAAAAGAACTTTCGGCCTGCCAGGTGGATGGGAAAACGGTTTTGCTCGACTGCATCACGCTTTGGCTGACCAACATTTTTTTCGACAATCAGTATGATGCTGACCGTTCGCTCGAAGAAGCGAAAGCAGAATGGGACCGTTTTGTGCAGAAAGAGATGAACCTGATTGTGGTGAGCAACGAACTGGGCATGGGCGTTCATCCGGTAGAAGAGTCAGCCCGGAAATTTGCCGACCTGCAAGGCTGGATAAATCAGTACATCGCCCGGCAAGCCAGCGAAGTTTTTCTGATGATCTCCGGAATTCCAGTCAGGATAAAGGGAAAATAGCAGAGAGAATGGTGACCGGCGAAGGAACCGGTTTCATGATTTTGAACCACAATAGGCACATAGTTCACATAGAAGAATAAAAATGGAATATCATGAAAGGGTATAATAATAAAATGGATATCAGCTTGTTTACCTCAATCAGGTTTCCAGGACTAATATTGAAACTGTTTAATGGCGCGATCCAAGTAAAGACGCACGGCCGTGCGTCTTTACTTTCGTATCAATCATCAGTTTAGCCAACAGCGTTTGACTGAGCTATCCCGAAGGCTGAAGCAGATGGCAAAGAAATCGCCTGAGTACAAACCCGGATACTCATTAATACGAATAACCCGGAGTAAACGACAAAGGAGTGCCTCTCCGGGAAATGATAAAAAACGGTTTCCCGTCCGCACGCTGAAAAGAAAAAAAAAGAGAGAATCATCTTTCGGACGGAATAGCGGGAACATCCTTTGACAAGTCAGAGTTTCACTTTAAGTGAAGCCCTGACTATAACCAACAACAATTACAACAACGGCAACTTTGACAACATTTTATACATTAACCCATGAACCTAAAAGAACAACTGCAACACAAAATTGATTTCAAGACCAAACCTCTGGGCGCGTTGGGTTTACTCGAAGATTTAGCCCTTCAGATTGGCCTGATTCAAAATACGCTGACTCCGGAAATTAAAAATCCTTCGATCCTGGTTTTTGCTGCCGACCACGGGCTGACCGATGAAGGAGTGAGCTCTTACCCCAAGGAAGTGACCTGGCAAATGGTAATGAATTTTGTAGCAGGAGGAGCTGCCATTAACGTATTTTGTCGCCAAAATAACATGACATTGAAGGTAGTCGATGCCGGTGTCGACTTCGATTTTCCGGAAGGAGTTCCGGTTATCAACGCCAAAGTTGCCCGCGGAAGCCGGAACATGCGCCGTGAACCTGCCATGACTTCCGAAGAATGTTCCACCGCCATCCAGAAAGGTCGTGGGCTGGTGAAACTCGAAGCCGAATCGGGCTGCAATACCATTGGTTTTGGCGAAATGGGAATCGGGAACACATCGGCCTCTTCGCTGCTGATGCACCGTTTTCTCCATATTCCGATCGAAGAATGCACCGGTGCGGGGACAGGAATGGCGGGAGAAAAGCTGAGCTGGAAAATGCAGATTCTGAAAGAAGTTTCTGAAAAATACAATCCGAAAACCCCGGAAGAAACACTGGCGACTTTTGGCGGACTGGAAATTGCCATGATGGTTGGCGCCATGATCGAAGCCCGCGAACAACAAATGATTTTGCTGATCGATGGTTTCATTGCCACAGCAGCAGCTTTGACAGCTATTCAAATCAATCCTGAAGTTCGTGAAAATTGTGTTTTTTGCCATTCATCGGATGAGCAAGGTCACAAACAAATGCTCGAACACCTGAATGCCCGTCCGATGCTCCAGTTAAATTTACGTGTGGGCGAAGGAACCGGAGCTGCTCTGGCTTTACCTTTGCTGCAGGCTGCCGTCAGTTTCCTGAACGAAATGGCTAGCTTTGAAGATGCTGGTGTAGCGAATAAAGAGTAAAAAATGTTTCGGGTTTCGAGTTTTAAACCCGTATCCTGTAACCCGCAACTCGTAACAATAACATTATGCAAAAACAACTGCAAATATTTCTGAATGCCATCATGTTTTACACCCGTATTCCGGTGCCGAAAAACCTGCCGTATTCGGATGAAATACTGAATCGTTCCACGCGGTATTTTCCGTTCATCGGTTGGGTTATTGGTGGAATTGGTGCTGCCGTTTTTTACGGGTTCCAGTTTATTTTACCGGTAGAACTGGCTGTTTTATTGAGTATGCTGACCACCATCTTTGTCACCGGAGCTTTTCATGAAGACGGATTCGCCGATTTCTGCGATGGATTTGGCGGCGGTTATACCCGCGAACGCATTCTCACCATCATGAAAGACAGCCGGATCGGCACTTATGGCAGCATCGGGCTGATCGGAATATTGGCCACAAAATTTACAAGTATAAGCGCCATTACTCCTGAAAAAATTCCGTTTCTACTGATTGTCGGACATGCCCTGAGCCGAGTTCCGCCGGTACTTATCATTTTTTATTCTGAATATTCGCGCGATGACGCTACCAGCAAAACCAAACCCATCGGAAAGAAAAGCAAAAGCAGCGATTTAATTATCGCCTTGATTTTTGGCATTTTACCACTGGCAATTTTTTCTCCTGAATATCTTTTGGGAATAATTCCGTTGATCCTGCTAACGACCTTAGTTTTCAGGAATTACACAACAAGTAAACTTGGCGGATATACCGGCGACTGTCTGGGCGCTTTGCAGCAAATTGCCGAAGTTGAATTCTATCTGGGTTTTGTAATTTATCAAACGCTTGCGATATGAAGCTAACAGTTTTCAGACATACAACCGTTGATGTTCCCAAAGGTATTTGTTATGGAATAACCGATGTCCCGCTGGCTCCGACTTTCCCGAATGAAATGGAGCAAGTCAGGCAAAAACTGGGTTCAGCGAAGTTCGACCTGGTCTATTCAAGCCCATTGAGCCGTTGTACCAAACTGGCATCCGGAATAATCACAGATCAGTCCATTCAAACCGACAGCCGTCTGACTGAGCTCAATTTTGGAGATTGGGAAATGGCTGCCTGGGATCTTCTGTTTCAATCAGCAGAAGGGAAAGCCTGGTTTGCCGATTATGTGAATACCTGCTGCCCCAACGGCGAATCGTGTAACGACCTGATTGAACGAGCCGGATTATTTCTGAATGATTTACCTCAGAATTCGCACGAACAGGTACTTGTTTTTACACATGCCGGAATCATCCGCGCCATGATGTGCCTGCTTCATAATAAAACTCCGGAAGAAGCTTTTCAAACACCGCTCGAATATGGACAGATCACTACTTTTAATCTTGAAAACAAATGAACATTGAATTTGATATTCCGGAGTTGAACACGGAACTTATCCCGCAGTTACAACATAAACTCGATAACAAAGCAAAGCCGGTTGGTTCGCTCGGGCAATTGGAATCGCTGGCTTTGCAGGTTGGATTAATTCAAAATACGCTAACTCCGGAATTGAAAAAACCGATCATGCTAACGGTTGCAGCCGATCATGGAATTACGGATGAAGGAGTGAGCGCCTGTCCGGTAGAAATTACCTGGCAGCAGGTCCATAATTTTCTGGCGGATGGCGGTGGAATCGGTTTGCTTTCCCGCGTTTATAGTCTTGATCTGTGGGTGGTTGACGCCGGGGTTAATTATACTTTCGCGCCGCATCCCAAACTCATTGATGCCAAGGTTGCTTTTGGCTCCGAAAACTTTCTGCACCAGCCAGCCATGAGTATGGAAAATTGCCGGAAAGCTTTTAATAATGGACGCGCAATTGTCCGGAAGTTCTTTCAGGAAGGAAGCAATGTGATTGGTTTTGGAGAAATGGGAATCGGGAATACCACTCCGGCATCGGTGCTGATGTCGATTATTTGCAGCTTGCCGGTTGAGGAGTGTGTCGGACCGGGAGCTGGGCTGAACAGCGAAGGAGTTCGGCTCAAAGCCGATATCATTCAGCAGGCTATCAAAAAACACGGAATTTCGGATTCTCCTTTCGAAAATCTGGCAAGGTTTGGCGGATACGAAATTGCTACCATTGCCGGGGGAATGATCGAAGCGGCTTCTTGCCGGATGGTTATTCTGGTCGATGGTTTTATTACCACGTCTGCCCTGCTGGTGGCTCATGAAATTAATCCGCGGGTGTTGGATTATTGTATTTTTTCGCACGAATCGGAGGAACAGGGACACCGTAAAATGCTTCAACACCTGAAAGCCACTGCTGTGCTAAAACTCGGTTTGCGGCTGGGCGAAGGAACCGGGGCGGCCATTGCCTATTCAGTACTAAAAGGTGCAGTGGCCGTACTTTCTGAAATGACTTCGTTTGAAGAAGCGCAAGTGATTAATACCAGTCATATAAAGATTTAAAACTAAGTCAGGTCACCCTGAACTTGTTTCAGGGTCTGTTAATTGAAAAGATGCTGAAACAAGTTCAGCATGACGAGTAATCAATAATTTGTTAATCATTATTCAAAATGAAACAAAAACTACGTCCTCTCATGTTTGTCGGAACCGGTTCCGATGTGGGGAAAAGCATCATCAATGCAGGTTTCTGCCGCATCTTCAAACAGGATGGATATTCGCCCGCACCGTTTAAAGCGCAAAACATGTCGCTCAATTCGTTTGCCGGAACTGATGGACTCGAATTAGGGCGTGCTCAGGCTGTTCAGGCCGAAGCCTGCGACATTGAGCCCTGCAGCGAAATGAATCCCATTTTGCTGAAACCAACCAGCAATCAAAATGCACAGGTTGTTTTAAACGGAAAACCCATTGGCAACCAGTCGGCCAAAGAATATTTTCTGGGAACCGACCGCGATGCCCTTTTTGCCGAAGCGATGAAAGCCTACGACAAACTTGCCATGCAATACAATCCGATGGTGATTGAAGGTGCAGGAAGCATTTCAGAAATTAACCTGCGCGACAAAGACATTGTCAATATGCGGGTGGCACTCGAAGTAAATGCTGCCGTAATTCTGATAGCCGATATCGATCGGGGTGGCGTGTTTGGCAGCGTGTACGGAACGCTGGAGTTGCTTCCTCCGGAAGAACGGAAACTGGTCAAAGGTATTCTGATCAACAAATTCCGGGGCGATATCGATCTTTTTACGGAAGGAAGGAAAATGCTTGAACAGCTCACCGGAGTTCCGGTTGTTGGAGTGGTTCCTTATTTTCGGGATATCCACATCGACGATGAAGATTCGGTGGTGATTGATCACAAATCAGGAAAAACGCGTGAAGGATTGGTAAACGTGGCGGTAGTTTTGCTTCGGCACATGTCGAATTTTACCGATTTTAATGCGTTGGAACGCGTACCTGAAATCAACCTTTTTTACACGGCCAATCCCGAAGAAATTGAAAAGGCCGATGTGGTTATTCTTCCCGGCTCCAAAAACACCATGGGCGATTTGGCGTATTTACGTCAAACAGGTTTGGCAAAATCTATCCTGAACAGCCATCAGAAAGGAAATGCCGTCTACGGAATTTGTGGTGGTTTCCAGATGATGGGAACAGGAATTCATGATCCGGAACAGGTTGAGGGAAGTGTTGAATTTATGCCAGGTCTTGGAATTTTGCCAGCTGTAACCACTTTAACAGCTAAAAAACGTACCGTTCAAAGTACGTTCACTTTCAGGAATGAAAAGGAAATATGCAAGGGTTATGAAATACATATGGGAACAACCGAATTACAGGATGGGATGCCTTTGGCCAAACTCACCGACGGATCTTCTGACGGTTGTTTCCTGAATGAAAAAACATGGGGCACGTATTTACATGGTATTTTCGATAATCGGGTAGTTGTTCAATCTATCCTGGAAAGCTGCGGAAAAGAAACCCAACTTCAGGAATTTAATTATCAGGAATACAAAAACGAACAATACGACAAGCTTGCTGCACATTTACGCAACAGTTGCGATGTGGAATATATTTACAGGATATTAGAGAATCTATAATTAGAACTGTTACGAGTTTCGGGATGCGGGTTACAAGTTAACCCCAACCCGTATCTCGCAACGCGAAACACGCAACAATATGAAAACAGGATTAATACACATTTATACCGGCGAAGGAAAAGGGAAAACCACAGCAGCTGTTGGGTTGGCTGTTCGTGCTTTAGGACATGGCATGAAGGTTTGTTACGCGCACTTCAACAAACAGCCTGAGCTATATGGCTACAACGAAATTCAAAGTTTGGAAAAGCTGGGTGCAGTCGTTTTGGGATTCACCAACGGGCATTGGTCGTTTAACCAGTCGGTAACCCGCGAAAGCAGCCGGAACGATGTAAAAAACGGACTGCTCGCTCTTTCGGAATTCATTGAGAAAGAATCTCCTGATCTGTTAGTTATGGACGAAATTCTAATTTCACTGCGGAATGGTGTTTTGGAAGAAGATGAATTGATTAGCTTTGTCGACCGTAAACCGGAGCACCTGGAATTGGTGATGACTGGCCGTGGAGCTTCTTCCGGATTGATTGAAAAAGCTGATTATGTGAGTTATATTCAGAAGATTAAACATCCTTACGATCAAAAGATTCTCAGTCGAAAGGGAATTGAATATTAAACGTGAATCCTTGAAGATGCATGTTTAAACATTGCAAAAAAGAAATCGTGATAGAAATTCAAAAAAAATATTTTCGTTGGACAGTATACCTTGCCGGATTATTCGTCCTCCTGATTGCCTCCGTGATGCTTTCGCTTTCTGTTGGCGAAATGAAGCTGGGCTTTTTTGACATTTTCAAAATTCTCGGACAAGGACACGAAAGCATGGAATATACCATTCTGAGCCAGATTCGTCTTCCGCGCATATTGCTGGGTATTGCCGTCGGCGGGGCACTCAGCCTTTCCGGAATACTGCTGCAGGGTGTTTACCGCAATCCGCTGGTTGAACCTTATACTCTGGGAATTTCCGGAGGAGCATCACTGGGAGTGGCTTTTGCCATTGTTTTCGGGCTACACCTGCTCGTTGGTTCGTTTGTTCTGCCCCTGGCCGGTTTTACCGGAGCTTTCCTGATTATTTTTCTGGTGTACACCATTAGTTCCAGAAGTGGCCGCATCAACATTCAAAGTATGTTATTGACAGGAGTGATGATCAGTTTTATTGCTTCCTCGTCGATGATGCTGCTGATGGCAATAACAAGTACCGAAAATCTGCACGGCATTATTTTCTGGATCATGGGTTCGCTCGATGAACCCGATATGTCGCTCATTTATATTACCTTGATTCTGTCATTGGTATCTCTGGCACTTTCCTATCTATTTGTGCAGCCACTCAATGCCTTGCGGCTTGGCGAAGAAAAAGCCAAACACCTCGGAATCAATACCGACACCACCATTAAATTGATCTTTTTGCTGGCTTCGCTGCTCGCCGGAGTTTGTGTGGCTGTTGCCGGAGTAATTGGTTTTGTGGGACTAATCATTCCACACCTGATGCGTTTGCTGGTTGGTTCCGATTACCGGATTTTACTGGTCAGTTCATTTTTATCGGGTTCCATTTTTCTGGTTCTGTCAGATGTGATTGCACGCACCATTATTTCGCCCAACGAATTGCCGATTGGAGTGATTACCGGAATTGTAGGAGGAATTGTTTTTTTACTGATGATGAGCCGGTCGTCGGCTAGTTCCCTAAAAAATAACGGATGATGAACTCAGACATTTTAAGCATACAAAATCTTTGCTGCGGATATCCAAAGTTTCAGTTGTCCGAAATCAATATTGATATTTCGAAAGGTTCATTCGCCGGAATTATTGGGCCAAACGGATCGGGCAAAACGACGCTTTTCCGGGCCATTACCGGAACACTTGGACTTAAGTCAGGCAAAATTTTATTGGGCGATCAGAATCTCCGGACACTTTCGCCACGCCTGAGAGCACAAAACATTGCCATTGTCAGCCAGTTTATCGAAGCCGGTGAGATGAGTGTGGAAGATTACGTGCTGATGGGACGGATTCCATATCACAGCCGTTTCAGCTTTTTTGAAAGTGAAGACGATTTTCGCATTGCCCGCGAATACATGGAAATGACAGACACCTGGCGATTTAAAGATCAGTTGATGTCGGAATTAAGTGGAGGTGAACAGCAACTGGCTGCCATTGCCCGCGCTCTGACCCAGGAACCAGAATTGCTTTTGCTTGATGAACCAACTTCACATCTGGACATTACTCATCAGGTGCATATCCTGAATGTGCTTCAGGAATTAAACCAGGAAATGGGATTATCTGTGCTGATGGTAATCCATGATTTGAATCTGGCATCGGAATATTGCGACCAGCTCATTTTGGTCAATCAGGGAAAAATTCATACGCAAGGCACTCCGGAAGAAGTGTTGACTTTTCAGCATATTGAAGATGTATACAAAACGGTAGTTGTTACACAGAACAATCCGTTATCAGGTAAACCTGCTGTTTTTCTGGCATCACGAAAAGTGATTAAAGAAATTCAGGAAAAAACGCGGAAATAATCAGGCTGAATTAGCAGGAAACGTATAACTAAGAATCGATACTTTTCTGCAAAATCATTAAATTTACACTTCACTTTAAATTAGCTTGTTATGAATCCTTTAATCGATGATTTTATCCAGTCAAAAAGAATTGCGGTAGTTGGTATTTCCCGTTCAGGAAAAAAATTCGGAAACGCAGCCTGCAAGGAATTAATAAAAAAAGGATACACCGTCTACCCGATTCATCCGGAAGCGAAAGAAATTGACGGGTTAAGCTGTTATCCTGATTTAAAAAGTTTAAAAGGTGAAATTGATGCTCTTTTTATTTCCATTCCTTCCGGTCAGGTAACAACTGTTTTGGAAGATGCCGCACAAATTGGACTGAAAAACATTTGGTTGCAGCAGGGAGCCTGGTCGAATGAAGTGCAACAAACTATTGACACATTGCAATTACCTGTTGTAACAAAAAAATGCATCATGATGTATGCGCCTCCGGTTCAATCCATTCATAAATTTCACCGCAACATAAAAGGCATTTTTGTGAAATTATAAATCATCATCTGAAACATTTTGGTTAATTTTACTGACTTAACGAAAAACAACTTTCAGATGACTTCCATTCAAACTTCCGGAGTAAAATCACACAACAGCCTTGAAGTTCCGCGACACTGTGTCTTCATTTCAAAAAGAAGGCAGCGAGCTTGAAACGTTCGCTCGAATCGGATTACCGAAGCATTGACACTGCCACAATTTACCAGTTAAAAGCAAGCATAAACAGGCACCATTCGCAAACCAAACTTATTATGTATCTATTCTTTGACACCGAAACAACTGGACTTCCCAGGAATTGGAAAGCACCGGTGACAGATTTAAACAATTGGCCAAGACTGGTTCAATTAGCTTATTTATTTTACGATAAAAACGGAAATAAAATCTCGGGTGGTGACTATATCATCAAACCAGAAGATTTTACAATTCCATCTGACGCATCAAGAATACATGGGATTTCGACAGAAAGAGCTATTCAGGAAGGAAAAGCACTTCAGACAGTGTTACAAAATTTTCAAGCTTTGATAAATCAAGCTGAATATCTGGTTGCTCACAACATGAGTTTTGATGAGAAGATTATTGGAGCAGAATTTTTAAGAAATAGAATGCAAGACAGCACTTCAACTAAAAAAAAGATTTGTACCATGCAAAGCACGACAAACTTTTGCGCCATTGACGGACCTTATGGATACAAGTGGCCAAAGCTTTCTGAGTTACATTACAAACTTTTCAGAACAGGTTTTGAAGAAGCGCATAATGCAGCAGTAGACATTAATGCAACTGCAAAATGTTTTTGGGAATTAAGACGACTTAGGAAAATTTAAAGATGTCAGCGCAAAGTATAAGTTGATTTATGTGCCATTCAGGACAAAAAAAAACACCGAAACCGTATGGTTTAAAATCAAAAAAAAGTGATATTCCGTGTTTTGATTTAGTTAAAATACATAAGACATTCGGGGACAAAAAAAAAATTGTATTTTTGTGCTCGAAAAAATTAAATAACGATTAAGATTCGAATAAGAAACAATTAATGAATCCAATAATAAAAATCATTAATACATCAGGATTGACTACAGTGAACAACCCCCAATTCGAAAATTAAACCCTTTCCAATGAGCATTTACCTTTTGTTTTTATTTGTACTTTTTATTCTGGCTATTTCAGATTTAATGGTTGGAGTTGCCAATGATGCCGTGAATTTTTTGAACTCAGCAATCGGATCAAAAGTTGTAAGACGCCGAATGATTCTAATGATTGCAAGTGTTGGCATCCTTGCAGGTGCTCTTCTATCCAACGGTATGATGGAGGTTGCCCGTAAAGGCTTGTTCCATCCGCAGCATTTTCTGTTTACCGAAATCATCATTATCTTTTTGGCCGTCATGTTTACTGACGTGCTACTGCTCAATTTCTTCAATACATTCGGATTACCCACATCGACCACCGTTTCTCTGGTTTTCGGCCTGCTTGGGGCTGCTATGGGTATGGCATTTTTCAAAGTCGGTGATGGCGCTACCATCATGGTCGAAGGAGTTGAGCAAATTGCACAAATCGGTGATTTCATCAACTCGTCCAAAGCTCTGGCGATTATTTCAAGTATTTTATTGTCCGTTGTATTCTCCTTCGTTTTTGGAATAATTATTCAGTGGATGAGTCGCTTACTCTTCACTTTCAATACTGAAAAAACAATTAAATATTATGGTGCAGTTTGGGGAGGTTTGGCTATTTCGGCCATTACTTATTTTATCCTGATTAAAGGCTTGAAAGATGCATCATTCATGACCCAGGAAAACTACCAGTTAATTCAGGAAAATACACTTTCTATTATCGGTCTGAGTTTTGTCGTATGGACAATTCTACTACAAATATTGACCTGGATATTTAAGATCAATCCGCTTAAAATAGTTGTGCTGGCCGGCACATTTGCTCTGGCTATGGCTTTTGCAGGAAATGACCTGGTAAACTTTATCGGTGTTCCTCTGGCAGGTCTGGAATCGTACAAAGCTTTTATGGCCAACAACGGTCATGATTTGCTAATGAGCAACCTGCTTGGAGAAATTAAAACACCAATGTATTTCTTGATTGGGGCCGGACTAATTATGGTTGTAACCATCTGGTTTTCAAAAAAGGCCCAGACAGTTTCCGAAACTGAACTAAAACTTAGCCGCCAGGACGAAGGCTCCGAACGATTTGGTTCATCGATCTTTTCCAGGGTTTTAGTACGTCGGGTTGTAAATACCGGAACATTCTTCAGTCATGTCATTCCACAATCGTTTATTGAAAAGATTGGCAGGCGGTTCGATACAACAGAGATGGAGCAAAGAAGCAAGAAGGATCACGATCCCGATCCACCTATGTTTGATTTGGTGAGGGCTTCTGTTAACATGATGGTAGCTTCTATCCTGATCGCCATTGGAACGTCATACAAATTACCACTTTCAACCACCTATGTGACTTTTATGGTAGCCATGAGTACTTCTTTGGTTGATGGCGCCTGGGGTCGCGACAGTGCAGTTTACCGCATCACCGGTGTATTTACTGTTGTCGGCGGTTGGTTTATCACTGGATTTGCAGCCTTTTCAGTCGCTTTCTTTCTTTCGTTATTCATGGGTTGGTCCCAGGTTTTTGGTGTAATATTGATATTCATTATTGCTGTTTTTGCATTTTACAAAACCCATCTAACACATAAAAAACGAGAAGAGGATAAACTACTGGAAAAAGCGGAAGATAATGAGGTCATTCCAACTGTTATTTCAATGTTTGAATCCAACAATAAAGGAATCACGAAAAGCCTGAATGCAATAAGCGTTATTTTTCGTGAAACAATAAAGGGGTTGATTAAAGAAGATCGCAAGGATTTAAAGAAACTATTACAGAATTCAGTCGAACTGGAACAGAAGCTTGCCAATAAAAAGAGCAAAATACACCAGACAATTAATTCACTGCCTCCTGATTCGGTTGAAGCCAGCCATTACTATGTTCTAACACTCGATTATCTGAAAGAACTGGCGCATTGCACTAATTATCTGACAGAGCCTGTCTTTAACCATGTCGATAACAACCATAAACCTATTCTGCCTTCACAGGCTGATGAACTGCTACACATTGCTGAAGATTTTTCAAAATTTGCCAAAAAGATGATTGATACCCTTGATTCAAATAGCATCGAAAAACTGGAGGCCATAAATGCGGAACAGGTAATAATCATGGGATTGGTCAGGGAGGCACGTAAAAACCTGATCAAAGCCATCAAAAAGAATGATGTCGGCACAAAAAACAGTATGCTTCTACTGAATATTCTAAGTGAAGCCCGTAACATTCTGCTCTACTCAGTAAACCTGATGAAAATCCAGAATGACTTTAGCAAAACGGTAAAAGAGATCAAATAAAAAGCCGCAAATAAAATATCGAAAGGGAGGCTCCGGCAATGGATGTCCTCCTTTTTTCAATTAAGTAGGAACGAAATGCCTTTCTTGATTTTTCAATCGTTCAATAATTGTCCGGAACAACCGGGGCTGTCCATTCTTTGATTTTCTCGTCAAAAGATACAACTTCAGGAAAGATGCATTTACTTCAAAATGTGCTGAGGCCATAAATATACGCTGGCGGGAGATGCTAGACTTTTCGTATCGAAAAAATTCACAGAATTGAATCAAAATCGACGGTGTCAACGATTTCAATTTTGTCTTTCCCGAACTGCAACAACAATCATTTGAGCTGTTTTCTTGATTTTCAATACCGAACTATCAATCGTCAGGCTGTAATTGTCAGCCATACCCCATTCTTTGCCGGTAAAATGGTTGCAATAGTTGGCTCGTTCGCGATCTGTGTTTTCCAGCTCTTTTTCTGCTGTATCGGCATCAACGCCATATTCCTTTACAATCCGTTGTTGACGATAATTCCTTGTGGCTTTTTTACCGCTTTTTTATTTCTCTATCGGTACTATTTTGATGCCTTTGAATCCATCTTTAATAAAGTTATCGGGCCTGAAACTGAGACGTAACTTATTAATATTTTTTACTGAAACCGATTCGGGAGAACCACTGGTGCTAACTTTGGCATGTAGGCGGAATGTTCCCAGTTCATCGAGTTTTACCGTGTACCCATTGGCCAGCAGCTCAGGAATTAAATCAACAAGCCCTTTCACGATCAGGTACACATCACTTTCACTGGCGGTCGACCGTTTGTGCAATATTTTGGCGATTTCCCTTAAGTTTATTGGTGATGAACCCGTTATTTTGGGAAACCATAACTGTTTGCCTTCCTTGCCTTCGCCGGGACTAAATGTAGAAACAACTTTATACTTAAGCGCCATAACAAATAATATTTAGAAGTTAGAAAATGAAACTTTAAGGCGCATTAAATTACAAAATAAGGCGCATTAAACAATTTTTCATGGCGCATTAAATAATATTTCTCAGAGCATAAATTAAGAAAATCCCAATGTCCTTTTACTGTATCCTAGAGCTTCCTTCCTAATCCTCAAAGCTCACATTAACATTTCCACCCGATGCACGCATATAAACCGGAATTCCGCCATTATTCATCCTATCTTTTACACGGTTCTTTTCAGTTTTTCCGGAGAAATTATGAAGATCAATATTAACCTTGTCTGAGCTCAAGTCCAGGTCAAGGCCAAGGTTGCCGCCATTTTGGATCACCGCATCTATTGCCTCAACCGGGTTTCTTGTTACAGCTTTCCAGTTGTCTGAACTTTGATTTGTCTGATTTCATGATGGACTATGATTTTTTCATTACACGTTTAAATTCTAAGCTTTTACTTCCGAAATTTATCAGTAGGCCAACCTCCTTTTTATATGCTTCCAGGTAATTAATTGCCTGAGCTAAGTGCACGTCTTCGAGTTGAATAATTGCTTTTAGTTCAACCATAACTTTCCCGTCGATGAAGAAATCGACACGTCTTGTTCCAATTCGCTCTCCTTTGTAAAAAAGGGGCATCTCGAACTCTCTTTCAAAAGGAATATTCTGAAGATCAAATTTAATAGCCAGAGCTCGTTGATAAATGACTTCCTGAAAACCGTTGCCAAGATGTTTATGAACCTCAATGGCACACTTGATAATCTTACCTGTCAGATCAGAAAGCGTATATTTCTCATTCGTATATAAATTTTCGCTCATAGTCTTTTCAGTCATAGTTTTCAAATCATCATTTAATCATAGTTCAAGACTATTCATACCTCAACGCTTCAACCGGATTGCTCGTTGCCGCTTTCCAGCTTTGCCAACTAATGGTCCGGAACTTTGATTCCATTGATTTCATGAGAACTTTGATTTTTTATTCATGACTCGTTTAAATTCGAGGCTTTTGCTTCCAAAGTTGATCAGCAATCCGGTTTCCATTTTGTATGCTTCCAGATAACTAACGGTCTGTGTAAAATGAAAGCCTTCAAGTTGGGTTACTGCTTTTATTTCAACCATCATCTTACCTTCAACAAAAAAATCGTTCCTTCTGGTTCCTATCAGTTTTCCTTTATAAAAAAGCGGCATTTCAAATTTGTACTCAAAAAAAAGATCCAGATTCGTAAATTCAAATGCCAAAGCTTGATGATAAATTATTTCTTGAAATCCGTCTCCGAGGTATTTACGAACCTCGATCGCACATTCAATAATTTTATCCGTCAAATCCGAAAGCGGACAATTCTCACTGATACAGCTTTTTTCAGTCATATCAATCTATTTCTGGTTTGTTGAAAAAAGTAATAATAATCTTCAATGCGTCATTTAATCATAGTTGAGACTTTTATATCGCTCATTATGTCTTTCCTGATAATTCCATCTTCCAGCCGGATAATCCGTTTTCCGTAGTTTGCGAATTTTTCGTTGTGGGTCACCTGAATGATTGTCATTCCTTCGTTGTTCAGTTCCCGAAGAACATCCATAATTATTTCGCCCTGGGTTGAGTGCAGGTTTCCGGTTGGTTCATCGGCCAGTAGAAGTTTGGGTTTGCCAACAATGGCACGTGCAATGCCTACGAGTTGTTGTTGTCCGCCGGATAGTTGCTGCGGAAACAAATCTTTTTTAGCCACCATATTGAACCTATCGAGCAATTCGGCTACCATACTTTGGCGGTCGCGACTTTTTACACCTTTGTATATCAGCGGAGTTTCAATGTTTTCGTACACAGTCATTTCCTCAATCAGGTGATAGGCCTGAAAAATGAAGCCCATAAAATTCCGGTGATATTCCACTTTGGCCTTTTCTTTCAGGTCGAGCACCGAATTTTCGTAGAGCGAATATTCTCCGGCCGACGGTGGATCGAGCAGACCAATGATATTCAGCAAGGTTGATTTACCTGAACCGCTAGGTCCCATAATACTCAGGAATTCACCTTCTTTTACTTCAAGGTTAACAGCTTTCAGCACGAATGTGCGTTGAAACTTTGAATCGTAATACTTGTCGATGTTTTTTAATTGGATCATGTTTTGTGTTTATGTTGTTATTAATTTCAGTTTTCTTCTTACTCTAAATTTGAGTCGGTATCTTTTTTGTCATTTATTCATACTTCAATGCCAAAACAGGATTAATCCTCGATGCCCTGAACGAGTGGTAAAGCACAGTTGCCAAAACCACAAGCGCGGCTACCAAAAATGCTATTCCAAAGAACCACCATGCCATATTGGTTTTGTATGCAAAGTTGCTGAGCCAACGGTTCATCACTATAATTGTAAGCGGAATTGAAAGGATATTGGCAACTACGACCATTACAAAATTCTTTCGGATGAAAGAGTAGACAATTCCCTTTTCTGAGCTTCCGAAAACCCTTTTTATCCCTATTTCTTTGGTTTGGGTTTTCATCACAAAAAGTGTTAAGCCAAATAAACCGAAGGATGAAATCAGCAACGAAAACATGGCACAAATTGAAATAATCACACTCAGGTTTTTCTCTTCGGTATAAACCTCTTTATTAAACTCTTCAATGGTCTTATAATTAAAAGGTTGGTCGGGAGCGACTTTTCCCCATTCAGTTTTGATTAATGGCAGAAGACTCTTCAGGCTGCCAGGTTTATAGTGAATAGCTACATGCTGTACAAACGCGTCTGACACAACCAACATTAATGGTGGAATATTGCTATGGATGGAGTGCAAATTAAAGTCTTTCACTACGCCGATTATTGTTCCTACGTCTATTGGTTTTCCAATGGGCTCGGTTATTCCTAGTGCTTTTATAGCTGCTTCGTTTACCAGATACGAGTTTTCCTCGCTGCCGAATTCACGCGAAAAACCCCTTCCTTCAAGCAATTGTATGCCCATCGTTTTAACAAAATCATAGTCAACCCCTAATAGCTCAATACTCACTTTTTTCGATTTGTCCTGAGGAAGTTCGATGTTATATGGCATGGAATTAAGCATTGGTAAAGCTTCCACTGCACCTCCGGCAGAAATAACATTCGGATACGACTTTATGCTGTTTATAAATGCCGCGGAAATTGCGAAACTCTTTCCAATACTGACAAATAAGATATCTTTGTTGTAATAACCAGAGTCTTTTTTGATGGCATATTTATACTGCGAACGAATGATTAAAGTACTCGATACGAAAGAGCAAAAAATGACCAATTGAACCACAATCAAGGCAAAACGAACACGCGATTTGCGTTTCCCGGCCTGGCCCGGATTTTTAAAAATACTGATTACATTTAACTTTGATAGAATTGACGAAGTGTACAGTCCCGATGCCAAACCGATAAGCAAGGTGAGCGACACATATACCACTACATAAATAGCAATATTTGAATTAATTATCAGCAGCTTGGTTTGAAACAAATCTTCGGCATAAGGTTTACCCAGCCAGGCTAAAAGTAAGGCAATGGGTAAAGCCAGCATGGCCAGTACAACTGACTCGTTCAGCAATTGTTTTCGAATGGATTGGGCACTGGCACCGTTTGTTTTCCGAATTCCGATTTCTTTAGTCCTGCCTGTAGATACGGCCGTCGAGAGAATAATATAGTTAAATGCTGCAACAATAATGATTAGTATGGCAATAGCCGAAAAGATACGAATGTTTTTAATGCTTCCCTGTGGGGCGCTACTATTAATTTCCTGAGATCCCAGATACATGTCGGGTAAACCTTGAACGGAAAAATTATATTTAACTTCTTCACCATAAGCCTTTTTCTCAAGTTCCCTAAACTGTTCTTCAAGCGTGGCTACATCAGCATTTTCATCCAATAAAAGCCAGGTCCTCCAAAAGATCAATTGCCAACTTGTTTCGACATTCTCGAATTCATTTTTCCGGTTGATTTGCTCCAGGAGCCACGTTGAATTAATAAAACAATCAGCATGAAAGGTTGAGTTAACCGGGATATCATCAAAAACTCCCTTAACCACAAACACTTCTTCTTTATCGTCTACCAATGCAACTAATTCTTTTCCAATTGGATCTTTGCCAGGAAAAAACGTTTGGGCTTGCTTTCGCGAAAGGACAATCGAATTTGGTTCATCAAGAATATTATCCTGTTGTCCGGAAACGGGAATGTCGAAGATTTTAAATATATGAGAATCCGAACCAACCGCATTACCAACCGGTATAAACTCATCCTTCAATTTTATCTGAAACCCCTTCATATTTCTTACCCTGGCGACATATTTTACCTGCGGAAAATCATCCTTTATACTTTTTGATAGAATATAGGGCGTACCGTCGTCAGTTATTTTATAATTGGGGGAATAATTTAAAACCCGATAAATTTGCTTTCGGTTTTTAAAGCAACTATTGTAACTCAGTTCGTTAATAACAAACAGCAAAATAATAAACGATGCAGCCAGGGCAAGCGAAAGCCCCAGAATGTTGATTCCGGCGAAAAGCTTGTTTCGTTTTAGAAATCGGAGTGCAGAAATCAGATAGTTTTTTATCATGGTTTATATTTTAGGTAGTAGCTATTAGCTTTGAATTATTTATTCATACCTCAACGCCTCCACCGGGTTTCTCGTAGCCGCTTTCCAGCTTTGCCAACTCACCGTTAGCAACGAAATACCCAACGCCAGCAAACCGGCCAGGGCAAAAATCCACCAACTTAATTCAGTTTTGTAGGCGAAGTTTTCGAGCCATTTGTGCATGGCATAGTAGGCAATGGGCGTGGCAATTACAAAGGCAATGGCTACCCATTTTACAAAGTCGCGGTTGAGCAAGGTCAATATTTCCGATATTTTAGCCCCGTTTATTTTTCTGACACCTATTTCTTTGGTGCGCAGGGCAGTTGAATAAGACGATAGCCCCAACAAACCCAGGCATGCAATAAAAATGGCCAGCACCGAAAAAGACATAAAGAGTTTGGCAAAGTGTTGATCTGATTTGTATTGATTATTGAAAGAATTGTTTAAAAAGAAGTAATTAATGGGATTGCTAGGGAAAAAAGTATTCCACGAAGCTTCTATTGCCGGGATAAGCTGTTTAATATTTTTTGGATTTATTTTTAACGAATAATATTGATTGAATGGAAGATTTGAAAATGCAATGGGTTTTGGAAGTTCTTTCAGCGATTTTTGATTGAAATCTTTCACAACTCCAATGATAAAAGCTTCTTCATTACCACTTGTCAATCGTTTGCCAACAGCCTGTTGCGGATTTTCAAAACCAAAATACGACAAAGCTGATTCATTTAGAATGAGTTGGTTGAGCTGGTTTTGAACGGGTTTGTCAAAACCCCTTCCTGCCAATAATTTAAGCCCGTAAGTGTCGACAAACCTGTTGTCGATACCAATTACATCAATTGTTTTTTCGGTGTTGACCCCACTTACCGGAATACCAAATACAAGGCTGCGGGTTATCTCTTTGCCCGGCACACTTGTTGAAACAGAAATATTTTCAACCTGCGGTTGTTTGAGCAATGCATTTTTAAAAGCTTCAAGATTGTTTTGATACGTTTCGCGGTTAATTGCCTGAGGGCCTTCAATAACCAATACTTCATCAATATTAATCCCCAGGTCGTGTTGCTGAACAAAATTAAGCTGACGGTTGATGGTAATTGTTCCGGCAATGAGAATAACAGAAATGCTAAATTGAAAAATTACAAGGCCGTTCTTGATGCTGCTCATCATGCGTGAGCCAGTTTGCCCTTTTCCTTTTAAAATCAAAGCAGGTGAGAACCTCAAAATATACAGGGCAGGTAAAAAACCGGTTAAAAGTGTGCCAGTTATAAAAAGCCCTGCAAACAATAGCGCCATATCCAATATTTTGGGTTGAAACGGGCTTTGCATCAAGTTGCCAAAAACAGGGATAAGAATTGCAGTAACGATAAAGCTGACCAGTATAGCAAGTAGGTTGAGCAATCCCGATTCTGTTAGAAATTGAAAAACAAGATGGCTTTTTTGGGCCCCCATTACCTTTCGAACACCAACTTCACCCGCGCGTTCAATAGACCTCGAGGTTGAAAGGTTCATGTAATTCACAAAAGCAATTGCCAAAACCAAAAGGGCAATAATTGCTAAAAACCAGATACTCCTGTAACTTCCATTGACCAGTAATTCGTTATTAAGCGAAGAGTGAAGGTGAATGTCTGTTACTTTTTGCAGGTTGAATTCAACAAGGAAAAATGCGCTTTTCATAAAATCGCCTATGAATTTTTCGGGAAGGCCTGGCATCTTTTTTACGAGCGCTTGTACATCAGTACCGGGTGAAAGGCGCACGTAACTGTAAACCGATGTTCCCAACCAGCCATTGTCGAAGTATTGATTCCGGTTGACCAGGTTTTCGTATGATAAAAGAATTTCGAATTTTAAATGTGAGTTCGATGGAGGATTTTTTGCAATACCAGATACTTCGTAAGCATCGGTTCCGTTTATTTTGATGATTTTGCCGATTGGGCTTTCATTTCCAAAATACCGTTTTGCCGCACTTTCGGAAATAACAGCTTTGTTTATGGCAAGTAATGTTGAGTCTGTTTTCCCTTCAATAAGAGGAAAGGAAAACACGTTGAAAAACGAAGATTGCGCATAAAACATGTCAGTTTCCTTAAAGAAGGTTTCACCATAGCTTACAACTGCTTCATTCCGTCGAAACCTTGTGTAATCCAACACTTCAGGAAAAGCATTTTTCATTTCCTTTCCAACGGCAGGCGCTCCTCCTGCCGAATGGGTTTCAAGTTTTCCTTCTTCAAACAACTTGTAATCGACCCTGTATATATTTTCCGCACCCTGATGAAATTTATCGAAATTGGTTTCTGACTTTATCCAAAGTGCAATCAGCACAAAAGCAATAATACCCCCAGATAAACCAATTAAATTGATAAAGAAATACGATTTTCCAGAAACCATATTTCGTATTGCCATTTTTATAAAGTTCTTAATCATTCGATTTTAATTTTAATTTTAATTTCTCAAATAACTCCAAAATCTCTTTCGGTATGCTTAGCTGAGCTCAATAGCCGGACTCTATGAACACAACACCTAAGGGAACTTTTAACTTGGTAAAATGGCATGTTAGGCCATGTTTATTTTTTTTCCTTACTTTTTCCCCTTAATCTATCAATAATTTTTGCACTCACCCAAAATATATCCTGGTGATTATTCTCTGTCCAACGGGTAAAAAACAAATATTTACCATCAGGGCTCACCGTTGGAAAACGTTCTTGTGCCCATGTATTTATCGGCCCGCCCATGTTTATTGGATCGGTCCATATCTCTTTTTTCAAATCATAAAAACTGATGTACAAATCGCCCCCATCATTCGAATCGTGCCTCCGGGAAGAAAAAATAAGATAACTTTCGTCTGGTGCTATGTATGGTGTCCAATCCTGATCTGTTGAATTGATGCAACCGGGTAAAGTATCGGGAATACAATAATTTCCATCTTTGAATTTTGAACTAAAAATTCCACATTTCTGATCAACACCTTCAAGATAACTAAGAAAATAAACGGTACCTGAATTGTTAAATGTAGCTTGAATCTGTAAATTATCGTTGTTGATAATCGGGCTTATGCTTTGAGGCTTGCTCCAACCCTGTCCTTGTCTATCAACAAACCAAATGTCATCATTTAAGTAACGTGTCCATTCGGAGGAACTGACTCCACTTTTCGGAATTCGATTCCTTTCCGAATTAAAATAAAGTCTTTTGCTATTAAACGATAAGAAGGGGGCATCAATATCAATTTTTGAACTATCCCCAAAAAAATCTAAAGCCTGAGGAGTTGTCCAACGATTGTTTATGCGTTGCATGAACCATATTTTCTTTTTATTCTTTTCTAAAGGAAATTCTTTTGAACACCAATAAACCTCGTTGCCATCACTTGAAAAAATCGCAGCACTGTGTTCAAGGCTACTCTTAAAAATAATACCTTGTGCAAAAACTACAGGTATATCACCTGGAACAATTTGTCCTAAATAGTCACCATAAAAATCCGTAAATCGTTGTCCAAATGAAAATTTGGCAGTTAGGATCAGAACAATAATCAATAATCTTTTCCCCATCCTAAAATAATTTGATTTTAAGGACGGATGCCTTCCTGACCGGCAGGCAGGGAACTCGCATGTGAATATTAGCTCCGCTGAACTTTGTCTCATCCATGTTTCCCGAAAAATCGGGACAAGTTGTGTTTGTAACGAACATGCTTGTTTCATAAAAATTCAATTATGGTCGAAGTTTTCTTCAAATGTGTCCAAACCAGTGTATTTGTGCTCTTTCATTTTCTTTAATTCTGGCATTTTTACTTTTTAAATAATCCCGCTCCCAGGTTGTATCCAAGCGTGTTTGGAATAATATGTAAATAATCCATTGGCAATGCCGCATCTGTATTTGCCTCCATCATTCTTAAAGATACTTCACCTTCTTTTGTAATATTACTTTCATTCATTACAAACGTACCGGGAAGTACACCCTGGTAATATTGATTATTTACAGTTACACAATTATTGATTGAATATTCCGATGAATTAAAGGAGTTTTTGACCCAGACATGTTTGCAATTTGAAACGATATTATTTTCAAATTTCAAATCTTTATCGGGCCATACGGTCCAGACTGCACTTTGGAATGCACCATAGATAATAGAATTGGTAAGGCTATTGCCATGTTTAAATTCATCTCCTGCATCCATCCAAAATACTACACTGTTTTTTGCTTTATAAAATATGCAGTGATCAACCTTAATTTCGTTGCCATGGGCAATAATGCCTACCTGGATATGAGAAGCATCCTTATCGGCAATAAACATGCACTGCTCGACTATTAAATCGGTTTTTGTTTTATTAAACCTGGCAATTGGGAAATACCGTGTATTGGGATAAAAATAACCATGAAATTTAATCCCCCTTATTGTTACATGGCTTTCATTGATTAAGAAACTAATAACATAATCATACTCCTCCCCGGGTATTTCCCCTTTTTTCGAGGTGTTTACTAGTATTGGCATTTTTTCGGGTGTCCATAGCGTGTCGTCAGGCAGAATGCTCGCTTCAATCACTATGCGTTTATTGGCCCTAGCTTTTTCAGTAGCAACTGATACATGTTTATCCAGGACATAAATACCGGGATTTATTTTTATAACATAGATATCATTGTCGGCACTTCTGATAATTTCTGCTGCTTTTATGATGGAGAAAACTGGGGCTTCTTTTGACCCTGGGTTTTTATCATCTCCAATATTACTATCAACATAAACCGCCTGTGCTTGAATAGTCAAACATAAAACAGAAGTCAATAAGTTTAAAAGTGTTTTTTTCATAGATTTGGAATTTTTGGTTGTTATTAATACGTATTCATATTGTAACGCCTCCATTATGCCTTCGGCTTGATCTTCACTCTCCAATACTATTCATATCGGAGAGCTTCCACCGGGTTTCGCGTCGCTGCCTTCCAGCATATTGTCCGAACTTTGATTCATCTGATTTATGTGATAGACTTTGATTATTTTTGTTCTTAAAATCATGGTAATCATTTAATCAACTTAATCACAGTTCAGACTATTCGTACCGCAATGCTTCCACCGGATTTCTCGTAGCCGCTCTCCAGCTTTGCCAGCTCACCGTCAGCAATGCAATCCCAAGCGCCAGCAAACCAGCCAATGCAAAAATCCACCAACTCAGTTCGGTTTTGTAAGCGAAACTTTCGAGCCATTTGTGCATAGCGTAATATGCAATAGGTGTGGCAATTACAAAAGTGATTGCTACCCATTTCACGAAGTCGCGGTTGAGCATGATCATTATTTCAGAAATACGGGCTCCGTTTACTTTGCGGATACCTATTTCTTTGGTTTTTCTTAGGATCGTATTGTAAGTCAGTCCCAATAATCCCATAACCGAAAGGATGACTGCCAGTAACGAAAAAGCACTTATCAGTTTGGCCTGGTTTTGTTCGTGTTCATAAAATTGATTGATCTGTTCTGTCAGAGAGTACATATTAACCAGCTTATCCGGCGAAATTTCCTTAAATATCAGTTGGATTTTCCGGGATATTGCGGCATCGTTTGTCCCGGTGGTTTTAATGGCAAAGAGCCTCATTTTTTCAGGATGTTGCTGTATGATAACCATCGGTTGTATCAGACGTCGAAGCGAATGCGCACTAAAATCTTTTACAATCCCTTTCACATGGAACCCATTAAAAATGTCACCGGCTTTTAGCTTGTATTTCAGTGCGGCTGATTCGTTGAACACAACGTCATTTTGTCCCGGATTAAATTCCCCAAAAGTTTCCCCTTCAACCATCGGAATCCCCAATAAACTGATCATTCCCTGTCCCATGATGAGACCGTCGAAAACTACATTTTCGCCTTCATATTGTAACCTCACCGGAAGGTAATTGTTAAACGGCGGAATAAATGAGGAACCGGCGGAAGCAACAACACCGGGCATTTTAGCCACTTCGTTTTTAATATATGGAAGCTGTTTACTCAATTCAGCTGAATTCAATTCACAAATCAGGATATTTGAAGGATCGATTGCTTTAAAATTGGTAAGCGCATAATTGATTTGTTTTTTCAGGGCAAATACACTTACAATCAATACGATAAATATGGCAAAATGAAGGCTTAGAAAAGAGTTCCCCCAATTTCCGGATTTGCTGACATTGGATGTTTTGCCATTGAGTAATAAAACGATCGATTTTCGCGAAACGGCTGAACCAATCAAAATTCCGGAGAAAGTGCCTGCAAACAGGACAATGAAAATTAAAACGGGCCAGGTTTCCCAGATTGAAAAAACTCCAATATCCAGTGTCCTGTTCAATGTGTTATTAATAAACGGAATGCCCGTCATGATGACAGCAATCGCCGGAAGAGTGCTTAAAATTGCAATTAAATTAGATTCGAGCACTATTTGTTTCAGTATAGAATTTCGGGATGCCCCAAGCGCTTTTCTGGCTCCCAGTTCTTTTAGCCTCGAATCGATTTTCGCTTTATTCAGAAAGATATAATTGATCAGGGCGACCAATAAAATCATCAGGGCAATAGCCACATAATAAATCAGTTCCTGCTCATTTCCCAGCCGTGTAAAATTGTTGGCCGTAAGTTCATTCGATTTCATGTAGATGTCGGTTACCGGCTGTAGACGAAATGCCATTTTCTGCCGCCTTTCGTCCGCCGACAAATCCTTATATTTTTGGAGACTTTCGGTTACCTCAACAGGACTTGCAGATGTGTTTAATTGCAAGTAGGTGTAAAAAGCAGCGCGGTCCCAGTTTTTAAATTCATCATATCCTGAATTATACTGGCCAAACATTTTCTTTTCGAACCCGAAGACTTCTCCGGTCAAATCGATATAGGCAATAAATTCGGGCGATAGTGTTGAATTAGAAGGGAAATCATTATAAACGCCTGTTACCGTTAATGGGATAAAGTTTTCGTTAAGCCTGACTTGCAGGATTTTACCGATGGCAGTCTCGTTGTTGAAATATTTTTTGGTGGTCTTTTCTGAAATTGTCACCTCCGACGGTGAACGTGCAGGAGCTCCAAGTCTGAAATCGATTCCCAGACATTGGAAAATGGAGGGATCTGAAAATGCGAACAGCTTATCTTTTACGATTTCATTGTTCCCGATTCTTAATTCAACATCCGGAGTCTGATAGTATCGGAAGAAACTTTTAACCTGGGGCATTTCTGCTTTTATTGCGTCTCCCAAAAGATAAGAGGTCTGGCAATCATTTCCCTGGATAACACGATACAACCGTTGATGATCGGGAATATACCTGTCGAACGAATTTTCATGAATATAAAGCAGTGCCAATAACATGATACACCCTAGTCCGATTCCTAATCCAAATATGCTGATGGCTGATTGAAGTTTGTTTTTAAGGATTCCCCGAATCGGCATTTTCAAGTTTGCATTCATGTTCTTTGGTTTTAGTCTTTTATATAATTTCTTCTATTCGTGTTTGTTATTCATACCGCAGCGCTTCCACTGGATTCCTCGTTGCCGCTCTCCAACTCTGCCAGCTAACTGTTAGCAATGCAATACCCAATGCCATCAAACCAGCCAAAGCAAAAATCCACCAGCTGAGTTCTGTTTTGTAGGCAAAGTTTTCGAGCCATTTATTCATAGCGTAATACGCAATTGGTGAAGCAATAACAAAAGCGATGGTCACCCATTTTACAAAGTCGCTGTTGAGTAGGATCATTACCTCCGATATTTTTGCACCATTGACTTTGCGGATACCGATTTCCTTGGCCTTCTGTTTGCTTATAATCGAAGCCAGATTTAGAAATCCCATTGCTGAAATGATAATACTAACAAAGGCAAACAATTGCACCAATATGTTCTTTTTGCGGTCATTTTCATATAACATGGCAACCCGTTCATCTAAAAAGTGATATTCAAATGGGGCTTCAGGAAAAAATGATTCCCAGGTTTTTTTGATGCTAGTAATTGCCTGCGTAATATTTGGCGTGCTTAGTTTTACATTCAAGTACCCATTTGATCTGTCATTTAGTTCGAACAGCACTGGTTCTGCTTGCGTGTGGAGGGAGTTGAAGCATACGTCTTTAAGTATTCCTATTACTTTTACCCCTTCAATTCCGGAATCAAGGATAGAATCATCGAAACCGCAAAAGTCAACAAATGCCTCATTTACTAATATCGTTTGTTTTTCATCCGTGGTATGTTGCGCGTCAAAGTTGCGTCCGGCCTTTAATTCCATGCCCATTAACGGAACGTAGTCGTAGTCGATACGCATGTGGTTAACTATTTTGGTCACCTTTTGCCCCTCTTTGTCGATCTGAAATTGGAGGCTGCCCAAAACTTCTCCGGGAACATGTGACGATACGGCGGTGCGGGCAACAAGCGTACTTTTCTCCAATTCAGCTTTTAATGAATTAACCTGCTGAAGGTTGATATTTTCGTTAGGCAGGTTTATCAAAGCAACATTGTTTTTATCAAATCCCATATCACTGTTAACAAGAAACCGCAACTGCTTTGTAATTGCAATGGAAGCTATGATCAGGATTACCGACAGCGCAAATTGTGCGACTGCAACAGATTTGCCAAACCGGAGCCCTTTGATTGTTATTTGGGTGGAATTTTTTGTGTTGATGAGCGAAAGACCCTGCTTTTTATATTGATTAAAAAACGGGACCAAAGAGAAAATAAATGATGTTAACACAATCAATAATACCGACACCAACAAGATGCTGTTCCATTCTACAAGCTCCAAAGGAGTTATGGAAGTAATTATTTTAGAATAGGGTAATGTAAGGCGAAACACGACCAAAGCCAACACAACAGAAACACTGACAAAAAGGACCGAACCAACCAGAAATTGGAAATACAGACTAAGCCTTGATGCGCCAATTATTTTCTTTATCCCAATATTTTTAGAATTGGAGATACTTTGGAAAACCAACAGATTGCCATAATTGAGAAAGGCGATCAAAAATATAAACAGACCCACATAAACTAAAATATAGGTGTATGATTTATTGCCTTTGGGGAAATCATAACTCATATATCTGGAAAAATGCAAGTCTTTTATTGGGATGGCAATGGGGTTGAATTTCGAATTAATTTGCGTTCCAAACGCGGCCATGTATTTAGTATAAAAAGCCCCGAAATTCCCGGTTATTGCTGAAATATTACAGTTAGGTTTTAATCGTACAAAGGTATAGGCCGAAGGCATCCAGAATCCTTCGGAATGACTCATCGGATCTAAGCTGGAAACATCAAAATCAGGTTTTGAAAATAAAACATTTAGTTTATGATGAACGTTTGTGGGAGAATCTTTTATAACTCCCTGAATAGTCAATGCCCTGTTATTTTGCTTCAGTATTTTTCCAACCGGATTTATTTTTCCAAAAATCTTTTCAGAAAGGCTTTGGTTAATAACAATTTGATCAGGAGCGACAAGAGCCTTTGAAGTATCGCCATAAACTAATTCGAGAGAGAACATATCAAAAACAGAATGATCAGCGCTATACGCCTCCTCAACTTTAAACTTTTCTTTATTGTTTTCAAGAAAAATAGCCTGCCTAAAAGAGCTTAAACGCGCGAATTCTTCCACCTCCGGAAATTCATCTTTTAAACCTTCTCCCATTAATGGACCTAAATTCGCATGTGTCATGGTATTCTCGGAAGCAACAATTTCACCGCTGATGCGATAAATCCGGTCAGCGTTTTTATACTTCGTGTCATAGCTCAATTCATAGGACACATAGGAGTAGATATAAAAAATGGAAACGAACGCAATAGTGAGGCCAAGCAAACTAATTGCAGAAGAATTGCTTCTGTTAAAAACATTCTTAATTGCAGTCCTAAAGATTTGTAATGCCATAGCTTGTCTTTTTGTTTTTAATATTCACCCTAAAACTATTTTTTGCTATTAACCGCCCGCCCAGTCAGGGCTTCACTCCAAGTGAAACCCTGACTATTCATACCTCAACGCTTCCACCGGGTTTCTCGTAGCAGCTTTCCAGCTCTGCCAGCTAACCGTCAGCAATGCAATTCCCAGCGCCAGCAAACCGGCCAGGGCAAATATCCACCAGCTGAGTACGGTTTTGTAGGCAAAATTTTCAAGCCATTTTTGCATGGAGAAATATGCAATGGGTGTGGCAATCACAAAAGCGATGGCTACCCATTTCACAAAGGCAAGGTTGAGCAAGGTTAATATTTCAGTTATCCTCGCTCCGTTAACCTTGCGAATGCCAATCTCTTTAATCCGGCTGTTAATAAGTAGAAATGTAATTCCGAAGAGTCCCAAAACTGAAATCAGGATTGAAATTCCTGTAAAAATGAGCAGGATGTTTACTGTTTGCTGAACGTCGGCATACAATGTTCCAAGCCGCGCGTCCAAAAAGAAATAATCGAATGGTGTGTTGGGGATTACTTTATTCCAGATACCTTCAATTTGTTTCAGCGTTTGTGACATATTATCGGGACTTACTGCAATTGACAGGGTGTAAAAATTGGATTGCCACTCCTTGGAAATAATCAGTGGTGGAATTTTCGTATAAATCGAAGAAACCTGAAAATCTTTTACCACTCCAATAATTTCGTGATTTCCTTCCCTGAAAATGGTTTTCCCTACTGCATTTTCCCAGCCCAATTGTTTGGCCAGTGTTTCGTTAATGATGAACGACTTGTTGTCGATATCTTTTCCTTCCCGAAAATTATGTCCGCTCAATAATTTAATCTGAAATGTTTTAAAAAACTGATCGTCAACATGCAACGCACTATACATTTGCCACTGATCCGTACCTTCAGGCTTGTACCCATTTTGAGTTGTTTCGAGTCCGGGAATACCAAAGCTTGTCGAAGCATTAACAACCCCGGGCAATTTTTTCAGCTCCGTGATCAGAGTTTCACCTTTTTTACCAATCTCCCCGTTCATCACATTGATAATGTTTTCAGCATTAAAACCCAGATCTTTGTGTAGTGCAAAATTCAATTGTTTGTAAACGATCAGCATCGACGAAATTAATGCGATAGAAATACAGAACTGAAATACTGAAACAGATGCAATTCTCCTGTTCCTGAAAGGTGACGAATTTGATCCTGAAAGTTGCAAAGTCGATTTATTTCTTCGGAAGATGATGTATTGAATCAAACTGGCCAACGCACTGATTACAATAATCATCAGAATTAAAAAAGGCAGACTACGTTGCAATTGGAGTGACACAAAATCAACTCCAAACAGTTGAGTGATTGCCGGCTGAAAAATAAGAAGTACAATTGTTGCGATTGCTCCTGCACTAAAAAACAAGAGCAACGATTCGGCAAACAACTGGCTGATTACTCCGTATCTGCCGATTCCCAGATACTGCTTTATTCCGAATTCCTTTGAACGAAGTGCAAGTGTTCCGTTCGAAATAAAAAGGTAATTTATGAATGCAATAATTAAAACAAGCATTCCGATGAAGAAAAGTATCATCACACTGGTGTACGACTTGTTATGGAACATGTCCCAGTCGACCTTCGAAAACAAATGGATTTTCGTTAGAGGTTCGAGTTCAAATTCATTGAAAAAACCGCTTCCTTTTTGTGCTTTATTTACTTTCTCCCACAAAAGGCCGGATATTTTATTGTTGAGATTTGCAATTTGGTTAGCCCTGTGCAGTTTTAAGAAAGTTGTTGCCGACAAGCCGCCATCCCAAGCGAGATAAACACCTGGAGCTCTTATGAGTGGTTCAATAGAAAATACCACATCGAAAAAGATATGTGAGTTTACCGGAGCATTTTTGGCTATTCCGCTAACTACAAAAGATTGGTTATTACATGTAATTGTTGTTCCAACCGGATTCTGATTTCCAAATAAGCGTGTAGCAGTTTCTTCAGATAGTACAATGCTGTTTTTGTCGTTTAGCACTGTTTGGGGATCGCCTAACTTCAGACCAAAAGAAAAAAAGTGAAAAAAATTGGGGTCAGTGTACAGCGAGCTTTTCACTGAAATACTTTTATCTCCAAATTTTAAAAGCTTGCCTTGATTAAGTTTTATTCGGGTAAAATCTTCAATTTCAGCAAAAGCGTCCTTCATATCGGGTCCTACAGGGATTCTGACCAGTGGGTACATTTCTTTCTTTTGCGGACTGGTTGATATTTCGCTCATTCGGAATATCCGGTCTTTGTCGGTATGAAACTGGTCATACGAGAACTCGAAACTGACATAAAGAAACAGGACGATTGAACATGAAAGACCAAGTATCAATCCAAATAAATTGACAAGAGTATAATATTTAAATCTGTAAAAACTGCGGACAACTGATCGTAACAAGCTCATTTTGATAAAATTAGAAGTTAATGTTTCATTTACTTAGTCAGGGTTTCACTCCAGTTACAGCCTCGAATATTCAAACCTCGTAGCTTCTATCTAATCTCACGTTGTAGTCTTCCAGTTTTGCTAACTAACGGTTCTGAACTTTGATTCGTTTGATTTCTATGATGGATTTTGATTATTCTCGTTTCTAAAATCATAGTTTTCAGTTAATCATTCAATCAAAGTTCCAGACTCTATTCATACCTCAACGCTTCCACCGGATTCCTCGTTGCTGCTTTCCAACTTTGCAAACTCACCACCCGGAACTTTGATTCGTTTGATTTTATGATAGACTTTGATTGTTTCAGTTTTAAAAATCATGGTAATTCCTTAATCATAAAAATCATCGTTCAGATATTTTTAGATCAGCACTTCTCCCATCTTCATCTTCAATTCTTCGGTAATCACCTGTCCGTCAAATAAATTAATCACACGATGTGCAAATTCGGAATCGTGCATCGAGTGAGTTACCATCACGATAGTCGTTCCTTCACGGTTCAGTTCGGTGAGCAGGTTCATGACTTCCAGCCCGTTTTTCGAATCGAGGTTACCGGTTGGCTCATCGGCAAGAATCAGTTTCGGATTGGCAACTACTGCACGGGCTATTGCCACACGTTGCTGTTGTCCTCCGGAAAGTTGCTGAGGAAAATGTTTTTTGCGGTGACTGATTTGCATGCGCTCCAGCACTTTTTCAACCATTTCCTTGCGCTCTTTGGCGCTCAGCTTTAGGTAGATTAGTGGTAGTTCCACGTTTTCGTACACATTAAGCTCATCGATAAGGTTAAAACTCTGGAATACGAAACCAATATTACCCTTACGGAGTAAAGTCCGGTTGCGTTCTTTAAAAGCGCCAACCTCCTTGTTGTCGAAATAATACTCGCCGGAGCTCGGATTATCCAACAGGCCGATAATGTTGAGCAAGGTTGACTTGCCGCAGCCGGAAGGCCCCATGATGGCTACAAATTCGCCCTTCTGAATGTGAAGGTCCACGTTGTTCAATGCACTGGTTTCGATTTCCTCGGTGCGGAATACTTTGTTTAAATTTACTGTTCGTATCATAAATAGGCCCCCATTTAAAGCCCCCTATAACTCCCCCGGAGGGGGGAGAACAAGAGCGCATTTGATAAATTGTTATTGTTTAAAATTATTCATTCCCATTTTAATTATCATCACAAATGTCTTGGATTCTTATACTCTGGCAATAATAGATTCGTTTTGCCAACGGCCTTAGAATAACGCTCTTCTTGTTCCTCCCCTTCGGGGAGGTTAGGAGGGGCTTTATTTCATCACAATCCGGTCATTCGTTCCAAACATTTCATATCCTGAAGTGATTACTTGTTCGCCTGCTGTCAGTCCTTCAAGTACTTCGTAATATTGCGGATTTTGCTTGCCGATTTTAATGTTGCGTTTCGTTGCTTCTGTGCCATCGCTGTTTAGCACGTAAACCCATTGTCCACCTGTACTTTGAAAGAACCCTCCACGTGGCAGCATAACAGCCTTGGCAGATTCGCCCAATTCAAGCTTGATGTGATAGGTTTGTCCGGTGCGAATGTTGTCGGGAGTGGTGCCGTCGAAAACCAGGTCAATATCAAACTGTCCGTCCCGTACATCAGGATAAACTTTTTTTAGGGTGAGGTTAAATGTGATCCCGTTGCGGTCGAGTGAGGCCGCTAATCCACGGACAATCCTGTCGATATAGTGTTCGTCGATTTTTGCATTGACCTTGAAATTATCGAGAATGTTAATTTGCCCAATTCGTTGCCCTTTGTTTATTGATTCACCAATTTCGGCATTAAGTAAACCGAGCTGTCCGTCAACAGGTGCTTTTACATTCAGGTCTTCGCGTCGCTGCTGAACCACCTTTAAGTTAAGCTGCATACTACCAAGACTTTGGTCCATTTGCATCTTCTGGTTTTCGCGAAAAATGGAATCCTGAACCAGTTTCATAAAAATGAGTTCCCTGTTTTTCTTCGTTAGGAGATAGTCTTCTTCAACTTTCAAATAGTCTTCTTTGGCAATTAACCCTTCGTCAAACAATGATTTCTGTTGTTCGTAGTTTCGTGCCAACCGCACAATTTCATAATCAATCTGAAGCAACTGTTGTTTATTCTCTATTTTCTGCTGCTCCATTTGTATCTGGGTGTTGCGCAACTCGTTGGTTTGGTATGCCATGCTCGATTCGCTGTTCATGATACTCAGATTGAGGTCGTTGTTCCTAAGTTTCAGGATTATATCACCTTTTTTCACCATCACACCTTCTTCAATCAGCTTTTCTTCAACTTTACCACCTTCTTCGGCATCCAGAAAAATAGTTGTAATTGGTTCAACATTACCGATTACCGTGATGTAATCATTAAACAGACCATCTTCCACGGTACTAATAGTCAGTTTATCTTTCTCTGCCCTGAAAGTTGAGGTGTTTTCAGCAAAAATTACCTTATACAGTAAGAAGGCAAAAACCAAAACTCCTGTAAGCCATAAAATATGTTTGGGCCTAATGCCCTTTTTCTTTTCGATCACTTTATCCATTCCCATAAAGCCTCCCCCGACCCCTCCGAAGGTGGGGAGAAAGAACCTCCCTGCCTTCGGAAAAAGCCGTTTTTTTATTTGTTTATTTGAACTTACTTGTTTTTCGTTGTTACATTTGCAATATCTATTCTCCAACTCTCCATGTTATTCTATCACTCATTTTCCTCACCTATGGGGTGAGGTTCGGAGGGACTTTTTGTTCTCCCCTTCGGGGGAGTTAGAGGGGGCTTGGGGCTTCTACTCCCAAAATTTTTCCCCCTTGTAAAAATCAAGTGTTTTTTTCTTGATTTCCCATTGAAGCCTCGCCTGCAATACCTGACTCGTTGAAGTAGCTAATTTGTTCTTCGCGATGTAAAAATCGACCACACTTACCAGCCCCTGCCCAAATTTCTTTTCTGAAGCCTGGAACACCAGCTGATCGGCTTCTTGTTGCTTTTTGTACTGGTTGTATTCTTTTTCAAGTGATTCCAAATCGTTCAGATTGTTGGCCATTTCGAAATACATTTTTTGCTTTTCCTGCTCCAGTGTAGTTGAGGCTTGCTCCATTTCAAGCTTAGCTTTTTTAATGTCCGAACGGACTGCCCAACGACTAAGAATCGGAATACTAAGCGAAGCTCCAAGATACTGACTGCGGTTGGCTTCCAACTGTTTGCTGAATCCCATTGTTCTTCCTGACACATCCTTGGTCGTTTCGTAAAAGCCTGAGTTCACTGAACCACTGGCACTAAGCGAAGGATACAGATGAGAACGGCTGATGGCCAGAGCTTTCCTGCTCGCGCCCAACTGGGCCACATAGGATTGATAATAGGGCGACCTCTGGGTGTAGGCCGAAAACAGATCCTGCCTTTCCTGCTTTTCAGCAATAACGACCATCGGACTTTGTTCCGCTTCCAAAACAAGCTCCGCCTCATCGGTCAGGTTCATTTGTTGTCTTAACTGGAGCATGGCTTTTTTCATACTGTTTTCCATTTGGATACGGTTTAGTTTTTCCGCCTCAAGGTGCGCGCTCATTTCGAGCAGGTCTGTTTTCGATTTCATGCCTAGTTCGACTTGCCTTTCAGTCTTTTTCAGGTTCATGGTTGATGTTTCAACCTGTTCCTGAGCGATTTGCAACATTCCCTGATAATAAATCACGTTAAAATACGAGGTCATTACACTAAAAGCCAGGTCGTCAATGGCATTTAGCCTGTTTAGCTCAGAAGTCTTTTTCCTGAATTTCTGATACTCCATTTGATTCAGCAATTTAAAACCATCGAATAGAATGACCGATGCTCCAATTGCATAACTGTTGTTAAAAAATTTGGTATTACTAATTCCATTTGTGGCGGGATCGATCGACCGGCCAAAGTTTAGCCCAGCCTGCGATGATGCACTTAATCCAGGTAAAAGGTTTCGTTTCGACTGATTCAAATCTTCTGAAACCAGTTTTTCCTGGATCTCCGTTTGCTTCAATCCGTTGTTGTTTTCAATTGCATACGAAATGCACCTGTTCAGATTCCAGTTGGTCTGGGCTACGAGTGAATTTCCTAATGCAAACCAAAAGACGAAAAAAAGTATGTAAATATTACGTGTCATTTTTTATTCATTTTCCAGATCATGTGCCAGAATAATGCCACAACTGCAACTTACTGAAAATCAACAACCATTGTTTTACACCCCTGGTTGCCCGTTAAAATAATAGACAACAGATTGTCAAATAAATTTACAGTCTATTGATTTTGGTTTTAAAGGCTTGTACCTTTAACTAAAAAAAATGGCAAAAGGTAATATCCTGATTGTGGATGATAATAAAAGCATTTTAAGTGCACTTGAGATTCTCCTGTCACTGGAATTCCAGACTGTCACCACGCTTTCTGATCCCAATCAGATACCCACAGAACTTCGGAAAAAGGATTACAACCTGGTTGTCCTCGACATGAATTTTAATGCTGGAATAGACACCGGGAATGAAGGCATATACTGGTTGGGACGCATTAAGGAGACTCTTCCGGAGATTTCGGTAGTCATGATTACTGCTTACGGCGATGTTGAATTAACGGTGAAAGCGCTAAAAGCCGGAGCAACCGATTTTGTACTAAAACCCTGGGACAATGCCAAATTAATGGCGACCCTGAAATCAGCACTCCAGCTTAACTTGTCGAAAAAAGAGGTGAGCCAGCTGAAAGAGAAGGAAAAAGGCCTGAAAAATGAAATTAACCGGGAACAGAAATTCATAGTTGGTTCGTCACCGCAACTGATGCAAGTCCTGAACATGGTTCGAAAAGTTGCAAAAACTGATGCCAATGTGTTGATCACCGGAGAAAACGGAACCGGCAAAGAACTGATAGCGCAGGAAATACACCGGATCTCAAAACGGGCTGAAGAAGTTTTGGTCAGTGTTGACATGGGTGCCATTACCGAAACCTTGTTCGAAAGTGAACTTTTCGGGCATGTGAAAGGTGCATTTACCGATGCACGTGAAAATCGCCCCGGCAAGTTTGAGGTAGCAGATAAAGGCAGCCTTTTCCTCGACGAAATCGGCAATCTCTCGTTTCACCTTCAGGCTAAACTATTGACTGCCATCCAGAACCGACAAATTTCGCGCATTGGCTCCAATCAAACTGTTCCGGTCGATATCCGACTGATTTGCGCCACCAACAAAAAACTCGAAAGTATGGTTCAGGAAGGTTTGTTTCGCGAAGACTTGCTTTACCGGATCAATACCATTCAAATTGAAGTGCCGCCGCTTCGTGAGCGCGGAAATGACATTCTGGTTCTTGCCGATTTTTTTCTGAAAAAATATGCTTCTAAATACAACAAACCAAATCTGAAAATTAATCAGCAGGCTCAGGATAAGCTGCTTAAATATTCCTGGCCCGGAAATATTCGTGAATTGCAGCATACCATGGAGAAAGCAGTCATTCTCAGCGAGAATAATGTACTCAAACCGGAAGACTTTTTTATGCGGCCTATTCTTTCAGGAAAAAATATTGATGCAGAAATGACTCTTGAAGAAATGGAAAAGAGGATGATCAACCTGGCCATTGAAAAAAATAACGGAAACCTCAGCGCAGCAGCCGACCAGCTTGGCGTTACCCGTCAGACACTCTATAATAAAACGAAAAAATTCGGACAATGATCAGTCGAAACCTTTATTTACAAATTATTTTCAGGGTCCTGTTAATTGTAATACTTGCCTTGGCAGCAGCATGGTTGTTCGCCCTTAAAAGCTCATTCATTTTTTCATTGGCTTGTTTGGTTTTTGAGGTGCCGGTAGTTTTAAACCTGATCAGATATTTAAATGCAACGAACCGGAAAATAAGCTACTTTTTTGAATCGGTTCAGAACAATGATTCGACACTCTTATTCCCGACCAATACAACAAACAAACCCATCAACGAATTGTATGCGGGCATGAATAAGGTGAACAGACAAATTCAGCAGCTCAAAATTGAAAGTCAACAGCGTGAACAGTATTTCCAAACCTTGCTGGAACATGTGGCTACCGGAATAGTTACTTTTAATTCTAAGGGGTTTGTACTTCATGCCAATTCGGCTTCAAAAAAAATGCTGTCAGTTGATGTGCTCACGCATATTAACCAGCTGGAACGGCTCAACCGTAATCTTTTTCAGGCGGTACTCCATATTAAACCCTTTGAGCAAAAGTTGGTCTCTGTGGTAACCGGGCGTGGCACCATAGAGTTGTCGCTTAAAGCAAGTTCGTTTAAAACTCATAACGATGAACTGATCCTCTTGTCCATTCAGGATATCCGAAATGAACTCGATGAGAAGGAGCTGGATTCGTGGATGAAGCTGATCCGGGTTTTGATGCACGAAATCATGAATTCAATTGCACCGATTACTTCGCTCTCGGAAAGCCTGAGTTCATTTTTCACCATTGACGGACGAGCTGTTCTTCCGGAAGAAATCAATGAAAAAACCATACAAACGACAATTCGGGGACTAAATGTGATCAAGGAACAGGGTAATGGTCTGATCCTTTTTGTTGAATCGTACCGAAAACTGACCCGTCTACCCAAACCGGATCAGAAAATATTCAAAGTTGAAGATCTGGCCAACCGGATAAAAGTATTGTACTTTTCACTGGATAACAGCAACCATATTAAACTGACAGTTACAATAAATCCATCGGAAATGAAGATTTTTGCCGATGAAAATCTGATTTCTCAGGTTTTACTAAACCTGGTAAAAAACGCGCTCGAAGCTATAGAGAAAACTCCGGAAGGAAAAATTCAGATCGTCGCCGGATTTGCGGCAAATAATCGTCCTGAAATTTCGGTAAAAGACAATGGTCCCGGAATTCCGAAAGAGATAGCCGAACAGATATTTGTTCCATTTTTCACCACACGTGAAAAAGGATCCGGAATCGGGCTGAGTCTTTCGCGACAAATTATGCGGCTTCATGGCGGTAGCCTTCAGGTACGTTCGGTACCAAATAAAGAAACCATATTTACCTTATTGTTTTAAGCCTGAGTTTTGCCAATGAAAGACCAGTTTAATTCCGGTACAGGAAATCAGCAACGCCTTCAGATTCTGAATCTATACTTTTTGAACCAAGTCCGCAGCCAGTTCCTTCAGGTTTTTACCCGAGAAATTTCCGGAAGTCATTAGTAACAAATTAGCATTTTGCCAGTCCTGTATTTTCAGAAAAGCAAATAGTTCATCCGAATCGGTAAAAACCTTCAGCCCCGGCGAATCGAAAGCATCGGCTACCTGCTGTTTGGTGATGAGCTCCAGCTTTTTGTGTTCGATGGTAAGCGGATTAAAATACACAATAGCCAAATCTGCGGCATCCATGCTGTTTTTGTACTGCGGAAGAAACTCCTTTTTCAATGAGCTGAAGGTGTGCAATTCCAGGCATGCCACCAGTTTCCGCTCCGGAAATTGTTTTTTCACAGCTTCTGTTGTTGCTTTCAGTTTTGATGGCGAATGGGCAAAGTCGTTAAAAACGATACAATTTTCAGTTGCGGCCAACACTTCCAAACGGCGCGCTGCTCCTTTAAATTCGACAATCGCAGCGTAGAACTGTTCATCGGTCAATCCCAATTGGCGACAAACCAATTGTGCTCCCGAAATATTTTGGAGGTTGTGGTCGCCAAAAATCTGTAGCTTAAGTTTGCTTTCACCAGTTAATAAATAAGTTATCCCGTCTTTAATGACCGACTGGTGTGACTGGTATGGAAATTTTTTCACATCTGCCCGTGTATTTTCAGCGACCTGTTGCAGGTTTTCATCGTTCCCGAAAAAAATGAGCGAACCGTTGGGCTGAATCAGATCCGCAAAAATCTGAAACTGCTCCACGTAAAACGGGAAAGTTGGAAAAACATTGATGTGATCCCAGGCAATGCCGCTCAGCAATGCAATATCAGGAAAATACAAATGGAATTTAGGACGGCGGTCGATGGGCGACGACAGATATTCATCGCCTTCAAAAACAGCAATTTTGGCATCTTCGCTCAACGAAACCATGGTATCAAAACCTTCAAGTTGTGCTCCAACCATATAATCAAACGCAATCTGATTGTAACGCAAAACGTGCATCACCATCGAAGTAATTGTTGTTTTACCATGACTTCCACCAATTACCACCCGGGTTTTGTCTTTGGTTTGTTCGTAAAGGTATTCCGGATACGAAAATATTTTCAATCCCAGTTCCTGAGCTCTGAGCAACTCCGGATTATCCTGCCGTGCATGCATTCCCAGAATGATAGCATCCAAATTGGTGGTAATCGTTTCCGGAAACCAGCCTTCCCGTTCGGGCAGTAAACTGTATTTTTCCAGCCGGCTTTTTGAAGGTTCAAAAACCTCATCATCAGAGCCTGATACCTGATATCCTTTTTTATGCAGTGCAATGGCCAGGTTGTGCATGGCACTTCCGCCAATGGCAATAAAATGTACGTTCATAATTAAATGTTTGAAGCTTGAAAAATAGACAAAAAAACCGATGATTCTCCTCTAAAAAGCCTGATCTTCGCAATCTCATTTCAGTTAAAATCATGGCAAAAAATAAATTCAAAAATAGATTCTTTGGCTGGTCCGCGTTGCCAATCTGGTTGGCACTTGGTACTTTTGGTCTCACTGAATTATTCTCACGGTTTCCCGGAGCAACCGAAACGGTCTATTCACAAACATTTTATCCGGCAATTGCCTTCCTGCTTTCATTTTTGAGTAAATGGGTTTCGTTTTCGATTGATGATGCATTTTATGGGCTTCTGGCTATATTTCTAATCGTCCTTTTAATTTTAACCCTATTCAGGAAAATAAAATTGGGAAAATTTTTTCTTCTGATTTTGCAGACCCTGGGCATCTGCTACGTGCTGTTTTATTGGTTCTGGGGTTTTAATTATTACCGAAGTGGAATAAACGATCGGCTTTCAATTACCAAATCAAAACCTGATACGGTCCAGTTTGTCCGGGTTTTCGAAAACCTGATTGCCCAAACGAATGAATCATACTGCACTTACGAAAATGTAAAATATTCTACGATCGATTCACTGGTTGAAGCCTCGTACAAAAAAAATGCTTCGTTCCTGAAACTGAACTACCCACAAGGCAACCGGCGCCCGAAACCAATTACATTGAGTTCTTTTTTTGCCAAAGCATCCATTGCTGGTTATTACGGACCATTCTTTAGTGAAGTCCATCTGAACGACAGTTTGCTGTCGATTGAATATCCGCAGATACTGGCTCACGAATTTGCTCACCAGTTTGGTATAACCAGCGAAGCAGAAGCTAACTTTTACAGTTGGCTGGTTTGCTCACAAAGTGATTCGAAACAACTTCAATACAGTGCAAACATCAGTATGGTGAATTATTTTCTATCTCAGGGAAAGCACCTGCATAATTTTCCTGATCTGGTTCATCAAATCGACAAACCGGTGATCGATGACATCCGAAGAATGCAGAAGCATTGGGAAAATCTCAGGAACGAGGAGATTGATAAAGTTGCCGGAAAAGTGAACGACGTATACCTGAAAACCAATAAAATAGAAAAAGGTATTGAAGATTATTTTGGTGTCGTTCGGTTCGTAATGGATTTTGAAACTGATACAACTGCCATGCAGAGGTTAAAGGACAAATAAGCCGAAAAAGGTGAATGACAATTCAAGAACCAGCTTCAGCTTGTCCAAAGGCGGATTTACTGGTTCCACGCTTCATATCCGTGTCCTATTTCATTGTTTTCTAAATTAGCCTGAATTCTCGGAAAACCGAAGGAAACATGCAGCTTCTTATGGCCGAATGTGAGTTGTTCTCCGGGATTTAAGTCCGGAGACTGTCACTTTTGAACTTTGTTTATGTTGTAAACTCAATACTTCGGGGAAATACGATTTTCAGAAATGGCTTTAATATCGAGCTATTCCGTTCACGAAGCAAAAAACTGTATTTTCTGCTTCAGGAAAATGACCTACGAAAGCTATTGAAGTTAGTTAATCCGAAGAACAGAACCGACTTTCAGCGTTTTTTGCGCTGTAATGTTATTAGCCATACAAAGTTTCTTCACCGTTGTATGATATCTTTTTGCAATCGACCAAAGGTTATCGCCTCCTCTGATTACATGTTTGGAACTTACGCCTTTTGATGCCAAAACAGGAGTAGGATGCATATCCGATTTCTTCCTGAAGTTGTTTTCGTCAATTTCAAACTGTTTATTCTTGTAATAAACTTTGTCAGAGCGAAGGGCAAAAGTCTGCAAATCGATGTATTTGTTTGAATCAAACGGTTCGCCAAACAAACGTGTTTCAAAATGAAGGTGATCACAGGTTGCCCTTCCGGTGCGGCCGCCGAGCCCGATTAAATCTCCGGCTTTGATGGTGTCATTTACCTTTACTTTAATGGCTTTCAAGTGTGCATAAATAGTTTCAAGTCCGTTGCTATGCCGCACCAGGACAAGATTCCCATAGCCATTAAACTTTTTTGCCAGTCTCACCCGGCCGTCGAAAGCACATCGAACCGTATCTCCCGAATGTAAGCGGATATCAGTACCAGTATGCATTCGTCCGTGGCGCATGCCAAATTTCGAAAGAATCTCTCCCTGAACCGGCATTACAAAAGGATTGTCAGATGGCCCTAAAAGCGAGATCGCGATGGTGTCATTCTTGTCCGGAAGAGTGCTGACCGGATATTTGATCTGGGTACAGTTCCATATATTTTTATAAAGTGTTTGATCTGCTGACTGAAGGGAATCGACCTCTAAATCTTCAACATCACTGTTCAGAGAGTCCATATCAAGGCTCACATTAATTGGCTCTATGGTAACAGGAAGTGTTTGTTGTGAAAAGGAATAGAGGGAAAATAACAGACTGATTCCCAGCACAAGAGGATATAACTTCATAGTTGGATTTTGCGTTTTGAACTAGCTCAAAAAATTAAACGGGCAACGAAGGTAACTTATTCATTATTTATTTATGCATTTTCGAATAAAAGACTTGGTCATTTTAACAAATTATAACACATTTTTATACATTTGCGGCAATTAAATGAGGTATAAATTAAGAAATGAAAAACAGTGGTTTCCGCAAGATTTTCAAGCACTTAGGATTTGGATTTGCGGGCATTTTTGCATTAATCGGTCTTGTACTGACTCTGGCATTTTTTGCCGTAAAATTTCACCTGACCAATGATCCCGGTGTAGTTGACTTAAACGACCGCTATTTTCAGGATATAAAAGACAAGTATGGTCGCGGAATGACTGAGGATACCGTTGTTAATTACAGCGAGGCCCGACTGTTTCACAACCTTTCGGTTTTAAGTGAGTTTTATCCTTCCAATGCCTACTACATTCAGAATGCTTATTACAAAAGCCACAACCTGAAGGAAGCTCAGCGTATGATTGAGGCTGTTAATATGCACATGCACGAAAATTCCGGATACAATTCGGAAGTAAATACATTTGCAGAAAGCGACGATCCCAATCATGCTAAACTCAATACAAGGAGTGTTTTCGAATGGATGAACATTCCGGAATGGAAAGACTTTAAATTGGCTGTGGCCAAAGACAAGCCACTGATTGATTCGGTCGCTGCCGTGACTGGCGTGGAGCCCCGTCTAATTGTTGCGGTTTTGGTTGGCGAACAGATCCGGCTATTCAATTCGAGCCGCGAAGCCTATAAAAAATGGATTGGACCACTGAAAATTTTATCGGTTGAAACTACATTTTCGCTCGGCGTAACCGGCATTAAAGTACCTACCGCCCAACGAATCGAAAAAAACCTGAAAGACAGCACCTCTGTTTTTTACCTTGGCGAAAAATACGAGAACCTGCTCGACTTCCAGACCAAAAATATTTCTCAGGAACGTTTCAACCGTTTGACTTCGTACAAAAATCATTTCTATTCCTACCTGTATGCTGCACTGAATGTGAAGCAAATTAAGGTTCAGTGGGAAAGAGCCGGATTTCCGATTAGTGAGCGTCCTGAAATTCTGGCGACCTTGTACAACATTGGCTATGAAGTTTCGATCCCGAAGGAAAATCCTATGGTTGGTGGCTCCGGAATCAATATTAAAGGGAAAAAATATTCTTTTGGTGCGGTAGCCTTCGAATTCTATTATTCAGGAGAATTATACGATTTGTTCCCATTTAGAAATTCAAGATTTGACTTTACGGATGTATAAATCACTGCGAACCAAACCTTGTTTCGGGAGAATTTCATTCCTGACGATGCTGTTTCTCCTGATCGCTTTTAGCGGCATGGCGCAAAACAGCTGGATCAGCGAAATTCCATGGACCAATCTCATGGACGGCTTGCAATATGCAGAACTGGATGCTCCTGAAAAATCGCTTGTCAACGACTCAAAACTAACGATCATGAAAGTGGATGCCCGGAAATTCGACTTTGAATTTCTGACCGCCTCCGAACACGACAAGCATCCGCGTACAGCACCGGACTGGGCTAAAGAATTCGATCAGAATATCATTATTAATGCCGGAATGTACAGCTACAACAAAACACAGTCGAACAAAGGCTACATGAAGAATTACAAACATCTGAATAATCCGGAGAAAAGTACTTACTACAATGCCATGCTTGCCATGCATCCGAAAGACAAGTTAAAACTGCCATTTGAAATCATCGACATTACCTGTCAGGACTGGACGAAAGCACAGCACCAGTATCATTCGTTCTGCCAGGGAATGCGCATGATCAGCTGCAACGGTGAAGGAATGGCTTTCACCAAAAGGCCCGATCAATCGTGCAGCATGATTGTTACGGCAACTGATACGGAAGGAAATCTATACATTATTTTTAGCCGATCACCCTACACGCACCGAAGCATGATCGGCTATTTGCAGGGAATGCCGCTAAATATCCGTACAACAGTTTATCTGGAAGGTGGTCCCGAAGCCAGTCTGTATGTGAATACCGGCGACACGGTAATCGCCAAATACGGCAGCTACGTGTCGAACACCTGCAACAACGATGATAACGATCACTTCTGGGAAATCCCGAATGTAATTGCGTTGCGGAAGAAGAGATAAAGGATTACTGGTGGTTAATGGTTGTCATTCTATTGTTACCCTCCTGAGAAATGGGTTCATCATTTTTGACTCAGCCTATTGAATTAATAATCAAAATGATTTTTTCTTTCAAATCAGGCAAATCATTCTTAATAATCTCCCAAACCAAGTTTGAATCCACACCAAAATATTCATGAACAAATACATTTCTCATTCCTACTATCTGAGCCCATTCAATTATCGAAAATTTTTCTTTTGTCTCATTTGAGATTTGATTACTAGCTTCTCCAATAATTTCCATTTGTTTGAGGCAGGCAAATCTCATCATTGAATTTTGCATAAAACCATTAAAATTGGTATCCTGCAAATAATCTTCAATTTCAAAAATGGCATCAAGAATATGCTGAAGTCTGACTTTATCACCCAAATTACCTCGCATAGATTAATTGCTTTTCATTATCAACCAATGGTTTAATATATTTTGACAATCCATTTGAAGATACAAGATCAACCTTAGTGTGTAACAGTCTTTCCAAATCAATCTTCATCTGAATAAACTGCAGTCCAATCTTTTGGGAATAATCAAGATCAACTAAAATATCAATATCACTCTGTTGGTCGGCTTCACCACGAACATAGGAACCAAACAGATATGCTTTCAGAACAGGGCACGATCTGAAATAATCGGAAATAGTTTTTATTTTTTCGTCATTTAAGCTCATGAAGCAAATATACAAATAAAAAGATTGCTGTTTCTAATCCTGACGGCTCTTCCCAATTGCCTCAACTATCCGCAGCTTCACCAATTCATTGATCTCCTCCGGTGTCATTCCTTCAGGATAAATAGCCGGTAAAAACTCAACGCTTATTTTTGCGCCGTACTTCATTTTTTTTGCGCCGGAAGACATGGCGCTATAGGCTCCGGAAATGGCAACCGGAACGATCGGTACATTCAGTTCGGAACTTAAAATGGCATACGTTTTCTTAAACTTACCCAATTGTCCGGTCTCTGTCCGGGTTCCTTCCGGAAAGATTAAAATCTTTTTACCCTGTTTCACCACTTCGGCCATTTTCAGAATCGAGTTTTTCAAATCTTTCGAAAGATCCATCACAATCACATTGCTGTGGCTGGCGATATACTTGCGAATCCCGCCTTTGACATGATCCTTTTTCGCATACGAAAAGGTATTTTTCAGCGTCGCTTTACCAAGGTACGAAAGCACCAGAAAAGCATCGAGTTTACTTTCGTGATTGGGGGCAAAAAAACAGGGACCTTCCGGAATATTTTCCATTCCTTTTCCTTCAATTTTGAAAAACGAACTAAAGATTCCGCGGACTGAAGCAACTACCGGAGAAAGTACAAAGGCATCTTTCGGCAAACTCACATCCGACTGTTCGTTCAAATCGCCCGACCAATTCGATTGATCATCGGATTTGTGGAAAAGTTTGTTGTTCTGTATGTATTCGGCAATCTTCCGGATGGATGGAAATTTAAGTAGCTGTTCTTCATCCAGCTTAATTCCGAAGCGTTTTTCGATGTAGTCGATCAGGCTCATTTTACTGAGCGAATCCATCGAGATATCGAATACCAGATGATGATCGGGCAAAATATCCATATCAACCTGACTTTCAATAAATGATTTGATGGCATGGTATTCGGTCGTATCTGGTTCTTCAGACGAGACTATTTTCTCTTCTTTTTTCTCAATGAGTTCTGCGAATTTGAACCGCTGAAGTTTAGACAGGCGGGTTCGCGGTAATTCCGATTTCACCAGAGTAAACTGCATAATTCGTTTGTACGAACTCATTCCGGCATTGAAAGGAGAAATTACCTGATCGCGAAAATACTCATCAATATCATCCACGCTATTTTCGGCCAGAAAATTGACATCAGGAAAAATGACCGCATGAAGTAATTCATGGTGCATAAAAACGCCGGCTTCCTTAATTGCCGGCGCATAACCATCCAGTTTCATTTCAATTTCAACCGGATTGATGTTTTTACCATTCGGAAGAACAATGATTTCTTTTTTGCGTCCGGTGATAAAAAGGAATCCGTTCTTATCGAGGTATCCCAAATCGCCGGTATGCAGCCAGCCGTCGATAATTACCTCAGCGGTTTCTTCAGGCCGGTTGTAGTAACCTTTCATGATACTCGGGCCTTTGGCTACAATTTCGCCATCACGAATTTCAACGATCAGTCCTGGCAGTGCCTCTCCAGTTGAACCGATATTCACCCTGCCATGTTGTGGAAAGGTGATCATCGGCGAAGCCTCAGTCATGCCAAAACCTTCCAGAATATCGAACCCAATTCCGTAAAAAAAAGTACCCACTTCTTTGTTCAAAGCGGCTCCGCCCGCAATCATATACTGCAGCTGACCTCCAAAACTCCGATGAACTTTTTTGAAAACCAACTTTCCAAGCTTCCGGCTTTTGGTCTTTAAAACCAGACTCAGCAAAAGACGGCCAATCGCACTTTTGTAAATTTCGGCCCTAATGCCACGGTACATCAGTTCGTACAAACGGGGTACGCCTAAGAAAACGCCTACCTTGTTGTCTGTAAATGTTTTCATCAGATCAGACGATTGCATCGAAGGAGCAACCGGGATCGTACATCCCACGAACAGAGGAGTCAACACGGAACCAACCAGCGGGAAAACATGATGAAGTGGTAAAAAAATCATGACCTGACGTTCAGGAATATATATTTCGCATCCGATTACAGCATCAATATTTTGCTGAATATTCGAATACGAAAGCATCACTCCTTTAGGACTGCCGGTTGTGCCTGAGGTATAAATAATGACTTCGGTGATATGGTCATCTTCCGGCCCGATCCACTGACTTTCAGGTATATTTTCATCTAAAGAAATATCTTCAAAAACAAGAACTTCAGGTTTATGCCGGATTCTCTGGTCAACTTTCACCATCGACTCTTTCATTCCAGCGCTAATAAAAAGCAATTCAGGTTGGCAGTCATCGATCATGTAAGCCACATCCTCCGCCGAAGACATGAAGTCCATTGGAATAGCGATACAGTTGTTTTGAAGAGCAGCAAAAAACGAGTAAATCCATGAAGTAGAGTTCTCCGCATAAATGGCCACCTTGGTAAATCCTTTATTTTCAAACAATAAAGCGTATTGCTGAATGTGTTTCAGCAACTGACTGTATGTAACATCGCCTTGTGCAGTCACAAAGGCAATTTTATCGGGATATGATCTGTTTATAATGGCGTTCTTTATCTCCATCGTTCTGGTATAAACTTTAAATCAAGGTAACCGGTCCTTCCTGAATTAGTTCATCTGTTATTCTTCTGAAGTTAATTCCGGGTTCAAATCGTTCTTATTGTGACACAAAGTAAATCAATCCCTGAATAAAAATTGAGTCAAATCCTGAATTTTGAAGAATGAGGTTTATTCCAATAAAATTATCGGGAAAGTGAATGATCAATTCAACCGATTCTTCAAATAATCATCGTCATAATTGAATGCGGTAAACTTGTTGTCGGAGCTGCTTTGCCGGAAATACACAATTTGAATGGAAGTTTTTCATCCGATAAATTCAGGATTACCACCACTACTTTTCCGTCAGGATTAATAAAAGCTGTTGCCTGCAGTTTATCACGATTGGTCGAACAGCTGATGCGTTTGGCTCCGGCTTCAACAAATTTAGAGAACTGCCCGATGTAGTAATAGCTGTTGGTATAAATCAGTTTGCCAGTCTGAGTGTCGGCATGAATTGGTGCAAAACAGAAATTGCCGACATGGTTTGGACCTCCTTTTTCATCCAAAAGAATATTCCAGTCAGTCCATGCTACCGTTCCGCAATTAAAGTCGTTCACCATAGAATTACCGTAACGTTCGCCCAAAGCCCAATCGTTCACCCGATCCATGCTAAATTTCTCCACACATCCTTCGGTAAAAATCAGTTCTTTCTCAGGAAACGCTTCTTTTACCAATCTCAGGTTATCGAATTGCATTGCGCTGCCGGTCCAGGTTTCGTACCAGTGAAACCCGATTCCCCAAATGTATTTGGCAGCCTCAGCATCGTCGAGTAAAACACTGGCACGCTGAAAAATCAAATCCCGATTGTGATCCCATGCAATGAGTTTTTTATCGCCCAGACCATTTTTTTCCAAAGTGGGTCCGAGAAAATTCTTCACAAAATCTCTTTCTTCTTCAGCAGAATAGATGCAGGATTCCCACTTTTGTTTCGCCATGGGTTCATTCTGTACCGAAAGTCCCCAAACCGGAATACTCAGATCTTCATACGTTTTAATGAATTTCACATAGTGATTGGCCCATGCCTGAGCGTATTGCGGAAGCAATTTTCCACCCTGTAAAAGATCATTATTGTCCTTCATCCAGGCCGGCGGACTCCACGGACTGACAAAAAGTGGTAATTTACCACCGGCAGCAGCAATCGCCTGTTTGATAAAAGGAATGCGGAACTGCTTATCGTGATCGACATTAAAAGTTTTCAGCGTTGAGTCATTTTCTTCGACATAACCATACGAATCGGTAGAGAAATCGCAACTGGCGATGGTGGTGCGGGCAAAGTTGTATCCGATTCCTTTTTCAGTATCGAAATAAGCCGTCATAAATTCTTTTTGAGTGGCTTCCGGAAGTTTGGCAAAAACTTCAGCAGAGGCATCTGTTAAAGCGCCACCAATACCTACGAACGTTTGAAAAGTGTGGGATGGATCAACAAATACACAAACCTGAGTTTCCAAAGGTTGTCCGAAATCTTCAAACGAAACATCCGGAGTTCTGGACAATCGCAAAAGAGTATCTTTTGCCGTTACATAGATCTGTGCATCAATGGGAACAGATAGATTAACTGCCTTTTCTGCAGATGTTCTGCCTGTATTATTGTTACAGGCCCACAAGGGCATAAGTAATAAGACAATCGAAATTTTAAAGAGATTCATTTTGTGATTTTTGGATTTTCAGATAAACGAGCAAACTACTCTGCCCGCAAGTTAGCAAATTGTCCATTTTAATTGTTTCCTGAATGATCTTAACGGTAATAAATCATTAACAATGTACGATTGCCACTTTGAGATTCGTCGTCTGAAGTCCACTAATCTGAAATTCAAATGTTACTGGTTTTGAATCGATATGCTCTAAATACAAAAAAATAGATGTGTTGTTAATTCCGGGGAATCCAAACCTTCATTTCATTTGCTCCACGGTTGTTCCATACAAAATAAGGGATTGCTGTAATCTTTTGGGTTGTCATCTTTTTTCCATTGTCAATCGTGGCATCTCCTGAAATGGTAACAATACCACTCAATTCAGCAGAATTAAAAGATGAGGTTAATTTTGAGGAATCAGGTAAAGCCAGCGTGTTCAACCCGGCACCGTTGTCTACTCCTTCAAGACAATACACGATTGGCCCACGTTCAAGGACAACTTTACCCAAATCGTCAGAAACTTTCTGATTAGCCACAACGCGACGAATACTCATCGGGATAGTATAATTGACCATATCTCCCTGATTCCATTCGCGGTCGATCACAGCATAACCTTTTTCAGTTTTGAACGGAACAGTTTCTCCATTAACTGTAACCGAGACTGAATCCGATTCAGGAGTTATAAATGAATACAAATCGCTTGGTATAGCCTGATTTTCGGCCCATCCCGGAATACGAAGACACAATGCAAACTTGCTCGTCTTTTCAGGAGAAACCGTTATTTTCACCTGGCCGGTCCACGGATATTGGGTTTCCTGCGAGATAGCAACCGTAAGCTTTTTGTTCAGTGGAATGGTGGACGAACTTTGAACAAACAAATTCACAAATATGCTGCTATTTCCCTGTGCATAAATATATCCAGGAACGGAAGGCAAGAACCGGCACATGTTGGTTGGGCAGCACGAACAGTCGAACCAGGGCTGACGATCCAATGTTTCGCCGCTATTAAAATGATAATGCATATCGCACTCCAATGGATTTGGATAAAAGAAGGTTTTTCCATCCAGCCCAACTCCAGAAATTACGCCATTATACAGACTCCGTTCGAGTACATCGATATATTTCGAATCGCCGTGAAGCAAAAACATGCGGTAATTCCAGTAAACATTTGCAATGGCAGCGCAGGTTTCGTTGTAAGCTGTCAGGTTGGGTAATTCGTATTCGTCACCAAAAGCTTCACCGGCATGGCGGGCACCAATTCCACCAGTGATGTACAGTTTCTTCGAAACCATGTTTTCCCAGATTTTGTCGATGGCAGCCAGATATGCTGAATCACCGGTTAAAGCGGCTACGTCAGCTACTCCTGAATACAAATATCCTGCACGTACGGCATGACCAACAGCTTCATCCTGTTCGATCAGCGGTTTATGATCCTGCGAATACGCTTTCTTTGGATCATTTTCTTTTCCCCGGCTGTCGATGAAAAATTTAGCCAGATTCAGGTATTTTTTTTCTCCGGTAATGCGATAAAGTTTAACCAGTCCCATCTCTACAATCTCATGTCCGGGAGCGTCATTCCGTTTCCCGGGACCAAAAACCTGATCCAACAGGTCTGCATTTTTCAGGGCAATGTCCAGAAAATTGCGTTTCCCGGTTGCCTGGTAATGCGCCGAAGCGGCTTCAAACAAATGTCCGGAATTATAAAGTTCGTGGCTCAAAATAGATTCATTCACCCAACGTTCGCTACCCGACCATTTGTGCGGATGTTCCGGATCAATAGTTCGTGCGGTGTATAAATAACCGTCGGGTTCCTGGGCTTTACCTATAATAGTTATTAAACTATCCACATAGCGGTCGAGTTTCGGATCGGGATGAACACTCATGGAATAAGAAGCGCCTTCAATGGTTTTGTAAATGTCGGTATCATCAAATGGAAATTCAGTACCGAATTCACCTTCTTTTTTTGCAGCCTTCACAAAATTGGCAATCCGACCGGTTTCTTCGCATTTGGCAAAGGAAGCCGGAATCGTAACAGTCCGGTTGGTTTCTATTTTTGGCAACCAGAATTGATCACTGATTTTGACTTCATTAAACGGAACGCCCTGAATTTTATAATCCACTTTCTCCGGTTGGCTTTTACAGGCAACCAACCCAATTAGCAGAAGGAAGGGGGCAACATAGATTATTTTCATTGGGTTAAGTTTTTATATGATTGATTTATTCAGATAGAGTCAGGTTTTAATTTTGTTTAATCCGGATAACTGTAAAAGAATAAGGTGCCAGTGATTGTTTTACGGTTTTCCCCTTGATAATCAATTCATGTTCAACAGGGCTAACTAAAGTCGGCAGTTCCAAAGAATTGACTTTATTCAGATCATCACTTTTCAGAACGGTTATTTCTCCTTTGGATGATAGTTTATTAGCACCTTCCAAAAGCAAATTAGTGGTTTGTGTTTTATCGGTCGAATTTACCAATTTCAGAATAATTTCGTTTGATTTCTGATCAAATGCAGCCGATGCAAAAAGACCATCCTGTCCGGTAAGTGGTTTATTATCCTGAAGAATGGATAAAACCTGGGTTCCTTTGTTGTTTGAGAATAATTTCTGCACGTAATAATTCGCCGTTCCAAACGACTTCAGGTTATCGAACCAGATCAGGTCTGGTTTCCATTGCCAGCCTTCAACATGCGCAAACAGCGGAGCATACGAACAAAGTTGAACGACTTCAGCATTGCGTTCCAATCCAGTCATAAATGCAGCTTCGGCCAATGCACATTCCCAGTTATTCTGATTTTTCGGACTGCATGTTTTTACGCTTTGTGCGGCATACTCTCCGGCGAATATTTTGTAGTTATTACGGTCATAGTTATCGTAGCGGGTGGCATTTTTGAGGAACCATTCCGGATTGGCATAATAATGTTCGTCAACGATTTCGGCTTTGAGTTTTTTCAGTTCGGCAGCGGCATATTCAAAAGATTTACCATCAGGAGATGGCCCTGTTCCTGAAACGATTCGGATTTCAGGATATTTTTCTTTGATGGCTTTTGCAAATACAATATATCGTTCAATGTACTGTGTTCCCCATTGTTCGTTGCCGACACCAATCATTTTCAGGTTAAATGGTGCAGGATGTCCCATCTTAATCCGCAGTTTTCCCCATTCTGTTTCAGCAGAACCATTAGCAAATTCGATCAGATCGAGCGCATCCTGAATGTAAGGATCTAGCTGATCCATCGGAACAACTTCCGCAGTATTAAACTGACAGGCCATTCCGCAGCTCAGGATTGGCAGTGGTTCTGAACCGAGATCTTCGGCCAGTTGAAAATATTCGAAAAAGCCCAAACCAAATGTTTGGAAATAATCGGGAGTCAGGCGATGTGCAAATTCTGTGTTCCAGCGGTTTACAATTATTTGCCGTTCGTCAACATTTCCAACAGTTTTTTTCCACTGGTAGCGTGTTTCCAGTTCACGTCCTTCAACAATACAACCACCTGGGAAACGCAGAAAACCTGGTTTCAGATCGGCCAGCAGCTGAACTAAATCGGCACGCAAACCACCCGGACGGTTTTTCCACGTGTCGTCCGGGAAAAGCGAAATCATATCCAAATCCAAAGATCCTTTCCCAGCGAACCAGATATTCAACTTTGCTTTCGGTTCCGTTACACCGGCCGTAAAACTTACAGTGTACTTCTGCCAGTCTTTAGTGTCAGGAGCTAAATTTGCAGTACCAATTATTTCTCCTGAAGTATCTACTATTTCAATTCTCATTTCCAGCGTACTTCCTTCGGCTTGACGTGCTGATACTGAAAAATGATAGGTCATCCCTTTTTTAATGCCCATTCCACGGAATCCTTCATTGGAAAGCCCGAAGGAATCATCACCTTCACCAATTGAAATCCTTGCGTAACGGGGATTCGCCGGATTGGTTTCGCTTCGATTTAAGATCAAAACTCCGGTTGTGGTATCAGGTTTCAAAATTTCCCAGCCCATCAATGGTTTGAAAAATTCGAACGAACGGTTTTTGACCAATTCAGCATAAATTCCACCATCGGCTGCCATGTTGATATCTTCGAAAAAGATTCCCCACATGGTTGGCTGAATGGGTGCAATTGGTTTATTGACATTTACAGTCAGGTTCCTCTCCTGCGAAAAAGATTCCATGACGAAGAGCAGGCAGAAGATGGTGGCTAAAATGAATATTGATTTAAAGTTCATTGTGTTTATTATTTTAAGATAAATAAGTTCATTTAATTGTTTACAATTTTCCATGAAAAACAAGCGCCGTCTTGTCTGTCAGGACGCGTTCCGGTTGCGTCAGCAGAAATAAGACTTCCGGCATTCGGATCAGCAAAAAGGTAGCGATGAGTTTTGATAGACATCAGCATCAAATCGCCACGCATCATATCCTGCCACTGGAAAGTAGAGGATTCTCCCTGATCTTCCGGCTCAATACGAACATCAGCCATCAGTCCAAGTCCTTTCACAGTTACATATCCGCCATTTGATACAGATTTAAGCGCGATACGTCCATTCCCTTTGTCGATAACCTGAAAACAGGAAGCGTTTCCTTTGGCCAGAGCATCATCCATAGAAACAGGGCGAACGAAACCTCTCCAATTAACCAAAACAGTACTATCGCCCAAACTTGTGAATTGAATGGTTTTACCATAAGGAATTGGTCGTGTCAAACCACCGGGCTGTGGTTCATATACTTCGAACGAATTGAAATCAGCATATCCGCCATTTTCGCCTTTTGAGTTGTAATTGAACAAGGAATAACGAACTCCCTGGAAAGTTCTCAGCTGATAAACCAGAATACACTCATCTCCGATATTTTGGAAATTCGTTCCATCGGTACTGTAACTGAATTTGGCTTTATCAACATCAAAATCGCATTCAGCCCGTAACCAAATGGTTGCTGTTTTATTCTTTTTGTCAATCCTTATAATTTCAGGAATTGAATTGATTTTTCCGCTGGTCTGATCAAATTGCTGAAGCTCATATCCAGTAGCAGTTTTTACAATTCCAATCCATGCATAAGGAAGATTCAATAAGGCTAAACCAGCCACATCACCATCTTTCAGTCCTTGAATATCGACTTCGGTGGTTGCTGTGGATTGTGGTCCAATTGCACGTTGAGTTAATGTATTTCGCGCATGCCAGAAGTTTTTGGCTGGCAATGAATTCAAGCGGATATAACCTTTGCGTTTGGTCAGCGACCATTTGGTATCATCCGGACAATGATTCCATTGCCAGACAGGTTTCAGCGTACTGGCAGAGAAATCGTCGCTTCGTTCGAAAGGTGCATGAGGTTTTTCGTTATGACCGGTGTTTGGTTTTATCCAGGTTTTTGGGCTGCGGGTCAGGTTTCCGGGCAAACCGAAATACGGCCAGCCATCCTGCCAGGTAACAGGCGAAAGGTTGAGTGTCCGTCCAACTGAATTAAAGTCCATCATCGAAAATCCCCACCATTCGCCGGTTTGGGTCTGAACCAATCCTCCCTGATGCATAGGAATACAGCCTACAAAATTTTTATCTGATTTGATAATATCAAAAGGAGGTCCCAGGCTAACACGTGGCATCCGGTATGTTGTAGCAACACCCAGATTCTCTTCAGCGCTGGTTACTTCAATCTCATAAGGGCCTTCAGGCTTGTCGGCACGCGCGGTTACCTGGTAACAAAGCGGATCGTAATTGGTTAATGTGATGAAGTATTTCCCATCGATTTTATAAAAATGGCTTCCTTCACCTGCTCCCTGATCTTTCGGAATAATGATCTTCTCTGTTTCAGGAATAATACCGGAAACATCGGATTTCAATTCGACCATGTGAATTTCGTTGTATCCCCAGATGGCATATATTTTTCCATCATCATCAAAAAGAACCGAAAGATCGTGCAAGGTCGCATTCAGCTTATAATGTTCCCACGGACCTGCAGGATTCGTTGCGGTATAGACTTGTGATCCATAGTGGTTTACATTGGTGAAAATGTAATAAATTCCATTGTTATACCGAAAACTTGGCGCCCAAATTCCCTGACCATAAATATCCTTGTCCTCTTCGAGCCTGAACTCAGGACCCATATCCAGACGTTCGCTGGCATAACACAAAAAGTCCCAGTTCACAAGGTCTTTGGAGTGAAGTACCGGCAGCCCTGGCATGGCGTGCATGGTTGTTCCGGTCAGGTAAAAATCATCGTCCACACGAATCAGATCAGGATCAGAAAACTCGTCGTAAAACAATGGATTGGTAAAGGTTCCATTTCCATTGTCCGAAGTCCAGGTTTGGTTTCTCAAATTTCCGGAAGTAGAAATCTCCTTTTGCTGAGCGCCTGCAACAGAAACGGTTAACAGCAAAATAACGAAGAGTAAACTAATTCTAATTTTCATGTGTTTATATTTTCAATCAAAGGTTTCTTTTATTTATGTTACGGGTTTCGGGTTTCGATATCGCGTATCTCGCAACCCGAAACCCGAAACGCTTATATAATCATCCGCCTGTGTGTCAAAATTTTGGTCTTGTGATGGATGTTTCATCTTTTATACTTTTTATTCCCTGAAGTGTAGGTATTACTTGTTTTATTGAACCATCAGCATTGAAATCCAATTTGTCGATACACACTTCGCGGTGGAAACCTCCTGCGCCCCCCATTTCAACTCCTTTCGGGTAAGTGAAGCGGTGATAAACCAAATACCACTCGTCTTTACCCGGAACCTGAACAGCGGAGTTGTGACCGGTTGCAAAAATATTGGTTACAGAGTCGCGCTGAATAACGATATTGTTTTCAGGAATCGTCAGTTTACCCAGCGGCGAATCAGAAGTTCCGTAGCGGACTTTGTAGTTTGGGCTGCGGGTATCGTCTTCCGACCACATGAAATAATAGGTTCCTTTGCGGTAGATCACATAGCTTCCTTCGCGAAATGTTCCGTCAACATTCATCAATTTCAGGCTTGGTTTATCGATCGAGATCATATCGTCGCTCAGTTGAACTGCAGCCATGTAACCATTTCCCCAGTACAGGTAACTTTTCCCTGTCACCGGATCAGTAAACACATCCGGGTCAATCTCCTGCCCTCCTGTAATTCCTTTGGGTTTAGAATCAATCAGCGGTTTGCCACTGTCAACGAAAGGTCCGGTAGGATTATCGGCAACTGCAACGCCGATTTTTTGCGCGGCAGTGAAATAGTAGAAATACTTGTATTCTCCGTTTATTTTCTTCTCAACAATACAGGGAGCCCAGGCATTGCGATCGGCCCAACTGACATCCTTTTTCAAATCAAGAATGACCCCTTCGTCCTTCCAGTCAACCAGATTTTCCGAAGAAAAAACTTTAAAATAAGTTCCTGACCAATTGTCAAACCCATCACTGGTTGGGTAGATGTAATATTTACCGGTTTTTTCAGAATACAAAATTTCCGGATCGGCATAATAACCATCCAACACCGGATTGTGATCTTCCGAAGCGCTCACCTGATAAACGACTTCACCTTGACCTACAATGGTGAAAGTGTATGCCACGGCTCCGTTTGAAAAATCCTGCGGTCCTTCCGGGCTCACCGTAATACCGGGAAAGCCAGCAAATAGCGGATCAAAGTTCTTCCGGTCAACTCCTAGTTTTACTGGCAGATGCATGATTTTGGCTTTTCCGTCAATCACCACATTCAGCTTTTTCAATTCAGGAGAAGTTGGTTCTACCAGCAAATCATCAAACCGTCCGAATTGACTGATCAGTTGTTTTAACTCTATTTCTGTAATCGGCATCACAGTTCCGTGACGCGGGTGAAAATTCATTGAAACCTCTTCATCAATCACCGAGAAGTTTTGCAGGTCGGTGCTTTTAGTAAACTGGTAGCGACCGCTGGTGTACATGTCGTACATCAGAATATATTCGTCCGAATTATTCAGTTTAAAAATACCGCTCCCCTCAACCGGTTTGGTTTGACAATCAACCCGTTTGTCGCTCACCAACTTGTAATCTCCGGTTAACTTGTCGGAAATAGCCAGTTTAATGCCCGGATCGCCGTCTTCAGCTTTGTGAAACAGGTAGAATTTCCCCTTAAAAGGAATAATGTCACCATCAATGCAAGCTCTGGTGTTGCTGTCGGGCGATGGAAAATACAATTGTTTGGGAGCAGCTTCCAATCCGGTGAAATCAGAATTTGCATAAGCATAATAAATGATGTCGGGACCTTCGGCTTGTTTCATCGAAAAGTAAACCATGTATTTTCCGGTCGCTTCATCGTAAATGGTCTGTGGTGCCCAAACCCGGTTAACATCACCAAATTGTTCCGGATAACTTTCAGGAATATTGACCACCAAACTTTTCCAGTTGATCAGGTCGGTCGATTTTAATAAGATCATCGCATAATTATTCCAGCCCTGCTCAGGCACATACAAGTCGGTAGCCACCATGTAAAAGGTTTTGCCGTCGTTTCCGCGCAAAATATGTGGATCGCGAACACCACCCGAAGTACTGATCTTTTTGGAATCAAGCACCGGCTCATTGTTGTTGAGAGCGCGGAAATGATAACCGTCTTCACTTACGGCATACCGAATGGCTTCTTCGCCCGGGCCGTTTCCGGTAAAATAAACAAATAAATAGGCCGAAGTTTCTTCTTTTGTTTTACATCCAAACATAAAAATTAAGGCTATCAGGAAAAGGGCTGAAAGGAATAATTTCATTGTCGGTTTTTGATTCTTCATTTTGGTTTTCAGGTTAATTTGATTCGGTATTGTTTATTTATAGAATTGACCGAAACTTCAGGCTCCAGACAATTGTTGTTTCCCATCACGATGGGTTAGGATTGAGGTGTCCAGTGTATCAGCTCTGATGATGCAGCATGGGCAAAAGTTCCATCGTATTCGTTGAGACTCCACACACCATGCCACATTCCGTCTTTTGCCTGAATCAGAAACGGGGTAACCAAACGTTTTTCTTTCCCCCATCTTCGGTAGTCGCTAAAAAGAAAGAGAAATTCCGGGCCAATTGACGACCAGTTTTCATGATCGGTACTCCTGGCAAAATGAAGCCCATTGTGGCCAGCACTTTTTTCTGTCGAGTACGAAAACAGATAGACAGAATCGAGTGGATTGGTCATTTGGGAAACAGCGCCCAGACTTGTCTGACCAAACATCAACACAATCAGACACAGGAAAAGGACAGTTCGTTTCATGGTTAGCTGAGAATTTAGTTTAGCTAATTGTCAACAAATATGGGAAAATAATCAAAAGCGTCAAAATGACGTTAATTTTAAATGGGATGTCATTCATAAAAATGAATTCATGAAGGTCTGAATAAAAACTCCCTTTTCAGGTCCGGCTTTTTACTTTGAATAACTATATCTAAACCAATCCACATCCACATAACCCTTATCTTCTTTGGGATTGAAGTTGAAAATTCCGATGCGGTCTCCCCGATAGCTTCCCCAGGTTAATTGAGAATCACTGCCAAAAGGCTTGTATGATTTACCGTTTATGCTAATAAAATACTGATTGATTCCGTTGTAATCCCAGATCGATTTGAGCCATACGAATTTCCCGGTGATTTTTATTCCTGTACTTGTATTCCCATTGTAGTCATAAACCAAAAACCGCTCGCCATTTTCCTGTTTTATCCCGAAAGTGCTATATTTTTTTGTAGAAAAATGGGTTATTCCAGCATACTGACCGTCTGACATATTGCCAATCTCCATTTTTACAGTTACGATGTTTGCTTTTGTACGCATACTGCGTTGTGTAATCGTATTGCCCGCTCTGAGAATAATCCGTTTGCTGTCGTCGGATCTTATCGGTTTAAAAGCATGAAGGCGAAGAAATCCCTTGCGATCGGTTAAAGACCACTTGTCTGCCCGTGGCTGGTAATTCCATTCCCATTGAGGACTTAGATCTGGGGAATTAAATTCATCACTGGTCTGAATGGTGAGTTTATTTTTCAACTTTATTGGTTTTGGTGCAGTCCAAACCATTGACCCTATTGTGTCTTCGCCCACCTCGCCGATGACAGGCCATCCATCAATCCATATTACCGGTAAAAGGCTGACGACACGGCCTTCCCAATTTCCTCCGGTGCCATGATGGGTAAAAAATTGCCATTTATCCGGTGCAATCTGTAATAATCCGCCCTGATTGGGTTCCCTGTCTTTCGTTGGGTCTACATGGTTTAATTGTTTGATTTTCCAGGAGCCGTAAAGGCTTTTCGAACGTTCCATCATCATCACACGACCTTCACTGTGGACTTCACTAAAAAAATGATAGTACAGGCCATTGATTTTATATAGCTTGTTGGCCTCACTTCCAAGTGATTGATAAATGATCGTGTCGGATTCCATGATCAGGCTTTTCCCATCAGGTGTCATCTTGAAAAGGTGGATGTTGTACTTCTTATTGGTTTTCGCATCAAGGGCAAAGTTGGTGGCAATGAAATACAATTGGTCATCGTCGTCGCAAAACGAGCAACAGTCGTCCCATCCGGAAACTTTCCATAACTGGTGAATCGGTTCCCAGGGGCCAGCTGGATTGGTGGCCGAACTCATGAAGAATCCATCGTCGGGCGTACCGAAATAGACCCAGAATTTACCCTTATAGTAACGGATGGAACCCGCCCAAACACCTTTGCCATAACAATTCATTCGATCCCAGTTCATTTCCGGGCTAATGCGGGTAAGGTCGTTTGCTACATGGCCGATAATTTCCCAGTTGACAAGATCTATGGAATGAAGCACCACCATACCCGGCGAAAACTGCATGGTAGATGATATGGCATAATAGTCGTCGCCAACACGTATGGCGTCAATATCACTATAATCGCCTGGAATGACCGGATTACAATAAGTTCCATCACCCTGATCACCCCATTTGGGGGTTTGCTGGGCTAAAACGGATTGATATCCGACAATGAAGAAAATAATACAAATTAAGATATGGAAGCTTCTCATAATTTTTTCAACTTTATTGTTTAACCATAAACTGATATATGCCCGATTCAACTTATAGATGATTTTGCACTTTCCCGTCCGAAGAAATTTTATTCCATGGCAAACTGATGCGATCTTTCCACCCTCCCAAATATCGCTTTCTTTTGCACCAGGAATATATACTGTTATCAGTCGCATTGGCAAAGATTCAGCGTTTTTGGCTTAAAGCTGACTGTTTAGCAATCAGGATATTTCGCCGAAATAATTCGTTTTGACTCTTTCCTTCAAACAGTTGACTCAAAAAGCTTATTTCAGGGTGACTATCATTGTGCTTTTTTTGAAATGGAATTTCATACCATTCAGGAAAAATCGTTTCCTGATTTTTCAGGTTTAGAATGGTGGTCTATCTGGGAAAGTCAAAAATCATAGAATAAATAAAAGACTTCATTGATTTTCAATCAGACAAAATCAATGAACTCAAAATTTTCGAAACAAAAATAATCATTCAGTTCTCAATCAGGCAAATATTTCCTGCTATATTTTTGCTCTTAAAAATGCGAAATAACTAATTACAATGTAACAAACCAAAGAAACCATCATTGCTGCCCACATGCTTACGCTTTGCGCCAATCAACACATAACGGGTATAAAAACAACGCCTCCAACAATGGCCATTACCGATACCAAACCACCAATTTTAGTTCTCGGACCAAGTTGCCTGATGCTCAACGCAAAAATAGTCGGATACATCAGCTACATGAAAAAGCTGGTTGGAAAATGGCCCACACGTCTATCCATCCGGCGAATAACACGCAAACTACTGCAAACAAGATATTTATTACACTGCAGATTCCCATCAGTTTTCGTGGTTCAATGTATTTCAAAACGAATGCATAAGCAAACCGGCCAACAGCAAACGCCACCAACATTCGGGTAAGCATAAGGCACCGATTTTTTCACCGTTCCTGCTATAATCTTTAAAGTAGGTAATGAAAAGCTCCATGTTCCCACCTGCGCACCATTGTAAAAGAACTATGCAATCACACCCTCATGAAAATGTGGGTAACGAAGCCGATCGAAATAGCTCATTCCCCCGGTGGTTTCTTCGGTTTTCTCGTCAACAATTTCGGGAAATTTGATTTTCATCATCATCAACGACCACTAAAACTCAACACCGCACAAGATCAGGCATAGGGGATACAACCTTAATGGTTTGCGACCTCAGGAAGCTTTCGTATTCGATGGCAGCTTTCATCACCTGAATATTTTCAGGAGTCGGTTCATGGCCCGAGAAGATAAATATGGTTCCGATCAACACACCCATAATTGAATCGATGGGCTTGAATGCCAGCGAAAAGTTCAGCCGCCACTCCGAAGTGCGTGAATCGCCCAATTCAGCAATAAATGCATTGGCCCCCAGTTAAAAGAAAGCCAATCTACTGGCCATCAAGCATAATGAGCCAAAAAAAAATAAACACCTTAGTATCACAAAGCATGAGCAGACGAGCTAACTGTTGGGATAATGCAGTTGCGGAGAGCTTCTTTAAAACCTTAAAAACAGAATGTGTTTATCATCAAAAATACAACACTATAAACGAAGCTGAACTATCTGTTTTTGAGTATGTAGAAACATGGTACAACAGACGAAGACTACACTCTTCGTTAGGATACTTAACACCATATCAATTTGAAATTAAATATCAGCAAACTAAAAAAGTAGCAT